>NSIM01000002.1 GCA_002737705.1 Flavobacteriales bacterium
CAGTGATTTCTTCCACAGCAGTGATTTCTTCCACAGCGGTGATTTCTTCCACAGCGGTGATTTCTTCCACAGTAGAATCGATAACAGTTGCATCAGAAATTACCTCTAGATTGCTTGACGTTGATTTTGATATGGCTCCACCTCGGCGAGATCGACGGGTAAAAGCTTTTTTCTTGTCAACATTAAATCCTACGAATAATTCGTTAAAATCAACCAATTCAATCATCGCCATTTCCGCATTGTCACCCGCACGGTTGCCCGTTTTTAAAATGCGGGTATATCCACCGGGGCGACTTGCAACCTTCTCTCCAACTATCGTAAACAATTCTGTAACTGCAACCTTATCTTTTAAGTAGGCAAATGCAGTACGGTAATTATGGGTAGTGGCATCTTTGCTACGGGTAATGATCGGCTCTAGGAAAACCCTAAGGGCTTTTGCCTTTGCTACAGTGGTAACAATCCGCTTGTGCATTATTAAAGAAGAAGCCATATTCGACAACATCGCAGCACGATGTGAAGAGGTTCTTCCCAAATGATTGATTTTCTTCCCGTGTCTCATTTCTTAATTAATCTTCTGTGATATTGTATCTGGCTACGTCCATGCCAAAGTGCAATCCCTTGTCACGAACAAATTCTTCCAATTCAGACAATGACTTCTTGCCAAAGTTTCTGAATTTTAAAAGGTCATCAATATGATAATTTACCAATTCGCCCAATGTTCTAATTTCGGCAGCCTTCAAACAATTGTAAGCCCGGACAGAAAGATCCAAATCAGCAAGTGGTGTTTTTAATATTTTACGCATTGATAAGAATCCCTCATCCACTTCTTCAACCGCCTTACTGGCTTTTGACTCGGGCATAATATTCTCATCGCTAAACAATACAAAATGTTGAATTAAAATTTTGGCAGCTTCTTTCATCGCCTCTTCGGGATGAATGCTGCCATCGGTATTCAATTCAATAATAAGTTTTTCATAATCTGTACGCTGCTCTACACGAAAATCCTCAACACTGTATTTAACATTGCGGATAGGTGTATAAATTGAATCAATTGCGATGGTTCCAATAATGGCGTCCTTGGATTTGTTTTCTTCAGCAGGAACATACCCGCGGCCTTTTCCAACTGTAATTTCCAATTCCAAATTGACAGTTGGCTCCATAGTACAGATAACCAACTCTGGGTTTAGAATATTGAAGGCATTGGTATACCGACCGATGTCACCTGCCAAAAATTGATCTTTACCTTTGATATTGATAAAGATTTTTTCTTGGTCATCAGTTGAAGAGTTTGATTTAAAACGAACTTGCTTTAAATTTAAAACCATTTCTACAGCATCTTCTAATACGCCCTTGATGGTAGAATATTCATGATCGACACCCTGAATTTTAGTCGAGGTAATCGCATAACCCTCCAATGAAGAAAGAAGAATTCTGCGCATAGCGTTTCCAATTGTAACACCATACCCTTTTTCCAAAGGAGAGAATTCGAACAATCCATGAAAGTCGGTGGCTTTGTGCATCACCACTTTATTCGGTTTTTGAAAAGGTATAACACCCATATATTTTTTATTAATTATTTGCTATAAAGTTCTACAATCAATTGTTCTTTGATATTCTCAGGAATTTCTGAACGCTCTGGATAGGTCAAAAAAGTACCCGCCATCTCATTCCCATTCCAATCAATCCAGCTAAAACGGCTTCCCACCTTGCTTACAGAATCCGTAATCACCTCTAGTGATTTAGAGCGTTCACGGACTGCAACAACATCTCCAGGCTTCAATTGACAGCTAGGAATATTAAGCACTTCACCATTTACAATAATGTGACAATGAGAAACAAGCTGCCGAGCAGCACGGCGTGTAGGGGCTATTCCCATACGGTATACCGCATTGTCTAAACGCGCCTCTAAAAATTTTAACAAGTTTTCACCTGTGATTCCCTTTTTCGCAGCAGCGCGTTTGAACGTATTGCGAAACTGTTTTTCCAAAACACCATACGTGTATTTGGCCTTTTGCTTTTCAGCCAACTGAACTGAATATTCTGATTTTTTGGGTTTGCGACGAGAATTTCCGTGCTGACCTGGGCCGTAGGGCTTTTTTTCCAACGCCTTGTCTTTACCGAAAATCGCTTCTTTGAAACGACGGGCAACCTTTGATTTTGGACCTGTATATCTTGCCATTGATTTTTCTAATAAAATTAAACTCTTCTACGCTTAGGGGGACGACAACCATTGTGGGGCATTGGTGTAATATCTGTGATAGACACTACCTCTAAGCCTACTGTCTGCAAATTGCGAATAGCACTATCTCTACCGCTACCGGGTCCTTTAACAAATACCTCTACTTTTCTCAAACCAGCATCGTACGCTACCTTAGCACAATTTAAAGAGGATACCTGGGCGGCATAGGGTGTGTTTTTCTTTGATCCCCTAAATCCCATTTTACCAGCAGAAGCCCAACTAATAACCTGCCCCTCAATATTGGTGACAGAAATAATAATATTGTTGAAGGTGGCGCGGATATGCACCTGGCCGACTGAATCAACCTTGACCTTCTTCTTTTGTACTTTTTTCTTATTGGTATTTGCCATATCTATCTGTGATACTATAAATTACTTGGTAACTTTCTTCTTTCCAGCAACAGTTTTTCTTTTGCCTTTGCGGGTACGGGCATTTGTACTGGTTCTTTGTCCACGAACCGGTAGGCCTTTACGGTGTCTTTGTCCACGATAACAACCAATATCCATTAAACGCTTAATATTCAGCTGAACTTCAGAACGCAATTCACCTTCAGTTTTGATATTTGAAGAAATAAAATTTCGTATTGAAGCCAACTCATCATCATTCCATTCATTTACCTTTTTATCGTGGCTGATTCCAGCCTGGTTTAAAATCTTCGCAGCGCGGCTGGTGCCTACACCGTAGATATAAGTTAGGCCAATAACGCCTCTTTTATTTTTTGGGAGATCAATTCCTGCTATCCTAGCCATATCGCTTATCCTTGTCTTTGCTTAAAACGTGGGTTTTTCTTATTAATAACATACACCTTTCCCTTGCGGCGTACGATTTTGCAGTCTACACTGCGTTTTTTTACTGCTGTTCTTACTTTCATTGTCTTACTTATATCTATATGCAATACGACCCCTGGTTAAATCATAAGGTGACATTTCAACTTGTACGCGATCTCCAGGCAGGATACGGATATAATGCATGCGCATCTTTCCTGAAATGGTTGCAATTATTTCGTGTCCATTTTGCAATTTGACACGAAACATGGCGTTGGACAACGCTTCCGTTATCAATCCATCTTGTTTTATTGCATCTTGCTTGGACATCTTTAAAGGGTTGCGAATTTACAATTTTTTTTGTTAAAAATCAACCTGACTATACTGATTCGTTATCCTTCCTTTCATTTTTCCTCCGCCGCTCATCAAACCATCGTATTTGCGCATAAGCAAATGGCTATCGATTTGTTGCAACGTATCCAATACAACACCCACTAATATCAATAAACTGGTGCCTCCAAAAAACTGGCTAAACTCTGTATTGACCCCACATAAAACTGCCATGGTGGGCAAAATAGCCACCAAACTAATAAAAATAGCTCCAGGCAATGTGATCTTAGAGATTACACCGTCAATAAAATTCGCTGTATTCTTACCGGGTTTAATTCCGGGTATAAACCCATTGTTTCGCTTCATGTCGTCTGACATTTGAACAGGATTAAATATGATCGCTGTATAAAAATACGTAAACACAACAATAAGAAAGACCAAGGTTACATTATGCCACAATCCATTGGGATTCATCAAACTTAAAAGCCACTCTGGAGCCCCTGTTTCGGCATAAAAACTTCCAATGGTTGCTGGCAAGAACAAAATGGCTTGTGCAAAGATGATTGGCATCACACCGGCAGAGAGAATTTTAATCGGCAAATATTGACGAGCACCCCCATATTGCCTGTTCCCCACAACCCGCTTGGCATAGTTGATTGTGATTTTACGGGTTCCCTGTGTCAACATAATAACCCCCAAAATAACCATAAACCATATGACCATCTCAAGGATAAACAAAATAAAACCAGCACCTTGAAATTTGAATATCAATTCGCTCAACAATGCAGAGGGCATTCTGGCGATAATTCCAACCATGATTAATAAACTTATACCATTTCCCAAACCCCTATCTGTAATACGCTCCCCCAACCACATGGTAAACATTGTTCCTGCGGTGAGAAGGAAAACGTTGGTAATCATAAACATTTCCTTTGATAACACATCTGAGTAATTGTACAATAAGGCATTGCTGTTTCCGGGAGTATTGGCAATATTACCAAGGTATCCGAAGGCTTGAACCACGGTAAATGCAATGGTAAGAATACGGGTGTATTGGTTAATTTTACGTCGGCCTTCTTCCCCCTCTTTTTGCATTCGCTGAAAAGCAGGGATCGCAATTGAGAATAATTGCATAAAGATTGAAGCTGAAATATAGGGCATGATACCCAAGGCAAAAATCGCACCCCGGCCAAAAGCACCACCCGCGAAGGTATTGATTAGACCAAGAATATTGTTTTTGGTTTGGTCGTTTAACCCTTCCAACAATTCACTGTCAATACCTGGAAGTATAACATAAGAACCCAATCGGTAAATTACCAATAAAGAAATTGTATACACAATGCGCTTGCGGAGTTCCTCGATTGACCAAATATGTTTGATTGTTTCAATCAGCTTCTTCATGTTTTTTTCCTTAAGCCTCACCAACTGTGGTTTCAGCAGTAATGGTTATTGGGGCATTCGAAAGTTTGATAATATGGGTAGTTCCTCCCGCATTTTGAATGGCAAGTTTGGCAGTATTGCTGAATTTGTGTGCATGCACTTCCAGCGCAAGGGTTATCTCGCCGCGACCCAATACTTTGATCAATTCTCTTTTGTTTACCAAGTGACTTCCAATTAGAAACTGTTGGTCAATTTTCTTGACACCTCCCGTTTCGGCCAATTGCTGCAAAACATCCAAATTGATTGCCGCATATTCCATGCGGTTGATATTTTTAAAGCCCCCCTTGGGAATACGGCGTTGTAAAGGCATCTGACCACCTTCAAAACCGATTTTTCGGCTGTACCCTGTGCGCGATTGCGCTCCTTTGTGACCTTTTGTAGAAGTTCCACCCCGACCAGATCCTTGACCACGGCCAATTCTCTTGCGGTTTTTAATAGATCCGTCTGCCGGTTTTAAATTGCTAAGATTCATATTCTTATTTAATCAGCGTTTTCAACTTTTAATAAATGGGTTACCGTGCGCACCATGCCTTGTGTTGAAGGATTTAACTCCAAAACGCGGCTCGCGTGCATCTTATTCAGTCCCAAAGCCTTGAGTGTAGCTTTTTGATTTTTGGGATATCCAATGCCACTTTTTACTTGTGTGATTTTTACTTTAGACATAACCTTAACCATTAAATACTTTTTTCATAGTGATACCGCGCAACTGGGCGATAGTAATCGGATCCCTCATTTTGATTAGGGCGTCAAAGGTAGCTTTTACCACGTTGTGCGGATTGGAAGACCCTTTAGACTTTGCCAATACATCGGTAACACCTGCACTTTCTAATACTGCACGCATTGCACCACCAGCAATAACACCTGTTCCATGGGCGGCAGGTTTTAGAAAAATATGTCCCCCACCAAATTTCCCAATCTGATCGTGGGGGACTGTACCATTAATAACAGGAACCTTAATTAGATTTTTTTTCGCATCCTCAATTCCTTTATTAATTGCATCCATTACTTCACCCGCTTTACCCAAACCGTGACCAACAACACCTTTTCCATTTCCAACTACAACCAATGCAGTAAAATTAAAGGTTCGGCCACCCTTTGTTACCTTCGCAACCCGGTTAATGGCAACCACCTTTTCCGTTAATATTAACTCATTGGGTCTAACCCTTACTATATTGTTCAACATATTTTTTATTTTTTAAAATTCTAGTCCACCCTCACGAGCACCCTCAGCCAAACATTTAACACGGCCGTGGTATAAATTTCCTCCACGATCAAAAACTACCGACTTGATACCCGCTTCAATGGCACGACTGGCAATGGTTTTACCCACGATGCCGGCAATTGCAACTTTTGTATCTTTTACAACCGTTATACTTGCTTCACGAGACGATGCTGCAGCCAATGTTACGCCGTTTGTATCGTCAATTATTTGGGCATATATTTCAGCGTTGCTTCTAAAAACACTCAAGCGAGGTCGCGCAGCTGTACCAGACAGCCTGCCACGTATTCTGCGTTTAATCTTATTTTTCTTATTGATTTTCTTAGTGTATGCCATTTTACCTGTACTCCTTATTTTTTAGCAGCAGATTTTCCTGCCTTTTTACGCAATACCTCACCCGCAAAACGAATACCCTTTCCTTTGTATGGCTCGGGCTTACGGAAAGAGCGAATCTTTGCCGCAATCTGACCCAAGAGTTGCTTGTCAGCACATTCCATCATAATCGCTGGGGGCTGACCCTTTAATGTTTCAGTAATCACTTTAATTTCCTTGGGGATTTCTAACATTATTTTGTGAGAATACCCCAAAACAAATTCTACACGATTTCCCTCGTTAGAAACTTTGTAACCAACACCAATCAACTCCTGACGAACATTATGACCCTGACTTACGCCAACGAGCATGTTGTTTATAAGGGCACGGTACAAGCCGTGAAGGGCTCTGTGCTGCTTACTTTCGCTGGGGCGATTTACTGTCAAAACACCATCAGTAATATCAATGCTGATACCGTCTGTGATTGCCTGTGACACTTCTCCTTTTGGACCCTTGGCCACCACAACATCGTTTATTACATCAACTGTAACTCCGGATGGAATGGCAATGGGCATTTTTCCTACGCGTGACATTCTTATTTTTATTATTTAATTATGATACAAAACATAAAATTTCTCCTCCAATACCCAATAATCGCGCCTCTTTATCGGTCATCACTCCTTTAGACGTGGTTATAATGGCAACCCCCAATCCATTGAGCACCTTTGGAATATTTATCACATGAGAATACCGTCGCAAACCGGGTGTACTCACTCGTTTCAATGTGGTGATTGCACATTGTTTGGTTTGGTTGTGATATTTCAATGCTATTTTAATTACCCCTTGGTGGTTGGTAGTTTCTTCGAATTTATATTTTAGGATATACCCTTTTTCATAAAGAACACGGGTCATCTCCTTTTTAATATTACTAGAGGGTATTTCAACCACACGGTGATTGGCTTTTGCGGCATTGCGCAAGCGGGTTAGAAAATCTGCAATGGGATCTGTCATCTATTTGTATATTTTACCAACTTGATTTGGTTACTCCTGGAATTTTGCCTTCACTTGCCAATTGACGAAACTGATTCCGACAAATGCCAAATATTCTCATATAGCCACGGGGACGTCCGGTCAACTTGCAACGGTTGCGCAAACGCACTGGTGAAGCATTGCGGGGAATTGCTTGCAAGGCATCGTAATTGCCCTCAGCTTTTAATTTGGCGCGCTTCTCAGCATAACGTGCTACCATGGTTTCACGTTTACGCTGTCTGGCCTTCATTGATTCTTTTGCCATCTCTTATTTTATTTTAAAGGGAAACCCCAACAATTTTAACAACTCTAAACACTCTTCATCCGTTTTTGATGAGGTAACAATCGTTACATCCATACCCGTAATTTTGTTTACTTTGTCAATGTCTATTTCAGGAAAAATGATTTGTTCGGTTACGCCCATGGTAAAATTACCCCGGCCATCAAATCCCTTAGAATTTAAGCCTTGAAAATCACGCACACGGGGCAATGAAATCGTAATCAATCGGTCCAAAAAATCATACATGCGGTCATTGCGCAAGGTAACCTTCGCACCAATTGGCATTTTTTCACGCAATTTAAAATTCGAAATTGCCTTTTTAGAAAATGTGGCTTGGGCTTTTTGACCCGTGATTTTTGACATCTCATCAACAGCGGCATCAACCAATTTTTTATCATTTACCGCAGCACCTACCCCTTGATTGAGAACAACTTTCTGAATCTGCGGAATTTGCATGGCATTTTTGTAAGCGAATTTTGTCATCATCCCGCTCAATACTTCTTCTTTGTATTTTCTATGTAACCTTGGAACGTAGCTCATGGTTTTATCAATTAATATATTCTCCAGTGGTTTTTGCAAAACGCTGCAATTTACCAGATTCGTTTAACTTGCGACCAACACGGGTAGCATTCGTACCAAGAACCAATTTCAAATTAGATATGTGAATTGGTGCTTCGATTTTTGCGATACGGCCGGCTGTGTTTTGTGCGCTGGGTTTATAATGTTTGGTAACAAAATTTACCCCCTCAACCAAAGCACGCTGTGCCGCAGGCAATACACGCAAAATTTTGCCTGTTTTACCTTTATCATCCCCTGCTAACACTTTTACAGTATCGCCTTTCTTCAGATGCAATTTTAATTTGCGATTTACTTTTATAGCCATTTTTATAGTACTTCAGGGGCCAAAGAAACAATTTTCATAAACTGCTTGTCACGCAATTCCCTAGCAACAGGTCCAAAAATACGGGTTCCTCTAGGTTCATCAGTGTTGGTTAACAACACACAACTATTTTCGTCAAAGCGAATATATGATCCATCTGATCTGCGAATTTCTTTCTTAACACGGACAACCACTGCTTTAGACACAGATCCTTTTTTAACATTGCTACCCGGTATTGCCGCCTTCACTGAAACAACAATTTTGTCGCCAATACTGGCATACCTGCGGCCTGTTCCACCCAAAACACGAATGCAAAGAACTTCTTTTGCTCCGCTGTTATCGGCAACTTTTAATCTTGATTCTTGCTGTACCATTTTATTTCGCTTTTTCTACGATTTCTATTAATCTAAACCGCTTTGTCTTACTCAAGGGACGGGTTTCCATTATGCGAACAATATCGTTCTCGGCACAGGTATTGGCCTCGTCATGAGCGGTATACTTCTTGGTCTTTTTGAAGTATTTACCATATTTGGGATGTTTTACGTTGCGAACTACAGAAACCACAATGGTTTTATCCATCTTGGCACTGGCCACAACACCTACAATTTCTTTTCTAGCGTTTCTTACCGTTTCCATTAGTTTTCTTGGCTTTGATTCATTTTCCTCTCTTGGGCATTCATTTCAGCCTCATGCCTACGGGCATTCAACTCTGTCATAAAACGGGCTACGTCTTTTTTTGCTTCTTTCATCTTATGGGGATTCTCGATTTGAGAAACCGCATTTTGAAATCTCATTTTTATTAATCGGCTCTTCTCCTCCTTGTAGCGCTCTACAAGTTCTTTGTTGGGAAGTGCTTTTATATCTTCGTATTTCATGGATTAGTTCTCCTCATTATGGTCTGGACGTACAACAAAATTGCAGGCAATGGGCAATTTTTGGGCAGCCAATCGCATGCCTTCCTTTGCAATCTCTAGTGGGATACCCCCTGCCTCAAACATAATTGTACCCGGTTTAACTACGGCTACCCAATACTCAGGCGCACCTTTACCCTTACCCATACGAACCTCTGCCGGTTTTTTGGTAATGGGTTTGTCTGGGAATATGCGAATCCATACCTGACCTTCACGTTTTAAATAACGTGTGAGTGCAATACGGGCTGCTTCTATTTGACGAGAGGTAATCCAAGATGGTTCCAATGACTTCAAACCAAAGCTACCATATGCAATAAGATGCCCACGCGTAGCGATTCCTTTCACACGTCCTTTGTGTTGTTTTCTAAATTTTGTTCTTTTCGGACTCAGCATAGCTCAATTCTCCTTATTAATTCTGCCTTTTACGGCGTTCTCCTGCACTGCGGTCGCCACCTGGGCCACCATTACGATCTCCACCTCTATTGCGATCTCCACCCCTGTCTCTGCGATCTGGTCTTCCGCCAGGTGCACCACCGCCTTCACGACGACGCTCTGGTTCTACTTGGGGTGACAAATCAACTTTGCCATAAATTTCACCCTTGCACACCCACACCTTAATTCCAATTTTTCCGTAAACCGTTTGTGCTTCTGCCAATGCATAATCGATATTGGCACGAAGTGTATGCAGTGGGGTTCTTCCATCTTTATACATCTCGGAACGTGCAATTTCACCCCCATTTAAACGACCACTAATACGAACTTTAATACCTTCAGCACCCATTTTCATAGTGGTTTGAATGGCATTCTTAATAGCTCTTTTGTATGAAAAACGATTTTCGATTTGTTGTGCGATATTTTCTCCTACCAAGCGAGCATCCAATTCAGGACGTTTAATCTCGCTGATATTGATCTGTATATCTTTACCCGTAATCTTCTTAATTTCCTCGCGAATTGCATCCACTTCAGCACCACCCTTTCCAATAACAATTCCTGGACGGCTTGTATGAATAGTAAGTGTTATCCGTTTCAGGGTTCGCTCTATCACAACCCGTGCAATACCCCCTCTTGGAATACGCACACGCATGTATTTGCGAATTTTTTCGTCTTCAACGAGCTTATCACCGTAATCTTTTCCTCCAAACCAATTGGAGTCCCAACCACGGATGATTCCTAAACGCAATCCTATTGGGTTAATCTTTTGTCCCATATGTTATACTACTATTCTTATTATTCGTTAACGGTTTCAACTTCATTTTTCTTCAAGCTATCAATCACAATGGTTACATGATTGGTGCGCTTGCGTTGGCGATGACCCCTTCCTTGGGGTGCTGTCCTGAGCCTTTTTACAACAATACCACCATCAACCATAATTGATTTAACAAATAAATTGCTGTCTTCAATTCGCTCACCCGTATTGGATTGTCCCCAATTCGCGATAGCGCTTTTGATTAACTTAGACAGGTATATGGCATAGGTTGGCTTTTGATTCCACTGAAGAATATTCAAGGCAAGCTCTACACGTTGTCCCCTTACTACGTCGGCTACCAAACGCATTTTGCGCGGTGATAACGGACAGTTTCTTAAAATTGCTTTTGCTTCCATCACTATTGTGTATATTATTTACCGTGGCCTTTAAATGTTCTAGTTGGAGCAAATTCACCCAGTTTATGACCGACCATATTCTCTGTTACGTATACAGGAATAAATTTATTGCCGTTGTGAACAGCAAATGTGTGGCCAACAAAATCGGGAATAATCAAACTTCTTCTAGACCAAGTTTTAAGGACAGATTTTTTATTGCTATCATTCAATACTGCAACCTTGCTAAACAATTTTACGTCTACAAATGGACCTTTTTTTATGGATCTTGCCATGGTTCTGTTTATTTATTAATTGTTGCGAATTGATTTTCTTTTTTCGAGGATCATTTTACTGCTGTTTTTTTTGGAAGACCGCGTCTTTTGTCCTTGAGAATATATGAGGTTTCTAGATCTTGGCTGTCCGCCTTTGTTTCGGCCTTCACCACCACCCATTGGATGATCAACAGGGTTCATTGCAGTCGGACGAACACGGGGGCGGATACCCAACCAACGAGAACGTCCTGCTTTTCCTTTGCGTTCTTGGCTATGCTCTTGGTTTCCCACTGAACCCAATGTTGCAAGGCAAGTGGCAAGTATAAGGCGACTTTCGCCTGAGGGTAATTTAATGGCAGCGTATTTTCCTTCACGGGCCATCAATTGGGCATAAGACCCTGCACTGCGGCAAATCTTAGCACCTTGACCTGGACTCATTTCGATGTTGTGCACCAAGGATCCCAATGGAATTTCTGCCAAAGGCAAAGCATTGCCCACATCAGGAGAAACACCAGGACCTTGCTCAATTTTTTGACCTACTTTTAATCCAGCAGGTGCAATAATGTAACGTTTTTCATCATCGAATTTTACCAACGCAATAAATGCACTGCGATTGGGATCGTATTCAACGGTCAATACCTCTCCAACAACTCCATGGTTATTCCGCTTGAAGTCAATGATACGGTAACGACGCTTATGACCACCACCGATATACCGTGATGTAGTTCTTCCTTGATTGTTTCGACCACCAGACTTGCTCAATGATAACAACAAACTTTTTTCGGGCTTGCTGGCAGTGATTTCTGCAAACGCATTGGCAACCCTAAAGCGTTGACCTGGCGTGGTGGGATTTAGACGACGTACTGCCATGATTAGATGTTTTGGTAAAAGTCTATGTTAAACCCTTCTTTCAGTGTGATAATTGCCTTTTTATACTTTGCAGTATATCCGGAGATTTGGCCTGTGCGACGGTTACGACGCGACTTCCCCCGTTGTATCATAGTGTTAACAGATGCTACCTCTACTGCATAGAATTGTTCCACAGCTTTTTTAATTTCGTCTTTGGTTGACATCGTGTCAACAACGAAACCGTATTGTCCGCGTTTATCCATGAGGGTAGTCATCTTCTCACTAATCAATGGTCTTTTAAGTATCATTTTGTATGTGCCTCCTGAATTTTAGCAATGGAATTTTCGGTAATAATCAACTTTGCAGCCTTCATTACTTCATAGGTGTTTACATCGCAAGCACGCATGATTGTATTCCCTTCGATATTGCGGGCCGATAAAACAAGATTCTTTTGGGCATCGGGTGTAACAAAAAGCGTTCGTCCGCTTACATTCAGTGCCTTCAAAATATTCATGAATGCTGATGTTTTGGGAGTAGCCAAGTCGAAGTCCTCAACGACCAAAATATTGTTTGATGAGGCTTTGTATGAAAGGGCCGACAAACGAGCAACCCGCTTTAATTTTTTGTTTAATTTAAATGAATAGTCGCGGGGACGTGGACCGTGAATTCGGGCACCACCAACATAAATACCGGCTTTCAATGAACCGTGACGGGCACCACCAGTCCCTTTTTGACGCAGTACTTTGCGTGTTGAATGGTAAATTTCCTTTTTTTCTTTTGTTTTGTGGGTTCCTTGCCGCTGATTGGCCAAGAATTGCTTCACATCCAAATAGATTGCATGGTCGTTAGGACTCACCCCGAATACAGATTCGGAGAGAGTAACCGTTCTGCCTGTTTCGGCACCTTGATTGTTTAATACCTTGATTTCCATAAGATTAACGCTCTATTATTATGGTTGAACCATTGTATCCTGGAACCGCTCCTTTGACTACGAGCAAGTTTCTTTCTACATCTATTTTCAAAACCTCTAGGTTTTGAATTTTTACACGATTGCCACCTGTACGGCCTGCCATGCGCATTCCTTTGAATACACGACCGGGAAAAGAACAAGCCCCAATCGAACCTGGTGCACGTAAACGATTGTGTTGTCCGTGTGTAGCTTCACCCACTCCAGCAAAACCGTGGCGCTTAACAACACCTTGAAACCCCTTGCCTTTGGCTTTTCCTACAACACTTACATATTCACCCAATTCGAATAAGCCAACATCAATAATAGAACCCAAGGTTGAACCTGATTCAACATCTCGGAATTCAATTACCGTTCTTTTAGGAGAGGTTTTGGCTTTCGCAAAATGGCCTTTCATTGCAGAAGATGTATGCTTGTCTTTTTTATCTCCCCAAGACAATTGGATTGCCTCATAGCCATCTGTATCTAAGGTTTTTACCTGGGTAACAACGCAAGGACCCGCTTCAACAACAGTACAAGCTATCCGCTTGCCCGCTTCGCTGAAGATGGTGGTCATTCCCAATTTTTTTCCGATTATTCCGTTCATGGCTTCTTCTTCTTACAATTTAATTTCCACTTCAACACCGCTCGGCAATTCTATCTTCATCAAAGCATCAACTGTTTTGGTTGATCCATTAAATATGTCGATCAAACGCTGATAGGTGCAATACTGAAACTGCTCCCTGGCTTTTTTGTTTACGTGGGGTGAGCGCAACACAGTGAAAATTCTCTTTCGTGTTGGAAGTGGCACTGGACCACTTACCACGACCCCAGTGGTCTTAACGGCCTTCACAATCTTTTCGGCAGATTTGTCGATTAGATTGTGGTCGAAAGACTTGAGTTTTATTCTGATTCTCTGACTTAGCATTTTATATTTAATTAACTACTAGCGTTTACTTTTTTTAAGACTTCTTCTGCAATTGCCTTTGGAGTTTCAGCATAATGGCTAAATTCCATAGAGGAGGTTGCACGACCCGAGGTAATGGTTCTCAATGTTGTAACATATCCAAACATTTCACTCAATGGCACCTTGGCTTTCACGATCTGGGCACCTGCGCGTTCATCGATACCCTCTAGTTGGCCACGTCTACGGTTCAAATCACCCATTACATCTCCACTGTTTTCATGGGGAGTAACAACTTCTAATTTCATTATTGGCTCCATTAATACCGGACCACACTTCTTTGCTGCATCTCTAAATCCCATACGGGCTGCAACTTCAAACGAAAGTGAATCAGAATCCACCGCATGAAAACTTCCGTCAAATAAGCGAACTTTAATCCGATCGATCGGGAACCCAGACAATACACCATTAACCATGGCAGCCTTAAACCCTTTTTCTACTGAAGGAATAAATTCACGGGGGATAGACCCACCCACTACTTCATTCACAAACTGAAGACCCTCACCAACGAAAGTTTCATCCGCTGGACCCAAGGTAAACTGAATATCTGCAAATTTACCACGACCACCCGTTTGTTTCTTGTAAGTTTCTCTATGGGTGGTGTTTTTGGTGATTGCTTCTTTGTAGGCAACTTGAGGCGCACCTTGATTGCATTCAACTTTGAATTCACGCTTTAGGCGATCCACAATAATCTCCAGGTGTAATTCACCCATACCACTAATAATGGTCTGACCCGTTTCTTGGTCTGAATGTACACGAAACGTAGGATCTTCTTCGGCCAATTTAGACAATGCATTTCCTAATTTGTCTGAATCTACTTGTGTTTTAGGCTCAATGGCCAAACCAATTACAGGCTCAGGAAATACCATCGATTCCAATACAATCGGAAATCCCTCCAAACAAAGTGTATCACCCGTTCTGATATCTTTAAACCCAACTGCAGCACCAATATCGCCAGCACCCAAATAATCTATAGGGTTCTGCTTATTGGCATGCATCTGAAACAAGCGAGAAATTCTTTCTTTATTGCCAGTACGCATGTTTACAACATACGAGCCTGCATCTAATTTGCCTGAGTAAGCACGTAAAAAACACAAACGGCCAACATACGGATCGGTTGCAATTTTAAATGCCAATGCAGCAAAAGGTTCTTTATAATCTGGTTTCAAAATTAATTCGGATCCAGTATTGGGGTTGGTTCCTTTGGCACCACCCTTGTCTATCGGGGAAGGCATTAATTCCATCACCATATCCAACATGGTTTGAACCCCCTTGTTCTTAAACGCTGAACCGCACATCATGGGAACGATTTTCATATCGATTACTGCAGGACGCAATGCATTTAATATTTCGCGCTCAGTAATAGAAGTAGGGTCATCAAAGAATTTCTCCATGAGGGTATCGTCATATTCAGACACTGCCTCAAGTAGCTTTTCCCTCCATTCAGTGGCTTCTTCTACCAAATCGGCTGGGATATCTATAATGTCATAGGTCATTCCTAGGTCACTGTCATTCCAAACCATACCTCTGAAATTGATCAGGTCAACAACACCCTTGAAATTGTCTTCAGCACCAATGGGAAGCTGCAAAGGAATTGCATTGCTACCCAACATGGTTTTTACCTGAGATACCACATTCAAAAAATCGGCACCCGCACGATCCATTTTGTTTACAAAACCAATACGGGCAACATTATAATTATTGGCCAAGCGCCAATTGGTTTCAGATTGGGGCTCAACACCATCAACCGAACTAAATAAAAATACCAATCCATCCAATACACGCAGAGAACGATTCACCTCTACAGTAAAGTCAACGTGACCAGGCGTATCAATGATATTGATGTGGTAATTAGATCCACGGTAATCCCAAAAAACTGTCGTAGCAGCCGACGTGATCGTAATCCCTCTCTCCTGTTCTTGGGCCATCCAATCCATTGTAGCTGCACCATCATGAACCTCTCCAATCTTGTGGTTAACACCAGAATAATACAGAATACGTTCAGTCGTAGTGGTTTTACCTGCGTCAATGTGAGCGGCTATCCCAATATTTCTTGTAAGTGCTAAATCGCGTGACATTCTATTGTATAATTCTATTAAATTCTAAAGTGGGCAAATGCTTTGTTGGCCTCGGCCATTTTATGGGTATCTTCTTTTTTCTTAACGGCAGAACCTTCATTGCGAGACGCCGACAAAATTTCTCCAGCCAATTTTTCAGCCATCGATTTCTCATTGCGTTTGCGGGCATATCCAATCATCCATTTCATTCCAACCGCCATGCGGCGACGGGGTGAAACCTCTGTAGGGATTTGAAATGTCGAACCACCAACACGACGGGCTTTCACCTCAACTGTAGGCATTACATTGTTTAATGCTTTGCGGAATGTCTCTATTCCTGGCTCTTCACTCACTTTTCCTTCAACAATGTCTAAGGCAGAATAAAAGATATTGTAGGCCAATGATTTTTTGCCATCGTACATCATACCATTCACAAAGCGGCTTACCACCACGTCGTTGAATTTTGGGTCGGGTAATAATATGCGTTTTTTGGCGCGGGCTTTTCTCATTTTGTTGGGTTCTTAACTATTTTTTTGCCTTGGGCTTCTTGGTTCCGTACTTGCTTCTTCTTTGGTTTCGGCCCTCAACACCAGCGGTATCCAATGCACCGCGAACAATGTGGTAACGAACACCTGGAAGATCTTTAACCCTTCCGCCACGCACCAAAACAATACTGTGCTCTTGTAGGTTATGCCCTTCACCAGGAATATATGCATTCACTTCTTTTCCATTCGACAAACGCACCCTAGCCACCTTGCGAAGCGCAGAATTCGGTTTCTTCGGAGTGGTTGTATAAACGCGGGTACAAACCCCTCTGCGTTGGGGGCAAGAATCAAGGGCCGGCGACTTACTCTTCCAAAGAGTTTCTTGTCTACCCTTTCTAATTAGCTGTTGAATAGTTGGCATAGTTTTTCCTAAAAAAGGACGGCAAAATTACGATTATTACTTGGCAAAATCAAGACTCCATGAAAAAAAAATGCCTCGATTTGAAAAGAATTGAAAATAAATGCAAAAAACAGCCCATTTACTCGCCTTAACACACTGCAATTTAAATATATGCTTCCTATGGGTAGAACCTTCAACTTTTTTTCTGCGTCTGTGAAATTGTGGTTATTTTTGACAAATTTTTTAACCCATCTATACCCTTGTGAAAATACAATTGCTATTTATATTGTTTCTTTTTGGACCGAGCAACAAGGGTGTGTTTGCCCAAAGCAAAGGGGCCGAAATTTCGTTCGACCACCACGCATACGATTTTGGTACACTATTGGAAAGCATCGGTTTCGCCAAACACCAATATCCCTTTACAAATACCGGAAACCAAGCCCTATTTATTCAACAAGTTCAAACCTCTTGCGGATGCACCACCCCCGATTGGACTAGAGACACGATTTTGCCTGGAAAAACAGGATTTATCGAAGCCAGTTATGAAACGGTAAACCGCCTCGGGGAATTCAAAAAAACAATTACGGTTTATTCCAATGCCCTCTCTTCACCAATTGTTCATTTAGACATAGTAGGAAATGTGGTCAAAGAAGAATCTTCCCCCTTCGCAGCCAAAATCCCAGACTACGGAAAACTCAGCCTAAGCCAAGCCTCATTTTCTTTCAATCCAATTTATAGCAATCAAACAGATACCCAGACGATTCGAATCATCAACGAAACCCCGTTTACCACAGTCTTTACCCCCATAGATCCCACACAAATACCGATTTTTTGCAAAATACTTCGATTTCCTTCTAGCCTTGAACCCAATGAATCTGGGAAATTAACCCTCCAAATTGATGCAAAAAAAATCACACATTATGGTTTTAATGTCATTGAATTACCCATCGTAAGCGACAATCCATCAACCCCCTATTTGGGTATTTATCTCAATTATTACCACAAGGAGTACTTTCCTAAAATGAATGCCAAACAATTGTTAAAACAAGCAAAATTGTTGGTCAACAAATTGGGACAAGATTTTGGCAAATTGGAGGCAGGAGATATTTTAACAACCGAATTTGTCTTTACAAATTCCGGGAAAAGCGAGCTATTGATTCACGAGATATCTCCAGACTGTGGATGCATCACACTCAAATATCCAAAAAAAAATCTGAAACCCGGAGAAAGTATGACAATCAAGGTATTGTTTGACACAGTGCTCAAAAAGGGCAATGCGAATCATGCTATTTGGGTTGTTTCCAATGATCCAGTAACCCCTGAACGCAGTCTTCTAATTCGAGCGCAATTTGATAAAAAAGTGATCGAATGCAAAACATGCCCGAAATAGGCAATTTTTTACCTGTTCTCCAAACCAGATTGTTGTTTTTTACCTCAGGTTGTGGTATACATTCTGAACATCGTCATCCCCTTCCAATCGATCGATGAGATCCAATACTTCTTTTGCTTGGTCGTCATTTACGTCAACAAATGTGTTGGGTATATATTGTAACTCAGAGCTTGTGATTTCAATCCCCTGGTCTTCAATATGTTTTTGAAATTGTCCAAATGCAGAAAAATCAGAATACAAATACACGTAATCATCATCCGTTGCGATATCCTCCAATCCGCAATCAATAAGCGCCAATTCTAAATCATCTAAATCACGGACACCCAAACTTATAATTGCGATTTTTATAACCCCTTTTCTGGTGAATATAAAATCCAATGCTCCAGTTTTTCCCATTGCCCCTCCACCTTTATTAAAATGCATACGCACATTGGCAACTGTGCGGGTATTGTTGTCGGTTGCTGTTTCTACTAGAACCCCAACACCATGGGGAGCGTATCCTTCGAATCGAACTTCTTCATAATTTTCAGAATCACTTTTACTACTGGCGCGTTTGATGGCGGCATCTACCCTATCCTTGGGCATATTTACGGCTTTTGCGTTTTGTATAACTGTGCGTAATTTTGGATTGTAATCGGGGTTTGGACCTCCTTGTTTTACAGCGATTGCGATTTCCTTACCATAGCGGGTAAACTGCTTGGCCATGCGGTCGAATCGAGCAAACATGGTGTGCTTTCGTTTTTCAAATACCCTTCCCATTGTTGTCGCAAAGATATGAAAGGAACCCTCACCATGGAAAGAGGCAACTTTAAAGAACTCAAAATCGGTACCCTAGACTCAAGTTTATACTCCTGCCCGAAGCACTCATACCACTGGCAAAATACCGATAATGCAAATCAAATATATTGTCTAGCGACAAGGCGATGTTATAGCCTGATTTGGGTTGATACCCACCCCGAATAGTCCAACACTGCCAAGACGGATTGAAACCGTCTGCGAGTTTATCTCCATTAATATCATTCAGTCCGATGGGTTGCATATTTTGGTTGTCTTCACCACTATTCGAATACTCTTCTGCCTTTTTCGTCCCATTGAATAAGCACTGTCCTTCTAAAAACCAGTCTTTTGCTTTCCATCGCAAAGACAATTGCCCAAAGACCGGCGGTATATGATCCAATGGCTGCTCATAGGCACCCAAGGCTTTGGCATATCTGCCTTTTGTATCAGAAATAGATCCCGAAAACCACAATTGTTTGTACAATCTAATTTTTGCATTGGCATAAAAACCGAAAATACGTGCCACCGCGACATTCACAATTTGATAGACTGGTGTCAAACGACCATCGTATAAAAAGGAATCCTTTCCATTAAATTTACCTGGCTGATCCAACAACAAATCTCGCACGTGGCTATGAAATAAACCAGCCTCAAACGCAAACCGGTTGTCTTTGCGCCACAAAAAACCCAAATCCACAGTGAGACTCTGTTCGGCCTTCAATGTTTCGTTTGGGACTACCAATTTACTCCCTGGCTGAGATTCAAAAACCTTGGTCATGTCATCTATATTGGGATTTCGATACGCCTGATTAATACTGGCCTTTAACATCAATCCCTTTTTCAATTCTTGGGTAATACCCAAATCATAGCTGGGAGCAATTGATTGAAACGAAATCGCTGAAAAAGGCAATTTCCAAGGATTTGATTTTGAGTATAAAGCCTCTAAACGATAATTGGCCATGCGGAACCCGACTTGAATCACTGTTCCGGTCTTTTGTATGGAGTAAACCATCTGCTCAAAGATAGAAAACATCTGCGTGGTGGCACCAGAATCGCTATACCTAGGCTGGGTTTCTGATAAAGTATTTGTGAGAATATTTCGATTTATTCCGGTAGAAATTACCCCATTAAAAACAAATTCTAATCCAGAATTCAAAATCAAGCCATTGGCAAGCTGATCGTGCCGATCCAGATTGAGCGTAAGCATTTTCACCTTGTCTAGCTGAGTCCGCTCATTTATATCCTTAAAATTGCGTGTTACCCTGGCCAATGCTGTATTCTGCCGCGCAAGAGACAAACGAATATTGTGTTTGTTTGTTCCTGTTTTCAATTGATATCCCAAAAATCCACGGCGCTGAGGGGCATAATCCCAGCGACCATATACAGGCAAACCCATGGCATTAAACTGCGACAAACGGTCGTATCTTGGAATCAAACCCGAAAACGAGTTTTGGAAATTAATTGTGTGGTGAAACTTTCCCATTTGGGCCGAAACTTTTGCAAAAATATCGGTTTGAGTATACCCCGTTCCCTGTTGAATTTTAGGATCTGGATTGACCAATACTGTATCGTTTTCATTAATTTGTGAGACATATTTTGGCAATAACCCAAATGTATCCCAATTTGAATAATTTTTGCTTCCGCTGCGCAAATCACCAAACTGACTGCGGGTGCATGAAAATATAGCGCCTACTTTTTGGGATTGAAGCTGCAAGCCCGCATTGCCAATCAGCGAAGAGTTGGCCGAACTGTATCGAACTGTGGCACTCGGTTTAACAAAAAAATTACCCACGGTCGCTTCACGGGTTTTAAAATACAATACCCCTCCCATCGCATCGGAACCATATAAGGTTGAACCCGATCCGAAATTCACTTCCATCCGATCCAAAATAAAGGGATCAATGGTAATAATATCCTGTGTATGGCCTGATCTATACGTGGCGTTATTGATTCGCACTCCATCCATCACCAACAAAACACGCGAAGCTTCAAAACCCCGCAAAATTGGCGAACCTCCACCCATCTGACTTTTTTGGACAAACACCTGTCCACTGTTTATCAAGGCATCTCCAAGGGTAGCGGGTTGTAACTCTGCCAAACGTTTTGCCCCCACAACCTCAATCTGACGTGGAGAGTATTTTCTTTTTTGATCGAACCGCTGACTAGAAACCAATACCTCATCAAATGACTCTAAATCTGAGGTATCTGACGGGGTATCTAATACGATACTATTTTGTGCCCGGACAGTAACAAATAGAAAGAATATCAGTGTGGCAATTGTGGTTTTTTTAAACACTTTTTTAGGGATTATGCTCTTATGCACAGCGTTATTATGTGGTTTTAAGTTGCATTTATTGAACAAAAGCGAAGACAAAAAATGGGTAACTCAATACGAATAGCAGGCAAATTTAGGTTCTCCAGAATAAAATAAATGAATGAAATTATTGGCTCGGGAAAGTGGCTTAAGGGCAAATATAAAATTTGTGGACTGCAATCATAGAAAAATGTTGAATTTTGTACTGAATGAAAACAGCTGTATATGTAATCGATATTGTAAGAACGCCAGTAGGAAAATTTGGAGGCATGTTGGCAAATACACGTCCAGATGACCTTGCGGCTCATGTTATCAAAGCCATTATGGAGCGAAATCCAAGTATCGATCCCACGGCTATCGATGAAGTGATACTTGGCGCAGCAAACCAAGCCGGTGAAGACAATCGAAATGTTGCCAGAATGGCCACCTTGTTGGCCGGATTGCCCACAAGTATTCCTGGATATACTGTAAACCGATTGTGTGCATCTGGTCTTCAAAGCATTATGAATGGCGCAATGTCCATCGCTTCAGGTCAATCCCATCTCATATTGGCGGGCGGAACAGAAAGCATGACGCGTGCGCCTTTTGTAATGGCGAAAGCAGAAACCCCGTTTTCTAGATCACCAGAAATATACGACACCACCATAGGCTGGCGATTCACAAACAAAACATTGTCTAACCTGTATCATCCCTATTCTATGGGTGAGACAGCCGAAAATGTAGCTGAACAATTTAAGATATCTCGTGAAGATCAAGACTTATTTGCCTATCAAACCCAATTGAATTGGAAAAACGCACAGGATGCAGGGCGATTCTCACATGAAATTGTGGGTGTCCCCATCTCTCATAAAAAAAGAGAGTTGCTGGTGTTTGAAACGGACGAGCACCCCAGGCTGAGTGAGATCAACATATTGTCTGGGCTCGAAGCCGCCTTTCGTGAAGGGGGGACTGTTACAGCCGGAAACAGTTCTGGAATCAACGATGGTGCAGCCATTTGTATTTTGGCATCCGAAGAAATGGTAAACCAATTGGGGCTTAATCCCATGGCCCGCATTGCAGGAATCGGGGCAGCCGGTGTCGACCCATCCATTATGGGCATGGGCCCTGTTCCAGCCACAAAAAAAGCGTTAAAAAATGCGGGTATTGGTGTCAAGGATCTACACGTAGCCGAACTGAATGAAGCCTTCGCCTCACAAGTTTTAGCCAGTATGATGGCTCTAGAAATAGACCGCAGTATTGTAAACCCAAATGGCGGCAGCATTGCCATTGGACATCCATTGGGCGCGTCTGGGACAAGAATATCTGCCACCTTACTTCACCATATGAACCAAAACAAGCTATTGAAATATGGTTTGGCCACAATGTGCGTCGGCGTCGGGCAAGGCTGTGCCATTGTGTACGAAAATATGTAGCATGCGGTATAAAATTGAATTATCTTATATCGGAACCCCCTTTGGTGGCTGGCAAATTCAAACCAATGCTCCCAGTGTTCAAGAAACCCTACAAAAAGTTCTGGGTACGGTTTGCGATGAACCCATAGATCTTGTGGGATGTGGGAGAACCGATTCGGGGGTTCATGCCTCACAGTTTTTTGCCCATTTCGAAACCGAGAACCCCATTCCAAGCAATATTCCCCACCGCGTAAACCGATTACTCCCCAATGAAATTGCCGTTATTTCTTGCGAAATTTGTGAGCCAAGCTTCCACGCCAGATACAGTGCAATCCAACGAGAATACCAATACCATATCTGTTCACAAAAAAATCCATTTACAGCCAATACTTCTTGGTGGACTGCAAAAACTCCCAATATTGATAAGATGAATGAATGTGCAAACACCCTTCTTGGAGAGCATCCTTTCACGGCTTTTTGCAAAGGAGAAATACCCAATGGAAATCCACTTTGTACAATTTTTAAAGCCGAATGGATTCGCACCGATACTGGATATACCTTCACCATTATTTCAAATCGATTTTTACGAAATATGGTTCGTTCTTTGGTGGGTTTCTTACTTGAAGTTGGACTTGAGACAATGAGTAAAGAAGAATTTACGCGTGTGTTTATGAAGGCAGAACGTGCAGAAAATGGACATTCTGTTCCTGCAGAAGGACTCTGTCTTAGTAGAGTTGTCTATTAAATTACTCTTCGAATCGCCGTAAAAAGCGATCTACTTGGCGATCTGTTGCTGGCCTTACAAAGAAATTGTCTGCTTTGATTTTGTCTGCAGTATTGGATAAAACTTGCTGCATATTTTGGTCTGAACAATAGATATACGCAACTGTTTTGGTAAGATTGATATAGAGGTAATCATTGGCTCCCAAATCTAAATACATATACATATTCTGACCGCTTCGCTTATGCTCAAGCAACACAATCGCTTTCATGTCTTTATTGATGGGTTTGCCTGCAATGCTGGCTATAGAAATCAAATCATTGGAATACATTCCCCTGAGTTTACTGTCCCAACGAAACGTGGCATCACTGAGAACAAATTTGTATCCTGCTTCGTCTTTTCCTGTCAATTCTCCATTTTTCTCCACATTTGAAATCGCCTGACGGGCATTTTTATCATTGTCCATCATTTCTCCCAAACACTGCTTAAAAAATGGGGTATTGATGGAGGTGGTATTTCCCCCATTGACTGCAATGAGTTCTACCAAGGCATTGCTATAATCAGGATGCATCGGAAAATCAAGCATCATGGCCAAATTGAAAACAAAAGAACTATCGCCGGCTTTTAGATCTGCAGTACCAGCATTTTTGAATTTAATATTGGCTGATTCAAGACCGAAATCTAGTGGCCCTTCCGCATGAATAGAATGATTTTTTTCATTAAATTGAATCCAGCTTCCTTTTAACCCCCCATGGAGTAAGCGTGATTCACTTCCAGCAAAAAAGCTTTCAGTTTTGTGGTCGTAATAAAAAATTCCTGTATCATTCGTAACATCATCATCAGAATAACGGCGTTTCCAAGAATACATAAGTGGGTATACATAACTCGAATCGTTGGCCACAAACAATCCGACAAATTGTTTTTTATTGTCCTTATCACGCGGGTCATAGAGCGACAAAACAACATTTTTTGGGTCAACCCGGCTATTATAACGAAGCCAAACAGAAGGATAAATATTGTTAAACGTGTGCAAGGGTTTTACATACCCCGTAAAGCGAATGAGGGGTTCAGTGCTTTCGATTTGCGCAAATCCTTTGTATCCAATCTTGGTGTCAAGGGTAAACCCTTTTTCTTCGGAAATACGGCCAATCCCTTCAACGCGTTGATTTTCATTTACAATAACACTATCCAACAGAAATTCTTGTCTACCCCCACGGCTGTTAACATACTGATAATAGCCCTTTCCTCTGATTTTGTTTTTTCCATAGACCTTAACGCGCAATTTATAAATTTCGTGGTACTTGTTTTCTTTACCCGCAAGCAATCGCGAACTATCCAAATGATCCATATCTGCATTGGCTCGGATGGTAGCCTTGCCATCTTTTAAAAATAAACGAGAATCTGCGATGTCTATATAAGGAATCTCAGCAATTTTGAGGGTATAGTCTTCTAAACTGTAATCGGCTTTTCTTCCCTCATAACGCAAACCCCCTTGGGTTGGATTGGTACTTGAGAAAATCGGAGTTTGTGCACGAAGATTCGGACCCACTTTGGCTTGAATGATCTTTTTGTCCATATCCCATTTATAGTCTGTGAGGTTTGTTTGATACATGTTATACGCAAAAGATGTCATAGAGCCAGAGTCGTTCTTTGTAAATAGTCCCATTCGTTTACTGAAATCCATGCTCGCATTGATATTGCTGGTTTCAAAAGCCATACGGGATGAATCGGCGGCATAAATAGATAGATTTGCCTTCAGTGCACTGGTTTTCTTGGGAGAAAATACCATCTCTTGGCTACTGAATCTGGCCTGTTCCCATGCCAAAATACCATTCCCTTTCAGATGGGTTGGCGACTGGGTTAAGGTTCCTGTAAAATCATATCCCTTTGAAAAAACCTTGATTGGCGTGGCACCATTGCTGACATTAAATTGGTCTTGGTATGGGTTCCAAACCATTCCTGCGTTCAAGGCATGGACCTCTGGATATTTGGTGTTTTCGGTCAAATCATACCGATCAATTATGCCTTCTGCCTTTTTGGGCAAAAGCAATATTTTTGAAAACTTACTATTGGATCCCTGGTATCCAAAACTTCCGTCGGTTCCATAAAAACCTTCCTCACTAAGATTCATGGTCATGTCTCCATTGCCTTTTCCTTTATACATGGCAAACCCTCCGGGTGGAGTGTGTTTGATAAATCCCAGAGAATAATCTTTCTGAATACTCACATAATGACGAAAATCAGGGAAAATGCCATCAGAAATAAAATTGCCATCAAAATGCAATCCATCAATGGTAAAATTGTCCAAACTGTCTATTGTAAAAGGATCTACAACAAATTTAAATTTGTCTCCAGTATATGCTCCACCATGAATATGGGGTTTATTGTATAACACCTCGCTACCCTTATCACTCACGAAAATCGGATATTCAGGATAGTCTTTGTTTCCAGATTTGTTGTTCGGTTTGTCGATGTAAAGCGTCCCGCTCACATTTCTAAGTACCGACTTTATCGGAATCAAGCGTCGGCCTGTTGAGTCTGGAAAATACATTTGAAGTGAATCAACGCTCGAAAGAACAATGAAAAATTGGTCGTAATTAAACGTGTATTTATTGCCAAAAAAATCAAAACGCCCTGCCCGCAATTGACCCCCAAATCGAAGATTTCGGTTCTTCAACAAAGTAACCTTTTGGTCTGTCGGCAATACGATTACATTTTGAGAATCTGAGAAAAAGAATTTAGAAACTCCTTCTAAATTCATTTCGTTACTCAATAAATTGAGACTGAAATTTGGACGTTTCCCTATGGTAGATGAAATTCGTATTACATCATAATCTCTCATTTTTTGGTGTGCTTGCAAATATTTAAAGGCTTTGGGAAGCAACGTAGCACTGTCTTTTTCTTGGTGATAATTGATATATCCCTGATCATGCAATTCTAAAAAAAGAACCGTCAGGTATTCTTTTGGGGTATTTGAAAAAAAAGCATACTCGTCTAGAGAAAATTTAATTCGCTGTTCGGCTTTATAAAACTCCCTCATTTCATTTTTCCTCAATTGCAATTGTTTCAATTTTGCATCGGCCTTGATTTTGTCGGAAGGATTCTTTGAAAACAACAATTGTTTAATCTCATTTTCCATTGCTTGGGAAATCTTATCTTCAGGCTGTCGGTTATAAAATGCAATCATCCCTTCAAGCGGATTCGATTGTAATGGTCCTTGAAGTCTTGCGAATAAAATTTCACGGTAAAAATCGTCGGAAGAAATACGGGCTTCCAATTCATTGTTTACATTGTCGAAATCAACAAAAGGATCCGTTATTTTCCATCGAACCTGCTGAACATCTATGCCCACCTTATGATAGCTATCGCTGAAAGGAACCCGCATCAAACCACTCTCTCCCCGATCTATAACAAGCTTGTTGTCTTTGAAAATAAAATTAACCTTCACGAAAGGATGGTAAATCATTGTATTGCTGTCGAGATACAAGGTGAATTCACTTTGCAAAGTGCCAGCGACTCCATCGGCTATTTTGAAGGATTTACTTTTCAGAGTAACCTTCTTCTTGCCTTTATAAAAAACATCAATCAGGGTAGGCTCCCCATTTGCTGTAGCCGTTGTTATGGAATGTCCTTGCATGGAAAACCCACCCCTAAAAAAGGACTCAGGACCCACTATCCCCTGAACCAAAAGTTCATTGTTGTATGAATTAAATTGGGGATAACCCGAATGCTTAACAAACATTGAATCTGAAGATGTACTTAATTTGTCGACGAACTTGCCCACGACAGGCCGATTAAAATAGCGGGAATAGTGCAAGATTGCAGAATCAACTGAATAGGTATTTTGTTCTAGTTCAAAGGTGTATTTCCCGAATGAAACCGAAACCGAATCGTCGGGTAAACAACGCGAAAAATCGGCAGTCCCATAATTTCCAATCCATTGTTTTTTTGCAGGCCGATAAATGGCTTTTGTTGATTTAATAAGCATTTTATCCAATAAACCCTGACAGGTTAAATTCACATTTCCAAAATGGATTTCTATCTCTCCATTGTAAACAATATCAAAATCAAGGGTATCTATTGACCAAATGGCTGTGGGTGATTGATTGACAATTTTTTCTGAAAACAAATTTTTGGTTGTTTGCAAAAATTCTAGGTATTCTTTATTGGAATTCCCCAACAGGGATTGGGTAATATTCTGCCATTGAAAAAGCACTTTGTCAGGCAATTTGTTTTTTAAAAAAGCAGACACTGTAGACAATAATAATTCGAAATGGGGTTGCACCGCCATTTTCTCGACCAACATTTGATTGGCAATGTCAATAATAAATTTTTGTTGGGTTGGGGAAAACCTTCCCATCTGCCAATTTTCTTTGAAAATAGCAAAATCCTTACTTAATTGTTTGTCAGCCGGACGGTTTGCAAAGGATTCAAACTCAACAATAAAAGTTGAGGGCATTGGACTAAAACTTCCGCTCTGGGCAGACAGTTTTAGGGCTAAAAAAGTAAATATACAAAGCCAATACTTAAGAACCATTGAATAGATTTTAACAAATAACGCACAATACGCCCATAGATTTTTGAATGTTAACGCATTGCTTTTACAATGTCGATAAAATCCCTGGCTCTTAGACTCGCACCACCAATTAAACCGCCATCGATATCGGGTTGCAAAAACAATGAAGTTGCATTCTCTGGCTTAACACTCCCCCCATAAAGTATGGGTATTAACGATGAAATTTCTTCTGTGTATTGATTGGCGATTAACTTACGGATATAGGCATGTATTTCTTGGGCTTGGTCGCTAGATGCTGACAAACCAGTGCCTATCGCCCAAATGGGTTCGTATGCGATGATTACTTGTGCAAATTCTTTTCTATCCAAATGAAACAATCCCTGGACAATTTGTTCCTCAATTTCCCGAAAATGCCGCTTGTTTTGGCGTTGATCTAAGGTTTCTCCAATACAAAATATGGGTTTTATACCAAGTCGAATGAGCGATTTAACCTTGTTTGCGCATATTTCATTGGTTTCTCCAAAATATTGACGGCGCTCACTATGGCCTACCAAACAATATTGGACCCCAATGGCTTGTAACATACTGGCCGATATTTCTCCCGTAAATGCACCTTGGTCTTCGCTGTGTGCATTTTGGGCACCCACACACAAACCAGTTCCTTCCAGCAAGCGCACCGCTGAAGGCAAAGCCAAAAAATTGGGAATGAGTACCACTTTCCCTTCGCCCCTGTATTCATCGCGAACAATGCCCCTGACCTCTGCAATTAACGCATGACTTTCATCCAATTTCTTATACATTTTCCAGTTGCCTGCAACAATTTTCTGCCTCTTCATAATCTTTGCAAATAAACACAATCTACAAGCATTTTTATGCTTAAAATATGAACCCATGAAGATTGTGGAGAATCCGATTGTCATAGCCAATAAAAAAATCGAGCTAAATGGATCCGTGTTGTTATTGTATTTTTGTCAAACCCACCTGTTGCACACCCATCGTATTCATGAGATCGGCTTTCACTATCCTACTCGAAACGAGCTATTGTCTGGGCAATACCCACTTATGAATTGACAGAATTCAAAGCATCATTTACCCATTTGAGGGCTATTTCCAATTGTTTTTCTTTGCTAAGGTCTGAATTGTCTAGAATACAATAATCGGATGTGCGTGACAAGGGACTGTGTTCCCTTGATTCATCGATGCTGTCTCTGTGTTCAAGATTTTTTCTCACTGTTTCCAAAGACACAGCATCTCCATTGGCAATGAGTTCCTCAAACCTTCTATTGGCCCTCACTGCAGAATTTGCAGTCATAAATATTTTTACTTCCGCCTGCGGGAAAACCACTGTCCCAATATCTCTTCCATCCATTACAACCCCTTTGTTCATTCCGATTTCTTGTTGAATGGCTACCAATTTATTGCGTACTGCTAGAATTTTAGACACTTCACTCACTTTCGATGCCACCAAAAGTCCCCGAATCTCCGACTCAACCCCTTTGCCATTGAGTATAATTTCAGTTTGTTTCTGCTTATTGATTGAACAGGACAATGTTACACCCTGCAAGGCATCCATCACGGCCGTTTCATTCAGAACATCTACCCCCATTCGCATCATATGCAAGGTAACGGCTCGATACATTGCACCACTATCAATGAAAATATAGTCCAAATGTTTGGCGAGGGCTTTGGCTAGTGTACCCTTACCACAGCTACTATAACCGTCAATGGCAATGTTTATCTTATGTTGGCTCCGTCGGGTTGCTTTGTCTTGAACCATGACTATTTGATTTGACTATTGGTAAAAATAGATTTGACTCCCACCGAATCAAAGTTTCTTTCTAAATTGAAAAGGATTAAAAACAATCGACACCATATTGGAATTCTGGTTTGTGAAATAGGCAGCACTCGAATAGGTTATATCACATTTGACCATTCTAAATTTTATACCCCATCCAAAACCGGAAGTGCCCCTATGATCTGCGGTAGCCATTTCCATCCTTCGTTGAAGATTGTAACCAAACAGCAATCCCATATTCTGTCCGAGTGCCAATTCTGTTCCAAAGGCAAAATGTCTTGCCAATTTTTCTGTAAACCCTGCTTTCTTCGCAACCATTTGCTTGCCATTTAAATCAATCTCGCCTGGCATTGTCAAATATTGGTTATAGGTTAAATCCCAACGCTGGAGGCTATGGGCAGTAATGTGAAAACGAAATGGCATGTGTTTGGGTTTAAATGCGATAGCCGCTTGAATCGTAAAAGGCAAAGCCTCTCGGCCTACCCCTTGGTATGCTATAATTTGTGTTCCCATATTCTTACAAACAATACCAAAACTTAATCCAGAATCTACGCTAATATAGTGGGCGCCAAGGTTTACATATACTCCGTTTCCGATATACGGACCCAAAACACTGTATACCATGCCCAATTGCGAACCCCAACGCCAGTGTTCGTTAATGTCCATCGAAACACCAATACCAATATTTGTTTCGTTGGCTGACACCTTCCCAGTGGGATTTCCCCCAGCGTCGTAAGCATCCATGGTGCCATAGTCTATGTGTTGTGCAAATCCCTGAAAAATTGGAATTGAAAGGGCTTTGTTCTGTTTTTTATTTCTCAGCGTATCTCCGACTGTAAATCCAAAGCAAAAATTGGCTGTCAGCACACCAGGCAATATTGTTCCAACCCCCAATCCCACGTTGCGTTTATGAGAGGAATTTAACATGGCTGGATTATTGGTTGTTTGCAAGACGTCAGCGGAAGATTGGGCAAGCAAGTATCCACTCCATGCCAATGCTTTGCTGTGCATGGGAATATTGAGAATTGAAAAAACACCATTTCCCCCTGTTTGGGCAGACACAACAGAAATTGTTGCAAAAAAGACAAGCAAAAATCGACACTTGCGCATGGCCAACAAAATTAGTTCAAGCAAAGCAACATGTGATGCATATTTTCTTGAAATTTGCAGACGCTATGACGCAAACGCTATTTTACAATCCTTCAGAAGTTCCAATAGATAGACGATTGGTCATTACTCAAGGAACATTTGATGGTATCCACTTGGGTCATAAAGAAGTATTGCAACATTTGGTTTCATTGGCAAAAGAAAAAAACACACGCAGTTTATTGCTCACTTTTCATCCCCATCCACGGCTTGTTATTGAGCCAAACAATTCGGAATTGCAAATGCTAAGCAGCATACAAGAAAAATCAGCGGCAGTATTTGCTCTTGGGGTTGATTATATCCTTGTATTGCCATTTACCCAAGAATTTTCCCAAAAATCGCCCCGCGAATTTGTTTCTGATGTATTGGTGAATCAATTGCATGTTGATACAATTGTAATTGGCTATGATCACCGCTTTGGAAAAAACAGATCTGGTGGATTCGAAGACCTACTGGTATTGGCAAAAGAATTCCAATTTACAGTCCATGAAATTCCTGCATCGGTAGTATACGAAATCGCCATTAGCAGTTCCAGAATCCGAAAGGCTTTACAAAACAAGCAATTAAAAGAAGCCAATGAGTTATTGGGCAGGCCTTATGCGATTACTGGCACCGTGGTAGAGGGTAAACATATTGGCCGAAGCATTGGATTTCCGACGGCAAACATACTGATTGATGATCCGTACAAATTGATTCCTCCCAACGGTGTGTATGCCGGAACTTGTACCATTCAGCATAAAACATATAAAATGATGTGTAATATCGGAGTGAGACCAACATTCAAAGGAAGCATACGAACCATCGAAGCCCATATTTTAAATTTTGACAATTCTATCTACTCAGAAACAATTCAACTGCATTTGGTACAGTATTTGAGAAATGAACAAGAATTTGATTCGATAGAATCACTCAAATCTCAACTGGTATTGGATGCAAAACAAGCACAGATTTTGGTCAGTTTACCCTAGATTATTGATCATTTTCTTGTGTCTATCTTCTGCACAATTTGCTTTTGCACAGGTTGATCCCGATGAAACCATCGAAGAATCAGACTGGGTTTCAGAAGATTCAATATCCGAGAATTTGTCTGATAGCATTCAATTTTACTACGAAGAAGGAGAGGTTTTCATTCCCGGAATGCTGCCTGAATATGATTTTTATGCCTTTTGGGATACCCTGCATGCAGATGCTTATCGGTTTGATATGCGCAAATTAAAAGAAGGAATCTCGCTTGCTATTTTAGAACCTGATTGCAATTTTGCGATGCCCGTTTATGGAAGAACCAATTCTCCATTTGGCTGGAGGCGAGGCGGGGCGCATACGGGAATAGATCTACAACTGCGAACAGGCGATTCTGTTTTTGCTGCGTTCGATGGGGTTGTGCGTATGAGCCGTTATTATGGTGGATATGGAAACTGCGTCGTTCTTCGCCATTTCAATGGCTTGGAAACCCTTTATGGTCACCTGAGCAAATTACTCCTTACATCGGGAATGCTTGTCAATGCGGGTCAAGTCATTGGGTTGGGTGGGTCTACTGGACACAGCACAGGGCCACATTTGCATTTTGAAATACGATTTTTGGGACGTCCATTAAACCCCGCTTTACTCATTGACTTTTTAGAAGAAACAATTAAATCAGATACATTTGTTATTGAGCCAAGCGTTTTTGTTCTACCCTATACAAAATACACAAAAAAGAAACGCCGATTCTACAAAAATCGAAGGAGCCGTTACAGAAATAAAAGACATTGAATACGATACCAGACCAAAGCACTTTAAAAGTGCTTCTGCTTCACCCCCCATTGTCTTTGAAATTACCAAACCAGAGGTAGCTTTCCGACAAACCTTCGAATCCGCTCAATGAAGGATTTGAAATTGATCAAGAGCATTAATCCAAAGACAGGATATAAAAGGTTGGCTCGATTCAACTATTTTTGTGCCATAAGTGAGCATAAAAGTTAATACTCTATCCAAACGTTATGGAGCCCAATGGGCTGTAAATGCTATTAGTTTCTCTGTATCACCGGGTGAAATCGTTGGCTTCTTGGGTCCAAACGGAGCAGGGAAGTCTACAACAATGAAAATCCTTGCTGGATTTATCCCCCAAACTGCAGGAGATGTAACGATGTGTGGATTAGACCTGAAAGAACACAGCTTGGAAATTCGCAAAAAAGTGGGTTACCTCCCCGAAAACAATCCCCTTTATTTGGACATGTATGTAGCCGAATTTTTGCTATTTTCCGCTGAACTGGCCGGGGTGAAAAATACAAGAACTGCACTCGAAAAAGCCATAGAGCTCACCCAAATAGTAGATGAAAGAAAGAAGAAAATTGGGCAACTTTCCAAAGGATACCGACAACGCGTAGGATTGGCTCACGCCTTGATTCACGACCCAAGTATACTTATCCTAGACGAGCCCAGCAGCGGACTAGATCCAAATCAAGCCATTGAAATGCGCTCTGTTATTAAACAATTGGGTACCGAAAAAACCATTTTGCTCAGTACACATATTATGCAAGAAGTAGAAGCCATGTGCGGTCGTGTTATCATTTTAGACCAGGGGAAAATTATTGCCGATGACACATTAATTGGCTTAAAGAAAACTGCAAAAGGTCAATCACTTGAAGATATATTTCGAAATTTAACCAACCATGTGGGCAGTATTTAAAAAAGAAATCCGGAGTTTCCTGGGATCATTCATCGCCTATATCGTAATGGGGGTATTTCTGCTCATTACGGGACTGTTTATCTGGGTAATCGAGGGAACCAATGTGATGGATATTGGCCTGGCGAACATGCAGGTACTGTTTAATATCGCTCCCTATATATTAATCTTTCTGGTTTCTGCCATCACCATGCGAAGTCTAAGTGAAGAAAAACGATTGGGAACCATAGAAATTCTGAGCACCCGACCGGTGAGTGATTTTTCGATTCTCATGGGAAAATATTTGGCAGCATTGGGACTCATTGTTTTTACTCTCTTGCCAACCCTTTTTTATTATTATACCATTTCAACACTAGCCGACCCACTCCAAGGAACAGATATTGGGGCTACTTGGTCATCGTATTTTGGGTTAATTTTGCTTGCAGCCAGTTATGCCAGCATAGGATTATTTGCCAGTGCTCTCAGCGACAATCAAATTGTTTCACTGGTTGTAAGCATGGTGCTGTGTTTTTTCTGGTATGGTATTTTGGGTTTGTTGGGCGATATCAAAGCACTGGATACCATTGGCAAAAGCCTGGGATGGTTTGGACTAGACTTTCATTACAAATCGATTAGTCGTGGGGTTTTTGACACACGTGATTTGTTGTATTTCTTGGGCTTCATAGCAAGTTTCATTGGGGCAAGTAAACTGGTATTTGAAAGCAGAAAATGGTAATGGATAATCATATAAAACAACGGCAATCCATTTTCTCTTTCCTATTGGTGATGATCGGTGTACTATTGGTAAACGCCCTGGGTAGTATTTATTACAAGCGAATCGACCTGAGCTCGGAAAATCGCTATACATTGAGCGAAACCAGTGCCAAATTATGTACTTCCCTCAAAGAAAAATTGTATTTCCGTTTATACCTTGATGGTGAAATGTCGGCCCGATTTAAGAATCTCCGAAATGAAATTCGCGATATGGCCTATGAATTTAGAGAACAAAGCGGAAGAAAAATTGAAATTGAAATCATCAATCCATTTGCAGGAAAACCCATTTCTGAGGTGTCGGGATTGTTGAAAGATTTTAACGACCGCGGTTTACTCCCCCAAAGAGATATAGATGCTGAAAGCAACAACAGTACTAGCATCAAAAATATCATTCCTGGAGCCGAATTGAGCTACGCGGGCAAAACAGTCACGGTAAACTTTTTTGAGTATGATGTGGCCTTGGATGCAGATGAAAACATCAAACGTGCCATGGACAATGTAGAATATGAAATTGCCAATGGATTGCGACAGTGCACACTCAAAAAACCCAAAAATATTGTAGTAGCCGATGGGTCGGGTGAGATGATCGATAGACGTGTGGAAGCCTTTGCCGCAGAATTATCGAAATACTACAACATCACATCCCTGAACCTCAATGTTTCAGATCCCGCCTGTGCGGAACCCTTTATCGACAAACTCAAGGCCCTTGAAAATACAGAAAATGCTGGTGAACTTCTACTTGCAAGTTTGCAAAATCGACTCAAAAACAACGACCTTCTATTGGTTGTTAAACCCCAACAAGATTATACCCCATCGGAATTATACCTCATCGACCAATTTGCCCTAAACGGGGGAAAAGTAATTTGGATGATTGACCCCGTAAATATTGAAATTGACAGTTTTGAAACAAGTGGCTCGATAATGGCATTCGATAGGCAATTAGAAAATATCACCGCATCCCTCTTCCATTATGGCGTCAAACTAGAATCTACACTGTTGATGGATGCCAATTGCAATAGCATTCCTATCCCAGTAGGCAATCGTCCAGAGATGATTGATTTTTATTATTTCCCTGTTTTTATGTCTGCCTCGTCTCCCCATATCATCAACAAAAATGTTGGACCCGTATGGACACAATTCCCCGCAACCCTTGTAGCAAAAAGCCGAAAAAAAATGAACATTACTCCTTTGTTGTCGAGCAGCCGATATACCAAAACAATTCAGGCTCCTGCCACTGTCGATTTAGAAACGGTGTATATGCAATCTCGGGATGACAAATTTAGAAGTGTCCTGCGGGGGGGCAGCAAACTCTCTGGCATACTCATGGAGGGAGAATTTCAATCGCCATTTGTTTACCAAAAACACTTTAGTGGATTGCCTTTTTTGGCTTTGGGTACTTCGAAGATGATCGTGCTTTCTGATGGTGATATTATGCGAAATGGAATCAGTGGACGGGGGGGGATTTACCCAACCGGTTACGATCGTTTTAGCAAAATCACCTTTGCCAATCAGAAATTTTTACTCAATTGCATTGATTATTTAATTGATGACAATGGCTTAATCGAGATTCGTGCGAAAGAAAAAATACTGCGCTTGATGGATCCTGAAAAACTCCGACTGGAAAGAACCTTTTGGCAATGGTTTAATATGATCATCCCCATTGTTAGCATTTTGCTATTTGGCATCTGTAACAACCAGTTTAGAAAGTACAAATACCAAAACCCATAAGACTTATGTATAACTACATCGAAGGAACTCTCGAATCGCTAAGCCCTACCCATGCCGTAATTGGAAACCAAGGAATGGGATATATTGTCACCATTAGTCTAACAACTTACGAAAAAATCAAAGGCCTCAAAACCGTTCGACTATTTGTTGACTTATTGTTTAAGGTTGAGAACCAAAATCCGGTTTCTATGGCTTTGTATGGCTTTTGGGAACCCGATGAAAGACATATGTTTAGGATGTTGACCTCTGTTTCAGGGGTTGGAAATAATACCGCAATGCTTATGTTGTCGAGTTTGGATTCCGAAGAGGTGGCTTCTGCCATTATGAATGGAAATGTAGGATTGCTAAAAAGCATCAAAGGAATTGGCGAAAAAAGTGCCCAACGGATTGTTCTCGAATTACGAGACAAAATGAATGGTCGAAAAACTTCGGGTTTCTCATCAGGAATAGCGGGTAACAGCGACAATTTTTCTGAAGCCTTAGCGGCACTAATCACATTGGGATATGCAAAGAATGGGGCCGAAAAAGCCTTGTTGTCGGTGAGCAAAACATTGGGTGGAACAGCGACAATCGAAGAATTGATAAAGAATTCACTAAAAATTTTGTAACTTGCCACTTCTGCATTAATACAATAGCCTATTCGCCAACTGCTACGCAACGATTAGAAGGATTTAGAATGAAATTTATCGTAGACCAATTGCTACGCATAAAACCTATTCAACTCGGTTTTGCGCTGCTGCTGTATGTTGTTCACATACCTGTATCAGTATGGGCACAAACTGATACCCATAGATTACATTACAAAGTGGGTAAAGATGGGGGTAAAGGCAGCAAAATAGACCTGCAGAATCCCCTCAAAACAGAATGGCGTTATAATGCCCGAGAAAACAGGTATGAAGGATATCGACAAATCGGAACCTTACGCTACCCTACTGGTGAAATTATTTCGGTGACTGACTATTTTCAACAACAGGCAAAACAAATCAAGGAAGATTATTTCAGAACAAAAACCCAAAGTGCTTATTCCCTCAGTGGAAATAACAAAAGTGTAAGTGACTTAATCAAAGCCGAATTAAACAACCCAACCGTTTCGAAAATTTTTGGTGCGGGCGGAGTAGACTTCCAACTAAATGGCAGTGCTATGGTAAAATTGGGAGGCAATATTAATGTAAACCGCAACCCCAGTTTTTCGAAACGACAACAACGCTATTTCGTACCTGTTTTTGACCAGCAAATTCAAATTAGTGCCAACGGAAGTATTGGCGAATATGTAAAGTTGGGAATCAACTACGACACTGAGGCGGCATTTGAATTCGACAACCAAACCAATTTGGGATGGAAAGGAAAGCCCGATGGTATTTTAAAGGACATTCAGGTGGGCAATGTCAATCTCAATCTGCCCACCCAATTGATCAAACCCGCAAACAATTTGTTTGGATTTTCCAATACAATGCAATTTGGAAAAACAACTGTTAAAACAGTTTTTTCTCAAAACAAAGGACAAAGTACCGAGACTGTATTAAAGGGAGGTGCGCAATTAAATGAGTTTAAAATCACCGCAGACAACTACGACCAAAACAAACATTTTTTTCTTTCCCAATTTTTTAGAGAGAATTTCAATGCCTCATTGCAAAATCTTCCCATCGTTGCAAGTGGTGTGATTGTGAATCGTGTAGAAGTTTGGGTAACCAATAAAAATGCCAATGTCGAAACGCCACGCGACATCCTTGCCTTCCAAGATTTGGGAGAATCAAAGCCTTATCGCACCTCATTGGGCGGATCAACGAACCCCGTTCCAGACAACAATTCGAATTCTCTATACAGTAAGATCATTGCCGACCCTGCCATTCGCAGCATCGGGCAGGCCATTGACAAAGTCTATAATGCCATGCCAAATTTTGAACAAAGTGTTGATTTTGACATGTTGAACTACGCGAGACAGTTAAACGAAAAAGAGTTCGCATTGAACGCCCAACTTGGCTATATATCACTCAATCAACCCCTGAACAATGATGAAATCCTGGCCGTCTCTTTTGAGTACACGTTCAATGGTGAAGCCTTCCAAGTGGGTGAATTTTCTCGAGACATCGCTCCGGGAAATCAACAATTATTGTTCCTGAAAATGTTAAAATCCAATACCATTAGAACCCGATTGCCAATATGGAGGCTAATGATGAAAAATATTTATGCGCTCAATACCTATAGTCTTAGTTTGGAAGATTTTAAACTGAATGTTATCTATTCTGATGACACAACCGGTGCTGATTTCAATTATTTACCCGTTGGGAATGCCAATGCCCCTGCTTTGGCAAATGGAAACCCTTTAATCCGGGTATTTGGATTAGACAAGCTTAACAGACAGCAAGAAGGCAAACCCGATGGTATTTTCGATGCCATCGAGGGAATCACAGTAAATACCCAATTTGCACGCATCATTTTTCCTGTTACCGAACCTTTTGGCACTTATCTCAGGACACAGTTTAATGGACGAAATGACCTAGGAGATTATTATTGTTTCGACGCATTGTATGACAGTACGAAATGGCTTGCCCAACAGGATGTGAAACACAATAAGTATTTTTTACAGGGCAGTTATAAAAGTAGCAATGGAACAGAATTGTTTTTGGGAACAACCAACCTGCAAAGAGGATCTGTTCGTGTTACCGCAAATGGAAGACCCCTTACTGAAGGAGCAGACTATGAAGTGGATTATGCACTTGGAAGAGTGCGTATAACCAACCAGGGATTGTTGCAGGGCGGAGCCGAAATTCGGGCAAGTGCCGACGGTCAAAGCTTTTTTAATATCCAACAAAAAACATTATTGGGTGGACGACTGGAGCATAAATACAACCCCAGACTGCTCATGGGAGTCACTGCGTTGCACATGTATGAAAGGCCACTCACCACGAAGACAAACTTTAACGAAGAACCCCTGTTAAATTCGATCATTGGTGCCGATTTTTTGTATAGTTCGAAATCTCGTTTCCTGACAAGAATGGTAGATAAATTGCCTTTTTTAGAAACAAAAGAAGTCTCAAACATTACTGCATATGGTGAATTTGCCCGTATCTTTCCGCACAATCACAAATCGCAGGGAGGCGAACGAGGCATTTCGAATCTGGAAGATTTTGAGAATGCCGAATTGTTAAACGATTTTAAAATGGTTTCAAATTGGGTGGTGGCTGCTGTGCCACAGAAACAACCCGACAAATTTCCAGACACCAAGAATTTGGATAAATTGACATGGCTCAACCACCACGCAAGCCTTAGCTTTTATACTATAGACCAACTTTTTTACCGCGATAACGACATGCCCGATAACATCAACAAACGGGTAGATGCCATATTGAGCAATCCATTTATGCGCCAGGTAGACCAACGCGAAGTCTTCCCACAACGAAACTTTCCCCAAGGGACACCTACTATTTTGCCGACACTAGACTTGTTTTATCGGCCAAAAGTGAGGGGCATGTATAATTTTAATACGAATCCTTCACAAATTAACACAGATGGAAATTTGACAACACCTGAGTTGAGTTGGGCTGGGATAACCCGCAAGGTAGACCAAAACGATTTCGAAGCAGCAAATATTGACTATATTGAGATTTGGATGCTTGACCCGATGAGTGAAAATCCAAATCTAAAAGGAGACCTTTTATTGCATTTGGGAAATGTGAGTGAAGACATATTGCCCGACCGAAGGAAATCCTTTGAAAATGGCCTCGCTTCTATGGGATCGAGCAATACTGATTTAGACACAACCCAATTTGCCATGGTACCCAATGCCCCCCAAATCAACTTTGCTTTTGACAACAACAATACAACCCTCAAATCACAAGATTTAGGACTCGATGGTATGGATGATGTCGAAGAACGCCTGCATTTCGATTCTGTTTTCTTAAAACGTGTTAAATCGGAATTTGGCCAAGGTTCTAACTATTATCAAAATGCCACCAAAGACCCTTCCAACGACAACTTTATACATTACCTTGATGATGGCTATAATTCTTCGGATGCTGATATTGCAGGGCGCTATACACATTTTCAGGGATTACAGGGAAATTCTAACCCTGAGCAGTATACAGGAAAATATGCAGGCATGCCAAAATCTTCAACTTCAATGCCTTCAGATGAAGATGTTAACCGAGACTTTACCCTAAACCAAAGTGAAGACTACTATCAATACCGGATTAAAATCAATGCTGCCGATATGCAATTGGGGAAAAACTATGTTTCTGATATAGTAAAAAACACTGTGAAGATGCGCAACGGGAAAGACCGCCAAATAACCTGGTACCAGCTTAAAATTCCCATTCGAGAATTCGAAAAAGCTGTCGGAAACATTTCTGATTTTAAGAGCATTCGATTCATGCGCATGGTCATGACCAATTTTAATGATTCTGCCATACTGCGATTTGGCTATATTAATATGGTAAGGGCCGATTGGCGCCGCTATACAAATTCGTTAAAAACTCCAGGTATTGTTGTGCCAATCGACCCAAATGACGGAACCAAGTTTATTGTGAGTACTGTCAATATAGAAGAAAATAGCAAACGTCTACCCATTGCCTATGTATCTCCCCCGGGGATAGATCGGGTTCAGAACATGGCGAGTTTAGGCACTGTTTTAGAGAACGAACAAGCCCTTTCTGTTGAGGTTTGCGACTTAAATACAGGAGATGCCCGCGCGGCCTTCAAAACAACAACCTTTGATGCCCGCAATTACAAACGCATGCAACTGTTTGTTCATGCTGAAGAAAAAAATTCACTTCCTGTAAACGATGGCGAAGTTTCTGCATTTATCCGTTTTGGAACAGACCTTACATCCAACTATTATGAATATGAAATTCCCTTGAAAATGACACGGGGATTTGTGAATATGAATTCTTCCAATGCAGATAAAACAATTTGGCCAGACGAAAACTTTATTGATATTCCGTTTGACTCATTCTATAACCTTAAAATTATTCGACAAAATGCTGCATGGCCGATGACTGCTCCCTATATCAAATTCATGGGCAAAGGAAAAATTACGGTTATGGGACTGCCCGATATTGGAAATTTGCGGGTGATGATGGTGGGTGTTAAAAACAATGCCAGCAGTCCAAAATGCTTCGAAGTGTGGTTTAACGAATTGCGTGTAAAAGAAATTGCCAATTCTGGTGGCTGGGCTTCCCTGGCGAATGTGCAAATGCAGTTGGCAGATTTTGGTCAACTTAATGTCGGTGGAACCATCCGAACCATTGGTTTTGGAGATGTAGACAAAAAACTCAATGACCGAAGTTTGAGTTCGAATTACAACTACGACATTGCATCCAATCTCGAGCTTGGAAAGTTCTTTGCGCAAAAAGCAGGCATTAGTATTCCAATGTATATCGGATACTCTGAAAGTTATATAAGGCCAAAATACAATCCCCTAAATCCTGACCTAGAGCTATCTCCTTTTCTTGCGCGAATTTCTGATGATGGCATTCGAAAGGCGATCCAAAAAGCGGCCGAAGAATTTAATTCCTTGTACAGCATCAACTTTAACAATGTCAGGGTAGCGAATGGAACAGGAAAGACTGCAAAACCCTGGTCGATCTCTAATTTTGTCTTGGGATATAGTTATCAAAACAACTACCGACGCAACCAACAAATCGAAGAGTACTTTGTAAAAACAACACAAGCAACCCTCGGCTATGTGTATGCCAAAAATATCCAATACATCCGTCCATTTAACAAAATACGCAGCAAAAACTTGACACTTCTGCGTGATGTAAATTTTAATTTATTGCCATCAAACCTCAGTGCCCAAATGCAAGTAAACCGATTGTACAGCGAACAACAATCGAGAAATAACAACAAGTTTATTCAGGTTAATCCCCGAATGTTTGACAAAAATTTTGTGCTTTTGCGAAACTTTAATGTTTCTCTTCCTTTAGCCCAATCAATCAATATTACCTATTCTGCCAATATTTCTTCACGTATCCAGGAACCCTATGGCAGACTAGACGAAAAATTAAAAATTGATTCTGTACGCAAAGAATTTCTTACTTTGGGCAGAATGACAAAATTTTACCAAAGCATGAATGCCAATTACAACCTCCCATTTTCAAAGATAAAATGGATACGTTGGATGACTGGCACCGTAACCTATGCCTCGAGTTACGAATGGCTCCAAGCGCCCCCTGTGTTTGAAAGCTTGGGTAACCGGATTCAAAATGGACAAGACATTAATTTTACTGGGCAAATGAATTTCACCCAATTGTATCAGCAAATTCGTTGGTTGCGCGATCTTGAAAAACCCAAACAATCCAAATCCGTTAAAAAAGAAGGAGATGAAGCTACCACCTTTAACAATGCCCTAGAAAAAGGTGCGGAAACAAAAAAAGCAAACCCTGTGAAAATATTCGTAGGAAATATATTAAGTATGCTTAAGAATGCCAGCTTCAGTTATCAATACAAGGAAAATACCGAATTGCCTGGATTTGCATACAAACCCGATTATTTTGGAACAAACTTTAAACATATGCAACCCGGAATGGGTTTTGTTTTCGGATTACAGGATCCCAATTTACGTTACAAACTAGCCAGTGATGGCGCGTTGAAAAATGATGCCAGACAATCGAATTTCTACCGCAAAAACACCACAGACAATGGTACAGGAAATATTACCATTGAGCCCATTAAAAATCTGAGGATACGATTGGATTTTGCCAGAAACAGCACACAAGGAACACAGTCTATTTTTAAATATGATGGGGCAAATTGGGTGGATCAGGGTCTGACACAAACCGGCAATTACAATATTACGGGGTGGTTTTTTTCTACCCACTTTGTTAAAGACAAATCGATCTCAGACAACCATACCAATCCTGTTTTTGATCAATTTATAGCCAATCGATATACAACATCCCAGCGATTGTCATTGCAACGCATTGGCGGATCCTATATCGACACAATTACAAAATGGCCCATCGGATACACAAAAAATTCACAAGATGTTTTATTGGGTGCATTTTATGCTTCATATTCTGGCCAAGATGTTGGCATATCTGATATCAGCGGATTCCCAAAATTGCCTTTGCCGAATTGGAATATCAATTACAATGGACTCACAAAAATAAAATTCTTGGCAGAATATTTTAGCAATATCAACATTAAACATGCGTATTCTGGTCGATACTCCATTGGCAATTACACCCAAAATCTCAAATACTCTCCTACGCAATCCGTTGAAATGGGTAAAGATTTACTACCCAAATACCAAATTGCCGATGCCACAATAACCGAAGGATTCTATCCTATGATCGGCATTAACCTGACAACCAAAAACAACTGGACAATTGGAGTTGATTACAAGCGTTCGAGGGTGCTAAAATTGTTTGCAGCCAGTTTTAATCTCACCGAAATGCGGAACAATGAATTTCAATTAACTGGAGGATATCGCAGCACTGGTATCACAATGCCTTTTCGCAGAAATGGAAGATGGGTATACCTCCCCAATGACTTCAGATTCGATTTGACAGTGGGTATAACAGACAATGTTACAGTGATTCGAAAAATAGATTTAAACGTCAATAAATACATTGCAGGAATGCGAACCATTAGAATGAGTCCGGCGATAACATACCAAGTAAACCAAAAAATAAATGTAGCCATTAAATATAATCGTGTTATAATGGAACCGAAAGTTTTTTCCCAGTTTTATACTGCCCTAACAGACTTTGGAATTGAAGCACGCTATACCTTTAACTAAAATGACCGGCCCATGAACCCATTGGTAAAATATATCCTTCTTCTGGCAATGGGATTGGAAATAAGCAATTCCCAGGCACAATTAATCCAAACAGGTCAATGGCGAAGCCACTTGAGTTATAAAGATGCAAAAATCTGCGAAGCGAGTAATCGCTATGTGTATGCCGCATCACAACAAGGGTTTTTTAGGGTTCTAAACGCCTCAAACGAGATTGAAAAACTGGGCAAGTCAGAAGGTTTTCATGGAGCCGGAGTATGCGCATTGTTTTATTTTAAAGACAAAGACATTCTATTGATCGGATATACCGACGGAAATATTGATTTGTTGAAAAACGACCAAACCATTGTCAATATTCCCGGTTTTTATGCCAAATTGTTACAAGGCAATAAAAGTATACTCCATGCATATTTTTCGGGCAACAATGCGTTGGTTTCAACCTATTTTGGACTATTGGTCATAGATTTAACCAACAATGAAATCAATGATAGTTATAGTTCAATTGGTCCAAATGGTACATCAATTCCGGTATTGTCGAGTTTGATAGTTGGAGATTCGGTCTATATTGGAACCGATAAAGGCATACGATTTGCGAAATGGAGTCGATTGGTAAATCTCAATGACTATACACAATGGAATTGGTTGTTTGAAGGAAAACCATGCACATTTCTTAGCCCTTTTGGAAAAAAAATTGTTTTTGAAAGTGACAGCTTTGTTTATTCTATTGAAAAGGGTATTTCGACATTGCTTCTCCCCGAAAAAAGAGGAGTTGCCCGCATTTGGAACAATGAATTTGGCACCCATGTCGTGCGGGGTGGAGACATCTACACCTATCACAATGCAACGGTTGTAAAAGAAAGCATCAACTTGGTTGTAAGTGCAACCCAGTTCAAAGACAAACTATTTTGGTTTTGTACAGGCATAGGACCTGGACTTATAAAAAAAGCCCCGGGAGGAGAAATCGCCTTTATGCCCGATGGGCCAGCTGATCCCTCTATTTTTAAGATGACACAAACTGCCCCTAACATACTGGCTTCAGGTGGCGGTGTGAGTTCGACTTTTGGCAATACATTCAATAACGCGGGATTCTATATTTATTTACCTGGGGGTTGGAAAAACAACCTTTCGTCTTCATTCAATACCAATATGTACGATTTTACTTATGTACATTTTCAAAAATCCAGGGGATGGTATTTGGCTGCCACCCATTCGAATGGCATCTTGGTAATGCGGGCACTAAACAATGGAAAAGGGGAAAGCGAAAATTTTGAAATTATCAACCGCTTTGATGATGTAAATTCCCCCTTAAAACGACTTCCACCGCTCAATTTAATCAGGGTTTCAGGGATGGCCGAAGACAGCAAGGGCAATTTGTGGATAGCCAATTATGGAAGTACCAATCCACTGATTTGTTATACCAAATCTGGACAATGGAAAAGTTTTGATTTACCCAGTAATGAAGTAAAAAATCTGGTAATAGACAACTTAGACCGGAAATGGATGATTCTACAATCAGGTGGAATACAGGTATTCGATGAAGGGAAATTGATGGACAACATGTCTGATGATCGGTCTGTGATTATTGGCACCAAAAATGGATTGCTTTCGAATGATATACTTTCGATTCAATCGGACAAACTAGGATATGTATGGATCGGAAGCAATCAGGGACTAAATGTATATACAGGATCTTCTCTTTTATTCACAAACCCAAAAATAGACCGATTTATTGTGGAACAAGACGGTCTGGTTGGTTATCTGATGGGGGAAGAAAGCATCAATGACATTTGTGTAGACGGCGGAAATCGAAAATGGATGGCTACAAACAATGGGCTGTTTTTGGTTGAGCCCTATGGTCAAAGTGTAATTCTGCATTTCAACAAAGAAAATAGTCCCTTGCTTTCAGACCGAATTAACTGTTTAGGGCAAGTCAGCAGTACCGGAGAAATTTTTGCCGGCACAGACCGCGGCATTACTTCTTACAGGAGCGATGCCAATGATGCCAAAGAAAATTTTGAAAAAATAAAGGTGTATCCAAATCCTGTTTCTCCCTCCTACGAGGGCCTCATTACAATCGAGGGGCTTACTTCCAATGCGGAAGTGAAAATTACAGACGCGACTGGCAAACTCATTTATCAAACCAAGGCCAATGGTGGCAAAGCCACATGGAATGGGTTAAGACACGATGGAACCAAGCCCAATAGCGGCGTTTTAATTGTATTTGCGGTTAACAGCGATGGCTCAGAAACGGCCATGGGAAAATTTATTTACATGCATAAAAATTAAGAATTCAATCACCACCAATTCTCTGCCCCGACTAGAGATTGACCTCGAGCCCGTCATAGGCAAGGTCGATACCATCGGGCAATTCGGCACATACTAGATCATGTAAGCCCATCTGATGACTCATGTGTGTAAAATAGGTTTGTTTGGCGCCCAATTCTGTTGCAAGGGCTACTGCCTGCGCCAGGGTAAAATGGGATATATGTTCTTCGCGGCGGAGGGCATTTAGCACCAGTACGTCCAAGCCTTTTAATTTTTCTTTTTCGATTTCAGAAATAAAATTGGCATCTGTTATGTAAGCGAACTTATGAAAAACAAATCCCAATACCTGCAATTTATGGTGTAAAACAGAAACGGGCTTGATTTCACAATCACCCAATAAGAAATTCTTGTTTTCGATTATATGCCAATCAATTTGTGGAATTCCTGGATAGGGTGCAGGGTTAAAAATATAATCATATTGGCTTTGAAAAACTTCGTATACCCTTTGTTGGAGATATACCGGCATACTTTTTTTTTGAATAAAATTAAAGGTCCTAACATCATCCAGACCCGCAGTATGGTCTCGGTGTTCATGGGTAAACAAAATAGCATCCAATTGATTAATTCCTGCACGAATCATTTGATATCTAAAATCAGGTCCACTATCGATTACGATACTTTTGCCTTTCCACTCCAAATGAATCGATGCACGCAATCGTTTATCGCGGGAATTTGAACTCAAACACACTTCACTTTGGCAACCGATGGGTGGAACTCCCTGAGATGTTCCCGTACCTAGAAAAGTAATTTTCATGCTCTTTGGGTTAAATTCCTTCGAGATATTCTTTCAATCTCATAATAATACCCACCTGCATATTGTCTACCCCTTTATCATTAGATGCCCAAACACTGAACCAATCGGTTGCGTGAATGACTTCAAACTGAGAAAGTAAGGATGCATTTTGAATCGGGTAAACATAGATGGTATTGCCAGCATCCATGAGCAGGGTTTTTAAGAATCCAAAGCGCACATTTACCCTTGCATTCTCCCCGCTATTGAGAAAAATGAAATTTGTATCCCTTTGAGAATAATAACTTTCGATCATATTGTGATTCGCCTCAGGCAAAACACAGACAAACCCCTCTCCTTTTGCATTCTCTTGAATTTGCTGACAAAAACGGATCCCTACAGCTTCATATGACAAATCACATACAACAACAAATTTTTGGAAAATGGATGGCTTAAAAGTTGCATACATTTCTTTGGCCTTTGAAACGATTGCGGACGGGGAAAGCAGCATTTTTTGAATCTCTGTTAATACTGGAGTCATGTCTTTTTCCAATAACTCACCCAAAATTAGCACCAGTGTGGCCAGTCCAAATCCGAGTGTCATTCGGGGTTGATAACCCAAGGCGATACTGTAATAAGGAAGATTTTGTTCTACAGCCAATGCCTTAAGCTTACCTGATGCAGCAACACAGATTATATCTGATCCCCGCCTTTTAGACTCCGAATACATCGACAAGGTTTCTTCGGTATTGCCACTATAACTACAAAGTATAACAAGGGTATTTTTATCGGCATAGGCGGGTAAATTGTATTCACTGTATACTTCTACTGGAATGGGCATTTGTTTCATAAATGCCAAGCGGGCAATTCGACCCCCAATTCCACTGCCACCCAAACCACCAATAATGATATTATGGTAAGCCCCAACCTTTTTATTGTGTGGATGATAATGGTCTACTACATAGGTGATCTGTTCATGAAAATTTTCCAATGAAGATTCGTGGGTAATCCCTGTCATGGTGCAAAAATACACAAACTACTCAAAGCCGACAATGATTTGTTCTAAGGGCTGAAAATACGAAAAAATAAGGGGAGTGAAACCCCTGAAAGTATTTGAGTGTGGCTGTAAAAAGAATCGCCGACATCAGGATCTACCAGGCAAGCGGTTGTGATGAAAGGTCACATCACTGCCAATACAATGTGTAATTAATCCTTGGCCCTGTTATTTTTATTGCCTGCAGACAGAACCTAATGAATAAAATTTGAATTTTATAGGGGCTAAAACCACTCAAATTTATAGCGATAATCTTGTATTCCCGCTTTCTTGTTAATGGCATCTTGAATCGGCTGAATGATGTATTGGGCACCACTGTACGCCTCCATCATATCTGGAGAATTTGCAACCGATTTGGGCACGATAACAGGCTCACGTTTGGTAATCCACATAACCCCAGTATACCCAGAACCGATTACAGGAACCGAAAATTTCTTGGGCTGTACGCCAAATAACGAACCCAGAATACCCATTTCAGAAGCAAGCTGGGGAATAAAATTTTGCGACATTTTGAGTCCCTCAATTGGAATCAACAAGGCACCAGATTTTGTCGCCAATTCTTTTGGAGACTTCGCTGTAGTAGAGAATTTTTGTAATTTATCACCAATTTTTTTTCCTTTCAATTCTTCACGAACCAAAGGCTCAATGATACTTCTGGAATCATCGATGGTGGCATAACCCACATGCTTAATCTCATCCACTTGAATGATAACATGCTTTGTGGCGAATGCAAAAACATCGGAAACCTCTCCCTTTACCCGTTTTTCACCAAACAGCCAATACATAATTGTTTTTACGTCAGCCGCTTCCTCTATACCAGCGATCATTTTTACATCTGTCTTAAGGTCTTTCATAATGCGGGGAATCAGGGCCATTTTTTCAATTGCCTTCTCGAACGAGCCAACCTGGGCTTTAATACTGTTTTTAAAATTGCGACTTTTCTTGTCTATTACACCAACGGTTGTAGCACTTGCCGAAACTTCAACAGAGGATTGTGTGTATTTAATCTTCTTAAACTCTGGTTCTTCCATCATTTTAATTACATGAAATCCAAATTGCGTCTTAACCATGCCAACCTGGCCTTTTTTGGCAGTAGAACAAAATGCGGCAAATTGGGAAACATAATTACTGGCTAAACTCCAACCCAAATCACCCCCTTTGCTGGCAGAACCTTGGTCGCCAGACAATTTACTAGCGAACATAGATATTTCGGCACCAGACAGTACTTTGCTTTGTAAATCTCTGGCTATCTGTTCTGCCATCACTGAATCAACTACGATGGTACCATCTGGAAGTGGACCCGACAAAGGAATCAAAATGTGTGAAACTTTTACTACCGGAACAGAATCATTGGCTTCTTCAACCTTCTGAAATATATGATATTTTCCATTGTCGTAAACAGGGCCTACGACTTCGTTGATACTGGCAAACCACACCAAATTCGAAACAGCCGAAGGGGCGTCCTCGGGTAGGGTTGATTTATTGAAAAAACCCAATGCGCCAAAGGTATCGGGTGAAGATTGCATGCGCAATCCTTCGGCCAAGCGAATAGCCTGTTCTTTAGAATACGCCGAATCTTCTGCTGTTGGAATCACATCCCATAAAACATATTTAAGGGTGCGCATTTCATTGGTATACTTATACTTTTCCTTATGCTTATCAAGATAATTCTTCAAATCTTCATCCGTTGGCTTCACATCTTTGTCTGGAATAGAAGAATGTGCCAAATAAACGATGCTGCCATCTACCGATTGATTGGACACTATATATTCATATTCCTTTTCGGTTTTGGTTTTACTACTAGACTTGGCAATGTATGTGGCATAACGAGACAGGCGTTCGTATGATTTCACACTTTCCACCAAACTTATCAATTGGGCTTTCAACATAGAATTGGTTTTTCCTTGCTTGAAAATCATTTTGACTTTTTCCACATCATAGGCGTTATCGGTTTGAAAATCGGGAATTTGCGTCATCGATTCACTGGGATGTTTCCCAAACAACAGTTCATTTACATCCGCATCAGAAAGGGCAATACCCGATTTTTCAATCTCTTTCATGATGATTTCCTGTTTCACCAATTGCTCCCATGCACTCTGGTAGATTTCTTTTACCGTTGCAATCCGAAATTTTTCATCTTGCTGCATTTTTGCACCCAACTTTGAATCAGATGCCAATTTTTGCTGGTATAATTTTTCAACAATGGGCTCCAGGTCTTTCTCCTTGTAATCTTTGTCTAAAAAATTGGCGATGACATCCCCATCACCAGAATTGTTTCCCGAACTATTTTTGGGGCTCAGGATATCTCCAATTGCAAATATTATCAGGGCGGCTACAACCACAATTACAACCATTCCTGAATTTCTTAACTTTTGTATTACTGCCATAGCATTGTTTAAAAAGAGAGCAAAAGTAAGATTTTCAATTGTATTTATACAAATCAAAAGACCAATTTCCGATACTCTTTTTTTATTTAGTACAAATAAAACCCTTGTTTTACCTTTTTCCCCTTCATTCTCAAAACAATTTCGTATGCACCGGGGCTAAATCGACTCGCTGGAAGGCAGAAATCAACTTTAGAATCCTTCAAATTTTCAAATACGTGTTCAAACACAATCTGCTTACCCAATTTAAATTCTAGGGTAAAACTTGTAGCATCTGGCCAAGCGGCCCAAATGGCTATTTCCTTTGGGCTTAATCTGCTTGAATCGGTGTCTATTGTGCTGGATTTAATGGCTGTATTTTCGATCAAATTTACAATTAAATCGGGATGCTCAATATCGAGATACCCCCATATTTTACCTGGCTTTGTTTGATGCTCAATACAAACAAATTGAATGGTTGGGTGCTGCTCCACCACATCGAATCCCGTATAGGCGATATGTATATTCTTTTTCCAATCAAGTCCTATGTAATCTCCCATAAAAATAGCATTCCCTGGTGCCACACTACTTGTAGATGTGAGCCGAATATTGCGAATATCGTGGTCTGTATTTTGCCAAGAATATCTTTTATTGGTTCCCAATTCTGCGCCATACAAATCATAAAAATATCCTGTTTCACTTCTTCGACGATCATGCCAAACTACAAAAACTCTTGACTTATCGGGGTTTATAGCAATCATCGGCGAATATTGTTCTGCCATTCCTTTGTCATTGTTGATTTTTTGTGGTTCTTCGAATATACCCGTTCGGGCATTGCCCTTGATTGCATAAATATTTCGCTCCTTACAATCCATTAACAACTGATTGGCGCAAGCACCACCTGAATAGACTATGCGTAAATTATCGAAGCGGTCGGCCACGATAAAGGGCATTCCATTAGACCTCATGGTGCCCAATAAATCTTCATGGCTCCATCCACCATTTTGAACAGCAATACAACGATCCCTCCCCCAAGTCAAACCAAAATCAATGCTGCGATCGTACCAAATAGTATCATTCCTAGACCAAACCGCATGCAAAACTCCGTCTTGACTAACAGCGATATTGGCTCCTTCAGCAGTAGCATCCCCATCTTTTGAGTCGCCAGAAACATCACTTACAATCACGGGTTTTTCAAAAGTTAGACCTGCGTCAGCACTCTTAGCAAACCATATTCTGCTTGAATCACTTTTAGCAACACTCCCATATGTATCAAACTCTGTCCAACTTAAGTAAATGTTTCCATTCCCTTTGCTTTTGGGCCATTCATCGATTTCAAACCAAGGTTTGTCTTGCATTTTACCTTGCCGAAACCCCACATCTGAAGACGCAAAGGTTTTTCCTTGGTCAACACTTCGTTCAAATACAATTCGATCAAAAAAATCGGGCCAATTTGCGTTTTTATTGTGTGCCAAATGAGCCAAGAAAATCGACCCGTTTTTGGCTGTTTTTATCACTGGATCACCATAAAAACCTTGGGGCGGATCCAATAAAATAGGAGACCATGCTTTTCCTCCATCAAGGGTAATGTAAAGTTGGTTGGTATTGAATCCAACAATGCCACATTTGGAATTGTGAAGGTCGAATGAAATACTGGGTTCATTTCCATTTACCGAAGGTGTTCCCAAAACCGAATGGCTAATTTGCGCTACCAATCCCTGGTAGAAAAAAACAGCAAGTACCCATATATAGTTGCAACCCTTCAAGTATCTATTATTGTAGCGAAGCGTGTTTTGTGCCCAACCACCGCTCTGCATCCAAAGCCGCCATACATCCACTTCCTGCAGCAGTCACCGCTTGCCGATACACTTTGTCTTGGGCATCTCCAGAACAAAATACCCCCTCTATATTTGTATACGATGTGCCTGGCTTGGTTAGGATATAGCCTTGTTCGTCCATACTGAGATAAGGTTTAAAAATATCTGTATTGGGATGGTGTCCAATGGCTACAAAAAATCCTTTGATTGCAAATTCGCGAAACTCACCTGTTTTATTATTCTTTACCCGTACTGCTTCCACTCCGGATTCACCCAGAATTTCATCGGTTTCAGTATTAAAAAAAACCTCTATGTTGGCGGTATTTAGCACCCTGTGTTGCATCGCTTTTGACGCACGAAACCCCTCTTTTCGAACAAACATATACACCTTACTACAAATTTTTGCCAAATAGGTAGCTTCTTCACAGGCAGTATCTCCAGCACCAACGATGGCTACATCTTGACCACGGTAAAAAAACCCATCGCAGACAGCACATGCACTTACGCCGCTGCCATTCAATCTTTGTTCTGAAGGGATTCCCAACCATTTGGCACTTGCTCCAGTTGAAATAATAACAAGCTCTGCAGAAATTTCATGGGTTCCATCAATGATTACTTTTTGTGGTCCTCCATTTGTAAAGGTCACAGCCGTTGCCATTCCATACCGAACATCTGTTCCCAATCGAACGGCTTGTTGTTTAAACAAGTCCATCATTTCAGGACCCATTACACCCTCGGGAAATCCTGGATAATTTTCAACATCGGTTGTAATGGTTAACTGCCCTCCAGGTTGTAATCCTTCATACATAACTGGCCTCATATCTGCACGCGCAGCGTAAATGGCCGCAGTATATCCAGCGGGTCCACTGCCAATAATTAAACACTCAACTTTTTCAATCATACACTGCAAAAATAAAAAATCCCAAGCGGGAGTTTTTATTTTTTTGTTCACACAGAAAGAAATTGAAAAATTTCGAATGGGACTTAAGATGAAAGATCTCAAGCAAAAAAATATCGGAATGTGAAACCGCTATTCTCTAATTCAAGGCCAACAATTCTCGGTATTTTGGCAAACCCCATAAAGCATCATCACAAACCCTTTCTATTTCATCACAACACTCCCGAATCTGATCAAAAAGGATTTTTACTTTGTTGCAATATGCCAGTGCCTTTTTCTCGGCGTTTTCGATATTGTTGGCCTCTGCACGTTCGGCAGTCATTTTTTTGTCTAATTCAAATACCGTATTGATTTGGGTTGCCAAAAATTCAATGATTTCGATTTGTGACTTACACAGGGCCTTCTTGACCCCTATCGACAACATTGCTTGCACATTGTCTGCCAAAGTTTTTTGATAGTTTACAGCAGAAGGTATTACATAACTACTGACCAACTCATTCAATACACGTCCTTCAATCTGCAAACGCAGAACATAGGTTTCAAAGCGAATCTCTGTGCGTGCTTCCAACTCACGGTGTGAGAAAATACGATTGTTTACAAATAATTCTATTGATGGTTTGCTGAGATAGGCTTTCAAGGCCTCTGGGGTAGTAGTGATATTGCTTAATCCCCGCTTTTTGGCTTCCTTTTTCCATTCCTCACCATATCCATTGCCACCAAACAGTATATGCTTGCTGCCGGATACATAGTGTCTTAGGATAGTTTTCATTGCATCCTCTGCATTGATAGAAGGGTCTACTTTCAATGCTTTTTCAATCTCTGCCTTAAAATTCTTCAATTGATTGGCAACGATGGTATTGAGAACCACCATGGAGCTAGAGCAATTGTCCGAGCTACCAACAGCCCTGAATTCGAATTTGTTACCCGTAAATGCAAAAGGCGATGTTCGGTTTCGGTCGGTATTGTCAAATAAAATGGCAGCAATATTGGGCACATTAATCGGCGAAAAGGAATCGGTCTTTTTACCCGCTTTGGCATTGATTTCAAAATCATTCAACACTTTTTCTAAAGCCTGTCCAACAAAAACACTCATAATTGCAGGGGGAGCCTCGTTGGCACCCAAACGGTGATCGTTGCCAGCAGTTGCAATGCTGGCCCTAAGCAAATCGCGGTGATCGTGCACTGCTTTGATGATATTGATAAAAAAAGAGAGGAATTGAAGATTTTTTTCGGGATTATTTCCTGGCGAGAGTAAATTAACACCCGTATCGGTAATGATACTCCAATTGTTGTGTTTGCCACTGCCATTGATCCCCTTGAAAGGTTTTTCATGAAGAAGAACCTTAAGATCATGATCATGGGCAACGCTCTCCATTAAATCCATAAGCAAAGAATTGTGGTCTACGGCCAAATTCATATCTTCGAACTGCGGAGCACACTCAAACTGTCCGGGAGCCACTTCATTGTGGCGGGTTCTCAAAGGTATTCCCAAAAGATGGGCACGCTCTTCGAAGTCGGCCATAAATCCCAATACACGGATTGGAATGCTACCAAAATAATGATCTTCTAATTGCTGACCTTTTGCCGGACTATTTCCAATGAGCGTTCTACCCGCAAACAACAAATCGGGTCGACCCTTAAATTGTTGTGCATCCACCAAAAAATATTCTTGTTCAATACCCAATGAAATGCTACAAGCCTGAACCTTTTTATCGAAATAGTGACAAATATCCAAGGAGGTTTGCTTCAAAAAAGCCACAGATTTTAACAAGGGTGCTTTATAATCTAATGCTTCACCGGTATATGAAATAAAAATTGTTGGAATACACAGGGTTTTGGCACCGGCTTTTGACATAATAAAAGCGGGAGAACTGGGATCCCACGCGGTATAACCCCGGGCTTCAAACGTATTGCGTATGCCTCCACTTGGGAATGAACTTGCATCGGGTTCTTGTTGGGCCAGGGATTTTCCATTGAATTTTTCAATCCCTGTATCAATGCCTGTTGGCTCAAAAAATGAATCGTGTTTTTCGGCAGTGGTTCCTCGCAAGGGCTGAAACCAATGGGTATAGTGTGTAGCCCCCAACTCCAATGCCCATTCTTGCATGCCTTTGGCTACCTCGTTGGCAGTGTCCTTGTCTATAAGTTGTCCATGACCAACCGCATTCGCGATTGCATTTTGACTGATTTTATTCAGATATTTGGCTTGTGCTTTGGGGCCAAATACCCTGTCTGCGAAATAAGAACTGATTGCATTATACCCGATTGAATAATCAGATAAATCTGCTGTTTCGGTTTTTTGGGTCATTGTTGTGAATGGTCTGAATGCGTATTCTGGAATAGGGAACAAAGGTCATGCTTTCAGAATAGAAATCTTCCTGAAATAAAATCTTAATTTCACCCATTTGCCAACATCTGAATCCTTTATCCTGTCGAACTTCAACTTTTATTAACAATCTGAACACAATATTGAATTCTAGTGCCGACAGCATCCATTTTCTAATTAATTTTGCCCCTAATACACACCATGAGTCAATCAGATTTAAGCAAGGTTTCTGGCGCAGGCCTATTGATTACACTCGGCGTCATTTTTGGTGACATCGGTACTTCTCCGCTTTACGTAATGAGCACCCTCATTGGCAAAGAAAGCATCAGCCGAGAGCTTGTTTTGGGCGGATTGAGTGCTGTCTTTTGGACCCTCACAATCGTAACAACGATTAAATACATATTTTTGGTGCTTCGCGCAGACAACAAGGGGGAAGGCGGAATATTTTCGCTCTACAATCTGTTAAAACGCCGCTATCCAAATTTGATCATTGGTGCTGTAATTGGCGGAGCGATGCTCATGGCCGACGGGATTATTACTCCTCCACTTTCTGTTTCTTCTGCTGTAGAAGGATTAAGATTGCTGGAAGATGGTTCATTTGGCGGAAACGATTGGAAAAACATCGACACCATGCCCATCGTTATTACGATCTTGGTTGCATTGTTTCTCATGCAAAGAGCAGGTACAAGTTTTGTTGGAAAATCGTTTGGCCCTATTATGCTCGTTTGGTTTATTCTACTGACGATTTTGGGTGTTTCAGGAATCATTGCCCATCCAGAAGTATTGCAAGCGATTTCTCCCCACCATGCGATTCAATTATTGCTCAATGACAAATACGATTTCTTCATCATTCTAGGGGCGGTTTTTTTGTGCACCACAGGAGCAGAAGCTCTTTATAGCGATATGGGACATTGTGGAAGAAAAAATATACGGATTTCTTGGGCATTTGTAAAAATTGCATTGTTGGTAAATTACTTCGGTCAGGGAGCATGGCTATTGTCGTTGGAAGGCCAAACCTTAAATGGACAAAGACCCTTTTATGCATTGATGCCCGATTGGTTTTTGCCGATAGGTATAGTAATTGCCTCAATTGCAACAATTATAGCCAGTCAGGCCTTAATTACCGGTGCATTCACATTGGTGTCAGAGGCAATTCGCTTACATCTTTTCCCAAAATTTACAGTCAAATACCCCAGCGATGTAAAAGGACAAATTTACATTCCCTTTATAAATACTGTATTGCTTATAGGTTGTATTAGTGTGGTTGTTATTTTTAGAGAATCAGAAAAAATGCAAGCAGCGTATGGCCTGGCAATTACCTTAGACATGATTATGACAAGTATATTGTTGTATTATTTTCTAAAATACAGAAAACACAATCTGTTTTTTTTGTCATCGCTTATACTCATTTTCCTGTCTATAGAAGGAACATTCTTGATCGCCAATTTGTCTAAATTTTCTGAAGGTGGATGGTTTACCTTGCTGATAGGCGCAATCTATCTTGTTGTGATGTATTCAACGCTCAAGGGAGGAAAAATTAAAAGTTCTGCCATCAAAAGTGAAAAATTGACATTATACCGAGACAAACTTCGGTCTTTGAGTCGCGACACAACCCTGCCCAAATATGCCACCCATTTAATTTATCTGGACAAAGCAAAATCGATTCACGATGTTGAATCACCAATTATCTATAGCATTCTGCACAAACGACCCAAACGTGCCGACTTTTATTGGTTTATTAATATTGAAATTACGGATGAACCCTATACACTCGATTACCGAATCAATACAATAGAAAAAAATGATATTTATAAAATTCAATTCAGATTGGGCTTTCGTATTGAACAAAAAATAAGCGTTTATCTCCGCAATGTAATCAAAGAAATGGTCGAGGAAAAAGAAATTGATTTAGACCAACACTACCATGCTTTTGTTGATAAAAAATCGATTGGTGACTTCCGTTTTGTCTTGGTGGAAGAAGAAATGAGCAATGAAAATAATTTGACAATACTTCAATTTGCTGTCATGAAAATATACAATGCTCTTCGGATTTTCGCTGGCAGGCCCGAAAAATGGTTTGGCCTTGATGGATCATCTGTGAGTAAAGAACTGGTTCCCATTCTCGTTTCTTCTAAAAATACCCATGAATTAAAACGCATCCGATGAGGACAACAATTTTCGGATTGTCTTATTGTCTTTTGGTACATTGTTTGGCGCAAAACAATCAAGCCATCACAACAATCCCTCTGAAAATTTCAAATACAGATTTTTTTCACCCTATCCATTCCGATCGCCTCGATACAACAAAAGGGAATCCCCTGTATTCTCTCGACGACATATTTAACGACCCCACCCTGTATCCATTACCCGCAAAATTTGACGAATTTTCTCCCGATGGCAAGCATTTCTTAAAACGCAATCAAATTGGAGAAAATTGGTATTTGTTTTTGCAAAACATTGAAACTTTAGACTCCGTTTCTGTGGTGTTTGATTCGCGTTGGTTCGATACGATACCCAGCCTAGGTCAATACACACTGAGTGGCGATGGACAGTTTTTGGTCGGACAATATGAAATGCAACAAGTGTACAGGCATAGCTTCACTGCGCGCTGCTATGTAGTAGACCTACACAGCAAAAAAATTACATACATCCCCGGACATATTCGCTACCCCAGCCTCTCTAAAGACAATAAAAGATTGGCTTATGTAAAAGAGAATAATGTTTACATTTTAAATTTATCTACCAAAAAAGAAACCCAAATTACCCTGGATGGATCCATAAACCAAATCATCAATGGAGCCGTAGATTGGGTCTATGAAGAAGAATTCTCTATGAGTAATGGATTGCGTTGGAGCCCATCTGGAAATTTTTTGGCATTCTACCATTTTGATGAAAGTAAAGTAAAAGAATTCTCTATGGACTTGTTTCCCAGTGGTGAATTATATCCTAAACAAGAACATTGGAAATATCCGAAAGCCGGGGAAGACAATGCAAGGGTAGATGTTCTCATTTACAATACCGCCACCGGAAAAACCATCACGGCAAAAACAAACAGTGAGAAAGACCAATATCTGCCCAGAATCAGCTGGAGTCAAACGGATGAATCCTTGTCTATCCAGCGATTAAACCGCTGGCAAAATCATTGGGAATTGTTCTTTTGCGAGCCAAATACAGGGAAATGCGAATTGATTCTCGAGGAGAAAGATTCTGCCTATATAGACATTACAGACAACCTATTGTTTTTGGAAAATAGCACTTCATTTGTTTATACCAGCGAAAAATCGGGGTATAACCATTTATACTTATTCGACTATAAAAAGAAAAAAGAATTTGCCATCACCAAAGGGAATTGGGAAGTGATTGCACTTTTGGGATATGCCGCAGGCAACAACACCTTGGTTTATTCTGGAACTGAACAGTCTACTGTCGAAGACCATGTGTATACTGTACATTTAAATGGAAAAGAAAAAACCCAAATCAGCACACCAGGCTTTAATTATTCTGTCGCATTGGCACCCCAAGGACTTTACTATTCTGAAAGCAGAAGCACCTTTAGTGCTTATCCCCAAATGCAACACCGCATCAAAAAGTTGGGAAGCCATTGGGCTCGGGATATTGAATTGAATACCACGTGGAGTCAGAAAATGGCTGCCTTCAATTTGGGCGCCATAGAATTTCGATTCTTTAATAGCGATAGCATTTCAACATCCTATCCAGACAAGGACAATGCAAAAAAAATCATACCCCTCAATGCATGGATTATGAATCCCCCCCATTTTGATCCCACAGAAAAACACCCTGTTCTGATGTATGTTTATGGTGGGCCCGGGATCAATACGGTACGGAATCAATATGGAGGCCGCAACTTCCTATGGCACCAGTACCTTGCCTCTAAGGGATATATTATTGTAAGTGTAGACAACCGTGGAACGGGACGAAGGGGTGCTGCATTTAAAAAATCAACCTATTTACAGTTGGGCAAATTGGAAACCCTTGACCATACTTCGGTTGCAAAACAATTGGGTATGGTTCCCAGCGTAGATGCAAACAGAATTGGAATTTGGGGATGGAGTTTTGGAGGATATATGAGCAGTTCGGCCATTGCCAAAAGCGGAAATGTATTTTCTACTGCCATTGCTGTTGCACCGGTTACACACTGGAAATTTTACGACAATATTTACACCGAACGTTTCTTGCGTAAACCCTCAGAAAACCCCATTGGTTACGAGTCTAATTCACCCATAAATTTTACAAACGGAATCAAAGGAAACTATCTGCTTATTCATGGCACAGCCGATGACAATGTTCATTGGCAAAATTCAGCAGCAATGATCAATGCAATGATAAAATCGGGTGTTTCTTACGACAGCGAAGTTTACCCCAACCGCAACCATGGCATTGGAGACAGGGCTGCTGGTATTCATCTGTATAAAAGAATGACACGCTTTATTTTAGAAAAGCTTTAACGCCAAGCTATACCCCACCCCAAATAAATATTCAATATAAATACTTACACACAATGAAACTTAATATCGGACATACCGCTCCCGCATTTTGCGCAAAAAATCAAAAAGGCAAACCCATTTCTTTGGACCATTTCAAAGGTGAAAAATTGGTATTGTATTTTTATCCAAAAGATGATACCCCCGGCTGCACAGCTGAGGCTTGCAGTTTGCGTGATCATTATGCAACCATGATTGCCAAAGGATACGCTATTGTTGGCGTGAGCCCAGATACCGAAGCGAAACACCAAAAATTCATTGCCAAATACAATTTGTCCTTCGATTTATTGGCCGATACAGACAATTCCATCGCTTTGGCTTATGGTGTTTGGGTTGAAAAAAGCATGTACGGTCGAACCTATATGGGTATTGCGCGCACAACATTCATCATAGATGAGAATGGCCTATTACTCGAAATATTTACGAAGGTAGACACCAAAAATCATGCCTTGCAAATTTTAGGGTTACCTTTGCAACATGGGTAATACCAAGAAATCTATTGGCATTATTGGAAGTGGTAGTTGGGCTACTGCTTTGGTTAAAATGATTTCCGATGCCCAAGAACCCGTAAATTGGTGGATTCGAAAACCTGAAAAAGCAGCATACATTGCATCGCATCACCACAACCCAGATTATCTTTCGGGCGTAGAAATTCATCCAGAAAAAGTGGATATACTCACAGATTTACAGGATATTCTTGATAGGTCAGATATACTTATTCTTGCGATTCCATCGGCTTTTCTCCACCAAAGTCTATCGGGGGTGACACTACCGAAAGACCGAATCTATGTCTCGGCAATCAAAGGCATTGAACCCTTTAGCAATAAAGTTATTGCCCGCTATTTAGAAAGCCACCACGGAATTAGTCCCGAACAAATAGCCATTATATCAGGTCCGTGTCATGCAGAAGAAGTTGCAGAAGAAAAATTAAGTTATTTGACGATTGCTTCAAGCCCTTTATCCCTTGCAGAATCTCTGAAAAAATTCCTGGAAGGACCTTTTATTAAAGTTAGCTGCAGCGAAGACCCCATCGGTGTAGAATACGCTGCAGTGATGAAAAATATATACGCCATTGGAGCAGGCATTGCACATGGATTGGCTTATGGCGACAATTTTCTGGCACTGTACACTTCCAGTGCAATTCGGGAAATGAATGTGTTTTTACATGCTGTCGAACCTGCAGAACGCAATATAAACGAAGCGGCTTATTTGGGAGATTTGCTGGTAACTTGTTATTCCCAATTTAGTAGAAACCGAATGTTTGGAAATATGCTTGGGAAAGGATACAGCGTAAACGCTGCCCAACTCGAAATGAATATGATAGCCGAAGGCTACTATGCAGCCAATTTAGTAAACAAAAAATTTACAGCACTCAATGTAACACTGCCCATTGCCAATGCGGTGTATAAAATTATTTATGAGAAAGCCAGCGCAAAAAAAACCTTTCAAGAATTGAGCAATAACCAACTTCACTGATAAAAATGAGATAAAAATATCTTGATGGCGCAACAATAGAAAAAAAACAGTTGTAATATATACGAACAATGGGATTCAAAATTTATACAAAGGCAGGCGACGATGGCAAAACTGGATTGATTGGGGGCGAAAGGGTATCCAAACACCATATTCGGGTTGATAGTTATGGCACGGTAGACGAATTAAACAGCCATATTGGAATGATTCGTTGTTTTGTCAAGGGCGAGAAAGAAGAAATACTCTTGTCAGAAGTTCAAAATGATTTGTTTACCATGGGTTCTTTTTTGGCTTCAGGCCCAGGATCAAGTATTGCTTTGCCGGCACTGGGAGAAGAAAAAATACTGTGTTTAGAATCTGAAATAGACAGACTTACCCTGGAATTACCCGAATTACAGAATTTTATATTGCCGGGAGCTTCCTTGCAGGGGTCTCAGGCCCATATTGCCCGTTGCGTATGCAGACGCGCCGAAAGACTGGTTGTTAATCTTTCTGAAAATGAAAGTGTTCCTGGATTTGTCGTAAAATACTTGAATCGCTTAAGCGATTACCTGTTTACACTGGCCCGATTTTTGGACCACAAAAATGGTGGTATTGAAATTATCTGGAAACCTGAAAAACCTGTATAATCATATTTTACGATTTCCCACCTGTATAATCACATTTTACGATTTCCCACCCACACAAACCTTCTGTTTACAAATTGTGCATCGGTAAAAGTAGCATTTCCACTGGGATTTCCCCCAGTAACATGAAAATCACTGAACGCTGCATGTTGGTTTACAAAAGCTGAACCCGTAAAATTAAAACTCACTGGGGTAAACACCTTGTTCATGGTAGATTCCACTTCGTTCATGTAGGCTATATCATTGCTATAACACAAGCATGTAATGGCACCCAAACTTTCGGCAGATTCTGAGGCCAACTGCAAGCTATGCGCCGCATCAAGTGTTTTGACAACAAACAAAATTGGACCAAAACACTCTTGTTTCCAGGTAGTGATATCGTCAGCTTCAACCGCAATAACAACAGGTGAAGCCGTCCGGGCATCCGCAAATTCCGCATTGGGGACAGGCATCGACTGCAAGGCTATGCGCTTTCCCAAGGAAATAGCTTTGATGCGTTTATTGGTTGCATCATTTTGAATTGCCCCCAAGATACCAGAACCCATTTTGGGGTTTTCAACCAAATTTTGAATGGCATTTGCAATGCCAGAAAACACTGCATCATAAGACATAATACCATCAGGAGTATGAATGCCAGCAGAAGGCACAAAAATATTTTGTGGGGCTGTGCACATCTGCCCACTATACAGAGATGCAGAAAAGGCGATATTTGAAAATACCGCAGCTGCATCAGAAACACTTTCAATAATCACGGAGTTGACACCCGATTTTTCGGTAAATACCGTTTTACCCTGAAGAGATTCTATATACTCACCAAATGCAGAACCACCGGTGTAATCGATTATTTTAACAGCACTGTGTTCTGCCAATTTTTTGGCAATGGGATTTGCCAAAGTATCAACACCCAATTGAACCACTGAAGCAGGTAAACCCGCGGCCACAAGAGCCTTTTGCATTTCAGCTACAACAATGGCAATGGGCAACACACTCTTTGGATGTGGTTTTACGATACCCACATTACCCGTCATCAAACTACCAAACAAACCTGGTACTGTATTCCACGTCGGAAAAGTTGAACAACCAATCACCAACGCCACACCCTTTGGAATTGCCTTGTAATTTTTTTGCAACGTAAGATCAAACTTTCCCATATTCTTAACCCAATTGATATCGGAAGGAAACCGGTTTAATTCTTTAAACGCCATCGCCAAGACTTCCAAAGCACGGTCGTTGGCATGGGGACCACTGGCTTGAAATCCCATCAAAAAACTTTGGCCAGTGGTATGCATGGTAGCATACGCAATTTCAAAAAAACGATTTGCCACTCTATCTAGCGCATCGATCAAAATAGTAGCACGCACATCAATAGGGGTGGAAGACCAAATTTTCTGTGCCGATTCCGCATTCTGAATAAGGGTGTCGGGAGAAAAGGCAGGGTATTTAATTCCCAATCCGGTCATTAAATAGGGGCTTATTTCCTCTCCAAGCCAGCCTTCACATCCCTGGGTCTGTATTCCCACAAAATTTTGTATTAACAATGACTGAAAAGCCAATAATCCCGATTGCATACCATCTTCGGCATACGCCCTGGGAGATTCTGGCCAAGCCGAGTAAAATGTTCTACTTTCTTGGGCCGCATAAGCAAGTTGCAATCTTTCATTTGTTGTAGTATTCATCGTATATACTCTCTAAGTTTAGTAAAAAATGTGATTTATAATGGTAAAAACCATTCTCTATGCTTGTCCGGTAGGACCTCCAAAACCGAGAGGCAGCATATTATGAGGCATAATACCTTCTTCAATGGGTATTTCACCAAAATTGTCTTCATATCTACCCAAATTGTCTCCCAATGCCATAATCAAACGCTTGGCATGTTGGGGGGCTAATATGATGCGACTTTTCACTTTTCCTTTCGGAATACCTGGCATCATTCGAACAAAATCGATGACAAATTCTGTTTGCGAATGGGTGATAATGGCGAAATTACTATAAATTCCCTCGGCAATTTCCTCGGTTAATTCGATATCCAAAGCGGGTGATTGTTCTTGATTGTCTTCCATAGGTACCCACAAAATTAATAGCGGCGAGGCAGTATCACACCACTTTAAACTATTTAACCCTAAATTCATCTGCTTTATCGACAATTCAGCCCTAAAAAATATCAGTGCCGTAATCAGACCCAAAAACAAATCACTCAATCTGTATCCAAATCCCAGTAATGGCAATATCAGTGTGAACGATATATACGTTTTGACACCATACAAACTCATGAATCAAATGGAAAAAATTGTTGCACCAGTAATTATGACACCTAAAAATCCAATTGTGGATATACGTTTATTGCCAAATGCGACCTATATCATCCAAACCACAAATGCGGCAGGTCATATTGCAAATCAGCAGCTTGTCAAAAAATAGTTACTGTTGGCATTTCAAATTCACCCTTCAAACGCAATAATACCCTTGGGGTTTGAAGTGTGGGATTAATCCTTTGAAGTATATTGAACCAACTATCCGTATTTATTTTACGCAAATAACCGAAATCTCAAGCAAAGCATCTTTCGGCAGTCGACACACCTGAACCGTTTCACGGGCAGGATATTTGCCTTCAGAAAAAAATCCCCCGTAGATGGCATTGACCTTGGGGAAGTCGTTTAGGTCTTTGAGAAATAGAGTCGATTTTACCACCTTGTCCCAAGTAAGTCCAGAAGCTGATAATAATGCCTGAATGTTTTGCATGACGCGTTTAGATTGGATATCAATATCCGTTTCACTATCAAAATTCCCGGTAGCAGGATTCAGCCCAATCTGACCAGAAAAATAATAGGTATCGCCCACACGCACGGCCTGACTATAGGGGCCGATAGGGTTGGGCGCATTTTCGGTGTAAATGATTTCTCGCATGTTGTTGTGGTTTGATGTAATTTTGTGACTGCATGAAAATAGGAATATTGGCAAGCCCCAGCAAACGAATCGCCTGGGAAAGCAAAAAAAAACACGCCACTTCATATTCATGGGTGCAAGATAATGAAGCCCACGAAGAATACGACGTATTTATGGACCTGGATTTAGACGACCACATCCATCGGTTAAACACATACACACAGAATACCCATACACTTTTTATTCTCAGTGCAGTAAAATATAGTATTGAAGGCGCTTTGAATGCACTCAATCTTAAGAATGTAACACACTTTCGGGCCATTGGAATAAATGCACTGCCTACCCTTTTAGAGCGCAATGTAATGGAGTGTAGCAATCCGTTCAATCTCAGCCTAGAAATCATAGAAACAATTGCCTTGGCCCTGGATTACGAAAACGTTACGGTTGTAAACAGCCGAGTAGGAATGGTAAGCCCACGCATTGTCTGTATGATTATCAATGAAGCCTATTATACTGTTCAAGAACAGACGGCCCAAAAATCTGATATAGACCAAGCCATGAAATTAGGCACAAATTATCCAAAAGGTCCTTTCGAATGGTGTGAAGAGATGGGAATACGAGAAGTCTATGAAGTGCTGGAATCTCTGTATCAGGATACACACGACGGCCGATATAAAATTTGCCCACTGTTAAAACAAGAATACCTAAAATCCCATCCATACTAATCCGATACTTCGATTTGGGTCATGGCTAACATTGCTGTTTGAACTTTTATGATTCGAATGGCTATAATACCCAATTTAGCATACACACTATTTATCGTTGGTGGTTCTACCTGCAATTGGTTTTGATTACAGAAAATCAAGCATTGCGCCCTGAAATAGTAGAAACAAAAAAGACCGCTCAAATGAGCGGTCTTTTTTGTTTTGATCGTAATCTTAAAACCCTTGAGACAATTATCTCATGGCCATTGAATGAATTGTTATTTCTGAACAGTGATCTTACGGGTAACCTGATTGTTTCCAGATGTTACTTGTACCAAGTAGATTCCGTTGCTTAAATCACCAGCGTTTAAGACCATAACTCCCTGATTGGCAGAAGTCGTAGAATAAACAACTTTTCCGGTTATGCTCATCACATTAACTGTAATGTTTGCACCGAAAGTTTCACTGGTAGCTACTTTAATATCACCTGATGTTGGATTTGGATACACCGCAACTCCAACTTCTAACAAATCTTTGGTAGCCGCACGATTCATAACGATTTTCTTTATTTTAGTACATTCACAACCTGTTTGACGAACCAATGCCTTCATGGTTACTGTGTACTCACCGTCACTTTGCAAATCATAATTAACTGCAGCAGCTAGATCCTTGCTCTTAAGTGTTCCACCGCCAGCAAAAATCCAGGTGTAATCAATGTTGTTCTGTCCACCAGCAACACCGCTGGCATTCACAGGCTCAACCTTAACACCGAAGAAACTATACGCATAATCAGGCGTTGCTTTGAAATCACAAGTGCGGGGAGATTCGTTTACTGTTACCCTTTGCGTAATTGAGTCAGAACAACCGTCCAAGATATAAGCGTATAAGGTTACGTTATAACTTGTAGTTTGGATAATGTTGTACAACTTAGAAGGATCGCTATTGGTTGAATAGGTGTTGTCTCCGAAATCCCACTTGTAGGAAATTTCACCTTGTGGCCATGATGTACCATTCTCAAATACAACTGGGTCACCAGCACAAACATCCTTAGATGAGAAATTAGTCTTAGGTTGGGTGGCCACTGATATGTCCTTGGTGATTTCATCCTTACATCCATTGTCTAGGGTCACACTCAAGATGATTTTTTTAGGCCCTAGATTTGTCCACGACTTACTAGGGGATTTGGTTTTACTGGTAGTTCCATCACCAAAATTCCATGAATAGTTCGCAACAGCACCAGCTACATCTGGAGTGGTATTGGTGAAAATGGTAGGTGTCAAAGAACAAGCAGGCGTATTGGTGAAGGCAACTTTCGGAGATTCACGAACCTCGATTTCCTTGGTCATTGAATCGGTACAACCAAATTCGGAAGAAACAACCAATTTAACCTGTTTTTTTCCATGCTTAGAGAATGTATATATTGGATTCTCGTCAGTGCTAACACTTCCATTGTCATCGAAATTCCAGAAATTTCCAATCAATCCAGCACCAATTGTAGAATTGTTTGTGAATGCAAATTTATTGTTGTCGCACACACCACTCTTCAATACATATTTGGCAACAGGTTTTTCAAACTGATATACCTTTGAAGTAAACATAGCAATACAACCGTTAAGATCGGCACTCAAAGAAACATAATAGGTTCCTGCTTTTGGGTATTTGACTTTTGCATCAGTGGTAGTTGCGGTTGTGCCATTTCCAAAATCCCATTTAAACTTGGCATTAATCGGAGACGTTTTGTTTGTGAATACCAAATTATTGCCTAGACACGCATTTACTTTATCGAATGCAACTGTAGGAATAGCGAACACTTCTACATCATATTTTTGAGTGAAAATAAAACCGTTTGGCAATGTTTTGGCGGTTAGTAACACTGGATACTTACCTGCTTTTGGAAATCTAAAGATAGGCTCAGGCGCATTGGAGGTATCTGCTTTGCTTCCTGTACCAAAATCCCAGAAAAAATCCATAGAACCAGATTTAACTTTAGACGTATTTACAAAAGGAACATCATCTCCATTACAAATCTTTGTAGGGTAAGTGTAATCGGTTTTAATAGAAGGATAAATTAACACTTTGCGCTTAATAAACGTATCACAACCATTGTTATTGTCGGTTACTTTCAATATTATAAGCAACATACTATCTTCCATGTTTGCATCTGAAGTTTTGTATTGTACTTCTAAATTGGTCGTACCAGAAGGTGCTGTAAGTGTAGCCCCAGAAATCGCTTTTCCTGAAGGGGTATAAGCCTGAACTGTTGCATACCAATTATTAGGAGCGGCAGACCCATACGAACTGTTGCTGTAAACACGGGGTGCCTTCACATCATAAATAACGGGTATATCTAATACCGTAATATCATAAGGGCGACTTGATTGGTAAATGGCCGTATTTGGAGTACTCGTTTTGGTTGAAAACTCAAAACTACCCCCTCCAGGTGCTGGTTTAACCAGTGTACTGAATGACAAGGTATCATTTGATGTCTTGTCATCTGGAATATCCAAGTAAATTTTGATAGAAGTCTGACCGGAAATAGTCAATGAAATCGGTGTTACAAAATCAACCTTGAGGGTTGCACCAGACAAAATTTTGTCTTTAACGAGTTGACGGGTAGCTTTACCATTTATAGAATACGCTACATAAAAGTTGTAAATAGTATCTATAAAATTGTTTTTGATGTAGATATTTGAAACAGTTTCATGACCGGCGCAAACAGATTTCGCTATAGAAAAGTCGGTTTTTACGGCTTCGGCATCCAACATATTTTCTCTTGAACCACGATCAGAAGCAGCTTTATTTCTAAGTGCAGAGAGCTGATCTAATGTAGAAGCTCCGTTTGCAGGGTTAACATCATTTTGGGTTTCAAAACAATCTGATCTCCAATCGTCTTTGCCCGCAGAAATATCTTTCCAGTTGGGGTTTACATAGTTATTACCTGGTCCATTGCCCGTAGAACCTCTCCAATCACCGTATGTATTGTAACCGTTGGTTCCATAACACCAGTATTGGTTGGGAGAAGACACCCAAAAAGTATTGTTTTTGCATGATTTTATATTCGATGAGGGGCTAGAATATAAATAGCAACCATATACATAATAGGGGGTGGTAAAGTCAGCAATGTTACCATTAAACCTAGATTCTGATGCATAATCTTGAAACACGATTCCGTATGCAAAATGATATGAATACCCATTTGAAGGAACTTTATAATGAACGGTATTTTGAAGCCACTCAACTTTATAGCCACTCTGGTAACTGTAGGTGTAAATATTGTAATTGCCATACCATGCCAAATTATCAGCCATGATGTTTGAGTTGGCACTGTAGTTGCCCAAATAATAAAACATCATCCCGTACATGTAACCCTGACTAGTTGAAGAATTATTACGCAACATTCTGTTGCGTAAGATATCATAGTTTCCGTAATAAAGGTAAATCCCGTACATAAAATAACTGTAATAATTGTCTATGAAAACATTGTCATTAATTTGATTTCTTGTGCGTTGGCTGTTTGTTATATTGTAAAGATACATGTGATACAAATATGCAGTACTACCTTCTCCAATTTTACAATTTTTAACTGTATTTCCTATAAAATCTGCATCATTACCATACTGTACGTAAAACATGTAAACAGTACCTGAATAGGCGCGTAGATTGTCTATAGTGTTATTATTGTAATCCATAACAGAGTTGTAAAGACCATTAACAACAGTAGCATAAGAGTAAACGAAAATATCTTTATAAATATTTTTTTCGAAAATTACTGGAAGTTTGGTTGTTCCATAATTGTATACCATTTGTGCACCGGTAAAATTACTTATGTAATTGGTTGTTGAACTACTCGAAGCACCTGAATAAGGCAAATCATGAAAATTATTGCCTGTATATGAAGTAGAACGTGATTTTCCATAAGTATAGTAGCTATAAATTCCAGTTAATGCAGTTGAAATAGGTGAATTTGAGCTTGCATTGGCGCGAGAAAAATCATTGCTTGTAAATTGGTCGCCATTGGAGTACATATTATAAATACCATATTGATAAAAATTCTGCACTTTATTACTGCTAAATGTATTATTTTCTGCAGTCGAAGAGTAAGAAGAAGAATTGCCTGTGGAAACCATACCATAAAATGGACCAGCGGAACTAGATGCCGTTGTTCTCATGGTATTGTTTGAAATGGTATTGTATGACCCTGATGTAACTGAAGAAACAGCTGCGGGATTTGCATTGTATGAAATCGCTAGATAGTAAGTTCCAGAAACAGCAGAAGTCAGAGCCGAGAACTCCAAAACACAATTGTCTATGGTATTGTAGTCAGAACCATTAGAAAATCGGACACAACCAGCGTATGATGCAGTAGTTGAATTACCAATTGTTACATTTTTAATTGTAACATAGTCGGCACCCTTAAAAGCGATGGCTTCGTATGATCCATTGAAAGATAAAATTGCATTTGACCCACCCCTTGTTGAACTTATACCATCAATAGTAATGGTGTTGGTGGAAGAAGAACCAGAAATGGCTGCGAATGCAGTTTGAGTGGATGTAGTAATATTTGAACTAACAGCAACTTTTACTGCCCCACTAACACCTGATTTCGATAATTCAGAAGCCAAATCGGCCCAATTGGCAAAGTTAGTACCACCTGTGGAAGAGGCCGAATTAATGGTGTAAGACCCACTCATCTGAGCACTGGCTACCCCAGCCAAACTCAGGAAAATCAGCAATGCTGTCTGTTTGAAGAAGCGAACTGAATGTTTGATTTTGTAATGTGTATTCATATGGTTTTTTAGTTTTATATGTATTGTATGCCGCGCAAGATACATAATTTTTAAAAAAACACAATAATTTTTAATAATAAATACGAATTATTTTTATACCCCGACTGTTTTTTTTAATTCTGTGGGCTTAAGTGGGGTAACAATTTCTGTGTTATGTTGGCTGTAATAAGTTCGTCAATAACTTTCGACAGTGGGTCGGCCTGTATACAATATAACCGCTTCCTCGTCGAATCGCTGGCGTGGTTTTCCGACGAAGCATTAGCCTGGCCAAGTTTACGAGCACACTTTACCAAAATTGCCTCTGCGCGTTTTGGAACTGGTTTCAGGGTGCGATCGTATTGGCCGACATTTTGGGGGGATATGTGCTTTGTAGAAATGTCCCCAATTTTCAAGTGATACAACGCCCCAGATTGGAATCAATGGGATTTGCTTATGAACCATTTGTGTATATTGGGAACAGCGACCATTTGTGCATATTGGGAACGGCTTGAAACCCTTTCGAGTGTCCGCCACCATGGGCATAGGCTACCCTCAGATGGCTTATCTTAATGACGCTGCGACTTTGAATCCAATTTTCATACCATCAAGGGCAGCACTCATTATTCCTCCAGCAAAGCCAGCCCCCTCTCCACAAGGATATAAATTTCGAATCTCGATGTGTTGAAATGTTTCAGCATTTCGGGGTATACGCACCGGGCTGCTGCTCCGACTTTCAACACCCACCAATACAGCATCATTGGTTCGGAAGGCCGGCATCTTTTTTCCCAATACAATTAATGCCTCCCGAATGCGTTTGTGGACTTCCATCGGTAGCACTTCTACAATTTGGCTGCTAACAAGCCCAACAGGGTAAGAATTGACGGGTAGGTCAGCACTCATTTTACCTTGCATAAAATCTTCAAGGCGCTGGGCCGGTGCACTAAGACTTCCCGAAACAGCAAATGCCTTTTGTTCCCAAAATTGCTGAAATCGCAATCCACGCAGTGCCTTGGATGCAATAAAAGGTTGGAAATCTACATCGTCAACGCCCACCACAAAACCACTATTTGCAAACTTCCCATTTCGTTTTGATGGACTCCAGCCATTGACAACAATTTCTCCATGGGCTGTGGCTGCGGGTGCAATGATGCCTCCAGGACACATGCAAAAAGAAAAAACGCCCCTTCCAGAAATTTGTTCGACCAAAGAGTAAGAACTCGGTGGCAAAAAATCACCCCGTGAATCACATTTGTATTGTATCTTGTCGATGCAAGCTTGGGGGTGTTCTATACGCAACCCCAAAGCAAAGGGTTTGGCTTCAATTGCAATTTGCTCTTGCTGTAACAATTCAAAAATATCTCTGGCAGAATGGCCTGTTGCAAGAACAACCCGCTCTACCTTTTCTTTATCTCCATTATTCAGCAACAAGGCTCCAATAGCGTGTCCTTGTTTAACAAAACCATCCACACGGGTACTAAATCGTATCTCTCCCCCACATTGCAGAATGGTTTCTCTCAAAGCCGCAACCAACTGGGGCAATTTGTTGGTCCCGATATGCGGATGGGAATCATATAATATAGAATGGGGTGCCCCATGGTCGACCAAGCACTGCAATACCTTTTGCACCGGACCACGCTTCTTACTTCGTGTATAGAGTTTGCCATCGGAATAAGTACCTGCACCTCCCTCTCCAAAACAATAATTAGATTCGGGATGGACGATTTTTTCTTTGATCATGATTGCCAAATCTCGGCGGCGGTCTTGCACAGACTTCCCACGTTCGAGAACAATGGGCTTGTAACCAAGTTCTATAAGCGCCAATGCGCAGAACAATCCGGCAGGGCCAGCACCGATAATATGAACGGGTTGTGCATATGAGACAGACTGCAAGAGAAACCCCTTTTGAAACACCGGTATTTCTCCAAAATCATACACATCGGCCGTTATCATAAAAATGGGTAATCTCCCCCTTGCATCCAGCGATTTTTTGAGCCATACCACCTGCGGTAGATTGGTTTTTGTCGGAGTTTCTGCCGCCGGAGTTTTAATTGCAGAATTGGGGTTTTCAGAATGGTCGACTGTTGATTCTTGGGTGGTTTGGGAAGACACAATACCCGAAATTCCTGATGTGAATCGAGGCCCTCCCATTGCATAGGATGACAACCCGACAGAAAAACCCGCCTGTGCTAAAAACTTATGATTGACCCAATTTTCATCTGCTGCCTCTTCTGGCGAAAATTTTAACTGAAATTGTTTGGGCATTGCACAAAACTACAGCAACTTTAACTGCTGGTGGTGATTTTAATACCGCAAGTTTTACTGCTGTGAGTGATTTTACGTTTGCAAGTGTATTTTCGCAGTATGAAAGAAGTAGTTGTTAGCGGCATCCGTTCTACAGGGAAATTACATTTGGGCAACTATTTTGGAGCTGTTAAGAATTTTTTGCAATTGCAAGAAGATTTCGATTCGTATTTCTTTATTGCCGATTACCACTCTCTCACTACCCACCCCAACCCTACTGATTTACAAGGAAGTGGCAAACGTGTATTGGCCGAATATATCGCTTTGGGGTTGGATCCAGAAAAATGCAGTATTTACTTTCAAAGTGATGTACCCGAAACTGCAGAGCTTTACCTTTTTTTAACAATGAATGCCTATTTGGGAGAATTAGAACGGGTTGCCTCATTCAAAGAAAAGGCAAGAACCCAGCCCAATAATATCAATGCCGGACTGCTAAATTATCCTATCTTAATGGCTGCCGATATTTTGCTACACAAGGGGGTTAAAGTTCCGGTTGGCAAAGACCAAGCCCAACATTTAGAAATGGCCCGTACATTTGCGAACCGTTTCAATCGCTTATACAATTGCAATTATTTTCCGGAGCCCCAGGCATTCTCGTTCGATGGTATACTCATCAAAGTACCCGGACTTTCGGGAGCGGGTAAAATGAGCAAGAGTACTGGAGACGCAGACGCCATTTATTTGGATGATGAAGCCACCCATTTGGAGAAAAAAATCATGCGTGCCGTGAGCGATAGTGGGGCAATGGGTATGAATACCCCAAAAAGCCAGGCTGTGCAAAACCTATTTGATTTGATGGCATTGGTGTGTGATCCAGATGTAATTCTACAATTCGACAATGACCACAAGGCAGGAACCATTCGCTATGGCGACCTAAAAAAACAATTGGCAGCCGACATGGAAATTTTTATTGCCCCCTTGCGAGACAAAATTCAAACTATACTGGCCAATGAAAAACACTTGAACGAAATTGCAAAATACGGCGCCGAAAAAGCACGGATTAGTGCACAAAAAACCTTGCGAGAGGTTCGTGAAATAATTGGTTTTCGCACAAATTAAAGATACATTGCACCCATGCTCAACGTTTCCTTGGTAATACCGCTCTTCAATGAGGCAGAATCTTTGCCCGAATTACACGCATGGATTGTCCGTGTTTGCAAAGAAGCGCGTATTTCTTATGAAATTTTATTGCTTGACGATGGAAGTACCGATAACTCTTGGGATGTAATTCAATCCCTAAAAAAACAAGACAGCGCGGTCAGGGGTTTTCGATTTCGCAGCAATTACGGAAAAAGCGCAGCCTTGAATGTTGGCTTTGCTGAATCTCGTGGCGAAGTTGTGATCACAATGGATGCCGATTTGCAAGATTCACCAGACGAAATACCTTCCCTTCGCAGCATGATCATGGATGAGAATTATCAGGTTGTGAGTGGTTGGAAAAAAAAGCGTTACGATCCATTGACCAAAACAATCCCCACCAAATTGTTTAATTGGGCCACCCGAAAAATAAGCCATTTGTCGCTGCACGATTTCAATTGTGGACTCAAAGCCTACCATTGCGAAGTTGTCAAAAATATTGAAGTGTATGGAGAAATGCACCGCTATATCCCTGTTATTGCCAACTGGGAAGGATTTACCCGTATTGGGGAAAAAGTAGTTGCACACAGTGCCCGAAAATATGGGTCCACCAAATTTGGAATGAGCCGATTTGTAAATGGTTTTTTGGATTTGCTGAGCCTGTTTTTTATGTCAAAATTTGGCAAAAAGCCGATGCATTTTTTTGGATTGATGGGATCATTCAATTTTTTAATCGGCGCCATAATGGCATGCTGGATCACCACAGAAAAACTCATCTGTGTTGTAAAAAATGTTAAAGCACCCCTGGTTACAGATTCTCCAATTTTTTATGTTGGTTTGGTTGCGATGATCATCGGGACACAACTTTTTCTAGCCGGTTTTATCGGCGAATTGGTGAGTCGATCTAGCCCCGAACGAAACAACTACAATATCAAGGAAAAGACCGATTAATGAAATTTCAGGGCAAACACATCGTGATCGTTGGCCCTGCCTATCCTCTCCGAGGCGGATTGGCAAGCTATAACGAACGCCTGGCCCGCGAATTGATGCACAACAACCGGGTTACTTTACTCACTTTTTCAATGCAATATCCAAAATTTCTCTTCCCCGGAGAATCGCAGTTGAGTGCCGATACAAAACCCGAAGATTTAACCATTGACGTAGCCCTGAATTCGATATATCCCCTCAATTGGATCTGTATGGGATTAAAATACAAACGATTGAAACCCGATGTGGTGATCTTTCGGTATTGGATGCCCTTTTTTGGCCCTTGTTTTGGCACGCTCGCCCGTATTATCAAGGGCAATAAGCACACGCGAATCATTGCCATCACAGACAATATTATTCCGCACGAACCCCGATTTTTTGACAAGATTTTTTCGCGGTATTTCTTGTCTGTTTTGGATGGCGCCCTGGCCATGAGCAAAAAAGTGTTGGACGACCTACACCATTTTCCCCTCAGAAAACCTGTATCAAAAATGGTCTGCCATGCACACCCATTATACGACAATTTTGGCAGTGCTGTAAACAGAATTGAAGCTTGTTCTAAATTGCAATTGGACGCGACTAAGCGGTATGTCTTATTTTTTGGCTTTATCAGGCAGTATAAGGGCTTGGATTTGATGTTGGAGGCGATGGCCTTATTGCCCAAATCTTTGGATGATTTGGTATTAATCGTAGCCGGAGAATTTTATGAAGACAGTGCACCTTACCTCTCCATTATTTCAGAAAAAAAATTGCAATCCCGTGTAGCACTTCGAACGCATTTTATTCCCAATTCGGAGGTAAAATTGTACTTCTCTGTTGCAGACTTGGTAGCACAACCCTACCGCAATGCAACGCAAAGTGGCGTATCACAAATTGCCTATCATTTTGAACTTCCGATGATTATTACAAATGTTGGCGGATTGTCGGAACTTGTTCCGCATGGAGAAGCAGGTTTGGTTTGCGAAGCCCATGCAGAAGGATTGTCGTCGGCACTCATTGAAATATACAAACCCGGATTATTAACTCATATCCGCTCCCAATTGGTCACCCTCAAAAAACAATTCTCTTGGGTTTCCCTTGGCAATGCATTGGGGTCTATTTCGGACGAGTAAACACCCACCATTGCAATGGATTTGGCTATGGGTTGTTTTTTGACCGCAGCAAGGCATCAGCAAGGTCCACGGCAATTCTGCAGCAAGTCCGCAGCAAGGGCTTCATGATTCCCAAAATATTCGACAATCACCACCTTGTTGGATACAATCAAAAACCTATCTTTGTCATCTTTTACAGAGAGGTGTCCGAGTGGTTGAAGGAGCCCGCTTGGAAAGCGTGTATATGCCAAAAGTGTATCGAGGGTTCGAATCCCTTCCTCTCTGCAACAAACCCTATTTTTACCCCTTTTTACCCCGAATCCTAGCGAATTTGGGGTTTTTTATGCCTTTTTGGGCCTAAAATCCACTTATTTGCTCCTACGCGAGGTGAGTGATTCGGTGGACCAAAATCCAAATCGAAAAAAGTCCACCTAGGGATCTGTATGTTGTTGAAAGATTGGTGATTACGTCAAAGAAATTTCTTGGATTACGCCCTAAAAAAACGTAACTTTATGAAAGATTTTTCACCCCAAATGACACCCACTTTCGGCATTCTATTCTATGTCAAAAAAACCAAAGTTTTAACCAATGGCCTCTAATTGTATGTCAAGAATTGCAAATGTTATGGATCAATTATTTATGCCTGAAAACTCCGTAGAGATAAAATTAAAATGATAAATGAAGAATAGGCAGCAACATATGCAAAAAAGACAAACTTGAAAAGAAAATGCAAAACAGATAAACTGTCATACAATTGGGATATTAAACCTTACCCGTTGCGATGAAAATACACAAAAGCAAGAAAATTAGCGATGGCAAGCGTTTCACCATAGGACGTTTGACTTTGAAATGGAAAAATTGGGCCGCTAACATAAATCCACCCATCAGAAAAGCTGAGTTTTGGACCAATTCGGGGTGCCATGCCCCTGCCATGAGCAATGTAGCCAATGCGATTTTTGAAGCCCCCACAAAATTGCGTGTTGTATCGCCCAAGCCAAACAATTTAAATTCGGCGAGTACATTCTGAAATCTGAAAATCCAAACGTAAATGACCGATAAGCCAACCGTGAATTGAGCTATAATAATTAAATTTTTCATATTTTTTTAGGGGATTTGAAATGATGTGATTGTTTGATTTTACTGCTCGGTGAAATTAGTTAATTAAATCATTTGTTTCACCATTTTAATTTTACACAATGGTTTTGGTACATAATTCAATAAATTCGAAGGGCGTACGAATGGCTTACTATCAATATGGAATATCTAACCCAATGCCCGGCCTGCAATTCAACAGAGTTTGTTTCATTCATACAAACCAAAGCCATGATGCACCCTGCATTGGATACAGAATACAATTTTGATCTCTGCAACGCTTGCGGATTGGTTTTTTTGAATCCCAGGGCAAACGAATCTGACTTGTATCAATTCTATACCGGCAGTTACCTCCCCTATCGGATTGAAGAGGCTTGGGGTAAGTACGCATCATTTGTAAAAAAAGACCAATACAACATCGACTTGGCGCGTGTAAAACGGTTAAAGCAGCATCATGAATTAACCGATAAAAGCAGGGTTTTGGACGTGGGCTGTGGAAAGCCTACATTTTTGGCCTGCCTTCGCAAAATATCTGATGCGCATTTGATGGGATTGGATTTTAGCGATGAAGGATGGATTCATAACACCCAAACATTCACCCGCATTGATTTGAGTAAGGGTGAAATTGCCGATTTAATACAAGAACCTGCTGTAGATGTGATTACCATGTGGCACTATTTAGAGCACGATTACAACCCGCAAGAACACCTGAGGCAGCTTTTGAAGATCGCTCATCCCAAAACCAAACTGATTGTGGAAGTACCCAATTTCGACAGTTTCACCCGCCGAAAATTTGGAAAACACTGGTCTGGCTATCATACGCCCCGGCACACTGCATTGTACTCACCCACCAATATCGCTTTGATGTTGAAGAACAGCGGCTGGCGTGTAGAAACTTTGTTAACGCATGGTACACTGCACCCCTACACACTGCATTGGATGAGTAAAATGGAGCAACAACAAATAGATTGGACCGCTTCAATGGAAGGTCGCTTTGTAAAATTCGTCATGGGCATGACCTTGAACTGGCCGCTTTACAAACTACAAAAATTGAAATCTATGGGATTCATGACCGTTGTAGCCAAGCCCATGGCCATCGAATGAGATTTCCTAGGCAGGTTGTAAGTACTTGTTGAGTGGATTGCTTCCACCCCATGCACCGGTAGATTTGTAGGGTTGAAATCTTGCAAACATCTCTTCTTTATACCAATCAATTTGATGGGTTCGTTTGATGGCTTCTTTGTGTTCAGGACTATTGTAGGCGAAGTTCTTGAGCGCCTCTAAACTCTCCCAAATACTAAAAGTGGCCATTTGAACCAAGGGAGCCTCTCCGATTCCTTTGGTGTAAATCAATCCGGGGCAACCCTTTTGAATGGGTCGTTGCGATGTGGGCACATACCGCCAAAACGCAAGCAGTTTGCTTGGTTTGATTGTAGCGCGGGTAATTACGGCGATAAGGCCGTTGTTTTGATCTATGTCTGTCGACTGCACAAAAGGATTCTTGCCAGACCAAAGTCCTTTGGTGTTGATGGGCTTCATAAAAACGGTCCAATGCTCAGCAGAATTGGCTTTGTATTGTGAGAAAATGGAGGCCTTTTCAAAAAAATCCTCAGCCGATTGTTCATCGTCCCACACCCCCAACATGGCATACACTCCCCAATCTGGGAAAGGACTAAAGCCCAGATCTCTCCCACTGCCCATGAGTTTATAAAATTGCAGCCCTTTGATTGTAACCATTTCGGTGTGGGCAAATTGCATTTGACTGAAGGCCCAAACCTTGGTACGTAAGTTTGTAAATCGAAAGAGTGTGAGGGTTGAAATTGAATTCATTGTGTTTGATGTTTGACAAAGCAGCACAAATTTACTCTTGATTTTCAAAAGCTTTCAATGTTTTCAATAATGAATCGTGGGTTACAGATAATGAGTCGATGCCTTCCTTACCAAAAACTGGGTAAAATCCGGGAAATCGCTACAGGGGCAGTACGTAAAAAATATCGAATCGTTGTCGTTTCCAGTCTGGGACAGCTTTTACTGTTGGAACCTGGGCATTCGCTATCAAAGAGAAAAGAAAGGCTAAAGGAACTAAACTACTCATTAATATTTTGTTCATATCAATGTTTTTAACATGTGCCAAATATGACTTATATCAATGGTGTGCGATAGCAAATCCCTCTTGTCTGCCATAGCCATTAAAAACGAACTTCAAGGCAATACAGCCAATGCAATGACGCTGAGAGGACTGTTCAACTTTTGACTGCGTCAGCGCATCGTGGACTAAATTAGCAAAAAACCAAGTTGGTATTACGAACATGAAAAAGACAAAAGAAATCATTGATTATTTAAAGTGTACATAAAATTAAGGGTATACCCTTGCTGCGTTTTTACGTTATTCCAGGAACTTGTGTTTAATGTCATTTGTCGGCATTGAACAAGACTCTCTTTTGCCAAATAATTTGTATCGTGTCTTTGCAACTAAGTCGTAGGCAAAATCCCTCACTGGTCTTGGAAAAATAATAAATATATAAAACAGTTTCCAAAACCCTCCCAACTCCTTCAATACCTGAAGTACTGCCAAGGATTTTACAAAATAACAATCACCAATTATTAAAACGATTGATGTAAAAGAATCAGTAGGCAGGTTTAGTTTTAAAAGCAAAGATTGTCCGCTTGCAGACTGCAATGAAGTAAATTTGAATTTGTCATTTTTGTCTTTTGCAATTATAAATTTAACAACTCCATCGCATAGGTTACAAACTCCATCAAAGAGTATAATATTTTCTTCTTTCAAATTGACAATGGAATTTTGTAATAGTAGATTGTTTTGAGAAAAAATTTGAATAAGTGAGATAAAATGGTCACAGGTCTAAACCATCGAATATACAAAACAAATGTTTATTCAAAAAATCGCTGATAGACCATTTTCCCAAAGATAAAAACTATATTCGTTTTGGTAATTGATGAAAATAACTGCATTTAAATATTTAACCACGTTTATACCCGTTATCGCTGTTGGAGTTTCTTTTTTATATGCGATTTTTATGCACGAACTAATTAGAAACACTCAGAATTTCACCCATATTCGTAGTGAAATTGGGTGATTTCATTTCTTGCCTCAACTTCCATTTTCTCGCAAATCCGCCGGATGCAATTCTCACCTTGTCCCTACCCATTTTGCCGTTGATCTGATCCATTACATCCATTAATTTACTGTATTTATGACGGTCTGTCCGACTGTCAAACAAGACCTGTTGAATCTGATTTTCTGATACAATTTCACTTACAATAACACCAGCTTTTTTGTAATTATACCCCTCCTTAAATACGCTTTTCAATGCAACTAAGGCGTATCTAATCAATTCTGTTGTATCATTTGTTGCAGGTGTCAATGCAATAGAAATAGATCCATAATACTGCGGATCATTGGCTCTAAAGGAATTTGTATGCATGAAAATTGTGAGCTGTGCCGCACATGATTTTTGTCTTCTCAATTTCTCGGCACAACGACTTACGTGGGTGGCAACAGCCTCAGAAATGGGTCCATACTCTTGCAGTTTGGTACCAAAAGAACGAGAAGTACATATTTGTTTTTTCGAGGATGGATATTCTTCTAGTGCTATACAAGCAATTTCATTGAGTTCTTTCAACATTCTAAGTCCAATGACACCCATCTTAGCACCTATCCATGATTTATCGGCATTGGCCAATTCCCAGGCAGTCGTTATATTATTGGCCAACATCCATTTGCCCAATTTTCTCCCAATTCCCCAAACATCACCAACTTCCATCCACTTCAGCACAAGTTCCCTTTTGGCCTCAGTATCTATTACAAATACCCCGTTGGCAGCATTTTTCTTGGCGTACTTATTGGCAGCCTTGGCAAGGGTTTTAGTGCTTGCAACACCCACACAGGTAGGAATACCAATATTCTGTTTTACCGTTTCACGCATATCCTGGGCATAGGATTCTAGATTTCCAAATCCCGTGAGATCAATAAAACTTTCATCGATACTATAAACCTCAATACGTGGACTAAAGGTACCCAATGTTGCCATTACCCTTGAAGAAATATCACCGTATAGCGCATAATTCGAAGAAAATACACGCACTTGGTGTGTTTCGATTAGTTCCTTAATTTCAAATGCGATCGCACCCATTTTAATTCCCAATGCTTTTGCTTCATTGCTTCTTGCAATAACACATCCGTCATTATTGCTTAATACAACAATGGGCAGTCCCTCCAACTTTGGCTGAAACAATCGTTCACACGACGCGTAAAAGTTATTACAATCTACGAGGGCGAACACAATGTATTTTTCTGGTTTCAATAATTACGAAGGTCACTACCCCAAAGACCGAGAATGTCATTCCGTCTGTAATCGGAATGGGCTTGTATTTTTCATTCGCAGGGTATAGTGTTATTGTATTTTGCTCAGCATGGTAATACTTTACAGTAAACTCTCCATTTACAATAGCCAATACAATATCATTATTTTGAGGTCTCAGCGATTTGTCTATAATCAATTTGGCTGGATCGGAAATAAAGGCATCTTTCATCGAGTCTCCCGTTACCTCAATGGTAAACGTAGAAGCAGGATGTTTTATCATCAGCCTCTTTAAATCAATCTCTTCTTCAAGATAATCATCGGCAGGCGATGGGAATCCTGCTTTTACAACGGCGTTGTTGATAAACGGAATTTCTAAGGGTTGAGACACATCTTTAATGGAAAAAAGACGAATTGTGTCGTTGTCTCCAATAATACCACGCTGCTTGCCAAATTTGGTATCTGGACTGCTCTCCCACTGCGTCTCTTGCACTATTTCTTACCCCCTTTATTCGCTTCTATTTGGTTCATGGCCATCATCTCTTTAAGGGTTTTATTCATCCCGTCGGTAGATCCGTCTAAGAAAATAACATTGCCCTTGCCGTCAGCAGCAAAGTTTTTGATCGCCTCGGTCCACATGCTAAACAATAAAAAAGACGCATCTAAATCGGCCGATTTCATTTCCAAAACTGCATCGCTCATCCCTTTGGCTACTTCTTTGCGAAAAAGCGCAATCCCCTGTCCACGCATTTGGGCGGCAATGCGCTCGGCCTCGGCCGAAATTTTTATGGAATTGCCTTCAGCCTCAGCGGCTTTGGTTTTGGTAATCAACAATGCCTGTCCTTCATTGGTCGCCGCCGCCATCAAATTAGAGGATGCCACAACCTGTGCCATAGATTTGGTAATCACCTCGTCAAACGTAATGTCGTTCAACTGTAAGTCGATAAGGTGGTATCCCCAAGATTCTAAAACAGAATCGATTCCCTCTTTCACAGACTCGACAATTTCTTTTCTGAGTGCCAAAATTTCGGCCTGTTTTTTCGTGGCTACAAAACCCCGAATAGAACCTTCGATGGTACGTATCAGCGCGGTCATGAAATCGCGGTCATTTACAAATTTAAATGCCACATTTTTAATGGTATCTTCTTTGTTGTCAAACACAGAATAAAGCAACATCGCCTTGAAATAGACATTTGCTTGGTCTTGTGTAATGGCTTGAAAATCGAGTTCAATACTTCTATTTTGAACCGATATTTTTCGGTAAATTACCTCTAAAAAAGGAACGCGAAAATTTAATCCCGGATTGAGAATGCGGCTGTATTTACCAAACATAGTAATCACTGCAACAGACCCTTGTTGAATTGTAACGATCGATGACACAACTGTCAATAGTATCGCAGAGTATAGAAAATAAGATAGTATCATAGTGAATCAAATTTAGTCAAAAATTCTCGCCAATTGCTCTGAAGCGAAAAAATTTACCAAATTAAAAAGGTGGACTATCTGGCATGGAGGAAGTCGCAAAAAATCGATACTACACGGATGGCAGATGATGTGCAAATTAGAAAAACCGCATCGGATGCCGGTATGTTGCTGTTTCGATTTTACATCGGCCGATTATTACATCACATCACAGATTTTCATCGGCCCGTTCCAAAAGAATCATACAGCCTTTCTTCACGCCAGATACCAAGTGGAAATTTCAATTTATCAATCACAAGTACGAGCACCATTACTTTCAAGGAATCGGACAAGCACCATTGCATCTTTTGGTTGAATTGTCCCCTGTAGAATTCGATCCGTGGGTAAAAACCTGTGAATGACCTATACCATCACTTCTTCGTTACCCAATCAAGGATTAAGACACCTATTTTTGTTGTATGTGTCAGCGTAACAGATACCAAACGAAAAGACTAAAATACAAGCTGCGTAATCTCCTTGCACTGTGCTGTTCAATGGTATCTACCGTATATTTTTATGCAGTTCCCAACGAAATAGCGGCCGAGAATCAATCTGGTTGTAAACCCATCAATAAGGTTGTATTCATCACAGATGCCGACAACTCGTTGCCAAATCCACTCTCAACCCCAGCTGAAGAATACACATACGATTCGGATGGCATTAACGACTCCCCTTCACGCACAACAAAGGAATCGGCCATTGGGCATTATAACACATACTGGCGAAAAACATTGCGCTTTTTACCCCTTGATTCTGCCGACTATATTGGCCTACCCTACCCCTATACAACACCAACCCTCAGGGGAAACACCCTGTTTGCTGAGATGTATTATTGGGATAGCTATTTTATCAATCTAGGACTGCTCGCATCTGCCGATTCTTCACAGTTACTACAAGCGATAAACAATTGTAACAACCTCATTTACCTGGCAAATCGATTTGGATTTGTTCCCAATGCAAACCGGTTTTCGATGTGCAACCGATCTCAACCACCTTTATTGTCGGGCATGGTGATGGATATTTTTTGTCGCACCAAGGATACCAGTTGGCTTCGGTCTGCATTGGATGCGGTAGCAAAAGAACATCACTGGTGGATGCAAAACCGATTCACGTCAATGCTACCAATTCGGTTTTCTCCAATCACGCGTCCACACAAACCGGTCGGTCAAGACGTTCATTTGATGATTGATGACACGGTTCTTGCTAAGCATGAAGAAAACGAATACATCGCTGGAGATTTGAGTGACACCAACCCAATAAAAGAAACAACCCCAACTGATCGGATATTGAAAGCAGCCTTGTCCCTAAAATATGGCTTAAATCATTACGGACAAAATGCAGATGAAATTTATCTGCAACGATTTTCTCGTTTTTTGAAGCAGCGGTTGGGAACTGAATTTGACAGTCTATTAGAACGAGAAGCCAAAGACAGTGTTTTCGAAACCCAGCGAGAAAGACAAAGCAAAGGACAAATATTGTGCAAACACATGTTGGCCGAGGCAGAAAGTGGGTGGGACTTTACCCCCCGCTTTGATGCACGCTGTGAAAGCATTGCCGCACTAGACCTAAACTGCCTTTTATACATGGGCGAATTAACCCTCGCAAGAGGCTATGCAATTCTCGGCGAAAAACACATTTCTAAGGCCTGGGAAAAAACTGCTCTCCAGCGAAAAAAAACAATGCATAAAACCCTTTACGACAAATCCACAGGATTGTATTGGGATTTTGACTTGGCAAACAATAAAAAAACTTTCGTTCCGGGTGCTGCGCAATTCATGCCCTATTTTACTGGACTGGCCAAACAAGACCGAAAATCAACATTGGCACTCTTGTTTTTGTGTGATACATTAATTACTGGGTTCGGGGTAATACCTTGCCTTCCTGTTTCGAACCGAGTTCTATGGAAAACACAGTGGAATAGTCCCAATGCTTGGCCTTGTTTAACCCACTTTGCAGCAGCGGGTATCTATAATTACAGCCATCACTCCAACCCAATGTTGAAAATCCGTCCAAAAACCACACGATTATTCTACTCAATACGCCAAACCTTGCTTGAATCTTTTTTGGGAAGTGTCGAAAAACAATACAATCAAAACGGCAAATTTTGGGAAAAATACAACCTGTACTCTGGCAATTTGAATGTGCAGAATGAGTATGAAATGCCTGAATTTATGGGCTGGACAGCTGGACTTTACATGTATTACAAACGGTAATTTTATACGTTCTCGGTATTTATAGAACTCTTTGGTCTTGTATTCTTCTTGGTTTTGGCTGGTGGAAGTGCTATTTTGTTACAGTACGTGGCACATTTACCCATGGCAAGTATCCCTGGGTGGCAAGTTCCTCCTTGGGTATGATGTGGCATTGGATGCGGATGAGGTGGCAAGTTCCTCCACGGTACATCGTTCTGGGTAAGGAGTTAGGCGGTGGACCGAATTTCCGTTGAGATCCACTTTCATTTGGTGGGCGTAACGGCTCATCACCATATCGTAAACGCGGGCGAAAGCAGTGGCCTGTATGCATACCCCAGCTAAGATTGCAAACTGCTGCCCTGAATCTTTGGAAAATTCGATTGATAATGCGACCAACAACATTCGGGGAAACTACAAACCGATTCAATTCCGTTTTGCACATTTTTACTATCCTGGCTTCATTAAGTTTAATGATAGGCTGTGTTGCTCCGTATGCAAAGTCCTATTTTCGCAGTATGATTCAAGGGAAAAAAGTGGTGGTTGTATTGCCAGCCTATAATGCGGCACTTACCCTAGAACAAACCTATCGTGAGATTCCATTTGACATTGTAGACGATGTAGTACTGGTAGATGATGCAGGAAACGATGAAACCCTAGTGCTTGGAAAACGATTGGGAATACAGCATTTGATCCGGCATGAAAAAAATTTAGGGTATGGCGGAAATCAAAAAACCTGCTACCGCAAAGCCTTAGAATTGGGGGCAGACATCATAATCATGTTGCACCCCGATTACCAATATACTCCCAAATTGATTCCGGCGATGGCCCATCTTTTGGCTAGCGATATCTACCGTGTAGTTGTGGGGTCTCGTATTTTGGGAAAAGGGGCCATTGCAGGAGGCATGCCCTGGATCAAATACCTCTCCAACAGAATTCTCACCTTGATTCAAAACATCCTGATGAATCAAAAATTGTCAGAATACCATAGTGGTTACAGGGCTTTTTCTCGTGAAGTTTTAGAGAACACACCGTGGGAAAAAAATTCCGACAATTTCTTATTCGACAACCAAATAATTGCCCAGTGTGTACATGCCAACTTTATGATTGGAGAAATTAGCTGCCCTACAAAGTATTTCCCAGGTGCGAGTTCAATAAATCTTAAAGATAGTGCCGTCTACGGATTGGGGTGCATCTGGGTATCAATTCGATACCGCTTGCACCGCTGGGGCATATTCAATTACTCCTTGCTCAAGCCATAACCATTGATTTCTGAGTTGCATTTCCAGTGAAGGATCCTCTTCGTGGAGTGGTATCTGCCGTGCCAAATACTCCCCCAGAACAACCATTCACAACAATTGTGCAGACATTGTATTGACGGTGGTTTTGCCAGTACTAAAAAAAGTTGCAAAAATCGGATAAAACTAAGACTTTGGCCGCTGGTTTTTGGCCGCAGGGTTTTTTGGTGTGAAATGGGGCAACACCACCATGAGCGCTACCGCCGCGGCACCTAAAAAAGGGTGTCCATGCCCCCCGTTCCGACGCTGGAAATATTATATTTTCTGCAATTTGCTTTGGCAAATAAAATCGGTTTTTGGCACTATGGTTTTGGCGATTTCGCCAAAACCGCCCTCGATTTCCTTGAAATGATGGATGCCCCTGGATTTCAAAATAGACGCGGCAATCATGCTGCGATAGCCCCCAGCACAATGCATAAAAAATGCCTGTTGGGGATCCATTCCCACAAACCAGTCATTGATAAAGTCTAGTGGTTTATTATAGGCGTCTTCAACATGCTCACCCCGGTATTCATTCTCTTTTCGGACATCGATAACCACGCTTTCTCCGATTGCTAATTCAGAAGCAAACTGGCTGGCGGTAATGCGGTTTACACTATCTATTTCTTTCTCAGCCGATATCCACGTATCAATTCCCCCCTTTAAGTAGCCCAAGACACCATCAAATCCAACCCGCGAAAGGCGGGTTATTGTTTCAACCTCTCGGCCTGGTGCAGTAACCAACAAAATGGGCCTTTCACTATCCGCAATGACCAATCCCACCCAAGGCGCAAATTGTCCATCAATACCAATATTAATACTTCTGGGAATAAATCCCTTGGCAAACTCCCCAGGTGAGCGGGTGTCAAGAATGACTGCTTCGGTTCCTTCAGCCTTTATTTCAAACTCTTCCACCCCCAAAGACCGCAATGCTTTACGCATCACTTCGTCCATAGAATTATACCCCTTTTTATTCATGGATACATTCATAGGAAAATAGGCCGGTGCAGGCATTAATCCATCCAATACCGCTTCGACAAAGGCTTCCTTAGTGGGTTGATTTAAGGCATAATTCATTTCTTTTTGATGTCCTAGACTATCCATCGTCTCCTTCATCATGTTTTTGCCACAAGAACTACCTGCGCCGTGGGCTGGGTAAACCATTACCGAATTGGGCAAAGGCATAATCTTGTTCAACAAAGAATCGTATAAAATACCCGCCAATTCCTCTTGGCTTGTATCGATGGCTTTCTGTGCCAAGTCTGGTCGGCCGACATCTCCCAAGAATAGGGTGTCCCCAGAAAAGAGACTGTGGGGATTCCCCTGCTCATCAATCAATAAATAGCAGCTACTTTCCATTGTATGGCCTGGAGTATGCAAAACCTTTATGCGAATTTTACCCACCAAAAACTCCTGATCGTCTTTGGCAACAATACAGGGAAACGAGGGATTCGCCAATGGGCCAAAAACAATCGGAGCCTGTGTTTTGGCACTTAGATCTAAATGACCACTCACGAAATCTGCATGGAAATGTGTTTCAAAAATATATTTAAGGGTTACGCCATCTCGAGACAATCGATCTAAATACGGCTGCACCTCTCGCAATGGGTCTATGATTATTCCTTCGCCACCACTGTGAATATAATAAGCGCCCTGCGCCAAACATCCGGTATAAATTTGTTCTATATGCATCGGCTGATATACTTTTTTCTTTAGGGGTGATTACAATGATTCAAATATCGCTAAATCTTTTACACTCCGAAAAGCATTTCGGCATTTCGAGAAGTAATAGAAGCCACTTCGTCCAAACAAATTCCCTTTATATCGGCAATTTTTTCGGCTACCAAGCGGGTATATGATGGCTCATTTCGCTTACCCCTATGAGGAACAGGAGGAAGGTAAGGGCTATCGGTTTCGAGTACAATATGTTCTAGGGGAATCTTGGATATGATTTCTGATAATCCTGCATTTTTATACGTTACAACCCCCCCAATACCCAAGTAAAATCCTTCGAATTTGAGAATCTCTTGGGCCAGCTCAAGGCTCTCAGAAAAGCAATGAAAAACCCCGCAAACTGGTTTTCCTTTGTAGGATTTGAGGAGTTCAATAATTCTTTGGGTGGCATTTCGAGAATGAATGGCAATGGGGAGATTGTGCGATAGGGCAAATTCTAGCTGCATCAGAAAAGCTTTCTCTTGTATTTCTTGCGAGGATTGATCCCAATACAAATCGATGCCAATTTCACCTACCGCGCAGTATGTATGGGTATTGCAGAAGGAGAATAAACTTTCGATTTCTTGCTCGAAATCGGGCTTCACATCACAGGGGTGAAGTCCAATCATTCCAGAACAAAACCCCGGATATTGCTCCATTAATTGGTGCATCCCTGGAAGGGTTTTTAGGTCAACATTGGGCATGATAATTCGCTGTATTCCCAAATCCTTGGCGCGGGCAATGGCCAATTCTCGGTCTGCATCGAAAGACTCGCTATACAAATGACAGTGGGTATCGATTAAGCGCATCCGATTACCATTTAATCTTTTGTTTATTCAAAAATGCATCCATTCCTTTTTTACAATCTTTTGTACCACGGGCCTTTGCATTTTGTTTAACGGCATAGTCGAGTGCTTCAATTCGGTTCATGATGGGAATCGCTCGGAGCATTGTTTTAATAGAAGAAACAGCCTGGGATGATGTGTTTTCACACAATTCTACCGCCAAATTATTTACATATTCTGCAATCAAATCGGTGTCAACAATGCGTTGAACCAAGTGTAGCTTGAGGGCTTCATCTGCACTGAGAATTCTACCCGTTAGCAATAAATCTGCCATGACTGCTCCACCCACTTTCTCGCACAAATAAACCATAACCAAGGCGGGAACAAATCCTATTTTAACCTCTGTATAACCAAAACTGGCTTCGGGTGTGGCAATACAAAGATCGGCCAAGGTTGCCAATCCACATCCACCGGCCAATGCAGGACCTTCGACTTGTGAAATGACCAATTTTGGAGAAAGATAAATGGCATCAAATAAATGTCGTAAAAGGCTTGAGTCCTTTTCATTCTCTTCGATTGTAAAATTTCGCATCTGAGTCAAATAATGCAAATCGGCCCCAGCGCAAAATGGCTTTCCTGCCGACTTGATTACAATGACCTTGATGTCTTGTTGGGTATTAAAATCAAGGATAGCCGCTGTCATGTCCTCAACCAAAGCAGGGCAAAGGGCATTGCGTTTCTCGGTATAATTCAAAATCAAATAGGCTACCCTTTCTTGAATTTCTGTAATGAGTAATGAAGACATAAGGCAAATGTACAAACACTCCTCTGTATGTAAGCATAAATCGCAGTATAGGATAAGCAAGGTATCGCCCGGGAAAACAAGTTCATCTCTCAAATCAGACAATGAGTGGCTGATTGCCCTTTTAGTGCTGGCTGGAGAATTACACTGTCGATTATTCTTGAACCCACAACACTGTATGAACTGCGTAAAGCGATATGTAGGATTGCAATTCTTTCATCAAGAATTGTCTACTTTTTATTCTGGACACATTTCCCCGAATGAACAGCGTATCGCCCTTTTTATGGCAATTCCACTGCTTGTTAAAACGAATAATAACAAATGAATGCGCTTGTTTAATGCGTTGCACTCTTTTATACTCAATGCCAGATATCAACACAAAAACTCCTGCCAAAAGCAAGGCAAGCGGCCAAGAATGAAATTTGGTCGGTTTTTTCGGCGCTTGAATCAAAGAAACAGCGGAGCTATTGTGTGCGTTTAGAGAATGATTGCCCGTATTTTTTTTCTTGCTTTTGACACAGTATTTCGCATTGTATCGAAGTAAATTCCGCTTGCCCATCTTCTTAAAAATTTTATAACCACAGGCCAAACAAAGCCACATCAAAATCGCTTCCCACCAACCAATCTCTAGTGTTTTGAGTTGTTTCAAAGGAAGTGATTCTCCACAGTGCAGAACCAATAGCAATCCCTTCAAAAAAAATGCAAACCCGCAATACAGAAAATATCCTACATACGGTATCCAACCCAGAAATAAACACAGGAGCCCCACATAAACGGCGATCGTAAACAAAGGCAATAAAAGCAGATTGCCAAGCAAAAACCATGTCGGAAAAGAATGGAAATGCAAAAGCATCAGTGGTGCAGTAAACAATGTCGCGGTAAGGGTCAGGCTGATATTGAGCAACAAGATATTGAGCCATTTATGGGGTGTTTTCCACTGCTTTGACCAAATATCATGCAGGGTTCCAATTCCCAATACAGCCAAATAACTCAATTGAAATCCCAACTGAAAAATCACATATGGATTCCACAAAACCTGAATATACGCAGAGCCCAAAAGAACATGCATTAGGTGTTGTTTTCGTCTAAACCCATAATTGCCCACCCAAACCCAGGTCGCTCCTAACATAGCGCGTATCACAGAAGCACCCGAACCCGTAATCCATGCGTATACCCAGCCCATCAAAATCAAAACAATGAGTGCTGTTACCCCGGGCTTGGTTCTCCCGCCAATTCGGGTTAATAGCCACATTAAAGCCCCCATAATCAATGCCACATGCATCCCAGAAACAGCCAAGACATGCATTAAACCCCCGATGGCAAATTGCTTTTCGATTTGTGGTTCTAATCCTGCCTTATCTCCAATCAACATGGCATACACAAGTCCAGCCTGGTCAGGGGTTAGATTGTCAAATAATTGCTTTCTCACTGCAGATAAGAATCGTAATTTTATACTTAACACCCTTCCAATGGGCCGCCTTCCTGCAAATAAAAACGTGGTATCCCATCGCAAATTCCCATCAATTCCGAGTGTCTGCATAATGTCATCCCACTGAACCGATCCAGGAATCGTAGAATTTACATAGGGACGTAGTGCCTGAACGGGCACATGGTATACACTTCCGACTGCTGGTGGGGAAACACCCTTGGGCAAGCTTACACGAAAATGCATAGAATGAGGATAAAACGCCCCTTTGGAGTCTAAAAATCCCAAACAGCCGATTTCGCCAGCATGTCCTTTGGCATTTGGAATGAGGGTATCTGTGATTGAAACAAGAGCCAATTTCTGCAATGGCTCTTGTTTCCAAAGATTTTTGTCTCCCATTTCAGAACCAAAAAATTGGAGGGCAATCGCTGTATTAAAGAAAAATACCGAACCCATGCGCAATTGGGGATTGATGCTGCGGTATTTGGGCCAGACCAAAGACCAAAACAGGATTGTAGAAACAAAAAATAATGCAATACCCCAAATTGAAAAGGGAATTGCTTGGCCACCATATCGAATGCATGAAAAGGTAAAAAAAGGATTTGCCCAAGGACAATGAATCCAAATGATGCCCAAGGACAACCCACAAAGTGGAATAAAAAAAGAATTTGAACGAATAAACTGTTGCATAACCGGTAAACCCGGTGCAACAGTTTAATTGTTGAGAATGCGTTTGATCATCTTGTGCATATCACCTGCCGATTCATCTCGCCTACGCCACTGTTTTTGATCGTACCAGCGTCCGTATACCTCCAACCTCCCTGCTTCATCGGGCGCGTCAATAATTTCTTGTATACAGGAACCCATTATTTTCATATCTCCCCCAAAAAGGATATTGCAAAACTCAAAACGCCTACTGAGGGGAAATTGGGCAATGACAGAATTGCTGTCTGTTTTAGCGCTTCCAGTATTTGATTCATTCGAAGTATTGGAAAGAGGCTCGAAGGGAAACAATGATGGTGCGATATCCATGGGAACGGTGTTGTTTGGCTTGGAAAATTCCGTTTCAGCAGATTTGACTATTGGGGGCGGTATTTCGCTTGTATCCTTGCTTGGTGAGGCAGAGAGTTTAAGTTCGGATTGCACTTCGAGATTCGCTTCCAATGTGGGTTCTATTGCGTGTGGGTTTTCCGTTTCCAGGGTCAGGTCATCAGACGATTGAACTTCAGATTCTACTGTAGATTCGATGACCACTTCAATTTCTGGTTCCAACAATACATCCCCTTGCAATGTGGAGATGCCTTCAACTTTGGATTCGGATAGGTCTTGAACGAATAAATTTATAGGTGATTCAATGCTTGGAGGAAGTTTGTCTTCTGAAGCTCCAAGAACATCAGATTCTACATTTAAAGAATACTGCCTAGAAATCAACTCAATGTCCACTTCCATGTATAATCTGGCTGCCAAAGACTTGATTTCTTCTAATAATTCAGAATTTGGGCTTGCGTTTGGGTCAATTCCACTTGCGTGGTGTATCATTGCCAAGCTGTTTAACGCATCGAGTAAGGGGGTTCTTTTAGATTCCATGGACTTTGGCAAGTTACAACAGCATTTACAATTTCTGTATGCGAGAATTTACACTTATCCACGGTTGTATGTTTGCAGGAAAAACCACGCAACTGATCGAATTTTACAATACAAGTAATTGCAATAGTGATGAGAAATTGGCCGTAAAGCCCCTCCTCGACCAACGATACAATGCGGGTAGAATTAATAGTCATGGAGGCTTACAACTCTTGGCACACCGTATTGGAAAAGCTGAAGAAATTTACACCCTTGTCAATGAGTCGACCCAAGAAATCTATATTGACGAGATACAATTCATGGGACCAATTGTGATAGAGGTAATCGGAGAATTGATGATGAATAATATTCGTATTACTGCAGCTGGACTCGACAAAGATTATCTCGCACGCGATTTTGGACCCATGCCAGCGCTCAAAAAATTGGCCACCCAAACGATTGAAATTAAAGCCAAGTGTCATATTTGTGGCTTTCCTGCGACGTTTACCTTCAGAAAACCTGGAAACGAAAACCTGGTATTGGTCGGTAACAACGACCTTTACGAAGCGCGTTGCGAAGTCCATTGGAAGGAGGGAATGGAAGGAAGGCATTGAGAAAAATGTGCATTCGACGAAATCATTAAGTACAAAGCAAATCGACACTATAAATGGCCAAGTTTTCGAACCATTTTTAAGCGCCAATGCCACATTTAAATCTTCTTTGCAAAAAATAGCATCGTTGTTTCTTCAGAGCCCAGGAATTTGTGGGAATGATTGCACGTTACACTCAAAAAATTGGGATACAGAATTTGCGCTATTCGCATGCCATTTGCGCTATTCGCATGCCATTTGCGCTATTCGCATGCCAAAATCCAAAGCAATAGCGAACTATCAATTAATATTCTATACCAGCGGTAGGGAATAAACCATTTAGGGAATACAACAATGACAGAATAAATGACCAATACAAACCAGATTCCGATATGGAACTGGAAATTTTGTTGAAAATAGGTAAGGGTTGATTCTTTAGACTGTATGGGCAATTCCGGGAGTAGAGAAAGGATACATCCCACAAAAAGCAAAGATATACCTATACTTTTAGGCCATTCATTCCAAATATTTGCAGATTGAATTAAGGCATCCTTATCACGTTCCATCCACGCCAACAAAAGCACATTCAACAAAAAAAGGCCAAATCCCTGTAACAAAAAAGGACAAAACAAAATAAGGTCTTTTACATTCCAATCATGCAAAAAAACGGCACCCAAAACACTCAGCGAAATCAGTATTGGATTGCAAATTGCCGACCATTTTTTTGCGAATACCTTGCTTATCAGATATAAAAATCCCGCTGTAAGCGGGTAAAAAACAGATCGGGATATTACTTCCATAGACTGTAATTGAAGGGAGAATTGGGTATCCCAAAAAAATATCAGTGACCAAATACCAAAAAAAAATGGCAATGCCATCCAAACGATACCACCCCAAAGCCAAAAATTTTTCAATGGCAATCCGATGGCATGCCATCGGATTGCATCCCAATAAAAATCTATCGCATACACCCACATGGCAGCACAAAACAACCATGGTAGCAAAACCATTGCACTTGAAGAAGTGAGATTAAGTGTGGTATGAGCCCAGTAAAACAAGCAAGAAAAAACGATTGGGACCAATGGAATCGACCAAAATTGGGTTCCTAAATTGGGATTCATTGCATTCTGTTTTAAAGAATGATGGGCAAAATATTGGGAATGTGCTGGGGTAGCAGACTGTATAAAAGACAAAGAGCGCAATCGACCCAATATGCCCATTCTATGCATTCAAATTTTGAGTGCGGTAATTTTCCCGATACCAGGTATAGACCTGCGCAAACTCTCCTCAATTCCAGCAGTCATTGTCATTTCACTCATACTGCAAGTACTGCAGGCACCAGTTAATCGAAGAATTACATCATGACCCTTACTAATTTCAACCAATTCTACATCACCGCCATCTGCATGCAAATAGGGTCTCATAGACTCAAGAACTTTTTCTACCTGCTGTTGTATGTCACTCATTTAACAAAAATACATTAATTTGTTGTTTTAGCCATACTTACCTGTCGGGCCAATTCTCCGGCAAGCAAAACGAATGGTTTAAGATGTATCGAGTCAGCCGTTAATTCGCCCTTGTCTAGGGCTTGCATCAATGCAGGATTAAAAGGCAATTCTCCCAAAAAAGGCAACCCATATTCTTGGCTCAACGCTTTTCCCCCGCCCTCACCAAACAAGCGATATTTTTTTTCGGGCGCATCCTCTGGAATGAAATAACTCATATTTTCTACGACCCCCAAAATGGGCTTGGCAATTGTTTCAATCGAGAACATGCCCAAAGCCCTACGTGCATCACTGAGGGCCATTTCTTGGGGTGTAGTTACAATAACGACACCTGTTAGGGGGACGGTTTGCACCAAACTCAATTGAACATCTCCAGTTCCTGGGGGCAAATCGATAATTAGGTAATCCAAATCTCCCCACTCAGTATCATTGACAAACTGTTTAAAGGCAGACGAAATCATCGGGCCACGCCAAACAATCGCTTGTCCGCGGGCAGTCATAAAACCAATGCTTAGCAATTTCAATCCTTTTGCTTCAATGGGCAACATGATTTGCTTACCCTCTCGCATGATCATCTGGGGTGATTGGTTTACACCGAAAATCGTGGGAATGCTGGGTCCATAGATATCGGCATCGAGAAGACCTACTTTGGCTCCCAAACCTGAAAGTGCCAGGGCCAATGACGCAGACAAGGTGCTTTTGCCAACCCCTCCCTTTCCGGATGCAATGGCAATTACATGCTTTACGCCTGGCAAGGTCGTTGAAATAGGGATACTGCTTCGCACCCTACTTGTAACGGTAATGTCTACCACTATTTCCGCATCCACCATCAGTCTTATGGCATTTTTACAAGCATTCACCAACATATCCTTCATTGGACAAGCGGGTGTTGTAAGGACCAAGGTAAACGAAATTATATCTCCTATAACAAGGCCTTCAATCATCCCCAAGCTTACCAAATCTTTTTTTAGATCTGGGTCATCAACATGGGATAGGGCTTTCAGAACTTCTGCTTTATCAATCATCGGAATAGTTCAACGATACGCTGAAAAAATCTTTTTTCAAAGGCCCAAAAATACTTAAACTGACCAAATATAAATCCATACATCAATAGCAAGATATTATAGAAAGGAAGAACTAAAATATAGTACACCACATCAACCCACCAATGATCTCCCATATAGGGTTGAACAAATCTTTTAAGATACATAACAGTAGAGCCAGTCAGGCAAAATACCAACAATATTAACCATACCATCCATGTTGTCTTAAGCTTCCAACGCAGCTTAAGTTTACCTATAAAACCCACAGTTCAAAGGTACTTATTTCATCACAAACCTTAAACGGTATTTACGATTTTATACCAAATTTTACATTTTCAAAGCAATTGTTTGATTTTGGGTGTCAAAATCAATGCTTTAGTTGAAATTTGTGGCGTAAGAATTGAAGCGACCAACCCCATGCATTTTGGCCTATGTTACCAACTGACTGGTGTCAATACCCCTAACAATCAAACAATGACAGAAAAAGAAGACCTATCCGCCCTACCCAGCCTCAGTGATTCAATAAAGAAGCCCCAGTCGGCCAATATACCTGTAAAACAATTGGTATTGATGCCTTTACCCATTGGAGAAAACAGTTGGGCTTGGATGAATACCCAAATTTATTTAGACACCATCACGCCAATACGGCATTGGATTGCCGAGGATGCAAGAACGCTGAGACGTTTTCTGTCAGGATTAAAGGCAGGGATTCCCTTGAACGATTTGGATATTTTTGAGTTGGGTGTTCGCAGTAAGAAAAATGAATTGGTAGCCCATCTCAAAGAGATTTATTCTGCGCAAACAATTGGCTTGGCATCGGAGTCTGGAATGCCTTGTATCGCAGACCCTGGAGCAATGGTCGTGAAATTGGCCCACCAAAGAGGATGGAGCGTAAAACCCATAATGGGTCCAAATAGTTTGATGATGGCACTCGCAGGGAGCGGGTTAAGTGGGCAAACGTTTACGTTCCACGGCTACCCTCCAATCAATGAGAATGAAATTAAGCAGCTTACTACACTATTGTACAATAAAGCCACCGAAAAACACAGCCATATATTTATTGAAACCCCTTATCGAACAGATCGGCTACTGCATTTTTTTTGCAAAAACCTGCCCAGTGACATGCTCTTGTGTATTGCCCAAAACCTTCACTCAGCCCAAGAAAGTACGATCACCAAAACAATCGGAGACTGGAAACTAAAAACCGAATCGCTGGGGAAAAGTCCCTGTGTTTTTATTGTTGGACGTTAGATCACAGCACAAAAGAAATTTAACACTACCAAGGCAATACTGCTTATTTAGAACAACCTAAAATCAATGATTGACATTGTGGGTAGTAAGCGAAAAACTTGTTTAACTATTTTTGCGTTTCAATGATTAATTTTGCATTGTTATTTGACTAATACAAATTACCATGAAAGATATTTTCGAAAAACTTTACGATCGCATGGGTCCTTTGGGCATGTACGCCGACGATGCCCATGGCTATTTTGCTTTTCCCAAACTTGAAGGTCCAATTGGTCCCAATATGATTTTTAGGGGTCGAGAACGACTTAACTGGAGTTTGAATAATTATTTGGGTCTGGCAAACCACCCAGAAGTTATGAAAGCGGATGCCGATGCTTCTGAAAAATTTGGCATGGCCTACCCAATGGGGGCTAGAATGATGAGTGGAAATAGCAATTACCACGAACAATTAGAACAAGAATTGGCCGACTTTATCAAAAAACCCGAAGTAATTTTATTGAATTATGGATACCAAGGCGTTTTGAGTGCCATTGATGCGTTGGTGGATCGACACGATGTAATTGTGTATGATGCCGAAGCACATGCTTGCATAATTGATGGCGTTCGTTTGCACATGGGAAAACGATTTGTTTATAACCACAACAATATTGAGAGTTTACAACAGCAATTGCGCCGTGCCACCAAGCTGGTAGAACAAACAGGTGGTGGAATCCTGGTCATCACAGAAGGTGTATTTGGAATGAGTGGTTCTCAGGGTAAAATTAAAGAAATTATTGCCTTAAAGCAGACATTTGCGTTTCGGCTTTTGGTAGACGATGCCCACGGTTTTGGAACAATGGGTAGTACAGGAGCGGGTACTACAGAAGAACAAGGATGCACCGATGGTGTAGATATCTACTTCTCAACTTTTGCCAAATCGATGGCAGGTATTGGCGCTTTTATTGGTTCTGATCCCCATGTGATTAAATTTTTACGCTACAATATGCGCTCACAGATATATGCTAAATCTCTTCCAATGCCCATGGTCGTTGGTGCCCTCAAGCGATTGGAATTGATGCGCAACTGTCCAGAATTAAAAGATAAATTGTGGGAAATTGTAAATGCTTTACAAAGCGGATTGCGTGAAGCAGGATTTAATATCGGCATTACTACAACCCCAGTGACCCCCGTTTTACTCAATGGAACAATTCCTGAGGCCACCCATCTAATTAAAGACTTACGAGAGAATTTTAATATTTTTTGTAGCATTGTGGTTTACCCGGTTGTTCCAAGAGGCGTGATTATGTTGCGGTTAATTCCTACAGCTTGCCATACCCTAGAAGATGTAGCCATAACCCTTAAAGCCTTTATTTCTATCAAAAGCAAATTGGACGCTGGCGAATATTGCCAAGAAAAACTGGCCGAATTCGCATAGTTTCGATTTGTCATTTGGACATCTGCGAGATTGATTGGGTTGAGAAAAAATATTACACAAGGTTCTTATTGGTTTGCCATTGTCATTCTTTCCATTTTTGGAATTATTCGATGCCACATTCAAACACAAGAAACAGCCGCCTTTCGTTGGGCATCCAAAATAGATAGCGGGAAAGCCCAAGAATACCTCATTGCATGGCAAGTCAAACAAAAAAAGACGATTCAATGGCGCAAGGATTATGGCCAAAGAACAAATAAAAAATCTTACAAGAAAATCATTCCCCACAGAAGTTCGCCGTATCCAAACTCAGAATATCCCAGTTACCCTGTTAAGGCATTGACCCCCAAGATGGCATTGCAACTTCTTCTTGCACTCATCAAACCCCAGAAAGACAGGACAACCTATATAAAAGAACAACAACGAAAATACACAGGAACAGATTCTGCCAATTCCATTCGGCAACTGAAACAATTACTGAGAAAACAAAACCCATACCCAGTCCAAATTTCACTCAATGATATAGACAGCACAACATTGGAAAGCTTCCCCGGAATTGGCCCCAGCACAGCGCGACGCATCATACAATACCAAAAGAGACTCGGTGGATTTGTTGATCCACAACAATTGTTTGAAATTCCAAATATCGATACAATTATTCTTCAGTTATTGGAAATACAATGTCAAAAACCCTCAGGCCCGATTGTGTATTTGAACGAAAATCCGACGTGGAAAATGCTCTACAAACATCCGTATATTGGCCCAGCGCGTGCAAAAATATTCTTTTCATTCTGCCAACAATATCCCACAATGTCTGTTGGAGAATGGAATGGAATGCAGGGCATTTCGGCCATCGACAAAGACCGAATTTTTCCTTATTTACGACTAAGTCAATAATATTCGATTCGGGTGTTTACCAAATTGCGTATTTCGGTCAAAAAATAGAGCCCTTACTATTGATAATGCAAGACATATTCACTTTCATCATTTATATTTGTTGTTTATATGGTTAGTTTCAAAGAAGACGAAAACATTTCAATTATACGTCAAACAGTAAAAGACTTTGCTGAGAAACAAATTCGCCCACACATAATGGTATGGGATGAATCACAAGAATTTCCCATTCACATCTTCAAGGAACTCGGCAAACTTGGCTTAATGGGGGTTTTGGTTCCTGAAAAGTATAATGGATCGGGCTTGGGATACACAGAATATGTGGTAGCAATTGAAGAATTGTCAAAAGTGTGTGGTTCGATTGGTTTGAGTATGGCCGCCCACAATAGCTTGTGTACAGGCCATATTTTGGCTTTTGGCAATGAGGAACAGAAACAACGATGGTTGCCCAAGTTGTCGACTGCTGAATGGATTGGCGCATGGGGTTTAACAGAGGCAAATACTGGGTCTGATGCCCTGCGAATGCAATGTACCGCAAAAAAAGATGGAGATCATTGGATTCTGAATGGGGCCAAGAATTGGATTACACACGGTATTAGCAGTGATGTGGCCGTTGTGTTAGCCCGAACAGGTGAATTGTTGGACTCGAGGGGTATAACCGCGTTCGTAGTAGAGCGTGATTGTGAGGGATTTAGTGGGGGCAAAAAAGAAAATAAACTGGGAATGCGCGCAAGTGAAACATCTGAAATGATTTTCGAAGATTGTCGGGTTCACGAGAATCAGGTATTGGGAATCGTTGGAGATGGATTTATTCAAGCGATGAAAATATTGGATGGGGGAAGAATTTCCATTGCCGCTCTTTCTCTGGGAATAGCCAAAGGCGCCTTCAACGCAAGTTTATCTTATTCAAAACAAAGAGAACAATTTGGCAAACCCATATCGAGTTTTCAGGCAATTGCTTTTAAACTTGCAGATATGGCCACCCGTATTGAAGCGGCTGAATTGCTAACATTTCAAGCAGCAGACAGAAAAAATAAAGGACTGAATGTTACCAAACAGGGTGCAATGGCAAAGTACTACGCAAGCGAAGCCTGTGTTTTCGCAGCCAATGAAGCCCTTCAAATATTTGGTGGCAATGGTTATAGCAAAGATTTTCCTGTAGAAAAATTTTACCGCGATTGTAAACTGTGTACCATTGGCGAAGGAACCAGTGAAATTCAAAAACTGGTTATTTCACGCGCACTATTGAAAGATTAAAAAATCTTGACATTATCAAAAAAAAAATCTAAATTTGTGGCCCAGATTAAAATTTTAATATGCTTATAATTAACGTTAAAGAAAACGATTCTCTTGAAAAAGCCCTGAAGAAATTCAAAAAGAAATTTGAAAAAACAGGGGTAGTAAAATCACTTCGTGCCCGCCAAGCTTTTGAGAAGCCTTGTATTACAAAACGAATGGAAAAAATTCGTGCCGCATACAAACAAAAGATCCAATTGGCTGATACCGAAGGATAATAAGATATTCTAATCCCAGAAAATAAAAAGCCACCCAATTGGGTGGCTTTTTATTTTCTGGGATGCAATGCATGTATTTTTTTTAACTTTTCAAATGAATTCTTTGTGTAAACTTGAGTAGCAGAGAGGCTTGAATGTCCTAATATATCCTTTATGGCCAATAAATTTGCACCATTATTGAGCATATGGGTCGCAAAACTATGCCGCAATACATGGGGACTTGTTTTTGCGGCATGGGAAAATAATTTGAGATAATGGTTTACCAAACGATACATATACATTGGATATAATGGTTGACCTTTCGCCGTCTGAAACAGAAATACACCCCCATTTTTTTTCATATGTATTTTAAGCAAATCGGAGGCCTCTGGATGCAATGGGATAATTCGCTCCTTGTTGCGCTTTCCCAAAACACGCAAATTATTGCGGTAAAAATCGACATCCCCCGGTTTCAATCCTATCAGTTCTGACAAACGCATCCCGGTGGTGTAAAACAACAAAAGAATTGTCTGGTCCCTCATTCCATCTTCAATTTCATTCCATGGAAAATGCGAAAATAGATTGTGTAAATCGGAAGAGGGAATATCCTTTACCAGCATCCTGGGCATTTTGGGCAAAGTAATCTTGGTAAATGGGTCAACGCTCAACTCCCCTTGTTTACGCAAGTATTTAAACCAACCCCTGAGGCTAGAAATTTTGCGATGAACACTTCTTGGGCTGAGCTTGTTTTGAAGATGTATAGCCATGAATCCCCTGATATGTATAGGCTTGCAATGCAATAAATCTGTTACAAGTTGGATAGCCAAATAATCGGTAAACTGCAACAAATCATTTCCATATGCAGCAACAGTATGGGGCGACATTCGCTTTGTTTTGGAAATATAATCCAAAAATTGCTGTCGATATGCTTCCATTTGCTTAACCATACGTGTAAAACGCAAATACTTCAAATTCTATTTGTTTAACCAATGCTCGCCAAAACCTTTAATTCGATTGCAATTGGAGTGGGTAAACAATTAATTTCAAGGGTTGTTCTACAGGGAGGATTGTCGGCAAAAAATTCTGCCCATAGTCGATTGTATGCCCGAAAATCATCCTTCATATTGGTTAGGTAAACGGTTACATCGATAATGCGATCCCAACTACTTCCAGCATCTTCTAAAATCCATCTTACATTCTGGAACACCGAGCGGCATTGAATTTCTATGTCGTACGCCACTATCTCTCCAAGTTCGTTTGTTTCGACGCCTGGAATTTTACTTTCGTTGCGCACACGCGGACCAACCCCACTCAAAAACAATAAATTACCAACCCGTTTGGCATGAGGGTATAATCCAACAGGCTCAGGGGCTTTACTGCTATGGATTGTTTTTTCTGACATAAAACAAAGGTATGAAAAATGCAATGACCCTTTTGTTATTCCTGCGCATAAAAATAAGTATCTCCCGATGCATTTAAGGGTAAACTCACCCAACCCAGACGCATCAACTGAAGTGTTCTTCGAATACGATTTTTTGTAACGCAAGTTTATCCAAAATAGGCCGATACCAAGATTTGTCGAATGGGACCATGACACCCCTGTCCGTAAGCTCTCCCATTAAGAAAGTTTCAACCCCCATTGCCAAAGGAAAACCCACCGTTTTTGCCATTGCAGTTCGGTCACCGCCCTCTCCCAGCACACGCAATACAGAATACCATTGCTTGGGTTTGCCATTCAAATCGCGCAACACCAATTTGTGAACCATCACCACTTCGTCTATATCGTTCGCTTGTAATTGCCATTTATCCAATAAGATATTCTCCAATATTCTTGCTGAATTAAGGCCAGAAATAGATTCTCCAGCACTGGAACTATCCAATTCGAGATAGTGCAAATGCCCGATAATATTGTCAAGATGGGGATTATCTCGCAGCAATTGAATGGTCCACTGTGAAAAATTCTTGGCCCCAGTTAACCATTGAAACCACTCTTTACGGGTATTTACCTGCGGGGGTACACAATCCTTGGAATTGGCAAAACCCCAATCAATCAAAACACTCCAAGCCTTGCAATAATTTTCTCGACGAAGGGTTCCACGGAGCAAGGTTTTGGCATTGTTTAATCCATACAGTTCTTGATATGTAAGGCTATTGCGATTGGCATATACATCAAAAATGCCCAATCCAGGGACGCTTATTTTTCTAGATTCTGCAAACACCCTTTGCGCATCAAGACGTTTAATATTGCCATTCTCTTTCCAAATACAGGAATCACCCTGTCCGGCCAAGACGACATTGCTTGGGTTCCAAGTGAATTTGTATTTCCAAGGATTATTGCCGCAACTATCCTCTGAAACAAGTCCACCACAGTGGCTTTCAAATTCGACCACATCCAAGCCTTCGGACTGGGCCTTGTCGAATAATCGGCTGGCAGACAAATGGTCTATTCCTGGATCTAATCCCAGCTCATTCATAAACAACAATCCTTTCGCCGTTGCTTCTGCATCCAAGGAAAGCATTTGCGCTGACGTATACGAAGCAGTAAACAAATGGACGCCATAAACCAAGCAAATTTTCGCTACCTCAACATGTAATATTGGGGGTAGAACACTGACTACCAAAAAAGAATCAGATACAATGCGGCTTAATTCGGAAGGAACAGATAAATCTACGATAGACAGTTCTGTATGACTAGAAATTTCAAAAGAAGCCTTTAGACGCATAAAATCTTTATCGCAAACACGCAATTTCCAGCCCTCACGGTTTGCACAATTTCCCAAATATGAAATCAAAAAACCCGCACTCCTACCAGCGCCCAAAATACTTATCTGTTTCACGATTTTCAAACCTACAAGAAATATTTAAGGAAACCTCAACCCAATAAAGATCGTTGCCGCTTGCACTCATACAATAACAAAGCTGCCGCAACAGACACATTCAAACTATCCACTTTGCCAAACATTGGCAGGGTTATGTTTGTTCCTTTCTTACGCCAAAAATCAGAAACCCCAACATGCTCTGCCCCAACAAGAAAAGCCACTTTGCCACGCAAATCGGTATCCCAAGCCACTGCCGACTCTTCCATAAAAGTGGTAAATAATTGTACATTATACAACTGAATTGCATCCCAAACCGAGGCTGAATTGAGAAAAAATAAAGGTAGCGTAAAAGAACATCCCACACTATTTCGGATAACCTGTGGATGAAACACATCGATTTGCTCATCACAAAAAACCACACCATCAACCCCAACAGCATCTGCAGAACGCAATAGCGCTCCCAAATTTCCGGGCTTTTCAACCGATTCTACAATTAAATAAAATCCATTTTCTTTTGGCTTCCAACGTGTTTGCATCGGTGGTATTTCAAAAACTGCCAAGGCATTCCGACCCGTTTCACGCAATACCAACTTAGACCAAACAGCATCCATGAGCTCTAGTTGCTCACAAGCATTTGGCAATGTATCTATTGCCAAAGCATCCAGAAGACTGGCCCAATTTGTATTTTTTGGATTGATGGCAATTTGTTTGAGTTCGAAACCTCCCACGATAGCAAGCCGTATTTCATTCAATCCTTCAACTGAAAATAAGGCCTTGGAACGACGATTCTTAGACTTGTCTTGCAATGCCAAAATCTCCTTAAGCCAAGGATTTTGCAAACTGCTTATGCTCTTGATCATTGTCTTATTGATCTATCCAATGACTTGTTTTTTTAACCCGCATAATGCGGGCAACAACCAAACCAAACACCATGTTTGAAAAAATCAGGCCTGGCAAGCCCAAAAGATAATACCAGAAAGTACCCATCGAAGATTTGCGAGTTTCCGCTACCAAAAGATCTAACTCACTATTTGAGATGATTTTGGTTTTACTAAAACCTTCTTTTATCTGTTCTATGATTATGGTTTTACTTTGGGAAACCAATGTGGAATCAACAAAATTATACAAAAAAAAATCTGCAAAACTTCCAATAATGACGGCAAAAGAAACTGCCCTCAAGCAGCTCAACAGTGCCTGTTTGTAATAATAGGTATTGTCTTCTGCCTGTTTCCGGTCTGATTGAGAACCCAAAATCATGGCAGCCAAAATTATGAGAAAGGAGCAAAAAGTAAATGCTGGTAAAAAACGATATTCCCAATGCTGGGTTACATAAACGACTATTTTGGCAGCAAACAAAAAAATGCCCGCCAAAATTCCCTGGTATACCGATGGATAAGCAAACAATATTTCAATTCTTTTAATCATCGTTTTTCATGTAACAGCCTTTCCGAATAGTCCCCAATACACAACCCTTCAATATTGCATTGGGACTGGGCAAATTATATGCCTTGCTTTTGTTCTGATCTTCAATGGCTGAATATGAACCATCGATGCTAAAAATGGTGAAACTTGCCTCTGCACCGACATAAATGTCGTGTTCGGGCAGACCAAGAAAAGTTCGGCTTCCCCTGTATAATAAAGGGAGCCAATTTTCTGCAGTTTCATTTTCAAACGCCTTACACATCATTGGAAAAACCTGTGCCAAGGTATTTGCTCCCCAAGCAGAATAATCAAATTCTACCTTTTTTGATTCAATATCTTCGGGATGATGATTGCTAACAACCGCATCCAATGTTCCGTCCAACAAACCCAAAAGAAGTGATTTGCGGTCATTCTCACTGCGCAATGGGGGCAATAATTTAAAATTCTCATCAAAGTCCAACAATGCTTCATCGGTATACAATAAATTCATTACGGGAACTGCCGCGTAAATCTTCAATCCCTCTTTTTTGGCTGCTCGAATCAAGGAAACGCTCTCTGAACAACTGATTCCCATTACCCGCAGTGGTGTTTTAAGGTATTTGGCGATTTCAATGTCGGCCAATAATTCAACCGTCTCAGCAATGGATGGGATTCCTTTCATACCCAAACTCGCATTCACCATCCCCTCGTGAATTTTGCCATCTGGAGCCAAGGCTTTTTGATAAGGAAAATGCAGATAATTGAGTGAAAGCGATTGGGTGTATTGCATGATTTTGTATCGAAGACCTACTGAAGCACTGCACCGAATACCGTCGGTAAAAGCAACAGCACCCGCTCTGTGCATTTCGTGCACTTCTGACATTTCTTTCGCATCGCCCTGAATTGTTGCATATCCTATTGGCAATATCTCTGCCCTCAAGTTGCTACCTACCTGCAAGACCTGAGCAATAACCGATTCGTTGTCGGGTTTAGGCGCTGACCCACACAAAGCTGCAACCTGAACAAACCCCCCTTGTTGTGCTGCGTCTGCATAGGATTGCAAACTTTCTTTCCAGGGTTCTCCAGGATCAGGACATACCCCAAAAGCATCCAACCATCCTGCCGAAACATAAGCACCTTCACAATCGATGAGTTCGCTGGCAGCCATTCCCAAACCCTCCCCTACGGCCTCAATCAGGCCATTTTTTACCAATATTTCAACCACTTTATCATGAAGCCCATGCATGGGCGAAAACAATTTGGCATTTTGCAATAACAGTGTATGACTCATGGTTGAAGAACCTCTTTTCTTTTGATTTTTTCGCGGTACACAAGCAACGCAACTTCTAGTGCGAAGAAAAAGGCGGCAGCCCATATAAACAAGCGCCAAAGACCGTTTAATGACTCATTGTCTAAAATAGACTTAAGACTTCTCGATTGAAGGTGTTTCCACCTGTCAGAAATGCCATCAAATTCCTTTGGCCAATTTTCCACACTGCGCAAATCAGACTCTGAGCGGGTATGATTGAAAGCCAAAAGAATCGAATCGGACATTTTGGGTGATTTAAGGTAATAATATCCAGGTTGTGTGGGTTCGGGTCCAATATACATTGCTTTTTGACCGCTTGCATTCTGTTGCAAATCAACCAAATGTAAAACCCCGTTTGCGCTAAGCGAAGCGGCCCGTTCGTCGACATCGATATCGGCAGGCAATGCCATCAAGGACTTGCTATGCATAATACCATACAAACTGCGATCACCAATCGCTTTTGAGGCAATTACTTGCGTAAATATGGGCAAAAACCAAGAAGATTGCAATAGGCTTTGACTCCCCTTATTAAGGTCACTTAGCCATATCCAAAAACTTCCATTGCCTTGTATCCGATTTATGAATACTGATTGCCCACCCTCGAGTTGCAATACCGATTCAAAATCGGAAAGATCTTGTAATTCAAAATATCCTTCGATTGTAGGAAGTTGTGTTTTATCACTCAGCGACCCTGAAAAAATATTCTCAAAGAGTGGATGAGACAATCCCCCCATTGCAATGCGCTGGGAGGATGCATCCCATTTTCCAGTTATATCACCCATAACCGAATGCAATTGATTCGATACGGTTGCTTCCTTTAAAACCTGAATCACTGGTTTGCCATCAGACATAAATTGGATTAATTTTTCTTGATCAGATACTCCCAACACGGGATTTCCAATCAATACCAATGCCTGTAATTGAGCCAGCTCAGCATCCTTAATTGGAAAGCCAATTGAATGCTTTTTCAAAAGGGGTTGCGCCAAAAAAAAAGCATCAAAAGCAGGGTGTGATCCGATTACTCCTACCTGCATTGACCAATCGGAAATAGGGTGAATCATTAATGTATTGTCATAGACAAACGCATCGGGTTCTAACTGCAATTGCAAAGGCTGGTGTAATTTATTGGTGGGCAATATAAAAACAACATCTCTGACAGCCCCTGGCAAAAGTGTTATAGATTGAGCCTGTAACGTAGACCCTGCAGATGTTAGTGAAACTGAAGCATCCATCTCAGCATCACTATAATTTGCGATGCGCGCCAACAATTCATTGCCTTGATTATTTCCTTCCCATTGTGTTACGTACCAAGCAGAATCAATAGACAAATTCCCAGTTTGAACTCCCTGGTCCAACCCATGCCCAGGTTCCAAATCGAATTGCACAAAATGCCAATCAATGGCCTTGTTTTGTGGCACAAGGGGTGTATTTCCCAAGAAAGAGCGTTGGGCATCACTAAAAACCACTGCTGAAATAGGTTCAGCTGCCAGCTCTTTGCTCATGCCATCGACCTGAATCAGCCAATCGTTCCATTGAACCTGTTGGTCTACGAAGTCAAGGGTATCAATGATAGAAATGAGTTGGGATGGGCTTGTCCACTGTTTTGACATCAATGGATTTTGGGTAAGCAACATCACCTTAGATTCTTCATTTAAAGCACCCAACATATCCCTCAACTGATTTCGGGCTTGTTCCATGAGCAAACCCTCTTGATTGCGTGCACTCATCGACAGTCCGTTGTCGAATAAGACCACTATCCTGTTTGACTGGGCTTTATTGCTGGTATTTTTATCGGTACAAGATGGCATCGCAAAAGCAAAAACCAAGCAAACAATGCCCAAACACCTGGAAATCAAAAGCAGCAGGTGTTCGGTTTTTTTTTGGCGACGCGATTGCTGCATTTGTTGGGTTAAACGAAAAACCCCAGGAAAAAAAATAGTCTTTGTTTGGTGAAATTGGTAAAGATGGATAAACAATGGGATTGCTAATAGAAGCAGGCCCCAAAGCATATTTTGCTGTTGAAAATGCATTAGAACAGTCCGTTCAGGGCACCCTCTACTTTCTGTATAATTTCGGAAGCATCACCAGGTTTTTCTTGAAAATCAATATCATCGACATTGAAAATCAATAATTTTCCTTTGTAATTGCTAATCCAAGCTTCATATCTTTCATTCAAACGCTTAAGGTAGTCTAATCGGATAGCATCTTCATAATCTCTTCCACGCATTTGAATTTGATGAACCAATTTCGGAATGCCCGCTCTGAGATAGATTAGCAAATCCGGAGGCTCTATCTGACTGTTTATGGTGTCGAACAAGTCCTTGTAATTTTCATAATCGCGGGTACTCATCAGGCCCATTGCATGCAAATTGGGAGCAAAAATATGGGCATCTTCATAAATGGTTCGGTCTTGAATAACCGTTTTTTTGCCAAGGCGAAGCGCCTGAATGTTTTTCCAACGGGCCGTAAGGAAATATACCTGAAGATTAAAACTCCAGCGTTGCATGTCTTCGTAAAAATCAGATATGTACGGATTGTCGTCCATATCCTCAAGTTGCATATCCCACCCGTAGTGTTTAGACAACAAATGTGTAAGGGTCGTTTTTCCCGCGCCGATGTTTCCCGCAACAGCAATGTGCTTAGCCATACTGCAATATTACATAGGTGAGACACCACGGTACCAATCATTGCCAAACAAAAGTTTTACACAATCGCAATACCCAATAAATATGGGGAACTTTTGAGGGGAAAATGCGGGTTTGGACGTAATTTCGTAGGAAATTGATGAGCAAGGCTACCGCGAATTCCAAAACCCATGAATGGATTCTTTTTAGGCGCATTCTTGGATTGGCGAAATTCCAAAGACATTGGATTATTTTGGCTGTTTTACTGACAATTTTGCAAAGCATTGTTACTGCTCTGCAGCCCTATATTTATAAAACAATCATCGATTCTGTTATTATTCCCAAACAATTTCAATTCCTAGACAAATGGGCACTGTTTTTATTGGGATGGCTATTTTTACAAGCAATTTTGGGATTTACAAATACCTATCTCTCGGAGAGCATTGCCCAATCAGTGATTGTGAAACTGCGCCAATATGTCTATGATCATTTGATCAGATTAAAATTGTCATTCTACGACAAAACCCCTATTGGAACAGCCGTTACACGATCCATAAGCGACATACAAACCATTACCGATTTGTTTTCAGCTGGGATTATCACCATTGCAGGTGATATTATTCAAATTGTTGTGATTTTGGCTTGCATGTTTTACATGGACACCACCTTAACCCTAATCACTTTATCGGTACTTCCGCTACTCCTATTTGCTGCCAATCGATTTAGGAAGGGAATACGTGACACATTTCAAGATGTACGAAGCCAAATAGCCAAGATCAATGCTTTTTTACAAGAGCGAATCACAGGAATGCAAATTGTCCAATTGTTCAACCGTGAAAAAGAAGAAAAAAGAAGATTTGATTCGATCAATCAAGCCCACCGTGATGCAAACATTCGAAGCATATATTACTATGCCATTTTCTTCCCAGTGGTTGAGGTATTGGTTGCTGTCTGTTTTGCCATGATTATTTGGTACGGGAGTGGTTCCTTGGTAAAAGGAAGCATCGAATTCGGAGAACTAACAGCCTTCATCATGTTTATAAACCTGTTTTTTAGGCCCATTAGGGCCATTGCAGACAGGTTTAACAATATACAAATGGGCATCGTCGCCGCTGAACGTATATTTAAGCTAATTGATGATGAAAAAAACAAAGAGCATTCTCCCGTAAAAAAGGCGCCCATTTTACAGGGGGATATAAAATTTGAGCGCGTTTGGCTGGCATATCAAGAAGAGAATTGGGTACTAAAGGATATTTCTTTCCATTTAAAGGCAGGAAAAACAATGGCGATTATTGGAGCCACCGGCAGTGGTAAAACCAGCATCGCCAGTTTGGTAAACCAGCTCTACACCCAACAAAAGGGAGAAATATTATTGGATGGCCTGCCTATCCAAAGCATGAATATTGTTTCGATTAGGCAGCAAATCGCATTGGTTTTGCAAGATGTTTTCTTATTCAGTGGAAGCATAAACGACAATATTCGTTTGCACAGCGACACCATTGACAGTCAGAAAATGATAGCCGCCGCGCGCTCCATTGGCGCCTATACATTCATAGAAAATCTTCCTGGTGGGTTTGAGTACAATGTTATGGAACGAGGCATGACATTGTCTTTGGGACAAAGACAGTTAATTAGTTTTATCCGCGCATTGGCTTTTGATCCGCGCATTATTTTATTGGATGAAGCAACCAGTTCTATAGATACAGAAACAGAGCAATTGATTCAACGTGCAATTGATCGATTATTGGAAAACCGAACTGCCATTGTAATTGCACATAGACTCAGCACAATAGCCAAAGCAGATGAAATTCTCGTACTCGAAAAAGGAGAAATTATTGAAAGCGGAAATCACAGTGAATTATTGGCTGCAGGGGGTCATTATGCAAATTTGCATTCCATATTGCAGTAAGATGGCAAATTGCAGATGCAAAGAGGTTGGGGTAGGCCATAGCCGGTTTGCCTGTAATCTCTCATCAAGTATAACTATTTTGCGGTTAATTTCATTGTATAAATATCTCCATCATAGTTACCTTCTAACCACATTTCTTTATTTGTAAGTCGTTTAATTGTTGATCTATATGTGTCACCACCATATGTCAAATCTATTTCTTCTTTATCTGATGCAAAATCCCATGTACCCAAATCAACAAAACCATCTTCAATAGATTTAAAATCGCCATCTTTTGAAAATTTCCACTCTACACCAACCCATCCTTCCGTTTCATCAGTCCCATCATAAATAACACTTTTAAATTTCCAAGTCCCAGCAACACGTGCTTTTTTTGACATTAAACTAAAAGAAGGACCGTTATCGTATTTTTTGCATCCTGTAAATGCAATGGCTAATACGAAAGCAATAATCAATGTAAAATTGAATACTTTTTTCATGTTGTTTTATTTGTTGTTATGTTTTCCTATTCTGTTAAAAGGCTTTTCGGATTATGCCTTTCAAATATATTGTTTTTTCTTTCTTTTTTTTCGGCTTGCCCATAACGGTTTCGGGCTTGGCGAAATCCATGTTAAATGTAAAAAAAATAAGCCTGACACCTATTTAACAATTACTTGTTATCATTAACAAATTAAAAATTACGTCCGGTACGAGAAATGGGGTCTTTGCATTACCAGTAAAAAAGGCGGCCTTTGTGGCCGCCTTTTTTATAAAATACACGATAAAATACTATGCTTCCTCCTCGGCTTCCTCGAACTTGGCTGCCAAAAGTCGCTCGTATTCTTCTTTGGATCCGGTAATTACTTGATCGAACTTTTTCAAACCTGTACCTGCAGGAATCAAATGACCTACAATTACGTTTTCTTTTAAGCCTTTCAACTCATCAATCTTACCAGAAATCGCAGCCTCATTCAAGACTTTGGTGGTTTCCTGGAACGACGCAGCACTCATGAAGCTCTGGGTACCCAAAGACGCACGGGTAATTCCCTGGAGAATTGGCGTTGCTGTGGCAGAAGATGCATTGCGGAATTGAACCAATTTCTTGTCTTGACGACGCATGGCACTATTTTCCTGACGCAAGTCTTTCAAACTAACAATCTGACCCGCATGCATTACAACACTATCACCTGGATCTGTAACAAATTTTTTGTCCCAAATATTGTCATTCTCTCTACGTAAGGACCACCGATCAACGATTTCTGCTTCCAAAAAGCGGGTATCTCCCGGATCAACAATTTCCATTTTTTGCATCATTTGACGCACGATTACTTCGATATGTTTGTCGTTGATGGTTACACCCTGCAAGCGATATACCTCTTGAATACCATTCAGGACATACCGTTGAACAGAAGCAGGGCCTTCAATACGCAAAATATCCTGCGGTGTAATTGCACCATCACTCAAAGGATGTCCGGCCCTCACATAATCGCCATCGTGAACCAAAATATGTTTAGACAATGGCACTTGATAATGTTTGACTTCTTCATCTTTTGAAGTAATAATAATTTCTTGGTTACCCCGTTTGGAGATTCCATAAGACACCACACCATCAATCTCTGCAACAACGGCAGGATTAGACGGATTCCGTGCTTCGAATAACTCAGTTACACGTGGTAAACCACCTGTAATATCTCTTGTTCGGTTAGCAGAACGGGGAATCTTAGCCAAAATATCACCTGCTTTGACAACATTTCCATTTTTGGCAACAAGAATAGCCCCAACTGGCATGTTAAATATTTTGGTAATTTCATCACTACCCTCTACACGGAACTGAGGAACCATGGTTTTATCACGACTTTCGATAATCACCAATTCGGAAAGTCCGGTTTGGTCATCCCCTTCTTCGCGCATGTTAACGCCTTCAATAACATTTTCGTATACGTTTTTTCCATCAATATCTGAAATAATCAGTGTATTGAAAGGATCCCATGTACACATTACATCGCCTTTTTTTACTTTCTGTCCTTCTTTTACCATTAAAATAGCACCATAAGGAATATTGTAACTGGTGATAACTGTTTTTGATTTAGGGTCTAGAATACGCACTTCGCCCGAACGGCCCAACACAATTTCACTATTCTTTACATTGCCACTTTCGTCGGTATCAAATTTTGTTACAGTACGCATTCCATCAAAGCTCACAGAACCTTCATATTTGGTGACTAAGGTATTGTCTGCCGCGATATTCATTGCAGCACCCCCTGTATGGAAGGTCCGCAATGTCAACTGAGTTCCTGGTTCTCCAATAGATTGGGCAGCGATAACACCTGCCGATTCTCCCTCTTGAACCATTCTTCCTGTTGCCAAATTTCTGCCATAACAAGCAGCACAAACCCCATTGAGATTTTCGCAAGTTAAGACAGAGCGAATTTCCAATTCTTCGATGCCTGCATCTTCAATGGCTTTTGAAATTTGTTCGGTTAATTCTAAACCCCCATTGATAATGAGTTCACCTGTTTTGGGATGGTATACATTATCCAATGAGGTTCTACCCAAAATACGTTCGTATAAGGATTCCGTGATTTCATCATTGGTCATGAATGCACTCATCGAAATACCCCTCAATGTACCGCAGTCTGGATCAGTGATTACAACATCCTGTGCCACATCATGCAAACGACGGGTTAAATAACCTGCATCGGCAGTTTTTAGCGCTGTATCGGCCAAACCTTTGCGTGCACCGTGGGTTGACACAAAATATTCCAATACATTCAAACCTTCTTTAAAGTTTGATATAATTGGATTTTCGATGGTATCACCACCAGAACCACCACTGTTTTTCTGGGGCTTTGCCATCAATCCACGCATACCTCCCAACTGGCGAATTTGTTCTTTTGATCCACGGGCACCTGAATCCAACATCATATAGATGGGGTTGAATCCTTGGTCTTCATTCTGTAAATCGTTAATCAAAATACGCGCCAAATGGTTGTTTACACGTGTCCATAAATCAATTACTTGGTTGTACCGCTCATTGTTTGTAATGAATCCCATATCTGCGTTAGACTTGATTTCCATTACTTCTTCAATGGCTTTATTCACAAGTCCTTCTTTTTCAACGGGTATTTTTACGTAGCTGAGATTAAAACTCAAGCCGCCTTTGAATGCGTAGTGGAATCCTAAATTCTTGATATTGTCTAAGAAGTCGGCGGCGGCAGCTACCCCACTGAATCGAATAATATTGGTGATTATTTCACGCAAATTTTTCTTCTTCAACAATTCATTGATATACCCTACTTCACGGGGAACCACTTGGTTAAAAATGATTCTACCAATGGTGGTATCAATAATTTTTTCTACTAACTCCCCATTTTCCAAAATCGTAACCTTACATTTCACTTTAGAATGCAAAGATGCACGGCCTTCGTTATAGGCAATAATAGCTTCTTCTGAACCATAGAATCTCAATCCCTCTCCAATAACAGGATGTTCGGGGGTGGATTTTCTTTCTTTGGTAATGTAGTACAATCCCAATATCATGTCTTGGGAAGGCACAGTTATAGGAGATCCATTGGCTGGATTTAATATATTGTGTGAAGCCAACATCAACAATTGGGCCTCAGCAACTGCCGCATTTCCCAGAGGAACATGGACAGCCATTTGGTCACCGTCGAAATCGGCATTGAAACCCGCACAAACCAAAGGATGCAACTGAATTGCCTTTCCTTCGATCAACTTGGGTTGAAACGCTTGAATACCCAATCTGTGAAGCGTAGGAGCACGATTCAACAAAACGGGGTGTCCCTTCAAAATATTTTCAAGAATATCCCAAATAATAGGATCTTTTTTCTCGACAATTTTTTTCGCAGTTTTTACTGTTTTTACGATGCCACGCTCAATTAATTTACGGATAATAAATGGCTTAAACAATTCAGCGGCCATGCTTTTCGGTAAACCACATTCATTCAATTTGAGCGTAGGTCCAACCACAATAACAGAACGACCAGAATAATCCACACGCTTACCCAATAAATTTTGACGGAATCTACCTTGCTTTCCTTTCAGCATATCGCTCAAAGATTTTAAAGGTCTGTTGCCCTCACTTTTAACAGCACTGGCTCTTCGGGTATTGTCTAGCAAAGAATCGACAGCTTCCTGCAACATGCGTTTTTCGTTGCGCAAGATTACTTCTGGGGCTTTGATCTCGACCAATCGTTTTAAACGATTGTTGCGAATGATAACACGGCGATACAAATCATTTAAATCTGAAGTTGCAAAACGACCCCCTTCCAAAGGTACCAATGGGCGCAATTCAGGTGGAATCACAGGCAACATCTTCATAATCATCCACGCGGGGCGATTTTCACCTGTCAGCTGGGCACCACGGAAGCTTTCAATTACTTTCAGACGCTTTAATGCTTCTTGTTTTCTTTGCTGGGATGTCTCGGTCGCGGCTTGGTTGCGCAAATCATACCCAAGGGTATCGAGATTGATTCTATTTAACAGTTCTTCCAAGGCACTGGCTCCCATCATGGCAATAAATTTGTTGGGATCTGCATTGTCCAAGGCTTGATTTTCCTTTGGCAATGCATCGACAATGTCTAAATACTCTTCTTCGGTAAGCAAATCCAAATAATTAACATTGCTTACAAGGCCTGCTTGAACAACCACATAGCGCTCATAGTAAATTACCATGTCGAGTTTCTTGGTTGGTATACCCAATAAATATCCAATTTTGTTTGGCAAGGAACGGAAATACCAGATATGGGCAATGGGGACAACCAAATTGATATGTCCCATTCTCTCTCTTCGCACTTTTTTCTCCGTTACCTCAACCCCGCAACGATCGCAGACAATCCCTTTGTATCGGATGCGTTTGTATTTTCCACAATGACATTCGTAATCCTTTATAGGACCAAAAATTCGCTCGCAAAAAAGACCTCCCATTTCTGGCTTGTAACTACGGTAATTGATTGTTTCAGGTTTGATAACCTCGCCAAAACTTCGGCGCAATATGCTTTCAGGTGAAGCAAGTGAGATGCGAATCTTACTAAAATTACTTCCCTGTTTTTGTATTTTTTTTTGAATTTGCATGATTAATTTTTAGTTCTTAATCCATAAATGTTAACTCTAAACCCAATCCACGGAGTTCGTGAAGCAATACGTTAAATGACTCTGGAGTACCAATATTGGTAATATTATCCCCTTTAACGATGGCTTCATATGCCTTGGCTCTTCCCGTAATATCGTCTGATTTTACAGTGAGAATTTCGCGTAAGATATTGGCGGCACCATATGCCTCCAAAGCCCAAACTTCCATTTCACCGAAACGCTGACCACCAAACTGCGCCTTACCACCCAAAGGTTGTTGGGTAATGAGGGAGTAAGGTCCGATGGAACGCGCGTGCATTTTGTCATCAACCATATGCCCTAGTTTTAGCATATAGGTGATACCAACTGTAGTCGGTTGGTCAAATTTTCCACCCGATAGTCCGTCATTCAGATACACCAACCCATTCTTGGGTATTCCCGCTTTTTCAGATACTTCATCAATCTCTGCCATGGTAGCGCCATCAAAAATTGGTGTTGCAAAACGCACACCCAACTCTTTGCCAGCCCATGCCAATACCGTTTCATAAATTTGACCCAAATTCATACGAGAAGGCACACCCAAAGGATTTAATACAATATCCATCGGGGTTCCATCATCCAAGAAAGGCATGTCTTCTTCGCGAATAATACGGGCAACTATACCTTTATTTCCGTGTCTACCAGCCATCTTATCACCTACTTTTAATTTTCGTTTGTTGGCAACATATACTTTTGCCATTTGAAGAATACCCGTAGGTAATTCATCCCCCACGCTAATTGAGTAATGATCTCTTTTATAATTTGTTACTTTTTCATTATTACAATTGATAAAATTTGTCAAGCACCGAACGACAAGTTCATTTTTACTGGTATCATTGCTCCAATTGTAGTAATTCACATTGCTGTAATCGATGCTCATCAGGTTCTTTAACGTGAATTTAGTTCCTTTTGAAATCAATTCTTCACTGTACATATTATACACTCCGTGCGATGTTTTACCACCCACCAATTGAAACAGTTTTTTGACCAGCTCATCTTTTAAATTACCCAAGTCTTTGCGGTGTTCATCATCCATTTTGGTTAAACGTGATTTGTCACCCGCGCGAATACTCTTATCTTTCTTGCTCTTGGAGAACAATTTTTTGTCAATAACAACACCCAAAGCACCTGGAGATGCCTTGAGAGAAGCGTCTTTAACATCACCGGCTTTATCTCCAAAGATTGCACGCAATAACTTTTCTTCTGGAGAAGGCTCAGTTTCACCTTTTGGCGTGATTTTCCCAATTAAAATATCACCTTCCTTCACATCAGAACCCACACGAATCAATCCGTTTTCATCAAGGTTTCGGGTCATTTCCTCACTCACGTTTGGAATGTCGTTGGTTAATTCCTCTTCACCCCTCTTGGTATCACGCACTTCCAATTCGTATTCAGTAATATACACAGTGGTATACCAATCGTCTTTCACCACTCTCTCCGAAATTACAATTGCATCCTCAAAATTGTAACCCTGCCATGGCATGTATGCCACGCGCAAGTTTCTACCCAAAGCCAATTCTCCACCTTGAGTTGCATACCCTTCGCAAAGAACCTGGCCTTTACTCACACGATCACCCTTTTTGACAATGGGTCGAAGATTGATGCAAGAGTTTTGGTTGGTTCTGCGGAACTTAATCAAATTATACGTTTTTGTATCCCCAGTAAAACTCACTAAATCATCCAAATCATTGTGGTCATAGCGAATACGAATCTCTCTAGAATCAACGTATACCACATCTCCATTTCCTTCGGAATTGATAAGAGAACGACTGTCTCTGGCAACTTTTTCTTCCAACCCAGTTCCAACAATGGGCGCTTCGGGAAGCAAAAGAGGAACTGCCTGACGCTGCATGTTTGAGCCCATCAATGCACGGTTGGCATCATCGTGCTCCAAGAAAGGAATCAAAGAAGCCGCAATCGAAACAATTTGATTTGGCGCTACATCCATGTATTCAATTTGCTCAGGTGCTACCAGTGGGAAGTCACCTTCTTTACGACTTTTAACATAGGAAGTTTTAAAATTTCCCTTTTCGTCTAATTCTGCATTTGCTTGGGCAATGGTTTTTCCATCTTCTTCTTCAGCAGATAAATATACGATGCCGCTTTCAACCTTACCATTGACAACTTTTCGGTATGGTGTTTCTAAGAACCCCATGCCATTGATCTTGGCATGAACACACAAGGAAGAAATTAGGCCAATATTAGGCCCTTCAGGTGTCTCGATGGTACACAGGCGACCATAGTGGGTGTAATGTACATCACGCACCTCAAAACCTGCACGCTCTCTGCTCAAACCACCTGGCCCAAGTGCGCTCAAACGACGTTTGTGCGTAATTTCTGCGAGAGGATTAATCTGGTCTAAGAACTGACTCAGTTGATTGGTTCCAAAAAATGAATTGATGACAGAGGACAACGTTCGGGCATTTACCAAATCTTGTGGGGTAAATACTTCATTGTCGCGAATGTTCATTTTTTCGCGAATGGTACGGGCCATACGGGCCAATCCAACACCAAATTGTGCATACAATTGCTCACCAACGGTACGAACCCTTCGATTGCTCAAATGGTCAATATCATCCAATATTTCCGAACCATTATAGAGTTCAATCAAATACTTGATAATGCTAATAATATCACCTTTTGTAAGTACGCGAACATCCATTGATGTATCGGAACCCAATTTTTGATTGATGCGGTACCTGCCTACTTCACCCAAATCATAACGCTTGTCTGAGAAGAATAAACGCTCGATAATACCACGAGCGGTTTCCTCGTCTGGGGGATCTGCATTACGCAATTGACGGTAGATTACTTCCAAGGCCTCTTTGCCATTGTTAGAAGTATCTTTTTGCAAGGTGTTATAAATTATATCATAGCTAATCCCACTATCGGTTTCAGCATTAAGAATAATGGATTTAAGGCCTGCATCTACAATGACGTCGATATGTTCTTCGGTTAATACCGTATCGCGTTCGAGTATGACCTCATTGCGTTCAATTGAAACTACTTCACCCGTGTCTTCATCAACAAAATCTTCAATCCAAGTACGAAGAACCCTGGCAGCCAATTTGCGTCCTACAACACGTTTCAAACCCGCTTTGGATACTTTTACTTCTTCACTTAAACCAAAAATATGCAAGATATCTTTGTCACTTTCAAAACCAATTGCACGAAGCAAGGTCGTAACTGGAAACTTCTTCTTTCGATCGATGTATGCATACATTACAGCATTTACATCTGTGGCAAATTCAATCCAAGATCCCTTAAAAGGAATTACACGTGCCGAAAACAATTTGGTTCCATTGCTGTGAACACTTCTACCAAAGAAAACACCTGGGGAACGATGGAGTTGACTCACAATGACGCGTTCAGCACCATTGATGATAAAGGTTCCGTTGGGAGACATATAGGGAATTGTTCCCAAATAAACGTCTTGAACTATGGTCTGGAAGTCTTCGTGCTCTGGATCGTTGCAACTTAACTTAAGCTTTGCCTTCAATGGCACAGCATAGGTTAATCCACGTTCGATACATTCATTAATAACATAACGAGGGGGATCAACAAAATAATCGAGGAACTCCAATACAAATATATTGCGGGTATCTGTTATTGGGAAATTCTCACGAAAAACTTTAAAAAGTCCTTCACCTTCGCGCTTGTCGGATGGCGTATCTAACTGAAAAAATTCTTGGAAAGATTCTAGTTGTACATCTAGAAAATCGGGGTAGTCAATGGCATGAATTACCTTTCCAAATGATATCCTTTTGTTTTGAATTGTGCTCAATTTATTTTGTTTTTAAAAGTTTGACAATTGTGATAATCTTAAAACGCCCAAAAGGCCCTCGGAAATTCCGGGGCCTTAAGGTATATTGATTTATTGTTTACTTAATTTCAACTGAAGCACCGGCGTCTTTAAGTTTAGCTGCTAAGTCTTCTGCTTCTGCTTTAGAAACTTTTTCTTTAACCGCTTTCGGAGCGCCATCCACCAAGTCTTTGGCCTCTTTCAAGCCCAAGCCAGTCAAATCTTTTACCATCTTCACAATCTGAAGTTTGGCAGCACCTGCTGCCAATAAAATTACATCAAATTCTGTTTGTTCAGCAATTGCACCCGCACCGGCGTCACCACCAGATGAAGGAGCGGCTACAGAAGCAGCAGCGGCAGCTGCAGGCTCAATACCATGCTCTTCTTTTAAAATTTGAGCAAGCTCGTTAACCTCTTTTACAGTAAGGTTTACCAACTGGTTTGCGAAATCTTTTAAATCTACCATTGTTATGTTAATTATACGTTTTTTTGTTAGTTGCGTTCTTGAAGGGCTTTTACCAAGCCACCAATTTTTTGAGGTCCATTGGTCTGCAAAGCAGAGATTACATTTTTGATGGGTGATTGAAGCAATCCAATAATTTCTCCAATCAAATCGTTTTTGGTTTTTAAGTTAACCAATATGGCCAACTGTTCGTCACCTAAGAAAACGGCATTGTCAATCCATGCACCCTTCAACAATACATTTTGGCTTGCTCCCCTGAAATCTTTAATGGATTGTGCAGGCATTTTCTGAAGTTCAGAAGTGAGTACACAAGTGGTTCCTTTCAAGACGTCTTTCAAGGCACCAAAATCTTTGCCGCTTTGGTCCATTGCGATGCGCAATAAAGAATTTTTTACCATGCGCATTGAAACACCGCGCTCAAAAAGCAAACGGCGCAACTGATTTGTTTCGTTCGCGCTCAAACCATTGGTATCTGCAAGATAAACAAAATTGTTTTTCTTGAAGGTTTCGGTTAGTTCGGAGACTACTTCTGATTTACCTGCCTTGTTCATGGTTTATAATCCTGGGATTGATTTAATGTCTATGTTCACACTTGGACTCATTGTACTGCTCATATAAATGCTTCGGAAATAAGTTCCTTTGGCAGCACTTGGCTTTAATTTTTGCAATACTTGTATGAGTTCAAGCGCATTTTCGCTCAACTTATCTGCCTCAAAAGAAACCTTGCCTACAGACGTATGGATGATGCCAGTTTTGTCTACTTTAAAATCGATTTTACCCGCCTTAACTTCAGTAACAGCCTTGCCAACATCTAATGTAACGGTTCCACTCTTTGGATTGGGCATAAGATTACGCGGACCGAGTATTTTACCCAATCGACCCAATTTGGCCATCACACTGGGAACTGCGATTATAATATCAATGTCTGTCCAACCCGTGCCAATTTTTTCAATATACTCTTCCAATCCAACAAAGTCTGCTCCTGCATCAAGGGCTTCTTGCTCTTTGTCGGGATTACACAAAACCAAGGTGCGGATTACTTTCCCCAATCCATGGGGCAGAGCAGCCACACCACGAACCATTTGATTTGCTTGTCGGGGGTCAACACCCAAACGAATATCGATATCTACCGAGGAATCAAATTTGGTGCTAGAAATATCCTTCAGGATATTACTAGCTTCCAACAAAGTATACAACTTTGTATTGTCGTATTTGGCTTCTGCTTCTTTTCTTTTTTTAACAACTTTCATGGTCTATTCAATTAAAATGGGGATGTCCCTGACACTGTTATACCCATACTTCGGGCGGATCCTGCAACCAATTTCATAGCTGATTCAACGGTAAAACAGTTTAAATCAGGCATTTTATCTTCTGCAATCAGTTTTACCTGTTCCCAAGTAACAGAACCCACTTTTTTGCGATTGGGCTCAGCAGATCCTTTTTGGAGTTTGGTAGCATCCAATAACTGTGTTGCTACTGGGGGTGTTTTGATGATAAAATCGAAAGACTTGTCTGAATAGACAGTGATTACCACCGGCAATACCTTGCCTATTCTGTCTTGTGTACGAGCATTAAATTGCTTGCAAAAGTCCATGATATTCAATCCTTTTGAACCCAAGGCAGGACCAATTGGAGGAGCAGGGTTGGCTTGGCCACCTTTTATCTGAAGTTTAACGAAACCTTTTATTTCTTTTGCCATTGGGTATTTTTACAATTTTTGTATTTGGTTATAATTGAGTTCAAGGGGTGTACGACGACCAAAAATTTTGACCATCACCTTAATTTTTCTTTTTTCTACATTGACTTCTTCAATAACACCATCAAAATCGTTAAATGGGCCATCAACAACCTTAACTGATTCTCCCACCAAGAAATGTTCTTCATCAACAGCATCTCCATCACTCATGCTATCGGCGGTTCCGAGAATTCTACTTAACTCATTGGCTCGAAGTGGAACCGGTTGATTTCTGGCACCCAAAAATCCAACAACACTGGTAACACTTTTTATCAATGGCATTATTTCCGGATCTGACAGGTCAGCATGAATTAGAATATATCCAGGAAAAGCACTGCGTTCTTTAATGGCTTTTTTGCCATTTTTTATAAGGTATACTTTTTCTGTAGGAATTAAAATTTCAAGTACAAATGCACTTTTTCGCTCTCGCTCAAGTTCGACAGTAATGGTGTGCTTTACCTTCTTTTCTTGACCGGTAATTGCACGAACTACGTACCATTTGTGTTTTTCTTCTACAGTTGTCATCATTACTTAAACAATTTATAAAACTGACCAAGACCTATTCCCAACACACTGTCAAGTGCCCAGATTATGAGCGCAAAAATGAGTGAGGCAACAAGTACAATCCATGTACTTTCTCTCAAATCTTCCCAAGACGGCCAAGAGACCTTATTGAGCAGTTCGTCTCTGGTTTCGCGGAAATAGTTATTTATTCTTCCAAACATCACTCTTTAATATTAGCACGGGCACTAGGATTCGAACCCAGATCAAAGGTTTTGGAGACCTCTATTCTACCATTGAACTATGCCCGTATTACAAGGGAGTGTTTCACAACATCCCCCTTTTAACAAATTCTACTCAATATTAATTCAACAATTCTGTCACCTGACCAGCACCTACGGTTCTGCCACCTTCACGGATCGCAAAGCGAAGGTTCTTATCCATAGCAATGGGCTGAATTAATTCAACCGTAATTGAGATGTTGTCACCAGGCATAATCATTTCAGTACCAGCAGGCAAAGTAATTTCACCTGTTACATCTGTTGTACGGAAATAAAATTGTGGGCGGTATTTGTTAAAGAATGGGGTATGACGACCCCCTTCTTCTTTGCTCAAAACATACACCTCAGCCTTAAATTTAGAATGGGGCTTAACAGATTTTGGAGCACAAATTACCATTCCACGACGAATATCATTTTTGTCTACACCACGCAAAAGAATACCTGCATTGTCGCCCGCTTCGCCGCGATCCAACAATTTACGGAACATCTCAACACCCGTACAGGTAGAGGTTAGAGTAGATCCATACCCAATGATTTCAACACTGTCTTGAATATTGATAACGCCACGCTCAATACGACCTGTAGCTACTGTGCCACGACCTGTAATTGAGAAAACGTCTTCAACTGGCATCAAAAAAGGCAAATCAACCAAACGGGGAGGGATGGCAATCCAAGTATCAACAGAATTCATCAAATCCATTATTGTATCCACCCACTTGGCATCACCATTCAATCCACCCAATGCAGAACCACGGATAATTGGGGTTTCACTTTCGAACTTGTAAAATTCCAATAATTCACGCATTTCCATTTCGACAAGATCCAACATTTCTTCGTCATCTACGCTGTCTACTTTGTTCATAAAAACAACCAGACGAGGAACACCAACCTGACGTGCCAACAAAATATGTTCGCGGGTTTGTGGCATTGGGCCATCTGTGGCTGCAACAACCAAGATAGCACCATCCATTTGTGCAGCACCTGTAACCATGTTTTTGACATAATCGGCGTGACCAGGACAATCTACGTGAGCATAATGACGGGTTGCCGTTGAGTATTCAACGTGGGCCGTATTAATAGTGATACCGCGCTCTTTTTCTTCTGGAGCAGAGTCGATAGACTCGAAAGAACGTCTTTCGGAAAGGCCAGCATTGGCCAATACTGAAGTGATGGCCGCAGTCAAAGTGGTCTTACCGTGGTCAACGTGACCAATGGTACCAATGTTCAAGTGCGGCTTGGAACGGTCAAATGTTTCTTTTGCCATAGTTATTTTTTTGTTTTTTTTAAAAGTTTTGAGCCAATGAGGGGAATTGAACCCCTGACCTTTTCCTTACCAAGGAAACGCTCTACCCCTGAGCTACATCGGCTTATTCTACAAAGGTTTCCCTCTGTTTCAAAGAGAGCGGGAGACGAGGCTCGAACTCGCGACCTACAGCTTGGAAGGCTGTCGCTCTACCAACTGAGCTACTCCCGCAATCGGTATAAAAGTTAAGTGGGGGTAAGTGGACTCGAACCACTGGACCCGAAGGAGCGGATTTACAGTCCGCCGCAATTGCCGCTATGCGATACCCCCAGTAAATCCGAAGCTTCCCGCGAACGAGGCATACTTTTATACCATGAGCCACCAGTCGGGATCGAACCAACGACCTACTGATTACAAGTCAGTTGCTCTACCAGCTGAGCTATGGTGGCCTTTAAACATAAGAACGCACGTGACCAAAGGCCACTTTCCTAAAAAGGACTGCAAAAATAGTATTTATTTGTCAATTTTCAAACCTTAACGCGATTTTTTGCGTATTAATTTTTTGCTTTGCCAAATACCCGATTCAATGAACCTTTTTAATCAAATCTCAAGCCCCTCAGTGAAAAATCTGTTATACCTTTGTACGCAATGCAAAAACGTTCAAGAATACGGATAGCCCTTCTGTTTGGAATGCTAGGAATATCGGCCCTTCTTTGGAAAAATATCAATAAAACTACCGATATTTCGCATGATTTGTTTGCCCTCAAAAATCCGCAATCTGTAACCCGAATTACATTCTCACCCAACAATTCCAAGCAATCCTATCTTGTTATAGAAAAAATACAAGGCCGATGGATGGTTCGCAATAAAAACAATACCTACCCAGCCGACACCCTATCGGTAAACCAACTTCTTTTTTGGGCCATGCCCCATTTACAGGTAAAATCACCGATCCCAGATGCCATGAAAGACATGGTAACCAAAGACATTGGACTCAATGGTACCAAGGTGATATTTTCTAAGGGAGACCAAGAAATTCATACTTTTTTTGTTGGATATGCTTCGGCGACCCAAGAATCTACCTATATGTATTTTCCAGAAACAGAAAGGCCTTGCGAAATCACTCTGCCTGGATTTGCCGGCTATCTTACCCCCTATTTTAATACCAATATCGATTTATGGCGGTCTATATTTTTGGTAGAAACTTCCCTACCCGAAATTACAAGTCTGCATGTGATTTGGCCCAATGCACCCGAAACATCTTTCACCATAAAACAGGATGGCGATAGAACACAATTATTCAATGAAAAAAATCAACTTGTTAAAGCCAATCAAAGTCTTATGGCGGGCTATCTAGATTTGTGCAAAACTCTTCCAAGAGAGGCTGGAGAGTCGGCGGGTATAAATAAAAACAAAGAGGCCGCAAACAAAATCCGAAATGCCATACCAATGGTTGTTTTTGAATATACCTTTACCCATGCGCCCAAACAAATTATCTACTTATACAGAATGGATCTGAGTGGTGAAACCTATTCTTTGGAATCACGAACGGGAGAACTAAAATCCAAGGAAACCGAACTTTTTTGGGCACACAGTTCCTACGACAAAACACTGTGGGTGGTTCAAGAAATCGTGTTGAGAAATCGACTGAGGCGATTGGAAAATTTTAGCCAGTCTGCTACAAAGACACTCTCCCCTTCACTTATACAATAAAAGAATACTGTAACGCGACCTTGAAATCCACCTCCCGAAATGAAATTACATTTCTCCATCATTGCCGCAGTATTCGGATTTGTTGCTTCGGGCCCATTGGGCGCAATCATTGGTTTTCTCATTGGTATGTACATAGACTACAGCCGCAATTCGTCTACCCAGAACAAATCAAATTACGGCCCATCCGAAAATACTTCCTATCCAAGGGCAAACCAGCCTCAAGATTTTAAACATTCTTTGCTAATTCTCATTTCAGCCATTATGAACGCAGATGGCTCGGTGATGAAAAGTGAATTAGAGATGGTTAAGTCTATGTTGGTGAGAACATACGGAAAAGATGAATCCCTCAAATTACTGTTGCGTTTGCGTGAATTGATCAAACAATCACACAATCTAATCGAAGTCTGTCGCAACCTTAGAATTCGCATGCATTACGCCTCCCGTTTGGAACTGGTGCATATATTATTCCGCATTTCTCAGGCCGACAGCCATATTTCTAACCCTGAACTGGCGCTCATTCAACACATTGCTTCACAATTGGGAATCAGTACGCCCGACTATTTATCGATACGGGCCATGTTTGTGGTTTCCGTAAATAGCGACTATCAGATTTTGGAAATATCCCCATCTGCAGGTGAGGAAGAAACCAAAAAAGCCTACCGCAAAATGGTGATGCGTTTTCACCCAGACCGTTTACAAGGATTAAACAGCGCCGAAAAAAAAGCCGCAGAAGCGAAATTTATCAGTGTTCAAAAAGCCTATGAACACATCAAAAAAAATAAATCTTGGCTATGATTCGTGTTCACGCTGCCCTGTTTTCTGTTTCTTTCTTATATGCAGTATTGTTTTCATGGGCAGGGCAGATAATGCCAAACTTTCTATCTCCTGAAGCATTTGTCATGTTGCGGTTACTTACAGCTACCGCTCTTTTTTATCTTGTTTCATTTGGGTTCCCCCGAGAACGCATCGATTGGAAATCTCATGGATTAGAATTTGCCATCTGTGGATTTTTTGGAACCTCTGCCAACATGTATTTATTCTTTTATGGATTGTCTCTTACCCACCCCATCAATGGCGCAATTCTAATGCTCGTAACACCGCTATGCGTCTGTATTTTTGACCATATTCGTTTGAAAGAACAAGCGAAGCCCTTGTTTATTCTTGCCACAATCTCCGGCACTATATGCAGTGCATTTCTTCTGATTGGTAAAGGCGCCAATTTTACCTCTGAAACACTTGTGGGTGATTTATTGGTTGGCATTAATGCATTGTTTTATGCAATTTATTTGGTGAGGGTTAAAAAACTCGCACATATTTATACCCCCATCACAATCAACAAAATTGGCTTCAGCTTTGGAACCATATACCTCTTGCCAATTGGAGCGATGGCATTGATTCATACAGATTTCTCCGCCTTTACAACCAACATAACAGCCAAGGTTGCATACATCTTGTTTTTTACCAGTTTTTTGGTTTACCTGCTCAATTCATATGCCCTGCAAAAATCTGGGCCGAGTCTCTCAGGATTATATATCTATTTACAGCCCGTTTTGGCCAGTATTATCGCTTTGATTTTGGGTACAGACAGCCTCAGTAGCCACAAAATAATTTTGATGATTTTGATCATCCTCTCTGTCTTTGTTGCCACAAAATATTCCCCCAAAGAAAAGGAAATTGCCAAGACTGCAATCCATTTATAGGCCAACCAGAGTAAGAAATTTTTTTATTATATTTGCACATTCAAAATTATGCAAAGCGAAAAATCCAACGAGATACTCAATAAAGCCATTAAAAGCGTAGAAAAAAATGGCATCGTCGCCAGCGCAATTGTGCCACAACTTAAAGCTGCTAGAGAATATGCCTTGTTGGAAAATGACCCTTTGCTTACCCGCGCTTTGAGATTGGCCTGGCAAAACTTGGAAGCCAATGATGCCTTCGAAACTGAACTAGCAGAAGAAATTGAAACACCAGAAGATAACTTGGTATATTTTCTTTCCTTGTGCCTTAAGAGCGAGAATGTATTAAACCGTGATGAATTGCGTTTGATGACCAACGGACTTCAACAGGTCGCCTAAGGCATTAAAATAAATTTTTTATTCTACCAATCTATTTATGTCTGACAATCAATCTGTCCAATCAACCAGTCTAACGCATTTGCATACCTCTTTGGGTGCCAAGATGGTCTCTTTTGCAGGGTTTAATATGCCCGTTTTATATGACAACCTCATTCAAGAACACCTTTGTGTTCGCAATGCGATGGGTGTTTTTGATGTGAGCCACATGGGTGAAGTATGGGTAGAAGGTCCGAACGCATTCGCACTGGTCGAATATATCACTTCGAATGATGTTAGCACCTTGTATGACGGCAGAATTCAATACTCTTGTATGCCCAATCATACAGGTGGTATTGTAGATGATTTGTTGGTGTATCGTTTCAACGCAGAAAAGTACTTGTTGGTTATCAACGCAGGCAATATCGACAAAGACTTGGCCTGGATTAATGAACAAAACAAAAACTTCGGCGCCACCGTCACAAACGTTAGCCCAGAATACAGTTTATTGGCGATTCAAGGACCCAAAGCCACCGAAGCATTGCAAAAATTAACGGCGATAAACCTCAGCGAAATCCCCTACTACCATTTTGTAGAAGGCGAATTGGCTGGATTGCACTTGATTGTCTCGTGCACAGGATATACCGGTGCCGGTGGATTTGAATTGTATGTTAAGAACGCTGGTGCCCTCACGTTGTGGAACAAAGTATTTGAAGCAGGAGCAGAATTCGGTATAAAACCCATCGGGTTGGGTGCACGTGATACCCTGCGTTTGGAAAAAGGTTTTTGTTTATATGGCAATGACATAAACGATGAAACCTCGCCCATAGAAGCAGGTTTGGGCTGGATTACTAAGTTTAACCACCCATTCGTGATGAGCGACCACCACAAAGCCATTAAAGACAACAAGCCCACCAAGAAATTGGTAGGATTTGAATTGGTAGACAAAGGCATACCCCGTCAGCACTATCCATTGTGCGATTCATCGGGAACATTGATTGGAGAAGTTACCAGCGGAACCATGAGCCCAAGCTTAAACAAAGCCATCGGATTGGGTTACGTAAAGAGTGAATTCTCGGCTGCCGGAAGTGAGATATTTGTTGAAGTTCGTGGCAAATTACTCAAAGCCATCGTTTGCAAAATTCCATTTTTATAATTTGCATCAACCCAAGCGGATGATGCTGAAGTATTGCCATTCAAGGCCCACAATAATCGCACTATGAAACCATCTCCAAAACACGCAGAGGTAGACCGATACTTCGACGGAAAACTACTCCAGCGATTCGACGAGGAAGCGGTGATATTGTATTTAGGCCCAAAATTGCGTCTTTTGTGAACCCATTTTTAGGCGAAACAAATGTGTCTTGGATATTTTAAAAATGTGGAGACGGACAACATCAATCAAACCGCAGCGCCTCGATGGGATCTAGCTTCGCAGCGCGCTTTGCTGGATATAAACCCGCCAACAATCCCACAATCACACAAACCACCAACGCCAACAACATCCATTCCCAAGGAGCAACAAACCCTGCACCCAATGCTAGCCCCACCAAATTGCCAATAATCAATCCCAAAATAATACCACCCAATCCCCCGATCTGACAGATAACCACCGCCTCAACCAAAAATTGATTCTTGATCTGTTTCGCGGTAGCACCCAAAGCCTTTCGCAATCCAATTTCTCGGGTACGCTCAGTAACCGATACCAACATTATATTCATCAGACTAATCGCAGCTCCAAAAAGGGTGATAATCGCGATTACTGTTCCAACAAGGGTTACCAAGCCGATATTTTCCAGGGCTTCTTTTGCCAAGGCTGAACTCTCTAACATTACAAAGTCGTCGGCTGCTTCTGGCTTCAATCTCCTGATGCGACGCATGGTTGTATAGGCTTCGCTTAAGCTGGATTCTAAATCGATTGCATCGTCGACAGATACACTAATAATACAGTTTTCTCTGGATATTTTCATATCCCGCATGGCCCTTGTAATAGGCAAAAAAACAACCCTATCGCCCCCGCTCATCCCCATACTAGAACCCTTTTTCTTCAATTGCCCAACAACCATATAGGTTTTACCATTGACACGAATTCTTTGATTCAAAGCCCGGTCTATTTTGGTATCATCGGGAAATAATTTATTGACAATCTCACTGCTTATAACAGCAACAGGCACTGCATTTTCAATCTCATTATCGGTAAATGTCCTACCCGACTCTAAAGCGTAATTGGCTGTTTTTAAATAATCATCATCTACGCCCAATAACCTTACGTTGGGGTTTGTTTCTATGGATTGAAAACTTGCCTTAGCGACAAAATCAGCATTTACTTGGAGCGACACCGTGGCTTGACCTCCATCCATCCTTTTTTGAAATTCCCACGCCTGGTTAAATGAAATGGGATCCTTTTTGTCAGCCTCTCCATAGCGCTTCAATCCGCCCGAATTCCGAATGGTAAAACTTTGTGAACCCATCTTTGAAAAGGTTTTTGAAACTGCTATCTTCATGGCATCGATACTGGTTAGTATTCCCACCAATGCGGCTATTCCGATCGAAATAATAAGGGCTGTAATAATGGCACGCGAAGCATGGGCTCTTATTGAACCCAAACCTTGGTATACGTTTTCAACAAATAAAGACAATTTAATTAGAATTTATGATGAAAATGACTGACCGCATCCGCAAGTTGAACCCGCATTGGGATTGTTAAATGAAAATCCGCGGTTGCCCAAACCATTTTCCCAATCTACTTCCATACCCAAAACATACATTACATGCGCTTTATTCATAATAACCTGTATGCCCTCAACTTCATACTGGTTATCTCCATCCTCTAGCTTGTCAAATGCCAACAAATAACTCATTCCCGAGCATCCACCACCTTTTACCCCGATGCGCAAATACGATTCATCGACCAAAGACAAGCTCGATTGAAGACGCTGTAATTCTGAAATGGCCGATTGCGTGAATACTACTGGTACAGTTTCTATAATCGTAGCCTTGTTTTCCATAATCACAAATTTACACAAGCAAGAGCAATTCTGCATACACTTCTCGACAAACGCTTCGTATATTTGTTGAATGGATGACCTTTTAATATCGACACTACTGGCCGATGGGTTGGGTCAGAATCAAGACTTTGCTTTCGTGCTTTTATATATACTGGGACCCTCAATATTGGTTCTAATCACAGCGCAGTTTATGTTTAAAAAACATACCGACGCCAACCTTAGGATGTTTCAGGCAGAAATTATAAAGTCCAATACACAAACCATAACACCTTTAAGATTACAGGCTTATGAGCGAATGGCTTTGTTTCTTGAGCGCAGCAGTATTCCCTCACTAATCGCAAATTATGCCAAAGGAAATCAAAGTGCCAAGGCGTTCTCTCTCATCGCCAGCAATATAATTCGCGAGGAATACAACCACAATGTCTCCCAACAAATCTATTTGAGCGTTCAATTGTGGTCGCTGATAAAAATCATAAAAGAGCAGCATTTACAAATGTTACAAAACCTATCAGCCTCACTACCCGAAAATGCCACCTCTACTGATTTATGTCAAAAACTCCTCGAATACCTTCAGTCGTTGGAAATTCAACCCCAAGATCGTGGTTTGGAATTCATAAAAAGTGAACTTGCCCTGCTTTTTGGATAAGTTTGTTTCACAGCACCCAGCCCATTCTGTTTTACTACAATTCAAAAAATACACGATAAACGGCAATGAATCAAGAGAAGAAAAATAGCAGTGGCATTGTTATAAACAACTTGTATGGACCTAAAGAATCGGAACAACCCGGTGAATTTCCCTATACACGGGGTATAAGAAAAGATATGTACCGCGGTAAATTATGGACAATGCGGCAATACGCTGGATTTTCAACTGCCGAAGAAAGCAATGCCCGATACCACTATTTACTCAATCAAGGCACAACAGGACTATCGGTTGCCTTCGATTTGCCTACCCAAATTGGCTATGATTCTGACCATCCAATGAGTGAGGGTGAGGTGGGGAAAGTTGGCGTCGCCATTGATTCATTGCGCGATATGGAAACATTGTTTCAGAGAATATCTCTCAAGGATGTAACTACAAGTATGACCATCAATGCCACCGCAGCTACGCTGTTGGCCATGTATGTTGCGATTGCCAAAAAACAAGGAGCCGACCTTCATGCACTTGGGGGAACAATTCAAAATGACATTCTAAAAGAATATACTGCACGAGGCACATACATTTACCCGGTAAGGGCCAGTATGCGATTGATTACAGATGTTTTTGAGTGGTGCAGTATTGAATTGCCAAAATGGAATACCATCTCTATAAGTGGTTACCATATTAGAGAAGCGGGGAGCACCGCTGTTCAGGAATTGGCTTTTACACTTTCAAACGGAAAAGCCTATGTTGAAGCAGCCCAAAAAAGAGGACTTGATATTGATGTTTTTGGCAGACGACTAAGTTTCTTCTTCAATGCCCACAACGATTTTTTTGAAGAAGTAGCAAAATTCAGAGCCGCACGAAGAATTTGGGCCAAACTAATGAAAAACATGGGAGCAAGCCATCCTGAAGCGATGATGCTTCGTTTCCATACCCAAACAGGTGGATCAACACTCACAGCCCAGCAAGCAGAAAACAACATTGCGAGGGTAACCATTCAAGCCTTGAGTGCCGTAATGGGTGGCACCCAGAGTTTACATACCAATGGTTATGATGAAGCTTTTAACTTGCCAACAGAAAAAGCCGCACGAATTGCTTTGCGGACGCAACAAATTATTGCAAATGAAAGTGGGGTAAGCCATACCGTTGACCCCCTTGCAGGAAGCTATTTCGTTGAAGAACTTACCGATTCAATGGAAAAAGAAGCTACAAAAATTATTGACCACATCACCCATATGGGTGGATCCGTTTCGGCCGTAGAATCTGGTTGGATGCAAGAACAGATTGCAAAAAGTAGCTATGAAACCCAGTGTAATATAGAAAATGGATCACAAATTGTAGTAGGGATGAACGCATTTTTGGGAAGTGATGAAAAAGAAACGCCTTCATTTAGCATAAATGACACTATCCGCATTCAACAAATTCAAAAAATTGAATTGCTAAAGTCACAACGAAACAACCAAAATGTTTCGAATTCCTTGCGAAAATTATCAGAAATCGCTGCAACAGAAACCAATGTCATGCCCACAATTTTAGATTGCGTAGAAAACATGGCAACATTGGGTGAAATTGCAACTGCATTAAGAGATGTGTTTGGGGAATACCACCCATAATCACAAATTTTAACCCCGTTTTTTAAGGACTATTTCAAATCTAGAAACATACCAACATTCCCCT
>NSIM01000020.1 GCA_002737705.1 Flavobacteriales bacterium
CTTTTACAATGACCGCTAACTAGATTATATACGAAGTAAACTTTCATATATTATCTCAATTCGGTATAATAAACGAAAGCAAAATAGATTGAAAACAAACATAAGACAATTCTTAGGTTACATATTAGCCTTAAACAAATAAAAAACAAAATATGTAAACCATATGTAAACTACTTTTAAACAGCAAGGCCCCAGATTGCTCTGAGGCCTTGATTTTATTGGGTGGAGAATATCGGAGTCGAACCGATGACCTCTTGCATGCCATGCAAACGCTCTAGCCAGCTGAGCTAATCCCCCAAATAATTTGCAAATATAAGAAGATGTCCTGCAGATGCAAAATGCGAAAACACTTTCATTTTTTTTGATTGCGGGGATTAATCAAACTGTCTTTTGGATACAAATGACCGAGGCTATCCATGACCCCCTCTGCCCACAAAATCATACTTTTACGATCAATTGAGTCCATTTTGGCATTTTCGTGCAACCAAGTATAGGATGTAAGGGGCATTTCCTTCTCTTCAAGCATTTCAATCACCTCTTCCATTTTGTGAAATTGCATCCAGGGACGATAGCCCAGAAAATTGTTGAAATTTAAATGCCTTTTCCCCTCATTAACATGGTCTTCTAAATACAAACCCACGGGTTGATATGAGGCATACCAAGGATAGGCAGTCAGATTGCTATGACAATCGTAACATGCGTGTTGTAGCAATTGATTAACACGGTATGAAGTCGGAAATCCTTTGGTGATATCGAGGCTGTCTACAGCCGTATTATTGGGCTTATTCTCTATCCATTGTATGCCCAAAAGGACAAGACAAATCACAGAAAAAAAAACAATGATGACTTTCTTTCTCATTCGGTACAAAGATAAATGAAAATGCCAGTCTAGCATAAACCACTATCGCAATTCCCAAACGCTCAAACCCAGCCCAATCCCCAGGTTAACGCCTAATTTTACCAGTAACGGTGAGGGGTATTTCTTTTACAATTACAATTCCTTTGGGTTGGTGTACTGTTGGTAAAACCGATAAAACAGTGAATATTTCTTCGATACTGTCTTTTCTTTCAAGTGTTCTGAGCATCAATTTCTCTCCCAGCAATGTATCGGGTATTCCAAAACAACAAAATGAATTGATTGGCCATCCCGAAATCATGGCAATTTCCTTTTCGAGCATTTCGAGTTGAATTTTTAGGCCCCCACTGTTTACAACACAATTGCTTCGACCGAGCCACCGAAATGATTTGGGCGATGTGATTTCTACCAAATCATGGGTGGTAATCCATTTTTCTTGGGTGCTTGGATTTGAAATTTCTAATTCATTCTGGGTATTGACGCGTATTTGTGTACTCCCAATTACAGTAAAAATCGAATCCGCCGAGCCAATCAAGCGCCCTGCAAAATGTGAAGCTGTTTCTGTACTGCCAAAAGTATGAATAAATTGAACCATTGGGAACGTCTTTAACAAGTGCATTTCTAAAATGGGATTCAAGGCCTGCCCGCCAATGAGAACTGCACGAAAATTTGATAGTTTTTGGGATGAAATTGGGTTTTCTACTACTGCCTCGAGCTGCATGGGTGTGAGTGAAGTAATTTGGGATGGATGGAACTCCGTCAATAGCGGATTGGATGAGGGCTCAACCAAATATAAAGGGGCTCCCCAAACTCTGCTCCGAACCAATTGCATCATTCCACCTGCTTTGTCTACAGGCAAACAACACAACTGTGATAGGGGATGAAAAATGGGGTCATCAAACCAAGCAGTGCGCGTGGCCTCCGCACTCCAAATCAAAGCATCCCTGCGATGTCTAATTTTCCTTGGCAGCCCAGTGGTTCCAGATGTACTCAATTCAAACAATTTGTCCCCGCGATCCCATTGCTGGAAAAAGGTATCGGCCAATGTAAATTGTTTACTCATGAAATTAAAAATGAGGCATGGTTTGCTGGTTTTTTTCAATACCGTTGTGAATCGCAAATTTCCCATTCAGATTGTCAAACAACTGGGAAAAATTGGTGACAAAACCGATACTACTCTTGGTAAATCGTGCGCGTTTCAAAGGTATAAAAAAACCCCTTGCCAAAATGGAAATCTGGCAGAACAGAAATACCCTTTTTAAGCGCATACAGTAGAAAACACCTACTATACATCCTTGGGCCTGAATATCTCACTTCAAAAAAACAAATTAGTCTTCTGTTGTTAAAAACTCCTCCAAAACAACAAACAAGGTATTGATGTCTTTCTGGTTGTTGTAATAATGGGTAGACACCCTTACACAATCAATGTTATTTTCTCCCACATAACGGAGAATAACTTGCTTTTTGCGGGCAAAGTCAACAAACCTAGCACTCGATTTTGCAATTTTCCGGTGAATGCGGAATCCGACCTGTCCTGCGCGAGAAATATCTTCGGTGGGTGTCAAAATTTCTATAATCGGGCCGACCGTATTTTGCATTCTGTGAAGCAATGGCAAATTTGAATTTGGACTTGAAGGAGCAGGGGATGCATCATTAATAGCCATGAGTTTGTGTTGAATTGATGCACTTAAACCTTTCACACGCTTTTCAATGGCTTCTGGCCCTATCTTGAGGTAAAATTTCATTGCAGCCATCACGCCATCAAAAAGGGGCCCACTAAATGTTCCGTAACAATACCGACTGGTTTTAGCCACCAATTCACCCATGCTAGGAGCTTGTGTGCTCATGTCAAATTTGTCTGTGCTGTATGCTGCAATATGTGTGATGCGGGTTTTTGACAACATGGATTCAGAAACATAAAAGAATCCTGTTCCAATGGGTCCCAACATCCATTTGTGAAAGCACCCACTGTAATAATCACACCCCATTTCTTTCACATTAAATTGAATCATCCCCAATGGGTGGGCTCCATCAATGGCTGTCAAAATTCCACGGCCCCTTGCCCATTCACAAATTTCCCTAACCGGAAGTATCTGGCCGATTGTACACGGTATATGAGGAAGTGCCACCACTTTTGTTTTCTTAGAAGCCATAGACTTGATATTGTTGAGTGTTTCTTGGGCTGTGGCACCCAATTCGACAACCTTCAACACAATTCCCTCTGTTTTTGATCGGTAAATCCAAGGCAAACAACCCCCGACATGTTCGTGTTTTGAAATAATAACCTCATCGCCCTTTTCCAAGGAGATGCCCCAACATGCATGATTAACCCCCTCGCTTACATTTTTGGTAATCGCTATTTCCGCGCCTTTACAACCAATGATTGAGGCAAGCATGTCTTCGATGCTCCCATCATGTATTGGATATGCGGCATTTTCAGCAATGTTGTGAAAGGATTTATTGACGGCTTCCAGCACTGGATAGGGCGTGATGCCCATCGTGCCATTGTTGAGAAAGGTAAGGGAAGAATTCAGGGGGAATAATGACCGCACAAAATCCCAATAGGCAGAATCTTCCCCATCATTGACTCCAGATTCAAGAGAAACAGGCCATTTTTTGCTTACATCATTATAGCCTGTAATGGGATCAATTGTCGCGACTGATAAAGACTTCCCACCAATATTCAAAGCCGATTTTCCGAGAAGACTTCCTACGCTTAGTCCAGCTCCAATTGTTAAAAAATGTTTGCGTTTCACGAAGATAAAATTTATATTTTTTACATAGATACAAAATTATGATTCGAATACCCTACAATCGTTCCTATTTTTGTTCTCTTTTCAAATAATATCTATCCATAAACGGCGCAATGAAAGTATTGGGAATAATGAGTGGCACGAGCATGGATGGTGTCGATCTAGCGCTATGTGATATTCAGAATACAAGCAAGGGGTATACGGCATCCATACTTAAAGGAATTACCGTTCCTTATAATGAATCATGGCGTGTACGACTGAGCCAACTGCGATACCAAAATGCAGAAGTATACACCAAAACAGATGTTTTTTATGGTCGGTTTTTGGGTGAATTGAGTGCAGGGTTTTTTGAACACATGGGTGAAAAAGCCGATTTGATTGCCTCTCACGGGCATACCATATTCCACAATCCAAAGCAATCGCTTACGGCACAAATTGGAGATGGCGCGACTCTCAATGCTTACGCAAAAGTACCCGTAGTTTCAAATTTTCGAAGGGCCGATGTGGGTTTGGGCGGACAAGGAGCTCCATTGGTAGGAATTGGAGATGAACTGCTCTTTGGCGAATACAATTTTTGTTTGAATTTAGGGGGATTTTGTAATATTTCTTCCACCCACAAAGGCAAGCGTATCGCTTTCGATATTGCCCCATGCAATATTGTTCTCAATCGTTTGGCACGAGAGCGAAATTTACAATTTGATGAAAATGGTGCTTTGGCAGAAAAAGGCACCTGTATATTGCCGATGTTAGAGGCCCTAAATTCGATTGATTTCTATCAGCAGCGGCACCCAAAAAGTTTGGGACGAGAATGGATCAATAAAAACTTTTGGCATATTGTTCGAGAATATGATAGCAGTCCACTAGAAGATCGCATGAAAACTTTGGTTCAGCATATCGCTTTTCAAGTAGGTAAAACCATGAAAGGACTCACTGAAAATCCACTGAATACTTGCTCTGTCCTCATCACTGGAGGGGGCGCCTTTAATCATTGTTTACGCGCTTACCTCAGCACCGAAACAGGATGCAACTGTGTTGTTCCCGATGACAATTTGGTTAATTATAAGGAGGCTCTGGTTTTTGCATTGTTGGGCGCAATGCGAATTCAAAATGTTACCAATACCCTAAGCGCTGCAACGGGTGCCTCTGCCGATTGTATTGCAGGCTCATTAGATGGTGATTTTTCTCTGCTGACTTCATCCTAAATCAAATCATAAAAATTGAAACTTAAGAAATTAATTGACAAATTTGAAGGCAAACAGCCTGAGATCGTATTTGCCTGGAAAGACACCGAAACCGAAGCGGAAGCGTGGGTGGTCATAAACTCATTGCGCGGAGGCGCTGCCGGAGGTGGAACCCGAATGAGAAAAGGCTTGGATCAGCGCGAAGTGGAAAGCTTGGCCAAAACAATGGAGGTAAAATTTACCATCGCGGGTCCTCCAATTGGAGGGGCAAAAAGTGGCATTAACTTCGACCCTTCAGACCCACGCAAAAAAGGAGTTCTCGAGCGCTGGTATAAAGCCGTTCGTCCGCTACTAAAAAACTATTATGGCACGGGAGGAGACCTAAATGTAGATGAAATCCATGAGGTAATTCCAATAACGGCAGCCTTGGGTGTACTTCACCCCCAAGAAGGGGTTGTAAATGGTCACCTAACTTCGTATTCTTCTGAAGAAAAACTAAAAGCCATCAGCAGATTGCAAATGGGGGTACTTTTGCCTATTTCTGATTCGCGTTTAACCCCCGATTTGAATAAAAATTATACCATTGCCGATATGATTACCGGATGGGGTGTAGCCGAAGCAGTCCGTCATTATTATGAAGTTTATGGCGGATTTATGAATAACAAATTGGCCATCATACAAGGCTGGGGAAATGTGTCGGCGGCGGCGGCTTTCTATCTCACCAAATATGGAATACGCATTGGTGGCATTATTGATCGTGTTGGCGGTATTATCGAACCAAAAGGATTGGGACACGACGAGATTGTCGAATTATTCAACAACAGAGTTGGAAATACATTGACCTCAAAAAACCTGTTGCATTTTGATGATGTGAATGCCAAAATATGGGATTTACCTGCTGAAATTTTTATTCCTGGTGCGGCCTCCAGGCTGCTCAGCGAAGATCATGTTTTGCGAATGGGAAAAGCGGGAATAGAGGTGGTTAGCTGTGGTGCCAATGTCCCTTTTGCAGACAAAGAAATATTTATGGGCCCGATTTCAACCCTCGCAGACCAACAATTTGCCGTAATCCCAGATTTTATTGCCAATTGTGGAATGGCAAGGGTTTTTGGCTACTTAATGAAAAAAGATGCGGCAGTTACCGATATCGCAATTTTCAAAGACGTGAGTCAAATTATTCGGTCAAGCATCATGCGCTTACATCAATTCAATCCCAAAAGCACAGGATTGAGTGCCAAGGCATTGGAGATGAGTTTGACAGATCTAGTATAATGGAAAATCCCATTCTATTCAACGCACAAAAAGGTGAATACGCCATTCACCCATCAATAAAAAATTAACTATTTTATTCTATGAAATCTATCGAGACCCGTTTTTGCGAATACGCTAGAATCGACACACAAAGCGATCCGAATAGCCCGTCCCAGCCCAGCACAGAAAAACAAAAGGATTTGTCGCGCATATTGGTAAACGAATTGCTGGATATGGGTTTGGATGACGCCCATCTCGATGAATTCGGATATGTATATGCCACCTTGTCATCGAACGCAACCTACGAGGTCCCCGTTCTTTGTTTTTGTGCCCACGTTGACACCTCCCCCGATTGTTCAGGATTTGGTGTTAAACCTATAATCCATAGAAATTATCAAGGACAAGATTTGGTATTGCCCGATGATACATCACAAGTAATTACAAGCAAAAATCACCCCTATTTATTAGAACGAATCGGTGATGATATTATTACGGCTAGCGGAACCACTTTATTGGGTGCCGACGACAAAGCTGGAGTTGCCGTAATCATGGACTTTGTTCAACATATGGTGGCACACCCCGAACTTTTACATGGAGACGTAAAGATTTTGTTTACTCCCGATGAAGAGATAGGCAGGGGGGTAGACAAGGTCGATATTGATAAATTGGGTGCACAAATAGGCTATACCTTAGATGCGGGCGAATGCGGATGTTATGAAGATGAAACCTTCAGTGCTGATGGCGTCAAGATTAATTTTTATGGTATTAGCGCACATCCTGGTTATGCAAAGAACAAATTAGTGAACGCTTTGAAAATAGCCGGCGCTTTTTTATCAGCCCTGCCAACAGGAGAATGGAGTCCTGAATCCACTTCTGATACCCAAGGTTTTGTTCATCCTATTACGATGGGTGGAATGGCAGAACACGCTTGGATTCAATTCATTGTTCGCGACTTTAACACAGCACAATTGACCCACCACGAAAGGCGATTAGAATCCATTCTAGAAGCAGTGCTCGCAAAATTTCCTGGGGCAACTGCAAAAATGGATGTAACTGAACAATACCGAAATATGAAAGAAATGGTTGACAAAGATTCTCGAATTTCTGACTTAGCAATCAAGGCCATCGAAAAAGCCAATATCAAGCCAATACTTTCAAGGGCTCGTGGGGGAACCGATGGCAGTAGGCTCAGTTTTATGGGTCTGCCCTGTCCAAACTTATTCACTGGAGAAATGGCTTTTCATGGCAAACAGGAGTATGTCAGCATTCAAGACATGAAAAAAAGCAGCGCTGTTTTGGTAAATTTGTCTGGCCTATGGGCTCTATCTCTTGATAAGAAAACAAAGCCTACACCATAAACGTTGCAGCCAATTGTTTTTAACAAGCGCACAAGTTGGACACAAGGAACTATTGGTTGCGAATGGGATTTGATCGACAAAACAAAATCAACCGAAAGCGACCCAATACATGCCTATAATGTAAACGCCACAACAACATACAATATAAACCTTAAAGCAAAAATTGCGGGTGGCTATTTGGACTCATCCACCAAACAAATCACAATCAATGAAGGTCCAAAAACTTGCGATTTTCAAGCAAAGCCTGACTATTCATTTGGTTTCTATGGGATGAAGTTCGAACCCATGAATGCTTCAGGTGTGACAGGTGCTCAAGCCATAATTTAATTGATGATTACAGAAACACCGTGTTTTTGTGCAAAATGCCCATGATGTTGTAACTTTGCGTTAGATGAAACAAATTGCTGTAATTGGTGGTGGCACCATGGGAAATGGTATCGCGCATGTTTTTGCGCAAAGTGGATATTTTGTCTCTCTGATTGATGTAAAGCAAAATATGTTAGACAAAGCCATGGCAACCATTGACAAAAATATGGGACGTCAGGTCGTTAAAGGGCTCATCACAGAAGAACAAAAATTACATGCATTGGGTCTAATCAAAACTTTTACCTTATTGGCTGATGGTGTTGCAAATGCAGACTTAGTGGTTGAAGCGGCCACTGAGAATATCGACATTAAATTGAATATTTTTAGAGAACTTGACGCTTTGGTCCCGGAGCATTGTATTTTGGCCAGCAACACGTCAAGTATTTCAATTACCAAAATTGGATCTGTAACCCAGCGTCCAGATAAGGTGATAGGAATGCACTTTATGAATCCTGTCCCATTGATGAAATTGGTGGAAATTATCGGGGGCTTTAAAACCAGCAAGGAAGTTGTAAATCAAATTGTCGAACTCAGTAAAAAATTGGGTAAGGAGCCAGCACTCACGCAAGATTATCCGGGTTTTATCGCCAATCGTATTTTAATGCCCATGATCAACGAGGCCATTTGTTCTTTGCATGAGGGTGTTGCGGGTGTTGAAGAAATTGATCGCATCATAAAATTGGGCATGGCCCATCCTATGGGCCCGCTTCAACTGGCCGATTTTATCGGTTTGGATGTTTGTTTGGCTATTTTGCGTGTTTTACAGGATGGATTTGGAAACCCCAAATACGCGCCAAGTGCACTGTTGGTCAATATGGTTACCAGCGGTGATTTGGGCCTGAAAAGTGGTCGCGGGTTTTATGATTACAGCCATGGAACGAAAGACATGATAATAGCACCGGGGTTTAACAAAAACTGATTATATTTGCAGCCCCAATTTGGGTGTTATCTGCGAAAATGAAATTGTCACAATTTAAGTTTGATTTGCCTGAGAAGTTTATTGCCCAGGAACCATTGGCCACGCGCCACGAAAGTCGTTTGTTGGTTGTCCACCGCAAGGAGCGTCGAATAGAGCATAAGATGTTCAAGGATGTATTGGATATTTTTGATGAAGACGATTTATTTGTGGTAAACAATACCCGGGTCTTTACAGCCAGAATGTACGGTCAAAAAGAGAAAACAGGTGCCAAAATAGAAGTTTTTTTGCTTCGTGAGTTGAACCACGATCTTCGTTTGTGGGATGTCTTGGTCGACCCTGCCCGCAAAATTCGTGTAGGAAATAAATTGTATTTTGGCGATGACGATTTGGTTGCTGAGGTGGTTGATAACACAACCAGCCGAGGTAGAACCATTCGTTTTTTGTTTGACGGAACAGATGAGGAGTTTAGCAATGTTGTTAAAAAATTGGGAGAAACCCCGATACCAAAGTATATTACCCGTGGGGTAAAAGAAGAAGATGAACATTGGTATCAGAGTTTGTTTGCCAAAAATGTTGGGGCTGTTGCAGCACCTGCTGCACAATTGCACATCACACGTGAGTTGCAGATGCGTATGGATATCAAAGGGATTAAGTTTGCTGAAGTAACTTTACATTTAGGACTGGGCGCATTTCGCGAAGTAGAAGTGGAAGATTTAACCAAGCATAAGATGGATAGTGAATACTATCGCATTGAACAAGAGGCCTGTGACTTGGTCAATGAAACCATTAGTAGCAAAAAACGTGTTGTAGCTGTGGGTGGTAGTGTAATGCGTGCACTAGAGTCGAGTGTGAGCTCAATGGGCACACTTAACGTGGGCGAAGGATGGACCGATAAGTTTTTATTTCCTCCCAAAGGATTTCACATTGCCGATGCATTCATCACAAATCTTCACCAACCAGAATCGCCATTGTTTATGATGGCCTGTGCGTATACTGAGCATAAATTTATGACCGAAGTTTACCAAGAGGCAATGAAAGAGGATTACCGTTTCCTGTGTTATGGAGACGCAATGCTCATTCTATAATTGATTGTTCCATTGGGCAATATTTGTTTAAAAGCAACCATAATCTATATTGTTCTGTTCTGTTATATTCTTTGCTTGCCCAAATGGCGAAATTGGTAGACGCACTGCTTTCAGGTGGCAGCGCCGAAAGGTGTGCAGGTTCAAATCCTGTTTTGGGCACCAAAGGTTTATTCTTGATAGTGATCATGTCTTTGCCCAGTTGGTGAAATTGGTAGACACGCCACCTTGAGGGGGTGGTGACCGCAAGGTTGTGCTGGTTCGAATCCAGTACTGGGCACAAGGCCTTCCGCGAAAGCGGGGGCATTAAGGCCAGCAACACACTGTGTTGCTGAGGCTACTATTGTTTTTGGTAGAATTTTTTTGGAAATATCCCCTGCAATAATGCAAATAAAAAGATTGGCATTACACCCAACCAAAATAGCCACCATTCATGGGAAAAGGCCACATGGGGAATGAGTAAATACCCAATTAACCCACCCATAAAAGCGCCACCGAGGTGTCCTTCGTGTGACACGTTATTTTTACTGGGTAGTTGTGATAACACAATGGATCCCCAAATGAAAATGATCCCAAAAATCCAAGCAGGAATGAAAATGGGGAGAATAAACAACCCCAAGCGCATGCCATCAAACCAAAAAATAGCACAAAGCAATAATCCCATCACACCGCCAGACGCACCCAACGCCCTATAATCTGAATCTTTTCGCCGCAAAAAACTCGATAGCAAACCACCACCCAGTACAGATAGAAAAAAAATGATCAGTGTAAATACAGACCCCACGGCTTTTTCTACCATTGTTCCAAAATAATAGATACCCAAAGCGTTAAGCAGTATATGAAGGATCCCTGCATGAACAAATCCACTGCTAATAAGTCTCCACCACTGTTTTTTATGGCGCATCATCCAAGTGCTCAAGGCCCATCGCATCGTCAGATCGCGGTCGTTAAAACCAGCAAAGAAAACCCATGCCAATACCGCAATAAGGCCATACGAAGCCGGGGCTCCAATGTAATAATCGCCAATGTTCATGGAGTAATTTTTATAACCCTGCCTTCTCCAAATTCATGTTTAATAAATTTATAAATGGGGGTATTTTTGTAATACACATTTCCTTTGCCATAGACAAAGGCTTCAAATTGTTTGCTGGGATTTACAGATATAGTACGTTCTGTATAGTGGCGAATATACACATCATCGCAGCGTAGAGAGAGCGCGTCAATAGAACTACCTCCTTCACAACTCCAAGAAAAAATGGTGCCTTGACCGCTGAGGTTTAGCTGTCCAGAGTTGGCACTATTTCCATAGAATTGCCCACAAAAAACGCGTAAATATTGTTGTTCAACACTGTTATTTATGCATTGAATTGCCTCTGCACAAAGGGTGTCTAGACAAATGATTTTTGCATTGTCATGGATGTAAATGCCTTTAAGTGTGTGAATATTAAGAGTACACTTTGGCGTAATTCTGAGATTTCGCAACCACTTTGCTTTATTACTATTTGCAATGTGTAATTTTTTATCCTTCACTGAACTCAACAACCCTTTGAGAACATTTTTTCCGTAAACAATGGTCATTGATTCGGGTAAATTTGTGTCCTGACGGATAAATAATTCAATGTTGTTTGATACTATAATTTTATCAAAACTATCGAGGGCGCGTGTTTCGGTGCTCAGTTCACCCATGGATTCCCAGGGTTGGGCACTGTCTTTGCATGCTTCCATCGCAAACAAAAAAAGAAAAGTAAAGATCCAAGGATAGCGCATCTAAAGTCTAGGTAAGTACAAAGTTGATGATTTCATCTTATATTCGAGTCATGCGGTGCCTTCTGATTTTCTTATTTTTCTCCACTTCCTTTGTATTGTATGCACAAGATTTTGATGAGTCCATTGGTCCTCAAGCACAAGCCGCAGCTGCAATGCGCAGTAAACGTTACCGTGAAGCCGAAGATTTGTATCGCCAGTTATTACAGAAAAATCCTGAATCCATGACATATAAACATTTGTTGAGTCATTCATTGCTCGGACAAGTAAGGTTTCATGAATCTGACAGTGTGTTACGTGTGGCCTACCAACAAGACAGTTTGCACCCAGGAACATATTGGTATTGGGGTTTGTTGGCTGAGCGCCAGAATCAGTATGTTCGTGCCTATGTCTTTTTCCGGAAATATATTGACCGATCAAAAAGGTTTTCAGAATTCAATCAAAGTGCTTGGTTGCATGCGGGTTCTTCGTATCGCAGAAAAATGCACCAAGAAGGCATCCATGCTCTTGAGTGGGCAGACATGATTTATTGTTATGAAAACTATTTGCAATCGCAGCCTGCAGATCCAATGATACCTGCCCTAAAAGATTTTTTAGATTCTGCGAGAACAAAACAACCCCAAGGCAACGAAAAACTTGTTTGGGATGAGCAATAGCTATTTGAATTGTATCTTTGTGCTATGCCATTAGGCAATAAAGCAAAAATTATTAATGATCCCTTGCACGGATTTTTGACTTTGCCAAATGTATTGGTTTATGATGTAGTGCAACATCCCTATTTTCAAAGGTTGCGTAGAATTCGTCAGTTGGGAATGAGTGAGTGGGTATATCCTGGAGCTACTCATACCCGCTTTCACCATGCTTTGGGTGCGATGAATTTGATGATAAAGGCCTTGGATACGCTCAAACGCAAGGGGATTGAGATTACAGATTCCGAAACCGAAGCCGTAATACTTGGGATTTTATTGCATGATATTGGTCATGGCCCCTATAGTCACACATTGGAATACACCTTGGTTCAAGGAGTCGATCACGAAAAAATTTCAATGCTGCTGATGGAGCGTATCAACAAAGATTTGAATTCGGCTTTGGAATTGGCCTTGTGCATTTTTAAGGGAGAGTACCACCAAAAACCGTTTTTGAACCAATTGATATCTGGAGAACTTGATATGGATCGATTGGATTATCTGATGCGCGATAGTTTTTACACTGGGGTAAGTGAAGGAATTGTGGGTGTAGACCGCATTATTCATATGTTGAATGTTGTCAATGGCGATTTGGTGGTGGAAGAAAAAGGCATTTACAGCGTAGAGAAGTTTTTGGTTGCAAGGCGATTGATGTATTGGCAGGTATACCTCCACAAAACAGTTATCGCTGCGGATGCCTTATTGGTTGCGATTCTTAAACGCGCCCGTGATTTGGCAAAACAAGGTTCGATTTTGGGCACCTACCATCCCCTGATGCATTTTTTATTTAAAGACGTCAATGCAAGCGATTTCAATGAGGAGGATCTGGACTTATTTGTTCAGTTGGATGACACCGACATTATGGCAGCAATCAAAGAATGGCAATTTCACGAAGACGCAATTTTGGCTGAGTTGAGCCGTAGGTTATTGATTAGAAAATTGCCCAAAATCACGATCCAATTGAGTCCCATTGATTCTGCTTTGGAGGCGCTTATGAAGCAACAAGCAGCCGCTGTTTTTGGCGTGAATGATGAAGCCTTATTGCACTATTTTGTTCAAGTTGGTGTATTGGAAAACGATGCGTATCGCAGTGATGGAGGGGGGATTCGTATACTAAAGAAAGATAAATCTGTCTGCGATGTTGCAGAGGCCAGTGACAATTACAATTTGTCAAATTTAAAAGATACGGTTACCAAATTTTATATAACTTATTGGGAGTCTTGAGAAAAAATAAAATAATGAGCCGGGGCCCTCAGTTGAGTAATAGTTTGCAAAATTCACCACGCGGTGGTAAGTGGGCCAGTAAATTCGAAGATAAACCCACTGGCAAAAAGCCAGCTGTGCGTCCCAAGAAATTTTTAGGGCAGCATTTTTTGAACGATTTGGCGATTGCTGAACGTATTGCATCCTTGGTCGACGACAAAATGGTACATATCATTGAAATTGGACCTGGAACGGGAATATTGACACGTTTTTTGTTTGACCGTTTCTCTACCCGGCTCAAGTGTATGGAAATTGACGAAGAGGCCATTCAATATTTACACAAACAAAAATGGGCCGAAGGGATGGAGATATGGAAGGGAGATTATTTGGAGGCAGCCGACAGTGATTGGTTGTTGTTTGGAGGTCAAAAACAGGCCTTAATTGGGAATTTTCCTTACAATATAAGTACCCAAATAGTATTCAAGATATTGGAAGCTGGTTTGAGAATTGATCAATTTGCGGGCATGTTTCAAAAAGAAGTTGCTTTGCGGTTGTGTGCTGCAGAAGGCAATAAAGACTATGGTATAACCAGTGTTTTATTGCAGGCCTATTATACATGCAACTTTGAATTTACTGTGAATGAACATTCTTTTAATCCTCCACCCAGGGTTAAAAGTGGGGTGATTCAGTGCCGCTTGAGACAAGACATACCAAGCTGTAAATATGAATCATTGAAGGTTGTAGTCAAAACGGCTTTTTCTCAACGCAGGAAGACTTTGGGCAATGCTTTAAAACCGCTTACCTCAGCCCGCGAAAACTTCTTAATCCCCGAAGATTGGGTTTCCATGCGTGCAGAACAATTGTCTGTAGCAGATTATATTTGCTTGGCCAAAATATGGGAATCAACAGCAACTTGAACAGCCAGATTTTTTTCATGAAAACATGCAAAAAATCTTAAAAAAAGAAGGTTAAATGTTAAATTTGCACATTGAAAATTAGAAAAGATTGCAAAAAATGAAGATTTTATCGAGAACATTCACATTCAACATATTGATTAAGAAACTGTTGATATTATTAGTCGGAGCCTTTGTCACCTTATTATCGCATGCTCAAGCCCTAACCAATGTGATCGAACCACCCAAAGAATTTGATCCCAGCTCCTGGAATTGGGTGAATATTTTCATCATTATTCTCGTTTTGCTGATTGTTTTGGTCATTGCCCGCGCGTTTGACATCGGCGGATTGGCTGAAAAAATTACAGGTAAAAAGATTGTAAGCAGTCATAAAATCAATGGCTATGTATCCTTAGTGGTGCTGATTTTAGGTTTATTTGGCGTCTGGTGGGAACTCGTAAATCACGGAAAATTGCTTCTTTTGTGGGATGCCGCTTCAGAACATGGTGCTGATTTAGATTCAATGTTTATGTGGACATTTGGTTTCACATTTGTGGTTTTTATAATTACTGAAATTTTATTGTTTTATTTTCTGTTTCGTTACCATTACAGAGAAGACCGCAAGGCTGAGTATTATTTTCACAACAACAAATTGGAAATCATGTGGACAATTATCCCTGCCATTGTCCTTACCTTTTTGGTTTTACGTGGCTTTACTGTTTGGACAAAAATTACCCAAACCCCAAATAAAGACGCCCAAGAAATTGAGATTTTTGGATACCAGTTTGGCTGGAAAGCCCGCTATGCTGGTGAAGACAAACAGTTGGGTGAAAGTAGTTTTACACTTATTTCAGGAACCAACCCACTGGGCTTGGCTGTTGAAAGCGAAGCCACAACATTAAAGTCAAATTTAGAGTCTGAGATTCTTGATTTGAAGTCTATTTTGGCAAGTTCTCCTGACTCAATTCGCTTGTGGCGAGCTGCTTTAAACAGTATGGAATCCAAGGGATTAGGCAATGCTTATGTTGAGGAGCACAAATTGCTCAAAGAAAAAGTATTGGATGGTGAAAGTGGTGCCTATGCAAACCAAATCGAAAAGGATATCATGCGAAAGGAAACCAACGTTAAACGCGTGATTGCTTACTTATCCAAAGCAACTATTTTCAACAAATCTTCCTACGACGACCGGGTTACTACTGAAATTATTTTGTTAAAAAACAAACCCTATTTATTTCTTTTTCGTGCACGTGATGTTATTCACTCCGCATACATGCCCGAATTCCGTGTACAAATGAATTGCGTACCCGGAATGAGCACTGTTTTCCCATTTACACCCATCAAAACAACAGAAGAAGCCCGTATTTCCAAGGGAAATCCTGCATTTGACTACTATTTATATTGTAATAAAATTTGTGGTTCAGCCCATTACAATATGAAAATAAAAATCGTGGTTCTTGGAACTGAATCAGAATATCAAACTTGGATGCTTGCGCAAGCCAAGGTTGTCCCACCTGCAATTGAGGCTGTCCCAGCGTCTGCAAAAGATTCATTATCCGTTTTGCCAACCATTGTCTCCAATCCTTAATACCCCAAATACTTAAGTTATATTCAAATGAGCACAGTAGCATTAAAAGAACAAGATTCGCATACACACGAACACCATCACAAGGAATCGTTTGTTAGCAAATATATTTTCTCTATGGATCACAAGATGATTTCCAAACAATTTCTGATTACAGGAATTATTATGGGGGTGATCGGAATGGGAATGTCTATGTTGTTTCGACTTCAATTGGCCTGGCCAGATGAACAATTTGGCATATTGGAGATGCTGCTCGGAAAGTGGGCTGTTGATGGAAAACTCGACCCCAATTTCTATATGGGATTGGTTACAATACATGGTACTATCATGGTGTTTTATGTGTTAACAGCCGGCTTGAGTGGTACCTTTAGCAATTTATTAATTCCCTTGCAGGTTGGTGCCAGAGATATGGCTTCTCCTTTTTTAAATATGTTGAGTTATTGGTTTTTCTTTTTATCCAGTGTCGTATTGATGTCATCCGTATTTATTGAAACCGGTCCAGCTTCAGCAGGTTGGACTGTATATCCTCCGCTGAGTGCATTGGAAAAAGCTGTTCCAGGATCAGGATTGGGAATGACTTTGTGGTTGGTTGCCATTGCTTTATTTATTGTTTCTGCTTTGTTTGGAGGTATCAACTATATTTCTACTGTGCTTAATATGCGAACCAAAGGGATGAGTATGAACCGAATGCCACTCACCATTTGGGCCTTTTTATTTACTGCAATTTTGGGTGTACTTTCTTTTCCAGTTTTATTGGGTGCCTCATTGTTCCTTATTTTCGACCGCAGCTTCGGAACTTCCTTTTACCTGAGTGATATTTATTTAGATGGGATTGGTGCCCTTGAAAATGTGGGTGGTAGTCCTGTTTTATACCAACATTTATTTTGGTTTTTAGGTCATCCTGAAGTGTATATTATATTGCTACCCGCCTTGGGAATTACTTCTGAGGTAATATCTACCAATGCGCGTAAACCAATTTTCGGATACAGTGCAATGGTAATTTCATTGGCAAGTATTAGTTTTCTATCTTTTATTGTTTGGGGACACCACATGTTTATTACGGGCATGAATCCATTTCTGGGCTCAGTTTTCATGATTTTAACTTTAATCATCGCCGTTCCATCTGCCGTAAAAGCATTCAATTACCTTGCTACACTATGGCGGGGTAATTTGCGATTAACCCCAGCCATGTTGTTTTCTATTGGTTTGGTAAGTTTTTTTATATCAGGTGGCCTAACCGGTATCTACCTGGGAAATGCAGCTCTAGATATCCAAATGCATGATTCATATTTTGTTGTTGCTCACTTTCACCTGGTTATGGGAAGTGCAGCAATCTTTGGTATGATGGCAGGTATTTATCATTGGTTTCCCCGAATGTACGGACGTATGATGAACAATACTTTGGGGTATTTCCACTTTTGGATTACCTTCATTACTGCCTACTTGGTTTTTTTCCCCATGCACTTTATGGGATTGGCGGGTGTCCCACGTCGGTATTACCAGTTTACCCTGATGGAAGACTTTTCTATTTGGGGTGATGTCAATAAGCTAATTACAGTTGCAGCTTTGGTTGGCGGGTTCGCTCAGATATTGTTTTTATACAATTTCTTTAACAGTATTTTCCGCGGAAAAAAATCTACTCAAAATCCATGGCAAAGCAACACATTGGAATGGACCTCACCCATTGAAGTACGCCTTCATGGTAATTGGCCCAAAGAGCTTCCGACTGTTTACCGTGGACCCTATGAATATAGTCGTCCTGATCGTGACGAAGATTTTTTTCCACAACACATCAAAGATGAGGAATCGCCAGAGGTTTTATATACCACAAAAACCAAGGTAGCTCCCAAAAAAGTAGTTTTAGAGGAAGAGTCTAACGTATTTTTTACCGCCATCAAGCGCCTATTTGGCTTGAGTCGTTGATGCGCTCCTCTTCAGACTTTATCTTAACATTATACAGACGAATGGGTTTATATACTTGTTCGTCTGTTTTTTTATTGTTTATTTTGGGGGCTTTGGTGCGAGCCACCGGAAGCGGTATGGGTTGTCCAGACTGGCCCAAATGTTTTGGCATGTGGGCACCTCCATTGTGTGAATGTGATTTGCCTGCCAATTACCAAACTATCTTTTTGGAAAAACGCTTGCAAAAAGTTGCACGCCTAGCCGTCATTACAAATCAACTGGGTATGCGTAAAACGGCACAGGAACTCCGCAACGATCCTAGTATTCGTATTCCCGAAGTTTTTCACCCGGTAAAAGCCTGGATTGAATATATCAATCGCTTATTTGGCGTCTTGGCAGGCTTATTTGGATTTTGCTATTTGGCCATAATGCTCATTTATCGGAAACGAATTTTGAACGGTAAAGCATGGGGAGTATTGGCTTTTATTCTGTTGATTCTGAATGGGTGGTTGGGAAGTTTGGTCGTATCTACCAATCTTCTGCACGGCATTGTAACCCTCCATTTTTTGCTTTCCTTTTTATGCTTATTTGCATTTATGGCCTCATTACATGCGTTCAGGAATTTTTCATTCCAGAACACAGACTTGATTTCCACCAATCAATATTTTGGTTTGTGGGTGTCTGTTTTTTTAATCGTCATTATGGGGGCTTGGACCAGAGAACAAGTCGATGCAATGAGGGCGAATGGCACATTGTATGCGGGTGGAGAAAAAGATTTTTTGGGCTTTGGCATACTCAATGTATATACCATGGATTTTGTATTTTCATTGCACCGATATCTTCCATTCCTACTGTTGGGTTGGATGATCTTTCTCCTGAAAAAGGCGCAAAAAGCCGGAAGTACGCAACCCATTGGCTACCACAATCCCATGCTGATTATTGCTGCACTGGCTTCAACTCAAATCGCTTTGGGAATAGTCCATATTTGGTTTGTGGTGCCTGCGTGGACACAAGTTTTACATGTTGTTGTGGCTGGAGCCTTAATAAGTATTATTTTTGCATTGTATTTGTCTAGTCGTACAAAAATATCCTTTTTGCAAGCATGAATCCAACCGTTAAGGGCTTTGCCCAATTGGCAAAATTTCGTCTCTCATGTTCAGTTGCAGCCACCTCGGTGTTTGGGTATATTCTGGGATGTAAGTTTAATGCCAGCAAACCCGATACATGGTTAAATGTATTCGAATTACACACTTTTATCGGCGTTGTATTGGGAGGAATACTCGTTGTTTTTGCAGCCAATGGATTGAACCAAATTATCGAAAAAGAAAATGATGGCAAAATGTCTAGAACTTCCAATAGGCCCATTGTCGAAGAGAGAATACCACTTAATCAAGCCATTATTGTTTGTTGGATAACCGCATTTTTGGGTTTGGGTATTCTGGCGCTAACAACCAATTCTGTCTCTGTTTTTTTTGCTGCACTCTCACTGGTTATCTATGTATTTATCTACACCCCAATGAAACAAGTAAGTAATTTATCGGTGATGGTTGGTGCAATTCCCGGTGCTTTGCCCCCCCTTATTGGATATACTGCAGTTGTTCAAAGAATAGATGAACCCGGGATGATGCTGTTTCTCGTGCAATTTTTTTGGCAATTCCCCCATTTTTGGTCTATCGCCTGGATGTTTCATGAAGATTACCAGAAAGCCGGTTATTGGATGTTGCCCTCTTCGGGTGGAAGAGACAAAAAAAGTGCCCTTCAAATTGTAATTTATACTGTACTGCTCATTTTGGTGAGTATGGCTCCTGTCTATTATGGGATTACCGGTCCAAAATCACTTCTGTTTATTTTGCCTATGTCTTTGTTCATGCTTTTCAAGGCCCGGGCATTATTTCAATCCCTCGAAGTTGCAGATGCCCGTAAATTGCTACTTGCTTCTTTGCTTTACACTCCGATCATATTTTTAGGGTATATAATTTTTTAACACTGATGGCACAAAACAAAATAAAAGATAGATTACCATTAATCGCACCTGCAAAATTTAATTTGTGGCTTTTCATGTTGTCAAGTTCTATGTTGTTTGCTGCATTTTTGAGTGCTTATATTGTTCAGCGACCAGATTCCATTGCCAAACAGACTTGGACTGTTTTTAATTTGCCAGTATATTTTTTCTATTCCCTGATTATTGCAATGCTCAGTTCTGTAACCATGCAATTGGCGTATAGAGCTGCAAAGAACGATGAGTTGGCAAAAAACAAGCAGCTTATAATTGTCACTTTGTTATTGGGATTGTTGTTTACCCTATCGCAATATTTGGGTTGGCGAGAATTGCTCCATCTCGACCTAACATTTGTAAATCCCCGTCCTGAGGATATATCGGCGAGTTATGTCTGGGTAATTACCGTTATCCACTTTGTTCATGTTTTGGGAGGCATTGTGTTGCTTTCAATTGCTTGGGTTAAAACCGCACAACTCAATATTCACAAAAAAAAGTTGAATTTCATGTCAATTACCAATACTTATTGGCATTTTGTGGGACTTCTATGGTTTATATTGTATTTTTTTATTTATTTCGCAAGGTAATTTTTTAAGATGGCCAACCACACAACAACACAAGCAGAATTTGATAATAAACCCATGTGGTCAGGAGGGAGATCTCCATTCGATGTCAGTTACGGAAAATTGATGATGTGGATTTTTCTCCTATCAGATGCATTTACCTTTTCGTGCTTGCTTGTTCAGTATGGTGCACAGCGTTTTTCCAATGTAATCACCCCCATTACCTCCAATTGGCCCAATCCTGCCGCCATATTTAACCACTTCCCTTTTTTACATGGATTGCATTTACCTCTTCTGTTTGTGAGTGTAATGACCTTTATCCTTATCTTGAGTTCGGTTACCATGGTTCTCGCTGTAGAAGCAGGTCAACGAAATAGTAAAAAAGAAGTTGAGAAATATATGATATATACAATCTTAGGTGGATTTGCATTCTTGGGTTGTCAAGCATGGGAGTGGGTAACATTTATTCACGAAGGTGCTCGTTTATATGGAAATACATTTGGCATTACTGAGCAAGGATATGCCCACCTTAATAGTTTAACATTCGGCGATCATTTTGAATGGGAAAACGGAGATCGAACCGTTGGACCTGTTCCCTTTGCTGCACTTTTTTTTATTGTAACGGGTTTTCATGGTTTTCATGTTTTCAGTGGAGTAGTAATTAATGTAATCATTTATATCATGACTGTTCGTGGTGTTTTTGAACGACGTGGCCATTATGAAATGATCGAAAAGACTGGATTATACTGGCATTTTGTAGACCTTGTTTGGGTTTTTGTGTTTACTTTTTTTTATCTTATTTAACCGTACTAATCAACAATGGAATTTTACAACAAACCCGGTGATTTTGACGCAATTAATTATGTTCCCCATACCGAGAGCCATGGTACCAAGGAACTTTGGAAAACCTTTTTCATTCTTTTCGGAATTACAATTTTTGATTTTATCATTTATTTTGTAATGCCTGCAAATGGGTTTAGAAATTTTATTTTTATCTTCTTTGGTTTGGTAAAAGCCTATTATATTGTTGGTGCATTTATGCATTTAAAACACGAGAAGATCAATCTGGCCTTGATTATTTTGGTACCCACTTTGTTTATAATGGGCCTCATTCTGGGACTACTATATGAGGGTTCTATGTTGGAAGTGATGAAATCTTTGTAATTTATTATGGTTAATGGTAAGCGAAAAATCACAATGGCTGCAATTGCAGCCATTGTGATTTTGCCAATAATTGGCATTTTGATGCTTGCAGATGCCAAGTGGGTTCACCAAGAATTGCCTTATCTTGGAAACACAATCGACAATCCCGACGGGAGCAAAGAATACCATACGCTTTCAGATATCAATCTGATCAATCAGCACGGCAAGCGAATTTCACTGTCCGATTTTGATTCATGTATTTTGGTCGTGAACATATTTTTTACTTCATGCCCTGAGGTATGCCCGGCAATGAACAAGCAGGTTCAGGTGGTTGCCGAGGAATTTCGCGCTTTTCCCAATGTCCGGTTTCTTTCTATCAGCATCGATCCAGAAAATGACTCAGTGCCTGTTTTGGCAAAGTATGCCCAAGAATACAGGGCTGATTTGTATAAAAGAACCTTTGCTACGGGAAATAAAAAATTGATATACGATTGGGTACTCAATGATTTACTGTTGGCCAATGAACAAAGGGGGTCCAATTTTATTCACGATGACAAAGTTGTTATTGTCGACAAAGCCTTGCATATTAGATCCATTTTAGCAACACAGGGTGTGCGGTATACCCAAAAATTAGAAAGAGTGAAACACATTCAAGACGATATTAATAATCTATTATATGAATACAGAAAAAAAGACATGGATAAGCGATAAGGGATTCTTCCGCCTTGTTTTGGGTATTACAATAGCCGTTTTGTCTTTGGTTATTGTGCTCCAAATTTTGCCTGACGCTATGCGACCAACAGCCAGTTTTGCCAAATTTCTTCCGGCGACAAATGCCTTGCTGAATAGTTTGGTATCGATTTTATTGGTTTTGGGATTTTTGGCTATTAAGTCTGGAAAAAAAGGCCTTCATCAGGCTTATATGCTAGGCGCTTTTATTTTATCTACCCTGTTTTTACTCAGCTATGTCACCTATCATGTATGTGCTGCGCATACTGTCTTTGGTGGTGTTGGAGCGATTAGGGTTGTCTATTTCGCAATATTAATCAGCCACATCGTATTGGCAGCAGTTATTCTTCCTATGGTATTGTATACGGTTCACTACAGTACTTCAGGAAATTTTATTAAACACAAAAAATTGGCGAGAATAACCTTTCCACTTTGGTTGTATGTATCCATTTCTGGTGTTGTTGTCTATTGTATGATCGCCCCTTATTATCCTGTATAACATGAAAAAATTCTTCGTATTTGCTTTGCTGGTTTTCTTCTTTTCCAGCAGTATTTATTCTCAGTGTCCCATGTGCAAGGCTGCCCTAACCTCAAATCGTTCTCATTCTAAGAACAATCCAATTGTTGGTAATGGAATCAATAAAGGAATTTTAATGCTTTTGGCAACCCCCTATTTATTGCTGGGTACGGCCGGACTATTTTACTATCAATACAAACGCAAGCATGCCCGCTAAACGCCGGGGCCTAATTCCTTTTTTGGCATGCAAATGTCCTCTGTGCTCCACGGGAAACGTATTTCAAAATTCAATTTTTTCATTGCGAAAATTTGCAGATACGAATTATAATTGTCCCCATTGTGGTTTAAGCTTTGAACCAGAACCCGGTTTCTTTTTTGGGGCAATGTATTTTAGTTATGCCTTGATTGTTGCCATTATTTTTCTGTTATCTGTACTGTTTTATTCATTCAATGCTTTTGAGCATGCCGTTTGGGGAATACCTGCAATCATTGTTTTGATGCTACCCTTGCTCTTTAGATACAGCAGAATGATGATGCTTTTTATTGTCTATCCATTGACCTACAGAAATATCTTTTTGGACAAAAAAACAGAAGACCCAATGGATGGGTCTTCTGTTTAATACAGGTATAAATGCACAGTATTTTTAGTCGGCCTGCACCGCTATAACTTCTTCACCACCTGCCATCTTACTTCGAATTTTTGCTTCCATTTCTGCCAGCATCTCTGGATTGTCTTGCAATAATTCTTTTACGGCATCTCTACCTTGGCCGAGTTTTGTGCCATCATAGCTATACCAACTACCACTTTTTTGAACAATATTGGTATCTACAGCAATGTCGAGTACTTCGCCAGATCTGCTGATTCCTTTGCCATACATAATGTCAAATTCCACCACCCGAAAGGGAGGCGCAACCTTGTTCTTGGCCACTTTTACTTTTGTTCGATTTCCAATCACCTCGTCACCATCTTTAATTTGGGCATTTCTACGAATATCCAATCGAATTGAAGCATAAAATTTCAGGGCATTTCCCCCAGTTGTTGTTTCGGGATTTCCAAACATTACGCCTATTTTTTCTCTTAGCTGGTTGATGAAAATCATAATACATCCCGTTTTACTGATTGTACCTGTGAGTTTTCTCAATGCTTGACTCATTAGACGCGCATGCAGGCCCATTTTGCTGTCGCCCATTTCTCCTTCAATTTCTGCTCTCGGAACCAGTGCTGCCACTGAGTCAATGACCAAAACATCGATTGCTCCAGAGCGCACCAAATTATCGGCTATTTCCAGAGCTTGTTCCCCGTCATCGGGTTGCGAAATCAACAAATCGGCTGTGTTGATTCCCAGGCTTTCGGCATAGGTTTTGTCAAATGCATGTTCGGCATCGATGAACGCGCAAATACCACCTTTTTTTTGTGCCTCTGCAATGGTGTGCAATGCAACTGTGGTTTTACCACTACTTTCAGGTCCGTATATTTCGACAATTCTGCCCCGGGGAAAACCCCCGACTCCAAGTGCCAAGTCTAAGCCAAAGGAACCTGTTGAAATAACATCCACATTGACTGTGCGGGTATCATCCATTTTCATTACAACGCCCTTGCCATAGGTTTTTTCTAAACGCTCGATGGTTTGCTTGAGGGCTTTCAATTTTTCTAGTTTTTCACTCATGATCTTTATTTTACTTTAATCGTTTATTTTTTTTTTGTTTTTTCAAATCTAGTATTTTGTTTATATAATTGTCAAATATATGATTAAAAATTTATCAACACTGAAAGATTTTCAGGACAATACCTCCAATTTGCAAAATTTGCAACAGAAACTTTTGCTGCGGGGAAAAAATGCAATGAACGACAGTGAGTTGCTTGTTATTGTACTGGGAAATGGAAAAAAAACACCCAAATCTAAATCTCTTGGCAGCAGGGTATGGCAGTTCTGCCAGGGTAATTTGTATGCACTGGGACGAATGACCCTAGAGGAGCTTTTATGTGTAGAGGGTTTGGGTATTTCTGGGGCTCTAACACTTGCTGCTGCCTTTGAACTCGGTAAACGAAGGGTAATAGAAGAGCCATTGTCAAAGCAGATCCGTTCTTCTTCCGATGCATTGCATATTTTGTTGCCCTTGTATTTGGATGTGGTGGTTGAATCTTTCAATGTTGTCTATCTGAATCGCGCAAACCGGATTGTTCGTTTAGAATGTGTTAGTTTGGGTGGGTTGACGGGTACTGTTGTCGATGTGAGAATGGTGTTTAAGCGGGCCTTGGAATTACGTGCCAGTGGATTGCTTCTGAGCCACAATCACCCTTCTGGAAATGTTCAGCCAAGCGAATGTGATATCCGTCTAACGAGTCAGTTTATTCAGGCCGGAAAACTATTTGACATCAGCATTATAGACCACGTCATTGTTGCAGGCAATCGCTCATTTAGTTTTGTTGAGCAGGGAGTAATGCCGTATTCGAAATAGGCTGCTTCAAATTGCGTATTTCTTCTCAATTAATTTCAAAACTTTTGTATATAAAATGTTAAATTTGTACTTATATATGAATCAATTCAATGCCCTGTATTCTGAGTCTTTTTCTGACAGACACATCGGACCAAGAGAAGTCGATTTAACCGATATGTTAGCGACCATCGGTGTTAAAACCCTGGACGCATTGATTAATCAAATTGTTCCCAATAATATTCGTTTGAAACAACCCCTCAATATCTCAAAGTCCATGGGGGAAGTAGAATTTTTGTCGATGATTCGATCAAAGGCTGCCAAAAATAAATTGTTCAAAAATTATATTGGTATGGGTTATTATAACACCCACACACCGGGTGTCATTTTGCGTAATATCATGGAAAATCCGGGTTGGTATACCCAATACACGCCTTACCAAGCCGAAATTAGTCAGGGGAGAATGGAAGCATTGCTAAACTACCAAACCATGGTTATCGATTTGACTGGAATGGCTTTGGCAAATGGATCACTGCTCGACGAAGCAACTGCTGCCGCAGAGGCGATGAACATGTTTTATGGGCTTGTCAAACAAGGGTCGAACCGATATTTTGTTGACAACAGTGTTTTTCCACAAACTGTTGATGTATTGCTTACCCGGGCCGAGCCCATCGGTATTGAAATTGTTAGGGGCGATTACAGAAGCTTCTCGCCAGACGCTACATTTTTTGGCGCCCTGGTGCAGTACCCCAATTCAGAGGGAAGTATAGAAGATTATGGTTCTTTTGTAGCCGATTGTTCAGCCTTCGGGGTAAAAACGTGTTTTGCATCAGATTTAATGGCACTTACCTTGCTCACACCTCCTGGTGAGTTTGGCGCCGATTGCGTTGTGGGAAATACCCAGCGTTTTGGAGTACCATTGGGATTTGGAGGTCCACACGCCGCATTTTTTGCCACCCGCGATGAATTTAAACGCCAAATTCCCGGCCGTATCATTGGAGTATCCATCGATGCAGAGGGAAAACGAGCATTGCGCATGGCCTTGCAAACCCGAGAGCAGCATATCAAACGTCAGAATGCCACTTCAAATATTTGTACTGCACAGGTTTTATTGAGCATTATGGCCGGAATGTTTGCCGTGTATCACGGTCCCGATGGGTTGAAAAAAATTGCTGAACGAATTCATGCCTTGGCGGTGTCCTTGGCAGATGCAATTGAAATAGCAGGGAATGGGTTGTTTTCCATCAAACACAAATATTTTTTCGATACCCTATTGGTTGAAGTTCCCGACGCAGAAGCAATTCGGACGCGGGCATTGGCCCAAGGCATCAATTTACGCTACCAGGGAAAACAGCATGTGGGCATTTCAATAGACGAAACCACTACCCTTTTAGACCTTCAATCAGTACTTTCCATCTTCTGCAAAGAGGCAAATCATGTGGAGATTTTACTTGCTCCAAGTGTTGTCCCCCGCATGCTTCCATCGATGGTTCGCAGCAGTAGATATTTACAACATCCTGTGTTTAATGTTTACCATAGTGAGCACGAAATGTTGCGCTTTATCAAATCTTTGGAAGCCAAAGATTTGAGTTTATGTCATTCGATGATTGCTTTGGGCAGTTGTACGATGAAATTAAATGCCACCAGCGAAATGATTCCTGTGACTTGGCCAGAATTCAATAGCCTGCACCCTTTTGTTCCAGTGAATCAGGTTCCAGGGTACATGGAAATTATCGATGAATTAAACAAAGATTTGAGTGAAATTACCGGTTTTCACACCATGAGTTTGCAGCCCAATGCTGGATCTCAAGGAGAATATGCCGGATTGATGGTCATTAGAGAGTATTTTAAAGACCGTGGCGAATCTCATCGCAATGTTGCCCTCATTCCTTCCAGTGCCCATGGAACCAATCCTGCATCTGCTGTGATGGCGGGAATGAAAGTAGTGGTTACCCAATGCGATGAAAATGGCAATATAGACATGGCCGATATTCGATCAAAGGCCGAAGAATACAAAGACAATTTGGCTTGTTTGATGGTTACCTATCCAAGTACCCATGGCGTATTTGAAGCTGCTATTACTGAGTTAACCGATATTATTCACCACTATGGTGGTCAGGTATATATGGATGGAGCCAACATGAATGCCCAGGTAGGTTTAACCTCACCCGGAATGATTGGCGCCGATGTCTGTCACCTTAACCTGCATAAAACTTTCTGTATTCCTCATGGGGGCGGTGGACCAGGAATGGGGCCAATCGGTGTAGCCAAGCATTTGGCGCCATACCTGCCAGGCCATTCAATCATTGCGATGGGTCCTGAAAAAGCCATGCATGCAGTGAGTGCAGCTCCTTGGGGCAGTGCCAGTATTTTATTGATCAGCTATGCCTATATCAAAATGATGGGCGGAGAGGGTCTTACCAAAGCCACCCAATACGCAATGTTAAATGCCAATTATATCAAAGCGAGATTAGAGCATGAATACCCTGTCTTGTATAAAGCATCTAGTGGATTTGCTGCCCATGAAATGATTTTGGATACACGCAAATTTAAAGCCACTGCCCATGTAGAGGCCGAAGACATTGCCAAACGTTTGATGGATTATGGTTACCATGCACCTACATTAAGTTTTCCTGTTGCCGGGACCCTTATGGTCGAACCAACAGAAAGTGAAAGCAAAGAGGAATTGGATAAGTTTTGTGATGCAATGTTGGGGATTCGCGAAGAAATTCGGGAAATTGAAGAAGGCACATATTCCCAAGAGGGAAATGTTTTAAAACATGCACCCCATACAGCATCGGCCGTAATTTCTGATTCTTGGGACAGATCATACTCCCGTGAAAAGGCGGCTTTCCCTTTGGAATCTATCCGTTTGAATAAGTTTTGGCCAACCGTTTCAAGGGTCAATAGCACCCACGGAGACCGCAATTTAATCTGCGCTTGTTTACCAGTGGAAGCTTATGCAAACCAAACTGATTACGCTTGATTGCACTATGTAAACATATCTTTTTTGGAAGAACCGGGCCTTTTGCTTGGTTCTTCTTGCTTTATGCCATTTGGGGTTTTTATACCCTAG
>NSIM01000021.1 GCA_002737705.1 Flavobacteriales bacterium
TGAGTAAAGCAGCAACACATCGTTCTTCTTCAATACAACATTGCCATCTGACGCAACATTACCCAGAATGGTTTGTACATTTAAGGGGATGTATTTGCGCGTTTCGTCTTTTTCTGTCCTCACCAGGTAGGCGCGCTTTAACAAGATCTGTTCGCGGAGTCCACCGGCTTTGGTAATCAATTCCGAAACCCTATCTCCCCCAACGATGGGAAATACACCCGGGAAATACACAGGGCCTTTCACTTCCACACTGTTTTCCAAATCCGCGTTTACATTGCCAATGTTCACCGCGTCGCCATTCTGCAATTTAAAGTCTTGTTTTAATTGGGTAATGCTATCCAAATTGATGGGCAATAGGCTTAGGTTTTTGCCCACATACCGCTTCACTTGGCTGCGAGAGGCCATGGCATTGGCATTGAGTCCACCGCTAAACTTGATAAGCTGGGTTAATTCTTCTCCGGGCAGCAATTCATAGGTCATGGGGCGTTTTACAGCGCCGTCAATACTCACCAATTTACCCACCGTACCAATGACCAGATAATCATTGTCTTGCAAGAAGAAATCGTCTTCGGAACCTGGATTTTGCAGGTAGGCATAGACGTCAAAGGTCTTGATGACCTTGCCACTGCGGCGCAATTGAATGTTTCGTAGCGTTCCAATATCGGTAGGACCGCCTGCGGCAATGAGGGCATTAAAGGCAGTGTTGAGGGCTGGAATCTTGTAAGAACCCGGTTTAAACACTTCGCCTACAATGTTTACGGTAATGCTTCGGCTATAGGCCAAAGAAATTTCTAGTTGGTTAGACCCCATATTAAAATTGTTGCTGAGCGCCGTTTTAATGAGGGCCTTGGCTTTGTCAAACGCAATGCCTTTTACGAAGATACTGCCCAGCTGTCCCAATTCGATTCTGCCACGGGCATCCACTTTGGCAACCGCATTGTAATAACTCACCCCAAAAATGGAGATCCCCAACTCATCGCCCACACCCAATTCGTAATTGGCAGGGGCTTTGGCATCGAGGCTGCGTTCATATATTTTTAAGTCTCCCTTGCGAAACAGTTCTTGTCCGTATGCGGTAACGGGTTTTTCTTCTTTGGGAGCCAAAATCTCCGACCCAGTGACTGGGGTAGCTGCCTCAACCAAAGCCTGTTTGCCTTTGGCTTCTGCCCTATCTGTGGTGGCCTGGGCGGGGGTTTCGGTGGCGGGTTTGGCATTGGCTTTTTGGGCATCCAGCTTGCTTACCCTGTCTTTAAAGGCCTGGGCCTCGGATGCAGGCATCCCTTTGGCAATGGCCAATTGCTCGGCCTGCTCTATACCCAAACCCGACGATTGGGCCTGCTTGAGCAAATCTAGTATTTGGGCATCGGTAAAGTCGGCGGCTTTGATGGTGGCCGGATTCTGCTGTATGCGCCCAGTCTGTGCCAACAGGCCGGCAGAAGTGCAGAATACAAGCAAAAAGAGTAAACGAAAAAGGTGTTTCATGGGGTATTATTTTTTACAAAGATAAAATATACTGCCTGTTTGATTGGACTTATAGCTTCGCCCCTTCAACTACAAGACAGTCTCTTAAGTATGCCAAACAAACTTTCGCAAGGTATAAATTGGGTGTGATTTGCCAACCGTCTCTTGTAAACATGTATGTAATATTGGTCGGTTTTTAGCATCCTGCAGTGTGCGCATCGCCGGAGCCATTTTGATCAAAGAGATTTTTTTATTGGCTTCAAAAAAATTACTGCAAAAGCCTCTTTATGCTTCCTATCTTCGCAAACAATGAATACCTCCTACACAATTACCCGATGGCTAGACCAATGGCTGCTAAGCGCCGGAATACCGCCACTGGTACTGCCTTACCTGGCTGTATTGATGTTAGGAATCGGGCTATTTCTCGCATTGTCAGTCATCGATATGATCACCCGAAACGGCATTTTGATGCTTGTAAAGGGCTATGCCAAACGCAGCAAAAATCCGAACACTTCTATTTTTATCGAACGCCGCGTATTCAAATATTTGGCCCATTTGATTCCCGCTTTGCTGGCCTTAAAAAGCATTCCTCTGGTCTTCCACGATTTTCCCGGATGCATCCTTCCCCTTCAATATTTAATCGATTCATATATCGTTGTATCTATTGTTTTTTTCGTTCAAGCAATCTTACGTGCGACCAAAATTGTGCTGTTGGGTTCTGAAAGTTTTAAAGACAAACCCATCGGAAGTTATACCCAACTGCTCAATATCTTCAATTACGCCATCGGAATTTTGCTCATTGCCTCCAATCTTACCCAAAAACCCCTTTGGACTCTTTTAACCGCATTTGGCGCCCTTTCTGCCCTGATTATTCTTACCTTTAGAGATACCATTCTGGGTTTTGTGGCGTCGATACAAATTTCTGGAAACGACATCGTGCGGCTCAACGATTGGATTGAAATACCCAAATACGGTGCCGATGGCCATGTGGTAGAAATAAACCTTACCACCATTAAGGTGCAAAATTGGGACAATACCATCAGCTCCATCCCAACCTATGCCCTAATTAATGATTCATTTAAAAACTGGCGTGGCATGGAAGAATCCAATGGGCGGCGCATCAAGCGTTCGGTAAACATCAAAATTTCGAGCATCCGGTTTTGCAGCGCTTCGATGTTGGCAGAATACAAAAAAATTGCCCTCATCCGCGCGTATATCATCGAAAAAGAAGCCGAAATTGATGCCCACAACAAGGCAGAACACATAGACAAAACAGTGCTCGCCAATGGCAGAAATCTCACCAATATTGGCGTTTTTCGTGAATACTTAATGCAGTATATCTCCAACCACAGCGATGTCAACACAGCCCTCACGCTGATGGTTCGACAATTGCCTCCCACCGAAAAAGGATTGCCTATCGAGGTGTATTGTTTTACCCTCGATAAAAAATGGATAAGCCATGAAACGACCGCTGCCAACCTGTTCGACCATATTTTGGCAAGTCTTTCTAGCTTTGATTTGGAGATTTTCGAAAACGCCAGTACCAAAGAACCCGCTGCCGCTTTCGTAATCCCTGCCGCTTTGGGATCGCCTACTGCATAAGAAACCCTAAGCTTAGGCATACCCTCGCGGTCTATGACACCTGCCCCCTTTGGGTTGATGGCCAAATCACCCGCATAATTTTTGTATCTTTGAACCATGGTAATTCGTCTGCCAAAATGGCTCTTGCTTTCAATCTGCGCTTTCTTCCTGTCTCAGGGCAACAAGGCAATCGGATCCTTGTTCGAATACTCCAAAAATATCGAGATTTTAACCGCCTTGTACAAAGAGTTAGGCACCCACTATGTAGACGAAATTGAGCCGGGAACACTAATGAAAACTGGCATCGATGCAATGCTTAAATCGCTCGATCCATACACAAACTTTTTTTCGGAATACCAAGCGGAAGAAGCCTTGATGGAAAGGCAAGGACACTACGGTGGTGTGGGGTGCTCGGTCGTGCTGCGCAACAATTATCCAATAATTACGGATATCGAAGACAGTTACGCTTTCGACAAAGCAGACATCCATTTGGGCGATGTAATTACGCATATCAATGGCATCCATCTGCGCAACAAAACCATCGAAGAATTGCTCACACTGTTTCGGGGAGCCCCCAATACTGCCTTCTCCCTTGTACTTCAGCGAGAGGGGGTACCCCTCAAAAAATCAATACTGCGCATGGCGGTAAAAACCCCCAGTGTGGCCTATAGCGGTTTACTCGATCACAACATCGCTTATATAAAACTGGAAGAATTTAATGAAAATGCCGCTGGGGAAATTGCGCAATCCCTCACAAAAATGATGGACAATATAGCCACTACCAATGCTGCAAAAAACACCGATTCACCGGCAGAACTTCAGGGCGTTATTTTGGATTTGCGCGACAATGGCGGGGGCTTGCTCAACGAAGCGGTAAAAATTGTGGGCTTGTTTGTGGGTGAAAATCGTTCGGTGGTTACCCTTCGCGGACACAATATGGGCTTAGACAAAAACAATATTACCACCAACAAGGCTTTGCTGCCCAATACCCCTTTGGTGGTGCTGGTCAATGCCCGTTCGGCATCGGCATCGGAGGTAGTGAGCGGCAGTTTGCAAGACATGGACCGCGCCATCATACTCGGACAAACCAGTTTTGGAAAAGGCCTTGTGCAAAATTACGCCCCCCTGCCTTACCGCACCCAAATGAAACTCACCGTGGCCAAATACTATACTCCCAGCGGACGGTGCATTCAGAAATTGCAATACAGCGACCGCGACGAAAATGGAAAACCCAAGCAGATGAATCAATCCCAAAAAAAAGCCTTCAAAACGGCCAATGGACGGATTGTGTATGAGGGTGGTGGAATAGATCCAGACAGGGTTATAGACCCCTTTCAAGGCATTGCCATACTCCAATGGATAACCCAAGAAAACATTCTGTTCGATTGGGCCAACCATGCCTTCAATGTAAACCCAGATTCTAGCCAGTACAAGCCCAGCGACGCCGACTTTGAACAATTTGTGGGATTGGCACTCGGGAAAACCGAATCCTTACTCAAAGGGAAAATGCAAAAAGCACTGAATGCCATCCATGGCGATTCGGTATTGATCAAACAATTGGGGCTAATGAATGTGAATACTGCCAAGCTCAACACCCAGATTAAATCTGAAATCGATAAGAATAAAAATACGATTTTAAAAATGATGACACGCGAATTGCTCCTTCGCAAATACAAAAAACCCTCGTTTTACCGCCTATGGCTCCACCGCGACCCCGAAACCCAAGATGCCGTTTTGCTGCTAAGCGACCTTCCACGCTACCAAGGGTATTTAAAAACTCCCTAGCCTTTGATACCTCACAGCCTTTGATACCTCACAGCCTTTGATACACCCCAGCCTTTGATACACCCCAGCCCCGAAACCCTCAATGTGTTTAGCCTACTGGCATTGCTTGCCATCGGTTGTTTTGGCGGATTTTTGGCAGGCCTGTTGGGCGTGGGAGGAGGCATCATTTTTATACCTGTCATTGGATATTTTCTAGCCGATTACACCCTAAACAGCGATGAGTTGGTTCGGTATACCTTGGCCAATTCGATAGCATTGGTTTTTTTATCGGGTGTTTCGGCTACATTTCAACAACGTAAAATGGGTACGTGGAATCTGAAATTGCTTCTTCAAATTGGCATTCCGGGGGCCCTGGCTTCTTGGGCAACGACCCGACTAATCCAGGAGGGAACTTGGTATAATAAAACCCAATTTCTATCTATTTTTTTGGGGATGATTTTGCTCAGCTTCATCAATATGGTTTTGGGAAAACCAAAAAGCCCTCCCCAAATTCCAAACAAGCAAAGTTCAATACCGAAGACCGATTCGATAACACAGAAAATTGTCCAAGCAATGGTTGGATTATTGGCAGGTGTGTTGGTGGCGTTGAGTGGATTGGGAGGAGGCATTGTGATGGTTCCTCTGTTTAATGGTTTACTCAAAAAACCCTTGCATACAGCCACTGCGCTTTCCTTAAGTATTGTCCCATTGCTGAGTATTTCTTCACTCATTCACTATCTATCGAACAAACCCATTCAAGCCCTGACCCAGTATCAAAGTGGCTATTTGGTCTGGCCCATTTTGCTGCCGATGATGCTGGGGGTGGTGTTTTGCTCGTCTTTGGGTCAGAAAAAAGCCAAGCTTGTTCCCGAACGATGGCTCAGGCTTATATTTGCAACGCTTTTACTCTGTATATTCATTCAAATACTGCTAGAAATCAATTCATGAACAAAAAAATTTTTCTTTCCCTTTGCTTGCTGTATACCACTGGATTGCGCGCCCAAAATAGCCGGCAAATTGGCGCTGCAGGGGGGCAGGAAGCACTGTCACTCAAAAAAGACATTTCTTACCTCTCCTCAAACGAGCTCAAAGGCAGGCAAATTGGCGCTGCAGGGGAGCAGATGGCCAGCACCTACATTCAAAATGCTTTGGGCAAAGACAAGCTTGTGGTATCGGTTCAAACGGTCGAGTTTGTAAAATTGCGCATGGCCACCGCTCAGTGCAAAATGGCGGTAAACATTCTCGGATTGGATTCGATTGCCAAGACGTTTACGCTGTTTTCGGAATATTATCCTTTGTCACAAAGCAGCAATAAAGACAGCATTACGGCAAATTGGGTAGATTGTGGCTACGGTATTGTAGACAAAAAAACAGGAAAAGACGATTTCGCGGGGCAAACCATAGCGGGGCAAATCGCGGTCATACGCACCGGCTATTTCGCCATGGATGAATTTCCAGATTCCCTTTGGGATGAAGCATCAAACCTTTCAGCAAAAATTCTTGCAGCCACCCAAAGGGGTGCCGTGGGTATCCTGTTTATTCGGGGAAACAACAAGATTGCTGCACCGAGTGGAAGCCTAAATCGCAGTGAGAAAACCCAGAATATACCTGTGTTTTTCTATAATTCTACGGGGCTGTTTCCCCGGGCTCCCCTCACCCTGGTTAGCCATATTCGGGTATTCAAAGGCCAAGGCCAAACCGTGATTGGATACCGCAATAACCACAAGAAAAAAACCATTGTTGTGTGTGCCAACCACGACCATATTGGCGTAAACGAATTTGAGAACAGTGCAAAGGTGGGAAGCCAAGAAATACACAATGGCGCCAACAACAACGCCTCTGGGGTTGCCTCTCTGTTGGCATTGGCCCACAGCCTAAAAGGCAAACGATACAACAAAAACAATTACCTCTTTGTTTCATTCAGCGGCGAAGAAATGGGTGCCTTGGGCTCGGCGGAGTTTTTACAGCATCCTCCCCAACAACTCAAAGCCAAAAACAACCCCTTGGGCAAAGTAAACTATGCCATTCATTTACAGGCATTGGGCCGCTTAGACCCCGACAGCAAATTGCTGTCGATCAGTGGGCAGGGCAGTTCACCGGCATTTCATCGGGCAATCGAGCGCATTCAAACCGATACCCACCAACTGCGCATCGCCCCGAATGCCCCCACAGAAACAAACACGAATACGGATTCTAAAACAGCCTCCTATTTATTGGAATCTTTTGCAGGGGCAAGCATACCTTTACTGGCAATGAGCACCGGCATAAACGAAGACGATCGCCGCCCCTCAGACGACGAAGAAAAAATCAACTACTGGGGTCTTTTGGCCAGTGTCGATTGTGCAAAACAAGTGATCGCTGCGCTGAATAAAAAAGGGAAATTGCCATTGGGCAAAAATCCCTCCCGATAGAACCCCTCCCACCAGAATGTCATCACGCTAGAATGTCATCACGCAAAAATCCCTCCCGATAGAACCCCTCCCGCAAAAATCCATCCATGAAAATAACCGAACACATCGCCGGTGCATCCAAAACGCTCTTTTCTTTTGAAATCTTGCCCCCCCTCAAAGGCGCGGGTATCAAAGAATTATTCAGTCATATTGACCCCCTCATGGAGTTCAATCCATCGTTTATCGATGTTACCTACCACCGAGAAGATTATATATTAAAAAAACGTGCCGACGGAAGTTATGACCGAATTTCTACACGCAAACGACCCGGAACAGTGGCCATTTGTGCCTCGCTTCAAAACCATTTTCAGATTGATGCCGTTCCCCATATTATTTGTGGCGGATTTAGCAAAGAAGACACAGAAAATGCCCTCATCGAATTAAATTTTTTGGGTATCGACAATTTGCTGGCCTTGCGTGGAGATGCCATCCACGGTGAAACCCATTTTGAACCCGAAAAAAATGGCAATAAAAATGCTCTCGACCTGATTTACCAAATTAAAAATATGAATGCCGGTATTTATCTTGACGAAGAAATTAGCAATACCAATGAATCGAATTTCTGTGCCGGTGCGGCTTGTTACCCCGAAAAACATGCCGACGCACCCAATATGCAATCCGACCTAAAATACCTCAAACGCAAAATAGATGCCGGTGCCGAATTTTTGGTTACCCAGATGTTTTTCGACAACGCACACTATTTTAACTTTGTAAAGAGCTGCAGATCGGCGGGGATTACGGTGCCCATTATTCCGGGAATCAAACCCATTGCTACCCGCAAACAACTCTCCGCATTGCCCAAGATATTTCACATTGATATTCCAGAGGCACTCACCAACGAAATTGATGCCTGCAAAGACGACAAAATGGTTGGCGATATTGGGGTAAACTGGGCAATACAGCAGTGTAAAGAACTGATGCAACAAGGGGCTCCCGTCTTGCATTTTTATACCATGGGCAAGAGCAATCAAACCAAAAAAATCTGCGAATCTATTTTCTAATGTTCGGAACGGTAAGCAAATCTACAGGCAGTTGGTACCAGGTATTGGCCGAAGACAACAAAGTGTGGATGGCCCGAACCCGTGGAAAACTCCGGCTCCACGATTTGGATACCAGCAACCCTGTTGCCGTAGGCGACAAGGTAGAAATGGAAGAAGATCCCAATTATACAGATACTGCCTCCATTTCGAAGATTTATCCCCGCAACAATTACATCATACGTCGGGCCAATAAATTGAGTTCGCGCCGCCAGATTCTGGCGTCTAATTTGGATGGTGCCGCCCTGATTGCGAGCCTGGTTGCCCCACGCACTTCTCTGGGTTTTATAGACCGTTACTTGCTCGGCTGTGAGGCCTTTCATGTTCCTGCCGTAGTGTTTTTTAACAAGATGGATTTACTAGGCAATGCCACCAAAGAATTTGTAGAAAGCCTCGAGCGAATCTACTGCAATGCCAATGTGCGTTTGCTCATGGGATCGGCCGTCACGGGAGAGGGTTTGGATGCCTTGCGAAGTATATTAAAAGGGAAGCGTTGGCTACTGGCCGGACATTCGGGTGTTGGAAAAAGTACCCTTCTGAATGCGGTATTTCCAGAAGCCAAAGCCCGGGTAGGGAAAATTTCCGACCAACACGAAAAGGGGAAACACACCACCACATTTGCCGAAATGTTTAGCCGTGCAGACGGAAGCCAAATTATTGATACCCCGGGAATCCGAGATTTTGGGGTGGTCGATTTTAATCCCACCGAAATTTCACAGTATTTTCCAGAAATGCGACCCTTGCTCAGCCAATGTAAATTCAATGACTGTTTGCATACCCAAGAACCCGAATGTGCGGTGCGCAAAGCATTGGAAAATGGAGAAATCGCCCAAGAACGATACCACAGTTATGTGGGGATACTCAACAACGAAGATATATTTGAATAAATACCGCCGATTTGCGTTAATGATAGCCTGTCAAGCAACCTAAACCAGAAATAGCACATGCGCGATTCGCCCAAGCCACCAAGCCCCAGATTCAGCCTTTCGCCCAAGGTATCCCAAGCGCCTCAATTTCTCTAGCCCTCAATTTCTCTAGCCCTCAGCATTTCCTCAAACCGCGCATGCCCAAGCCACCAAGCCCCAGATTCAGCCTTTCGCCCAAGGTATCCCAAGCGCCCCGTTCTCTGGGTGGGAGAGCCAAACAATACCTGGATAGCGACGCCAAACAATACTTGGATAGGGTGAAGGTGGCCAAACAATACCTGGATAGCGACGCCAAACAATACCTGAATAGCGACGCCAAACAATACTTGGATAGGGTGAAGGTGGCCAAACAATACCTGAATAGCGACGCCAAACAATACCTGAACAGGGTTAGCCTTGTGCTGGGATTTTTGATACTTTTATTGGTTGGATGTCGTGATGATTCCTATTTTTCAGGAAAGAATAGCTTGCAGTATTCAAGCGATACAGTCTGGTTCGACACCGTTTTTACCCGAAAACCCGGATCCAGTTATCCCATATCTGTAACCAAAATAGTGTCGATTAAGAATCCGGAAAAACTCCCTGTCATGGCTTCCTTTGGATTGGCTGGGGGCAGCGCATCGCCCTATAGGGTTAGTGTAGACGGCAAAACAGGCATTGACATTCGGGATATCGAAATTGGTGCCGAAGATTCGGTTTTTGTATTTGTACAATGTAAGCTTGAAGCCAACAACCAGAATTACCCCCTATTGGTCGTCGATTCTTTGATCGCAAAAGTCAATGGCAGCGAGCAAAAAACGATATTGGCTGCCTACGGATGGGACGCCCACTACTTTCACGACACCATTTTCAATGCCAATACCACCTTCGGCGATGCGGACAAACCCTATGTCATTGTTGGGTATATGGGCGTAGAATCTGGCGCCAGCCTCTCTGTAAAAGCCGGTGTGCAGATTTTTGCTTCGGCGCAATCGAGCCTCTATGTGGCAGGTACACTCGATATCCAAGGCAGCGCAGCAAAACGCGTAAGTATCCGCGGCAATAAACCCGCATGGGAAACCCAATTTATGCCAAACCAATGGCGGGGCATTCATTTCTTGGTGGGGAGTAGTAACAACCGCATCCAATATGCAGATATTGGCAATGCCGTCATTGGCATTCGGGTCGATTCATTGTCGGTGAATCTGGCACCAGGATTACAATTGTTGAATACCCGCATTCAGTATTGTGGTCAGGCTTGTTTATTGGGTGTAACAGCCAGTATCGAAGCCGAAAATTGTTTGTTTGCCGATGCCGGAACATACAGCTTTTTGGGACTATTGGGAGGACAATACCGCTTCAACCACTGCACCTTTGCCGATTATTCTGGATTCTCGCCGAGATCTTCCGGGCATTTTGCCCTCAGCAATACCCTGCGCGATGCGTATGGCAAACTATTGGATCACGCGGCCCTCAATTGCAGCCTCTACAATTCAATTGTTTACGGATATAACAAAGAAGAACTGCAATTCAACCAAAGTACATTGTCGGCATTTGTGCTGCATATCGAAAACAATGTATTGAAAACAGAAAATCCCGATGGATTATTGGTCTTTCCAAATTTTCAAAATAAAAATCCCAACTTTATCGATACCAAACGTGGACATTACGCCCTTGACACACTGTCTTCTGCCTACAAAAAAGCAGGGGTGTTTGGAAATGCTGTTATTACGGATATCTTGGGTAAGCCCCGCAAACCGCTAGCCGATATAGGGTGTTACGAAAGAACTCCCTGAGGGGTTCGTGGGGTTTTGGTTGCCACGGGTTACAATCTTCAAGGAAAGAAATGTCTAACGCCCGCATCCAATATAAATTCTTGATTGAGGTTTGACCCGCAATTATCGGGTGCGCCTTTCCTTGAAAAATTGCTTCATCAATGCACTGCAATCTCCGGCCAAAACGCCCTTTGCAATCTCTGCTTTTGAGAAGAAATTGGGATCGGTGAGGCTAAATCCAAATTTGGGTTCTTGGGCGCCCCAAACCACCCTGCTGAGACGCGCCCATCGCATAGCACCCGCACACATTAAACAAGGTTCGATGGTACTATACAGGGTACATCCGTCTAAATATTTTCCATTGATGGCATGAGAGGCTGCGGTAATTGCAAGCATCTCTGCATGTGCCGTTACATCCTGCAATGTCTCCGTTTGATTATACCCTTTGCCAATAATTTTGTTCTCATGGACCACCAAAGCGCCAATGGGCACTTCTTTTTCATCGTAGGCCTGCATCGCCAAGGCAAGGGCTTTATTCATAAAATAGGCATCTGAAAAAACTTCAATGGTCATACTGCAATTATTACAGCAGCAAACCTACATTTTTTGCTGAACTTTGTTACCTATATATTATGCGCATAGGAATCGTTTGTTATCCCACCTTTGGTGGAAGTGGTGTATTGGCCACAGAGCTGGGGAAAGCACTGGCCAACAAAGGTCATGAAGTACATTTTATAAGCTATAGCCAACCCGCTCGATTGGATTTTTTTACCGAAAATGTTTTTTACCACGAGGTCAATATCGCCAAATATCCGCTGTTCGAATATGCCCCCTACGAAACCGCATTGGCAGGAAAGATGGTCGATATTGTGCAATCGGCCCAGTTGGATATACTGCATGTTCATTATGCCATTCCCCACGCTTCGGCGGCCTTGCTTGCCAAACAAATCCTTGCCGAAAAAGGGGTTTATATCCCTGTCGTTACAACACTTCACGGCACCGATATTACGCTGGTGGGACGAGAAATAACCTACCAACACGTTGTAAACTGGAGCATCAACAATTCGGATGCCGTAACCGCCGTTTCCCATATATTGAGAGCGCAAACCCTGGAACATTTTGACATTACAAAACACATTGAGGTGGTTCCAAACTTTATCGATTTTGACCGTTTTAACAAAAAATCGCATGCGCATTTCAAGCAAATGATTGCACCTGCCGGCGAAAAAATCCTCATCCATACCTCCAATTTTCGCAAGGTGAAACGGGTCGAAGATGTATTGCTGGTGTTTAGCAAAGTAATCAAACAAGTGCCTTCTAAATTGGTTCTCATTGGCGATGGCCCAGAACGTTCTCATATAGAAAAGCTCAGCCGCGATTTAAACATCGAACCCTGGGTGACATTTTTGGGGAAACAAGATGCCATTGAAGAAATTCTCAGCATCGGAGATTTGTTTATTCTTCCGTCTGAATCGGAGAGTTTTGGTTTGGCTGCCCTCGAAGCCATGGCCTGTGAAGTGCCGGTGATCAGCTCAAATACGGGCGGGATTCCTGAGGTAAATTTACACGGAATTACCGGATATTTATCCGAAGTGGGTGATACAGACAATATGGCCAACAATGCAATCTCCTTACTCAATAACAGCACTGTGCACGACCAGTTCCGCAAAAATGCCCTCAAACAAGCCCATACTTTTGATTTGAAAAAGATACTTATCCAATACGAAGCAGTATACGAAAAGGTGATTTCAATCCGAACCTAGTCCCGGTCTTTTAATCCCAGCAAATCTTAAGCACCCGGGAAAACAAGTTCATCTATAGAGACTATTCTCCAAGATATTTTTTCCACCCTTCAGCTTCAACTTTTTCGGCTTTTTTGACAACCTCACTCCGCATTGATTCTTTAAAGGCAGCCACTTTCTGTGCCAAAATTTTATCGGCCACAGACAAAATCTGGGCAGCCAAAATACCTGCATTTTTTGCCCCATTGATGGCAACTGTAGCCACAGGAACTCCAGGTGGCATCTGAACAATAGAATACAAACTATCGATTCCACTCATCGTTTTGGTATGAACCGGAACCCCTATAACGGGCAAATGGGTATAAGACGCCACCATCCCAGGCAAATGGGCGGCGCCTCCGGCGCCAGCGATGATTACTTCAATTCCTCTTCCAGCAGCACCCTCAGCATATTCCATCAAACGTTTGGGCGTTCTATGGGCACTGACAACCGTTAGCTCATACGGTATTCCTAAAACGTCTAACATCTCAGCAGCATCCTTCATCACCGGAATGTCGCTATCACTGCCCATAATAATACCTACTTTTTTCATTTAGCGTGCGTTCTTTGCTGCGAAGTTCGATAAAAGAGACAGGATTATATACAGAAAATAGAAAACAAAGACTCCCGCCCAGCCAAACACCAAACAAGGCAAGGCCAAAGCCAATAAAAGTACTCTATAGACCTGTTTGGCATCTTTTGCTTTGCGCTTCATCGACAACATCGGAATGTCACTGATCATCATATAGGACGCAAACAATGGCAGGTATAACCACAGCAAATACTCATTGAATACAAATCGAAGATTAAGCAATGGCTGATCGATAAAAGGCAATATTCCGTGGTAATTGGGATGCATGAAAATAAAAGACAAAGACCCCAAGGCCAGACCCGTAATGGGGGTAGGTATGCCCACAAAATCGTTTGAATTGCTTTCGTTTATATTAAATTTTGCCAAGCGATATGCGGCGCCCAATGGGATGAGAAGCCACACATATGCATTGATACAAAAACCGCCAGTAGGGCAATATCCCTGCTCTTCCATGATTGATTTCCATATTAACCCCGGGAGTACACCAAAACTTACCACATCTGCCAGTGAGTCGAGTTGTTTTCCCATAGTCCCTTCTACTCCCAGTTTTCTTGCCAACAGTCCATCAAAAAAATCAAAAAAAGAACCCAAAAGCATGCACAAAAATCCGCCAAACAAATCTCCACGCATGAGCAGACCAATACCCAGCAATCCGGAAGTCAAATTGGCGAGCGTAATGAGATTGGGAATTCCTTGAAGCCAGGCGTAAATAGTCGATTGAAGCAAGGTGCTTTTCTGCTTCACTTTGACTGTCGATTCGCGATCCATACTTTGTTTCATTTTGCTGTTATTTCACCAACGGTGCATTTGCTGTTATTTACCAATATTAATGTAAAAATTTAACTCCACAAAAGGTTCACTCAAATCTCCTTCGATGGATTTTCCATTGAAATAAGGCAATCCATACGGTTTGTAATACCATTTTCCAGAAGAAAAGTCCTTGCGATATCCCACAATGCATTCGGCAGAAATCCAATTTCCAAAACGTTTTTCAAGGTTCACATACGCTGCTGGAATCCAATTGCGTTTTTGAATCGCAACAGATCCACTGGGCTGTGGATTCAAAAAGTTTAAACTCGGAGGTATATACCGTATCGATTGTTTATGAAAGCATACGCGCCCCCCGAAACCCACTATCCAAGACATATCGGATGCGGTATGCACTCCCAAATCTAGATTGTATAGCGTTTGAGAATACTGTATTTGTTCACTTTTATTGCGAAAAATGGATTGATTGGTATGGGAAAAAGAAAGACGACCACTCAAAAAAGTTTGGACAGAACGCAACGAAATCCCATAGTGTATAAAATTTTTGGGGTTTGTTAACGCATAGCCATTGTCTTTAAAATGCATGCACAATGATTCACTCAGCATAGTGGCCCTGCCCAATGTACCGAATCCGATAGAAGAATAATTGCGGGCTTTAAACCCGGTATTCCGGTCTTTTGGCACAAGAGATTTCTCACTTACCCGATTCACCAATACAAAACTAAACTTTTTGCGTAACTCTGAGAGTTGGCTTTCGGAAGATTCTAGATTATACAAAACCGAATTTGTATGGGTCGATTGCAACAGTGCTTTGACTTCATTTTGAATGATTGTATTGTCATTCAGATTCACGGCATTCACACCATCAATTGAATTGTCGGGGTCACAATAAAAAATCCCAATCGACATAAGAGATGAATCATTGCTAAAATACCGGGTTCTCAAACGATTGACACTTGAGTGATACTCGAACCATCCGCAGTCTTGTTGTTGTTTCGCATAGGATACATGGCAACGCCCAAATTGGCCAAAAAACCGCATAGTGGGATAGGTATTGAGCAGCGACACCATGTTTTGGAACATGTGTTCTTCTCTCCAATTGTATTGCTGCGCTGTTTGATCAAGCGCTTCCCACAATATCCATTCTTTCAATTGTATCATGGCTTCTGAATATTCGAGGGTGTCATCGCCCAGCCAAGCTTTGATCTTTACTGCATTGAGGGTTAACCAATGAAAAACATCCTTGGATGTTTGGGTGGTATTGAATTGATCATTTTGAAAAAAAGCATCCGCACACTCAATTTTTCGGGTATTCCCTTTGTCGTTTCCCGAATCTTGCGGTTTAGTTGGAAGGGCATTGCCCACAGAATCATGCACCGTTTCCGTGGGAGATGAATTGCCCATAGAAATAGAATCATGCACCGTTTCCGTATGGGATGATTCGGAATTTTCTTGAATATCCTCATTTTCAGGACTATCGCCATCTTTGTCAAATTCCTGTAAACCATACCGAAGAATCTCTTCAGATAACGCTTTTAAAGCCATAAATCCTGGTCTTAAGGCAGGGGGAGAAACTCCTTTTCGAGCGACAATTTCTGCCAATCGCATCATCGTCATATCATTAAAACGCTCAACATCCAGCCCCCATACATGAATTCTTTCTGAAAGCGCCAAGGTTTGATTCCAACCAGAAATACTATCAAATAAATTCATGTATCTCTGCGATGAGGTCGCCTTCAAATAGCGATGGGCGACTTCATCTCCAGTAGAAAAATACCGTTGCATATACAATGCACGTGTTGGGCTTAATTCAATAACATAGTGTCGAACGCCTGCTTTTTCGTGCAACAATCGGAGCAAATGGTATTCGGATTGTACATTCAATTTCACATAAAAATGATTTTCACCTGCGAGGATTACACGCGCCTGAAGGGCGCGTGTTGCAAAAGCCAGCATTGCCTTCGACTGACCATTCACTGGCTGATTAAAGTTTATTGGATAGGCCTCAGGCAATATGGGCAATTCCTGGGCCTGCAACAATCCAGTAAACCCAAAAAGAAACCCTACGCACCGTTGAATTTGTCGTCTCATCTATCTGTTTTTTTGGGCTCTTGAAACCACATCTACCTCGTCGGCACTTTTTTTCTTCGAATTGAGAATGGCTGCAAACCCAAATTCAGCGCTATTATACCAACCTGTGCTTTTAAAATCGCCGGGAGAGTACATCTTATTCTCTTTAAATATCCAGCTTCCGCTACCCAAATCCGAGGCATATCCAACAGTCATGCGCAAAAACAAATGACGGGTTTGGGGCTCCTGTTGGCAGGTGGGTATCAGTGGATTGATTTTAAACAAGTCAAAATGCAAACTCGGCGATACACTGATCCCCGAAATACAGGCCGGATTTGTAACAACAATACTGGGTTGATCTTGGTTGATGAAACCGCCATTAAATCCTGAAAATCGCTTCACTTTATGCTGAACATAGCCCAACAAACTTCCGAATTCTATCTGTACAAATTTGCCCAATTCAATGCCTAAGGTTTTGTAATACAGGGCATAAAACCCCGAAAGATTCGCGTTTTCTATGGTATTTGATTGCGAGAGGGTGACCCTGTTGGTATACAGAAAGGATGCATTTCGTCTTTGAATAGCCATAGAAATTCCCTGGCTTTGAAATATTCCACGACCACTAAATTGGGGTATTTTGGCAAGCCCATTGGCCTGTAGCAAAGTATTAACCGCATTTGATTTACACAGTCCCAATAAGTGCAGATACGAAATTTCTACCCTCGATTTACCCGATTCCAATCGAGTCGGCGCAAACAAGCCAAAAGGGTTTCGGGTGGGCTGGATTGCTTCACCCAATGCAGCATCAGCATCCATTGGAGAAGATTCCTGCATTTCTGTGAACAAGACACTGGTTTTAATGGGCAATGAATCCAAACAGGTGTACAAGGAAAATATACTGTCTTGGCTATTTGAGCTATTTGGGCTGTCTTGGCGATCTTGGCTATTGTTGACACTGCTTCCAGAATCACCCCACGTTTTCTGTGAAATTTCATTTTGAGATTTTACCACAATATATGGCGGCAATTCTTCTGTGCCAAACAAGGTAAAACACCGGGCAATAGAATCACAGCCTACCCCTGCCATTATGATCTCATCCAACATGCTTGGCGACACATTTTTGTTAAATTTTGCGCGCTTAATACATTGCTCAAATCCAGGAATGAGCAGGATGGTTTTGCCTTTAGCCATTGCAATTTGACGGGCAATTTCCACCCTTTTTTCAAAAACAGAAATTAAATTATTGTCGTTTAGGCGTGATTGAATGAGGTATCCAGTAAACGCTTTAAGATCGGACAACTGACCAGGATCTACCCAATGATCATATACCAACTGGAGAGAATCATAGGAATCAAGAAACGCAGCCAAGGTTTTATAGGTGCCAAATGAGGGATTTATCTCTTGGCGATTTTCAAAGAAAATAGACGCATTCGATTGGTCTAATAGTGCGATCGAAACCAATGCGCGAATAGACTCTACTTGTGCCCGAATACTGTTTGGAATTTCTCCCTCTTTGGGGAAAAACCCGTTTAAAACCACAGCCGAAACAGGCTCTAGCTTACCCTTGTATTCTACAAAGTCGGGCAAACACATAAACTGCTTGTCATCCCAAATTCCTGGTCTGGTGATTTGTTGTTGCAACAGCGCAGACACCATGTCTGCCGGAAATAGCCCATCCCAAGCCAATTTGAGACAATTCAAATGCAGGGTATCTGGCTTTTTCAAATACTGTTTTAACAATAGCATTTGTTGGGGCCGAAACGGAAAATACAGACTTGAAAACAAAGACAATTCGCCTGAATTCGCCAATTTTTTGATCAGTTGATAGGATCGGTAGGGGTCAGATTGTAGGTAGGGATCAGATTGTTCGTCGTTATTGGTGACCATCAACACCTTCATATCTCCCCTATATCCAAGCAAGGGCATGGCTACCTGCAGCGCGCTATCGGGTGCAGAAAGAGAATCAGCCATTGGGGGTTCAATCTGCCTTTTGGATAGACAAGCGGGAGATTTGCACAATACCCGGTCAGGCATTAAACCCCTTGCTCCCAAGGAACAAACAAAAATCCAAACCACGAGATTTACACTACTACTGATACGCATTTTCATGGCTAATTCTGTTGCAATGATTATACAATCAAACGAGATTCAGAACCTGTTCTTTTATTTGTTCTAATTTTTCTTTCATTTCAACCACCGCTTGTTGCATTGGGAAATAATTGCTTTTTACGCCCATCGTATTCATTTCTCGACCCATTTCTTGGGCAATGAAATTCAATTTTCTTCCAAAGGGCTCCTTTTCCAAACACTGCTTAAAATACCCTACGTGTTGCTGCAAACGTTGCTTTTCTTCGGCGATATCCCATTTGTCGAGGTATAATAAAATTTCTTGCTCAAATCGATTTGTATCGCGGAGTTCGGCCAAAACATGCTCGGCCAATTGTGCATAAATGCGGGTGCGCAATCCCAATCTTCTGTCTTCTTCATGCGAGGACACAATGTCCAAATCGCCTTGAATGGCATCCACCAGCAATAGCAATTTGCGTCCGGTTGCCCTGCCCTCTTCTTCTCGAAATTGGATCAAATGGTCTGCAGCCTTGAGAGAAAGCGCTATTATGGCTTCTTTCACGCTTGCGTCAATGGCACGCTCACCCGATTGTATCACGTCCGGAATGCGAATAATTTCTCGGAAAGGATCTCTAAAATCTAAGTCTAATGCAAGGCTCAATGCCTTGTATCTTTCCAAATAGGCCTCTGCCAAACCTGTGTTTATAGAAATTTGTTGGTCTTGTGGACGGAAATTCGGAAATGAAATATTGAAAATACAGGTAATCGTGCCCCGTTCTAGCTTTTCGTTTAAGGCCCTTCGAATGGGTGCATCGATTTCGTATAAAAATTTGGGCAATCGCAAATCGGCTTCAAAATACCGGCCATTCAATGCGCGAATCTCACACACAGCGCTGAGTTGGTCTGTTTCCAATTGGGCCCGACCGAAGCCCGTCATGCTTTGAATACACTTGTTCATCCTAGTGCGAGCGAAATTAACCCTTAATCCACTATTTTGAATCACCCAATACACAACATTTCATTAACTTTGTAACACTTTGAAGAACCGCAGGGTATTTTTGGTTTTATCCGTCGCCCTATTTGTGCTTCTAGACGCTTGTCAGTTTGCCAATCAAAACACTGAAACCGAAATTCCAGAGACTGAAGAATTGGCCATCATATCCAATAAAGTCTATGGATTTGATGCCAATATTGCCTTTGAACTCATCGAAAAACAACTTTCATTTGGGTTCCGAATCCCTGGAACCAATGCACATAAACAGTGTTCTGACTGGCTTTTCTCATCGCTTAAAAAATACTGCGACACCGTCTATTACCAAAAAGGAAAAGGAGTCAATCCCAATGATGGAAAACCCATCCCCATTTATAATCTGATTGGGAGTTTCAACCCGAAAGCCAATACCCGAATTTTATTTGCATCCCATTGGGACAGCCGTCCATTTGCGGATCAAGATGATAAAAATCCAACACTGCCTATCCTTGCAGCCAATGATGGAGCGAGTGGTGTAGCGGTTCTCTTAGAATTGGCAAGAAACCTGAAACAAAAGAAAACCGCTTTGGGAATTGATATTATCTTATTTGATGCCGAAGACCTGGGAAATGCAAAAATCGAAAATTCATTCTGTCTGGGGAGTCAATATTGGGGACGAAATCTTCATGTTCCAAACTATACAGCAAAGTTTGGCGTTTTATTGGATATGGTCGGGGGAAAAGATGCAAGATTTATGTGGGAAGAAAATTCAAACGCCAACGCAAATTGGATTTTGGTGCATACCTGGCAAATTGCAAAGGAACTCGGGTATGAAAATCATTTTCAATTCAAAGCCATCGGCGCCATTACCGACGACCACAAATATGTATATGAGGCAACAAAAATACCGATGATTGACATTATTCAATACGATGAAGTTAGCGGATTTGCCCCCTATTGGCATACCCACGACGACAATTTGCTGGCCATTGATAAAAATACCCTCAATGCTGTGGGAAATACCATCCTGCATCTCGTTTTTAACCCACCAAAATACCCATGACCCAAAAAAATCTTGCCATTTTGGCTTTTGGTGCCCACCCGGATGACGTAGAATTGTCGGCCGGTGGCACATTGGCAAAACACATTGCCCAAAACCATCTCTGTGGCATTGTGGATTTAACCCGTGGAGAATTGGGCACCCGTGGAAATGCCGAAAACCGCCATGCAGAAGCCGCTGAAAGTGCCCGCATATTGGGTGTTTCGATGCGTGAAAATCTCGATCTGGGCGACGGATTTTTTGACGAATCACGCGAATCGCTGCTGGCAGTGATTCGCGTGATTCGTCAACACAAACCCCAGGTAGTGCTCGCAAATGCAATTTCAGACAGACACCCAGACCACGCCAGAGCCGCCTCTTTGGTTTCACGCGCCTGTTTTTTATCGGGTCTCAATAAAATTGAGATTTTGCACGAAGGGGTTTTGCTTCCTGCCCATCGTCCGCAATCAATCTACCACTATATCCAAGACTACAATACCACGGCTCACCTCATCGTTGATATTAGCGCACATTTCGACATCAAAATGAAAGCCGTCATGGCCTTTAATACCCAATTTTACGACCCCACCAGCACAGAGCCAGAAACCCCCATTAGCACACCCTTGTTTTTGGAATTTTTACGGGGGAGGGCCATTGAATTTGGCAGAATCATTGGATGCCAATTCGGAGAAGGTTTTACTTGCGAGAGAGCACCAGGAACCCATTCATTCATTGAACTACTCTAAGCAAAATTATATCGCAAAGTGTAAAAAAGCATGTTGTTTTGCTTTGATACTCTGCATGTTCTTTTTTTCAATTTGCGAGACACGGGCCCAAATCAATACCCGTGAATTACTCATTAGCAAGCCCATTGTCATTGGGTTACACCCAACGGATACATCTTCATTCATTGTGTATCTGCCAATGCCTTTTGCAAGTTCTCAATTCAAAAAAGAGGCTTTGAAAACAATACTACCCCCAGTCTCTGACGTATTTGCAATCCATTTGGTATATACCCGCTACAAACAACTCGATACATTTAATCAGCCCCAACTCAATCAGCGAAGATTGAACGTGCTTAAAAATATATGGCCCGCATTGTTTAAACAATCTGGCATACAATGGCGGGTATTTGAGCAAAAAACCCCCAACAATTTAGCGGATGCCGAAAATTGTTTTCATGGATTTGTTGTCTACCTAAAAAACAAACCCTCAAAAATTGAAAGAGACATAGAATTGGCAACCATTGATAGGGTCATCAAAAGTTATAAGGATACCCAAGTATGGATTCCAGAAAAAATCCAGTACCGTGTTCGAAAAAGAGAAGAGGCAACGGGTTATTACTTGCCACAAAACAAAGAAAAACGAAAAAACCAGGTAAAATATACCACAGGGAGCATCTGGTTTCGCAAAAAAGAGATCCGTATCGTCCGCGACTCGATTCCACTGAAAAAGATTGCTGGACATTTTGAACTTACCGGATTTTTTGACACATTTGGACTCAGAAAAACCGATGAATTTAAAATTCTGACGCGCAAAAAGTGGTTGGGATCTTATGCCGTTTTGATTGATGTTACAGGCAGTATGACGCCCTATACAGCCCAAGTAATGTTGTGGATGAAGCATTCCAAATCATGCCTTGAAAATGGCCGTATCGTTTTTTTTAATGATGGCAACGAGTCTCCAGATATACTAAAACGTATTGGGTTTACAGGAGGTGTTCACATGGTTGAAACCCATCATTTTGATACCGCCTATACCTTGATGCAAACCGCAATGAAAATGGGTGACGGGGGTGATATTCCAGAAAACAATATTGAAGCATTGTTTCTAGCACAAAAAAAATGGCCGCTGGTTGATAGTTTTATCATGATTGCAGACAACAATGCGCCCATCAAAGACATCGTTCTCATCAAACAAGTAACCAAACCCGTCAATATTATTCTCTGTGGTTCACTAGACCGAATTCACCCCCACTATATCGAACTGGCTGCAAAAACAAATGGACGGATTTATACGATAAACGCCGAAATTGCGAACCTGAATAAATTAAAGTTTGGCAGCCGAATAGACATTGGAAAATCGGTATACGAATACAGAAAAGAAGGCCTTATTAAACTATTTGATTTTTAATACCCATGACAACATTCTCCAACCCGATTCAAACAGATATCATTATTATTGGTTCTGGCCCCGCCGGACTATTTGCCGTTTTTGAAGCCGGATTGCTTGGATTACATTGTCATTTAATTGATGTCTTGGCACAACCTGGTGGTCAATTAACAGAGATTTATCCCAAAAAACCCATTTATGATATTCCAGGGTTCCCTTCGATTTTGGCGGGTGAATTATTCGAAAACCTCATGCTACAGGCCGCACCTTTCAAGCCTGGATTTACCCTGGGCGAAAGAGCAGAAATCATACAATCAACACCACAAGGGCAGTTTGTGGTTATCACCAATAAAGGGACTGCACACCAAGCACCAAATATTGCCATTGCGGGAGGATTGGGTTGTTTTGAACCCCGCAAACCCCCCATCCAAAATATAGACGATTTCGAGAATAACGGCATAGAATACATCATCAAAGACCCAGAAAAATATAGGGGAAAACGCCTGGTAATTGCAGGTGGGGGTGATTCTGCATTAGACTGGGCCATTTTTTTACAACCCATCGCCAGTGAAATTACCTTGATTCACCGCAGAACAACTTTTCGTGGCCATATAGATTCTGTAAACAAGGTTCTGACAATGGAAAAAAACAAACACATTCGGATTCTCACAAACAGCGAAGTAATCCAAATTAAAGGCGATACATCTCTGCAAAAAGTGGGAATCAGCACAGAGGGAAAAGAATCCTTGCTTTGGACTGATTGCGACTATTTTCTTCCCTTGTTTGGCCTCTCACCCAAATTGGGACCAATTGCCAATTGGGGCCTACACATTCATAAATCTAGGATTGAAGTGAATACCATGGATTTTTGTAGCAATATTCCGGGAATTTTTGCCATCGGAGACATCAACCACTATCCTGGAAAACTCAAACTGATCTTATGCGGTTTTCATGAGGCAACATTAATGGCCCAAGGCGCATTCAAACGCATCAATCCCGATACAAATACTGTGCTCAGATACACCACTGTGAGCGGAATTAAAGGATTTTAGCAGCAACGGATTCTGATGTTTACCGTACTTGCACTTCGAAAAATTTGTAAATTCCTTTTCAAGGCAATGCTAGTTTTTATTGTCTTGTCTGTACTATGGGTATTGTGTTATCGGTATATCAACCCACCCATCACCAGCTTGCAATTGTCAAGAGAATCGAGCACAGGTCTAACAATGAAACACCATTGGATTCATTACAGTGCCATGGGAGACAACATAAAAATGGCCGTTCTGTGTGGAGAAGACCAACAATTTAAGATGCACAATGGATTTGATTTCAAAGCCATCGGGAAAGCATTCGCAAGAAATGCAAAGGGAAACGCCATTCGTGGAGCAAGTACCATTTCCCAACAAACGGCCAAAAATGTATTTCTTTGGGAAGGAAGGTCATGGCTAAGAAAAGGAATGGAGGTTTGGTTTACCCTGCTCATAGAAGTGATTTGGGGAAAAGAACGCATTTTGGAGGTGTATCTCAATGTTATTGAAATGGGACCGATTACAAGTAAAAGACAAACACCACCTGTATTTGGGTGTGAGGCTGCATCACAATTCTATTTCCACAAACCATGCAAAAATCTGTCTATGGTTCAAGCTGCCAAAATTGCAAGTATTTTGCCCTGCCCAAAAAGTTGTGGTTTTGGCAGTCGTTTTGCGTATTCTCGCCAAAAAATTATTATACGCTCTATCCGCAGATGGGGCCACCAATTATTGCCTTGATGCCCCTCTCAAAAAAAATTGCCAATGAAAAATCCCTTTCTACCTTTTGCTATTTAAAAACCGAGCCCGTCTAACACTTTTCAACTGACGCCAATGACAGGCTTTATACAGCCAGAAAAATTGCGTTCGGATAAATTGTCGTATTTTTGAAACGTTAAGACCATGGCAAACTCGCAGGATGTATCCGTAGGAAATTTCATTCGTTACAATGGAGAATTGGTTCAAGTAATTGAATGGCAACACCGTACACCCGGAAATTTACGGGCTTTTTACCAAGGAAAAATGCGTCGTGTAAAAGACGGAAAATTGGCCGAAAACAGATTCAGAAGTGGTGAAAGTGTCGACATTATTCGCATAGAAACCAAAGAAATGGGATATCTCTACCAAGAGGGTGATGCTTTTATTTGCATGGACAATGAATCATTTGACCAAATTGCCATCGCAAAATTTATGTTTGGTGATGGGGCGAAATTCATGAAAGAGGGTGATACTGTTATGATTGCATTTGAAGGGGAAAATCCCATTTCTGCAGAACCACCATCCCATGCGATTATCGAAATTACCTATACCGAACCCGGTGTAAAAGGAGACACCGCAACCAATACGCTAAAATCAGCAACAACCGAGACAGGGGCAATTGTAATGGTTCCATTATTTGTAAATACGGGAGAAAAAATCAAAGTCGATACCCGCACGGGATCTTACGTAGAACGTATAAAATAATTCAGAAAGCCACCCACTTATGCAAGCACTCATGTTGGCCAAAGATGGCTTTCTCGCTTTTCCTGAAACAGAACTCGCTACACTCGAAAAAGCCAAAATAGCGATACAGCAATTGCCCTATGAATTTTCTAGTTCATACCTGAGGGGCTCATTCAAAGGTCCAAGTGCAATGGTGGAAGCAAGCCATTTTGTCGAATTTTACGATGAAGAAATAGACCGTGAATCCTATAAAAATTTGGGTATTGTAACACTAATGCCCATTGATTTTACCCACGTTGTCGATGCAGATGCCATGGCATTGATTGCTGCACAAACCAGTGAATTACTCGATTTGGATAAATTTGTTGTTTCATTGGGTGCCGAACATACCGTAACCTATGGTTTGATGCAAGCTTTTGCCCAAAAATTCCCAACCCTGAGTATACTTCAAATTGATGCACACAGCGACTTGCGATCTGCCTACGGGGGAAACCCATATTCCCATGCAAGTGTCATGGCACGTGTTCACGAAATGGGAATACCCTTGGTTCAGGTAGGGATTCGGGCGCAATGTATGGAAGAGGCCAGTCTCATCAAAAACTCCAATCGTATTCACACTTGGTATGCCCACACTATTTGGGACAATGATGAATGGATTGATGATTGCATAGACAAACTCGGAGATACAGTCTACGTTAGCATAGATGCCGATGGTTTTGATCCTTCAATTGCACCTGCTGTTGGCACAGCCGAACCCGGTGGTTTAGATTGGAAACAAGGTTGCAAACTACTCAGACGATTGGCCGAACGCAAACAGGTTGTGGGATTCGATATTGTAGAAATTGCCCCACGAGAAAATGATATTCTCACAGAATTTACCATGGCAAAATTGTGTTATAAATTCATCGGATACTTAGATTTACACAATAGAATATGAGCACTTTTCCCAGAGTTTATCTTGACAATGCCGCCACAACGCCTATATCTGAAGAGGTTTTGGATGCCATGATTCCTGTCATGAAGGCGCATTTTGGAAATCCCAGTTCTAGCCATGCAGACGGGAGAAAAGTGAAAGGACTCATTGAAGAAGCCCGCAGCTCAATTTCAACAGTATTGCATTGCGCTCCAGGAGAAATTTTCTTTACTTCAGGTGGTACAGAATCAGACAATTTGATTTTGAGAGGAAGTGTAAGTAAACTTGGCATTAAACACATCGTATCCTCTCCCATTGAGCACCATGCAGTATTGCATACCATTGAGCATTTGCACCGAAATGAGGGGGTGGCGTTCAATTTGCTCGCAGTGCATGAAAATGGCCACATCAACCTGGATCACCTTAAGGAATTGTTAACGATTCATCCACATACCTTGGTGAGTTTGATGCATGCCAACAATGAAATTGGGAATATGATTGATATTGAAACGATTGGAAATTTGGTGCACCAAGCCGGTGGTATTTTTCATTCTGACACGGTGCAAACTATTGGGCATTATCCTTTCGACCTAAACCAAGGACATATTGATTTCATGGCAGCCGCTGCCCATAAGTTTAACGGACCCAAAGGAATCGGATTTGCCTATATCAATAAAAAACACCGCATTGGATCCCAGATTACAGGAGGTTCTCAAGAACGCGATATGCGGGGCGGCACCGAAAATGTTCATGGAATTGTAGGTCTCGCAAAAGCCCTTGAAATTGCCTACCGGGACATGGAAAAAAAGAAAAGTCATGTCTCACAGTTGAAACAGGCGATGATTGATTTATTGCGAAAACAAATTCCGGATATTCAGTTCAATGGTGACCCAGAAGGAGATAGCCTTTACACGGTTTTAAGTGTTTCATTTCCCCCGAATGAAATGGGCAGTATGCTTCTGTTCAATCTAGACTTGGCGGGTATTTCTGCCAGTGGTGGAAGCGCTTGTTCGAGTGGCGCATCGTTAGGTAGCCATGTTTTACATTGCATTAAACCCAATTCAGATAGAACAACTGTTCGGTTTAGTTTTGGCCTATACAACACCATGGGTGACATTCAATACACCATAGAAAAACTTGCCCTTTGGTATGGGAATGCCCATTAACATAAGAACCGTAATTTTTTTGGAGATATACCATGCCTATTCTTTTCATCACCCGCAAAGAACATTTTAATGCTGCGCATCGATTGTGGAATCCAAGCTGGAGCGAGCAGAAAAATTACGCTGTATTTGGAAAATGTGCCAATCCAAACTTTCACGGACACAATTTTGATTTGTTTGTTTGTGTGAAGGGAATACCAAGCCCAGACACGGGCTGTGTAATGGACCTAAAAATGCTCAAATCCATTATCCGCGAAACGGTAATTGACCCCCTAGACCACAAAAATCTCAATATTGATATTCCCTGGCTTGCCAATACCATCCCAAGTATAGAAATGGTGGTTTTGGCCATTTGGAATCGATTGAAAGACAAACTCCCACCGGGAGTTTGTCTTCACAAAATTACATTGTGGGAAACGCAGAACAATTTTGTAGATTACTACGGAGAATAATGTTAGGGATTACCACGGGAGAAGAATGAAAACAAAAAAAATCTACCTTTTTCCCATTGCAATATTAATACTATTGCTACCCATTCTTTTGATCACGGGACTTGACCCACTTTTTACTTCCGACAGCGCCGCCTATTTGCTCAATGCCCGTGAATTAGAAATTCCCATGGAACGCCCCATTTTTTATAGTGCATTCATTGCGGGAATGCGGGAACTATCGCAGTGTATTCACACCCCACAATTGTTCGAGATTTTAGGAATTCAACTGCTCCTGGTATCTCTCGGAATTTGCCTTTTTATACGCCGGTGTTTTCCCAATATGCCCCTATTTTTTCTCGTTGGTGTTTTTATTTTTATGGGATTTTTGAGCCCCCTTCCCTGGTTTATCCCCCAGTTGATGCCCGATATATTT
>NSIM01000022.1 GCA_002737705.1 Flavobacteriales bacterium
CCCCAGCCAAGGTGCTTATTTTTGGTGTGGGGGTTGCAGGATTGCAGGCTATTGCCACAGCCAAGCGTTTGGGGGCAGTGGTGGAAGCTACCGATGTTCGTCCAGAGACCAAGGAGCAAGTTCAGAGTTTGGGTGGCAAATTCATAGAAGTTAAAGGAGTAGAAGTAGGCTCACAGGGGGGATATGCCAATGAAGCTAGTGAAGAATATCGTTCGGCACAGCGTGAAGCGGTCAATAAAAGTTTGTCTCAAGCCGATTTGGTCATAACCACTGCGTTGGTTCCAGGACGAAAAGCACCCATTTTAATCGATGATGAACAGTTGGCTCTGATGAAATCAGGGTCAGTATTGATTGATATGGCGGCAGAGCAAGGCGGTAATTGTATTCAAACAGAACCTGGAAAGGTTTGTGTAAAAGGCGGCGTTAAAATTGTAGGTGCGTTAAATATGCCTGCAGAGTTGAGTGCCAATGCGAGTGAATTATTTGCACGCAATGTTTGGGAATTGCTAAAACTCATTGCTCCAAAAGGGGAACTTATTTTGGATCGAAACGATGAAATTATTCAGGGTTGTTTGATTTGTTCAAATGGCGAAATTTACCACAAGGCATAATAGATATTAGAATGGCACCAATTTTACAGCAGAGTAGCAATTTGATCGCGCAGTCCGACACACAAAATACCTTAAACCTCATATATCTCGTAATCTTGATGATTTTCGTGGGGATTGAGTTGATTTCTCACGTCCCCAGTGTGTTGCACACCCCTTTGATGAGTGGTGCCAATGCCATTCACGGGGTTGTTTTGATCGGAGCCATCATCGTGATGGGTAACGCATCGCCCGACGATACTTTGTCGCTCGTATTTGGAACGCTCGCCGTTTTCGTAGGGACATTGAACGTGATTGGCGGATTTGTGGTGACCGACCGTATGTTGGAGATGTTTAAGAAGAAACCCAAAGGAGGCAACCCGTCATGATACCCTTTCAAGAAATAGGATATCTTATCGGATCGGTAAGTTTTGTGCTGGGTTTAAAAATGATGGGTCAGCCCGACTCGGCGCGAAAGGGAAATTTGGTAGCTGCATTTGGTATGGGGATGGCGGTTATAGCAGCTTTGCTATTCAATGAAAAGGGATACCACGAAAAGGGATACCACGTAATTAACAATATTGAATTTATTGTATTGGCCATTTTTTTGGGTACGCTTGTGGGAACAATTATTGCCAAAAGGGTTCAAATGACAGCCATGCCAGAAATGGTAAGCTTATTTAATGGTATGGGTGGTTTGAGTGCTGCTTTAATATCGTTGATTGAATGGCGCCATTATATGCTGATTCATCCTGAGGGTGAGGAATCGATGGAAATGGCCTTGTATATCCCTGTCATTGCGGGTTTGATTATAGGAACCATTTCTTTTGTGGGATCGATTGTGGCTTGGGGAAAGTTGAATGGCAAAATCGGAGATTTTAGATTTCCGTCTCAGCAGTTTATCAATGCCCTTGTATTGTTGGCAATCCTTGTTACCGCCGCCTTAAACTACACAGCATTTAATGCTTCACATTCTTCATTTTATTTCTATTTAACCATTGCGTTGGCTGTCATATATGGCTTATTGTTTGTTTTCCCCATTGGGGGGGCTGATATGCCGGTGGTTATTTCGTTGTTGAACTCTTTTACAGGTGTTGCCGCGGCGTGTGGGGGATTTTTATACCACAATAAGGTAATGTTGATGGGTGGTGTTTTGGTGGGGTCTGCTGGAACTATATTAACCGTAATCATGTGCAAAGCAATGAATCGTTCATTGATGAATGTTTTGATAGGCATGGCTGGTGGAAATGGTGGTGGCAGTGCTACCAATGCTTCGGGTGGTAGTGTGCGTGAAGTTCAAGCTTCAGATGTTGCTGTTATGCTCAAATACGCTGGCAAAGTAATCGTGGTCCCAGGATACGGATTGGCAGTGGCCCAAGCCCAACACGCTTGCCACGAACTGGAGGTTCTCCTCGAATCCGAAGGTGTTGATGTGAAGTATGCCATTCACCCTGTTGCAGGCCGAATGCCCGGACACATGAATGTTTTGTTGGCAGAAAGCAATGTAGAATACGACAAACTCGTCGAAATGGAACACATTAATTCTGAATTCGCCAGTACCGATGTGGTTTTGGTTGTAGGAGCAAATGATGTCGTGAATCCTGCAGCCAAAACTGATCCAAGCAGTCCAATATACGGCATGCCAATTCTCGAAGTAGAGCAAGCAAAACAGATTATTGTATTGAAACGGAGCATGAAAGCTGGGTATGCAGGCATTGAAAACGAACTCTTTTTTTTCCCAAAATGCGGAATGCTATTTGGTGATGCAAAAGCCAGTATTCAGAAACTGTTAAATGAGGTAAAATCACTGTAAACTATTTTTATACACACTGTGCGACAACTTATAAATTCAATTTGTTTTGTTTTATTTACCATTTGCAGTGCATTTTTGCTAGAAGCACAGGCATATCATATTCAAGACGTTCGCAATAGGGTATTGAATTTGAATGGGAATCCACGGGCTATGAATCTACAGCCCGATGATGCCAATGAGTCAAACGGATGGAAAAGATTGCTTTGGGACACATTAAAAAAGGGTTATAGCATTCCAGATACCTTACCATTTGATTTTAAATTGAGAGGGAATACGGAAAAGGTTTTTCGGGCCTCAAAAAATGGGATGATTACTTTTACAACGGGTACTTTGCCAGGCGTTAATTATTCAATCGCTGATGTATCTGACTCTCGCCTCCCTGAAAAGTCTATCATAGTTGGTGGAATACTGGCAAAATCTGACAATGATAGGATATTGGTGAAGGTGTTTGGGAAAGCCCCCTATAGGCAATATTATATCAAATTTCAATCATTTTCTGTTTCTGCAGATACCAACCAGACTTTGGGCATGTATTCGTATACTTCCATTGTTTTGGAAGAGCAATCAAACCAAATACACATAGTGCAGATGGCCAGTGGCAGCGAGAGTAATACTAGCAATGCGGCCTTGCCAAAAATCATACACAGTGCAGGCATACACTTGGGGCCATTTGAATACTACTCGTTGGCAGAAATTGGGGGTCAATACGATTATGATCAATCCAAGTCTAAGGCGTGTTCGGACAATGAATACTGCACATTTGCACCCGGCGATTATTTCCCGATAGACGCTTCCTTAAAATCCCAATCGGTTGCCGCACCCAATGGATTGTATTACCACAAAGCAGCTACAGATTTTTATTTTCAGGCCGATTTTACCAGACACGGGAGCGTATTAAATCCCCATTTATTCGATATATATATTCAGGTAAATAACCAATTACCCCAAAAAGATAGCATCCCCAGCGGATTGACGAATTGCGATTACCGTAGGTCGGCGTTGGCATTTAAGGTAAAACACAATTTTTTGGCTGGAGAAAGATTGACAATCAAAGCATGGATTAAACAACGCAATGGATTGCCTGACGGAGACCTAAGCAATGATACTTTAGAAACGCCACAGGATATTATTGTTCAAAATCAGTCTACTACAGAAATGGCCAACCCTTTGTTTGAATATTACACCGCAACATGGTGTCATGCCTGTCCGCGTGCGCATGAATTGATTGATTCGTTGTTGAAAAAGTCTGAATACAAAAATGTCATTGCACTTGCACAACACCAAAATGACAACATGGCGAATCAATGGTTACCCAATGTTCCAGATAGCCTTCCGATAGCTTCAATCAACCGAAATTTTGCTTCTAAGGATTCTTTTATCACCCCAAAGAATTTTGATTCCCGAATTAAAGCAAGTCTGAAGTCTTTTCCCAAACGGGTTGATATTCAAATTAACAATATCGTATTCAATGAAAAAAAACGCACCATTACTGGCCAGGTCTTGTTAACGGCCAAAGAGTATTTGGCCAAAGAACAACTGCGAGTGGGCGCCATTTTAACAGAAGTAGATGTGCGTGGAATCGGGTCTGGTTGGGACCAGTTTGTTGATCTTGCATTAACAAAAGACAGCCAATCTATTTATTTTGGCAAGAGTAAAATGCTAACAGGTTACCACCACCATAACGTTTTTTGGACTGCAGATGGGGGTACCTTTGGCTATAAACCTTTCACCCTGCCGTCGGTGATGGAACCTGGTCAAACAACAACATGGAATTTTTCAGTAACAGTTCCTGATACCATTGTATCCAATACCATTCCCTTGTCTGCCGATTATGGTCCGAAAGGGGCTGGATATGTTCGTTACAAGCCTGCTGACTTTGGGATTGTGGCTTATGTATCAGATGATGTCATGTTGGGATTGTCTGAAACCAGAAATAGAGGCATTTTTACCTCAATGGTTTTAAATGCTACGGAGAAAAAAGTTTGGGATGTAAGTGCCAATACACGGTATATTTCTCAAAAACAAGGATTGTATCTTTTTCCCAATCCAAGCAAAAATTCCGTCCAGGTTATTGCCAAAGCGCCTATTCTGCATATCAGGGTCATGGATGCAATGGGAAGGATTGTTTTAAATCCGCAGGGTGAAAGCATGCCTGAAATGAATTTAGATGTATCGACACTTGTTTCTGGTTGGTATATTGTTCAGGCATATACCTATTTGGGTATTTCAAGCAATCGCTTGATGGTTCAGCAGTAATCAATCACCCGACAAACTACATACATCCAAAACAATTTCCAAGGCTTCTTGTGTTGTTGATACCCCCAGATAACAGGTATTTGCAGCGCAGGGTATTATTTGGCATAATTCTTTGTTCTCGTTGTATTGAATAATTGCCCAAGAAGGCAGTTTAGATGTCATTTCACAAATATCATTGGGTGGAATTCCTTCTCCTTCGATCCGAATATGTATGCCGCCCAAAGTATGTGCTTGTGCCAATCGGGCCCAATTAAAATACCAACCCGGACTTTCCATCATATTTTGTTGAACTTGTTTTGCCAATACTTGTGCCAAATACAGGTATTCGGCATTGTTTCTGATGGTTCCCAGTTGAAATAAACAATGGGCCAAAATGCCATTGGGAGAGGGAATCACATCGTCGTTGTAATCACTTTTTCGAATGATTAAGGTTTCTCCATTGATTGGGGTAAAAGCAAGTTGTTGGGATACGGGATTATAGAAAAGGGCAATTGCCTTTGCAATCAGTTCTTCGGCTCGGGTCAAACAATAGTCGCTTCTAATTTTAAGATATAAGGCCAAATAGCCTTCGCATAAGCAGGCATAATCTTCCAAAAATCCTCCAATTTTGGTATGGCCTAGGCAATGAATTCTATACAATTGATCTTCTTTCCAAAATGTATCCCATATCCAGTGACCCAGTTCTTCTGCTTTATTTGCATAGTGTGTGTCATTGAGATAAAAGGCCGCATTTGACAGGGCTTTCAACATCAATCCGTTCCATGCGCAGATCGCCTTGTTGTCAAAGTTGGGCCGAATGCGTGATTCTTGGACAGACCGCAATTTTTCTTTGATTTTAGACAATCTGGAATGATACGTTGACACATCTAGTCCGCTCGATGCTAATACCTGTAAGGGAGCCAGTGCTTGGTGTAAAATATTGTACCCATGCTCCCAATTTCCCTCTTTTGTGATTCCAAATTGAATCGTAGCCAAGGCCAATTCATCTTCACTCAGGCAAGTTAGCAGTGTCTCATAGGTAAATACATAGAATTTTCCTTCCATTCCTTCGCTGTCTGCATCCAATGCCGAACCAAAGCCACCCGTGGGTAATTGCAGTTCCCGCAAGCAAAAATCGATGGTTTCTCTCGCTATCGTTTCATAAACTGGCGCTTTTGACCAAGCAAATGCGCGCGCGTAGAGCGATATTAATTGTGCATTGTCGTAAAGCATTTTTTCGAAATGGGGGGCAAACCATTTGCTATCGGTACTATACCGACAAAATCCACCGCGGAGTGCATCATAAATCCCCCCATTGCTCATTTTTAATAAACTCAGGTGTAGAAATTCTTTCGCGCTTTCATCGCCACTCAATAGATGGTAGTCGAGTACAAATTCGTGTTGCCCTGGAAGGGGAAACTTAGGGCAACGATTGGGTCCACCATCGACCCAATCAAATTGACTTGACATTGTTTGATACATTTCTAAGAGTTGTATGCGGCTAAGATTTTCTATTGTCCCTGAAATGAGACCCGTCGTATTGCGTTTTTCGAGTTGTTCTACTACGCGGGTGGCATATTCTTGGGTTTTACTTGGATTTTTAGAATGCACAGCAGCCAGTTGCATTACAATCTCTTGCCATTGAAGTTTTGGGAAATAGGTGCCGGCATAAATTGGCCGCCCATCGGGCAGACAAATTATATTCAATGGCCATCCACCTCGGCCAGTCATCAATTGGCATGCATCCATATAAACCATGTCAATATCTGGGCGTTCTTCCCGATCAACCTTAATATTTATCAGGGCCGAATTCATGATATTGGCGGTTTCAAGGTCTTCAAAAGATTCGTGTTCCATCACATGGCACCAATGACAAGTACTGTAGCCAATGCTAACCAAAACAAGTGAATTTTCATCATTGGCCATTTGCCAGGTTTCGGCCCCCCATTGTTGCCATTCAACTGGATTGTTGGCATGCTGCAAAAGATAAGGGCTGGTACTATCAAACAGATTGTTTATTCGTTTGCTTTTTTGTTCCAAATTTTTCATAGTGGGGGGATGTTTCCTTTTTTGGATAATAGCGAAGGTGTGTAGGCTTCGTAATTGATGCAAATGAAGGGTATTCTATGGGGTCTTAAGACATTTAACAACATGGGATTCGTACCTTTGTTTGGCATGATAAAAAGCTTGCTCAAATGTCGTAAGTGTTTTTTGATTCTCCTCTTTTTGTTGGAGCTTATTCCTTTGGAATCTCAAAATATTGTTTTGAAGGATACTGTCAATTCTCATTTTGATTCGAAAGAACAGGCCATAGATACCCTTATCAATTGGGTGTTTCAACGATCACCAAAAATGGATTTTGGACATCTTCCCAGGCTATTATTCGAGAAACAGTGGTACAAACATGACAGTATAACAGCCATTCAATTGATCGATGGATATTGGCTAACCCATCAATTCAAGTTTAAAAAATCGGTTTTAAAAATGAAAAAAGAATTAAAAAAAACCAAAATAAATTTCAAGCAAGTAGAAATCATGCCCGAACCCCTTACAATTTTGAGTGTTGCTGGTGATGGGATTTCAAAATACGAATATAAAGCGAGGGTTAAGAAGCTTCAGTTTGTGTTTTCATTTTATCTCTGGTGGATTGATGGAAAAGGCTATTGGGTTAATGAGATTGCTTGGGCAAGCCGGGCAAATTAGCGAGAACGACTTTTGGAATGCAGAACAGGAATTCGTGATGCAGGATTTTCCTTCATTGACCCCATGAGATTGATGTGTTGTTTGCTGCGCACCACCGACACCAGATTTTGCACCCAAAGATTTACAGACGGGCCGAGGTGCCACAAAGATTTACAGACGGGCAGACGCGCAGAAATTTAAAGTTGTGAAACAATTATTTGACCCAATTTTACCTTGTATAAAATTTTCAAGGCGCTGGGCCCAACTATTTGAGGGGTTATTCAATCAAAAATCCAGCCTTGGATAGATGCTTGTTTTTCTAGCTTGGATTCTTGGGAATCCTTTAGCCTTGGGAAAAAATCGAGTCCAGTAATTTTTTCAACCTCATCAATACTGAGGGCAAAGTTTCTGAGCGGGAGTGTCGAAGACACATTTTCCAAAACAAAACCAATGGCACGCATGGGCGCCGCGGTGTCTAAAAGCACTTTAAAAAAACGTTTTGGTACAGAAATACTGCATGTTTTTCCGATGTGGGTATTGAGGTTGTCGGTGAGAATTGGGCCGGTAACCATAAAGATGGGATGGGAAGTGGGTGCCCATGAACGGCATTGTTCTTCTAGCTTTTTCCATATACCCCGATTGAATCCAGGCAATTGGGGTGAAACATTACTCATGTAAAAGGATTCCAACATGGCGCTTGCTGAGAATTTCATGTCTCCCGCGGGTGCCAAATGTCCGCGGTCGTAACCCGTTTTTGTGTAGTCTGAAGTTTGGGCGGTAGGGGGTGATATGGATGGATCTATTGAGAATTTTCGGCTTCTTTCGGCGCTCCCGTGTATATTGAATCGGGATAATTCATAGGCAACCCATTTGGATTGCATGTGTTTGTGGCTATAAACCAAGCTGTAGGCGGTGTGTTGTATAACCTTTTCGTTGGGGGCGGTTGAGGGACATGACCATGGATATAGGAATTGATTTCTTTGGGCAGAGATAAGAAAAAATCCCAAACAGAAGATGGATGCTATAAAAAACTTTGCGGCGATTGGGTTTTTATTCATAGGACTGGATCAGGGTTTTGAACAATGTGAATTGCCACAGTGCGATTTTTTGGGCGGATTATTCGGATTGGATGGACCATGTTTTCCAAAAACAGGCGCAAAGTTCTATTTGAGTCGCTTCACTAAGATAGGATTTTTCGCACAATTAGAGGACCTACATAAATAAAGCCTGTATACAGTTGAACCAAACTAGCACCGCGTGAGATTTTTTCGTTGTAATCTTTTTTATTGAATACCCCGCCCACACCAATCAAAGGGATGGTTCCGGCCAATTCAGCAGACAATAATTCCAAAACGGTATTGCTGGACTCAAAAACAGGACGTCCGCTGAGGCCACCATTTCCCATTGCGGCTATTTTTTTGGGGCTGGTATTTAAATTACTACGCGCAATAGTTGTATTCGTGGCAATGACGCCGTCTACTTTTGCCCGTTTGATGCTTGCCACAAGGGAATGAATTTGCAATGGGTTGAAATCGGGTGCAATCTTTAATAAAATTGGTTTCCAAACATTTTTTTTGCTTCGTATTTCCTGCAATATTGCAAAAAGTTCTGTAATGAATTTGTCTTCCTGTAAGTCTCTCAGACCTGGGGTATTGGGGGAAGAAATATTCACAACCAAGTAGTCTACATAATCGTAAATGGCATTAAAGGCAATGGTATAATCGCTTTGGGCTTCTTCATTGGGGGTATTCTTGTTTTTTCCAATATTTCCTCCGACAACCAATCCAGAAGGCCTGCGTTTTAGCCTTTCTACTATCGCTTCCACGCCATCATTGTTAAATCCCATTCTATTAATCAGGGCATTGTCTTGGGGCAAGCGAAATAATCTGGGTTTTGGATTTCCAGGTTGTGGCTCGGGAGTAACGGTACCAATTTCAACGTGTCCAAATCCCAAATCTTTAAGCAGAGACAACCATTTGGCATTTTTGTCAAATCCCGCAGCCAATCCCAAGGCGTTGGGGAATTCAATTCCAGCAAAAAATACAGTCTGTGGGTGGCTTGGGAGAAATCCTTTTTTTATCCATTGGCCAAGAAAAGGGATTTTAAGCACAATGGATAGACTGCTTAATGCAAATACGTGAACCGTTTCAGGAGCCAACAAAAAAAAGAGGGGTTTGAGCAATTTATACATATTTGTTTGGGTTCGTTATATGTGGCAATGGCTCTCTGTATTGTTTTGGATCGAAAGTGCGAATGGTTAGTGTTTAAAATGGCGAATGCCCGTAAAAACCATTGTTAAATCATTGGCATTGCAGTAATCAATAGAGGCTTGGTCTTTGATACTTCCGCCAGGCTGAACCACTGCTTTTATTCCCGATTTATCGGCAATTTCAACACAATCAGGGAAGGGGAAGAAGGCATCACTTGCCATTACAGCACCCTCGAGGTCAAATCCAAAGCGATTGGCTTTTTCAATTGCCTGTTGCAGGGCATCCACCCGAGAGGTTTGTCCGGTACCACTGGCCAGTAGTTGGTTGTTTTTTACCAAAACGATGGTATTGCTTTTGGTCTGTTTTACCAACTTTAATGCAAATTCTAAATCATCAAATTGGGATTCTGTCGGTTGAAGTTCGGTAGCTGAAAACATGTTGGTTTTCAATTCAGTCATGGTATCTCTGTCTTGAATCAAGGTGCCATTGAGTGCGCTGCGAACGATGGGTGCATTGGATTCGGTGTCGCCAATTATTTCCAATACAATGCGATGGTTTTTTATTTTCAATAATTCCAATGCGGCAGGCTCGTATTTTGGGGCAATTAGAACCTCAAAAAAAAGTTCGTTGATTTTTTTTGCCGCAGCCAAATCAATGGGTTTGTTGGTGGCCAATACGCCGCCAAAAGCACTTACCGGGTCACAAGAGAGGGCATCTATCCATGCTTCTAGAACCGTATTTCTTGTTGCAACACCGCAGGCATTGTTGTGTTTTATAATGATAAATGTGCATCCTATGCTTGTCTTAAATTCGTTGAGCAATACCAGTGCACTATCGACATCCAGTAAATTGTTATAACTCAATTCTTTTCCTTGGTGTTTGGTAAAAATGGCTTCCAAGTTTCCGGTGAAATAACCCTTCTGGTGCGGGTTTTCTCCGTAACGGAGGGTATAGGTTTTTTTTCCAGTAAACCACTCAGCAATCAATGTATCGTATTTTGAAGTAATGGCGAAAGCCTCGGCCGCAAATTGTCTGCGTTGTGCCAAGGTGATTGTTCCATTGCCCGTATTGAATGCGTCCAGAAAAGCAGAATATTGATTTTTATGGCCGACAATTGTTGTGTGCAAATAATTCTTTGCCCCTGCGCGGATCAATGATACACCCCCAATATCAATTTTCTCTATAATGTCTTGCTCAGTTCCACCGCCATCGATTGTCTCCGCAAAGGGATACAGGTCTACAAGCAGTAGATCAAATAAAGGTATCGCATACTGGGCAACTTCTTCTCGGTCTTTTAACAACTCTCTACGCGCCAGAATTCCTCCGAATACTTTGGGGTGCAACGTTTTTACCCTGCCTCCTAAAATGCTGGGATATCCGGTTAGATCTTCAATTGCAATACAGGGAATCCCCATTTCTTCTATGAATTTACGGGTCCCGCCAGTGGAATAAATGGCAACATTTTTTTGGTGAAGGGCCAAAACGATTGTATCGAGCCCGTCCTTGTAAAAAACGGAAATTAGGGCTGTTTGAATACTTAAAATCACAGGCGAAAATTACAACACATAATGCGACTCAAAAGCCACAAGTAGAATAAGTTTGCCATAAGTTTTTCACAAAACTTTGGATACAGACGAATGGCTATAAAATGGGGTCGATATTTACGGGGTATAGCCCCAATGCAGATGAAATCTATGAGGGTATTTCGAAAACGGCCAAAATGCAATGATCTTCAACCACAATATCCTGCGCGGTTATCGTGCTTGTATTTAAAACAGAAATTTGTTTGAGCTGATAAGGCAGTCTCCAACCCCATTTCAGCCAAGCCATGACTTTTTGAAAGGATCTGGTATTCCATCTTCACTCTACAACACAAATCAATTCAATCGTGGGAAGACAAAACCCATGATTTAACCATCCGAAGGGGATTAATTCTAGCGCATTTTGGATTGTTATATTTCTGGCAAGGGGGGGGTGATTTCTTCTTCCAATTGTTTGCCGTATGCAATGTGTTTGGGAGTGAATGGACAATGCCTACAAACACTTCCGCAGCAATACCCGCGTTTTTTAAGAAAATCGGCTGTAAAAACCACAAAACCATTTTCGGTGTAGAAATCAGATTTCGGATTGGGCTTATTTTTGTGTGAGTGACTCATACTATAGCCGAGCGATTATACCCAAAGCCAATTTGGATTCATGCATTCTGTAAAGAGGAACCCAAGACATATTTACCCTGTATAGATTTTATCCAAGGGGTTGAATGATTCGGACTAATCTTATCCATGACAGGCTTTAAATTTTTTTCCACTGCCACATGGACAGGGTTCATTTCTACCAATTTTTGCCTCATGAACGATTGGAGCCTGAATTACGCGTGGCGTTTGTATTTGCGAGGGGTCTTCTGTAAGTGATTCTATGGGCTGGGCTATCTCTTGGCGACTGGTTTGTGTTTTGGGTTCTATGCGTTTTTGTTGAGGCCTTGCTTCTTCCATTTCGTTGTCTTGCTGAATTCTCGCCTTAAACAACATCCCCAAAACTTGTTGGTTGATGCGTTGTAACATTTTTCCAAACAATGCAAAACTTTCAATTTTATAGATTAATAAGGGGTCTTTTTGCTCATATTGAGCATTGTATGAACTTTGTTTTAATTCATCCAATTCGCGTAAATGTTCTTTCCATTCGTCATCCAAGACTTCCAATGTAGTCGATTTTTCTAATTCTTGGACCATACACCGGCATTCGGTATTGAGTGCATTGTCGAGATTTACGGTGAGTTGATAATTTTGCAATCCATCGGTCATTGGAACTACGACGTTTTCGATTCGGTCTCCCTGTTTTTCTCTAATATTTTTAAATACTGGATAGGCTTTTTTACCCAAGCTTTCAGATTTCTGTTGGTAATTTAGGGTGAGATGATCAAACAGTGTATCCACGAGAATTTCTGAACTAGAAGAATTGAATTCTAATTCATCAAAGGGCAAGGATTGGGCAAGTGATCGAATAAGTTCCATCTCAAGGTCTTGGTATGTTCCATTTTCTTTATTTTGTCCTACGAGTTCATTACACCAGTTGTAAAGCATATTTCTCAAATCAATGCTCAATCGTTCGCCAAACAGGGCACTGCTGCGCATACGGTAAATATTTGTGCGCTGTTTGTTCATGACATCATCGTATTCCAATAAACGTTTGCGAATTCCGAAGTTGTTTTGTTCCATACGTTTTTGGTTGCGCTCGATGGTTTGTGTCATCATTTTGTTTTCGATGACATCATCCTCACCATATCCAAACCGATCCATTAATTTGCTTACCCTTTCCGAACCAAAAATGCGCATTAAGTCGTCTTCCAAACTCACGTAAAAACGCGAGGTTCCCGGATCGCCTTGACGCCCTGCGCGTCCCCTTAATTGCCTGTCAACCCTTCTGCTATCGTGTCTTTCGGTACCAATAATTGCCAATCCACCAAGGGCTTTAACCCCATCATCAATTTTGATGTCAGTTCCTCGACCAGCCATGTTGGTAGCAATAGTCACTGCCGATTTATATCCAGCTTCTGCAACAATTTCGGCTTCTCGTTGGTGTTGTTTTGCGTTTAAAACATTGTGTTTGATTCCACGGAGTTTTAACATTCTACTGAGCAGCTCACTCACTTCAACCGAAGTTGTCCCGACCAAAATTGGTCTTCCAGCGGCAGTTAAGGCAACAATTTCTTCGATAACGGCATTGTATTTAGCCCTCTTTGATTTGTATACCAAGTCTTCTTGGTCAAGTCTTGCAATCGGTCGATTGGTCGGAATAACCATGACCCCCAATTTGTAAATATCCCATAATTCTTGGGATTCGGTTTCAGCTGTTCCGGTCATCCCCGCCAATTTATGGTACATCCGAAAGTAATTTTGCAAGGTTATGGTGGCATAGGTTTGGGTAGCAGCCTCAACCCGAACGTTTTCTTTGGCCTCAATGGCTTGGTGGAGTCCGTCAGAATATCTTCTGCCTTCCATCACACGACCTGTCTGCTCATCCACAATTTTCACCTTCCCATCGACCAAAATATATTCAACGTCTCTTTCGAAAAGCGTATAGGCTTTGAGCAATTGTTGAATAGAATGAATGCGCTCACTTTTTTCAGAAAAGTCTTGCATTAAACGGTCTTTCAACTCGAATTTATCGGCATCACTCACAGTAAGGCGTTCGATTTCTGCCATTTCAAAACCGACATCTGGAAGCACAAAGAAATTTGGATCTGATTCTCCTTGGGTTATTAATTCTAGCCCTTTTTCGGTAAGCTCCACATTGTTAGTTTTTTCTTCAATGGTAAAATACAGGGGAATATCAGCCAAAGGCATTTCCTTTTGTTGGTCTTGGAGATAGTAGTTCTCTGTTTTTGTGAGAATACTCCTCATTCCTGTTTCACCCAGAAATTTTATCAGCGCTTTGTATTTGGGTAATCCACGGAATGCCCGCAAAAGTGCCAACCCACCTTCACCTTCTTTGTGTCCGTTTTTCCCTTCAGACAACAATTTTTTTGCTTCAACCAAAGCGGTATTTACGAATTTTTTTTGTGAGTCGACCAACTTTTCTATTCTGGGCTTCAAGGACTCAAATTGTTGTATATCACCTTTTGGGGTGGGGCCACTAATGATCAATGGAGTCCGGGCATCGTCAATCAATACACTGTCTGCTTCGTCAATCATTGCAAAATGGTGTTTGCGTTGAACTTGTTCTTGCGGAGTATGCGCCATATTATCACGCAAATAATCAAATCCAAATTCGTTGTTGGTTCCGTATGTTATATCGGCCAAGTATGCATTTCGTCTTTCTTTGCTATTGGGGTGGTGATTTTCCAAACAATCCACACTCAGTCCAAGAAAATTGTATAGCGGGGCATTCCATTCACTATCACGGCGAGACAAGTAATCGTTTACTGTAACCATATGCACCCCCCTTTTTCCCAATGCGTTTAGGTATGCCGGTAGTGTGCTCACCAGGGTTTTTCCTTCTCCGGTACCCATTTCCGAAATTTTTCCTCTGTGCAATACAACCCCGCCAATCAATTGCACATCATAGTGTACCATATTCCATCGGATGAGTCCACCAGCAGCAGTCCATTCGTTTTTGTATGTCACTTTGCCATTTTCTACGCTGATATGCGCACAATTTTCGGACAACAATAGGTCGAGATCATTGGCAGTGGCTTGCAATTCGGAATTTTCAGAAAATCGACGAGAAGTTTCTTTTACCACGGCAAACGCCTCAGGCAAAAGCATATTTAAAATTTCTTCTAAATCGAGATCTCGTTTTTTTTCTAATGCGTCAAGGCTTTGAAAAATGGTGTCACGAAGTTCAATATTCGATTCGTCTGCTTCGATCAATTGTTTTTTTAAGTCGGATATTTCGTTGTCGGTTGATTGCAGATGATGGTTGATTCTACTTATAAATTCATCAGTTTTAGACCGGAGATCATCGTTACTCAATGATGAATAAGAGGCGAAATAGGCGTTAATTTCTGCAACGATGGGCTCTATCTCTTTCAGTGCTTTTTCGGCTTGAGATCCACCTAGTAATTTGGAAAATGTTTTTAGAATTGTGGCAATCATATTATTTGTTGCGAAAATAAGGTTAATTTGTCTTTGCTAAAATCTTGCCAAGCAATTAATATGACGAAATGACCGAATTTTTATGATAAAGCTTTACGGCTCTTGCTCAACGTTCTTGGTGATACGCAGTGGTAATACTGCTTTTTATATTGTGCACAAAACAGTAAACCCTTTCTAATATAGTTTGTTAATACTGGTATGTTACGATTCTTCTTCATTGTGAATGCATTTTTGATTTTAAATTCCGGGTATTCGCAGATAGTAATCAAGGGGCGGATTATAGACCAAAATACCCGAAATCCGCTCAAGGGTGTTCTTGTTTTTCTGGATGGATTGTCTGATTCCGCCAGAAGCAATTCAAATGGAGATTTTGAAATAGGCAATGCTGAACCAGGTTTCCATACAATTTATACTTTGTTTGATGGTTTCAAATCTTCGTCATCGCCCGAGCAATTATTTACTTTTGACAAATCTCCATTTGTAGAAATTGAAATGGAATCCCTTGCATCCGAGATAGGTGAGGTTCGTATTCTCAAATCTTCATTGCAAACGAGAGAGGCAGAAAGTCCGGTTTCATCGCAAAAGTTAAGCATTCGTGAAATAGAACGCAATCCTGGTGGGAATCGCGATATTTCTAAAATTATTCAAAGTTTACCTGGGGTAGTTTGCATTCCAGGGTTCCGCAATGATGTAGTCATCCGCGGTGGAGCTCCATCAGAAAACAAATTTTATTTGGATGGTATAGAAATCCCCATTATTAATCATTTTCAGACCCAAGGTAGTACAGGCGGGCCTGTTGGTATGCTCAATGTAAATTTCATCAAAGAGGTCAATTTTTATACTGGAGCATTTCCAATAAACTTTGCCAATGGGTTGAGTAGTGTTTTGGATTTTCGTCAAATCGATGGTAATTCCAAGAAGTCAAAATTCAGATTTTCTTTGGGAAGTAGTGATCTAGGATTTACCGCAGATGGACCTTTAGGAAAAAAGGTCTCTTATATTTTTTCCGCAAGACAGAGTTATTTGCAGGGATTATTTTCTGTGTTGGGGTTGCCTTTTTTACCCAATTTTATTGATTATCAGGCCAAGGTAAAATGGAAACTCAACGAAAAAGATGACATTACTTTTTTAATGATAGGGGCAGTCGATTTTTTCAAATTAAATTTGGGAGTTAACGATAAGATTACCGATAGTGTCAAACTGAAAACCAATAAGTTTATTTTGGGTTATTTACCCATTTATCGTCAATGGAACTACACGGTGGGGTCGGTGTATACACATTTTGGTATACAATCCAAAACCCAGTTATTCGCAAGCCGTAATATGCTCAGCAACACATTCTACAAATACCGAAATAACGATGAGAGTCTTGAGGGCAATCGTATTTTTTCCTATTCTAGCACCGAGGAAGAAAATAGGTTTCGCGTCGAAAATTTTCGCACCAAAGGATCTTGGAAATTACTGATAGGCGGGGGTCTAGAATTTGTTCAATATTGGGTTGATAACAATGCAAAAGTGCTTGTTCCGGGTGCACCAGGATCTCCGGGTAGTACCAAGGATATTGTATTTAAAAGCAATTTGGAACTCTTTAAATACAGTGCATTTTTTCGAGGATACCGCTCCTTGATGGGCAATGGAACATTCAATATTTCAACCAGATTAGATGCATCCAATTACAATCAAAACAACAGCAATCCGTTAAATCAGCCTACCATTTCTGTGGGCGTGAGTTTGCCAACTCCTGTAAAAGGCATTTTTGTTAATGCTTCTCTTGGACAGTTTTTTCAGTTGCCATCCTATACCATATTGGGATATCGCAAAGGGCCTTCTGATTTTTTGCCTCCAGATCCAGCCTGGGTGCCTGGAGATCTGGAAAACAAAGACCGTGTGAAATACATTCGAAACCGAACGCTTGCCATTGGTTTGCAATCGAACCAAATAAAAGATACACGGATAACCTTGGAGGGCTTTTACAAGCAATATGCCAACTATCCTTTTGCCCTGCGCGACAGCATTTGTTTGGGGAATCTGGGGACTGATTTTGCCGTATTGGGAAATGAGCCCGTGGCCTCTGTTAGTGACGGGAAAGCTTATGGAATAGAGTTTTTGGTGCAGCGCAGAAGTCGTTCTGGTCTTTATGGCATCGTAGCGTATACCTTGAGTTGGAGTGAATTCAATGATAAAAATGGAAAGTCTGTACAAAGTGCTTGGGATAGCAGACATACCCTGAGTTTGGTGGGTGGACTTAAAATGAAGCGCAATTGGGAAATGGGTGCCAAATACAGAATTGCCAGTGGACGTCCCTATACACCCGACGATTTACAACGTAGTTTGGTGCAAACCAATTGGGACATCAGGGGAACCGCTTTGCCCAATTATTCTTTGCTAAATACCCAACGTTTGCAGACCTTCACCCAGTTGGATATTCGGATAGACAAAGTATGGTATTTTAAATCATCATCCTTAAACCTGTATTTGGATATTCAAAATGCCTTAAATTCAGTTTATAGTGGACCACAGACCTTAATAGCAGCGCAAGATGGGGCTGGAAAATTGATAACAGATTTCTCTGCGGCGATACCTTCTTATAAGAGTGAGTTTTTGCCCAATAATAGTGGGTTTTTACAACCCTCTATTGGTGTGATTTGGGATTTTTAACGGTATCTATACCCCAGTTAAGGTGGTCAAAGTGATGATTAAACCTTTCAATTTATTTGCTTCTGATAACGGTAGCGCACAGTATCTTTCGTAAATTTTTGAATACGGGGCGGGGTGATCCAAAAATTAATAGTCATAGGTATAGCCCAATTGGTGCGGATGAATGCACATAATGGGGATTTTTTCACTGCGGTTTACCAACTGTTGTGTGAGCGTTCCAATGACTATTTCAGAAACCTCTTTTTCAGTATGTGTCATCACCAAAATTAAATCAGCTTTGATGGCATTGCTGTATTTCAATGTCTTGGTTGCAAAATTAACAAGTAAGTTGTGGTCTAGGCCACTCACTAAAAATTGAATTCCACTTTCCTTTAAATGGTGGTTTACCAAGTTGATGTTTAATTCAATTTTACGGCTCAGATATTCATCATTCGATTTTGTATAGATTACATGAACCTCAGAATTGAATTTTTTACCCAAATAAATGGCCCAGTCAATTTTTTGACGGGATTCTATGCTCAGGTCGATGGGGAGGACAATTTTTTTATAGCCATTAACGCCCATGGTGTTTTGCTTAACCACCACAACTGGAACTTCAGATAACTGAATGGTTTTAGAGGAATTGGAGCCGATAATTTGTTCAAGGCCACTTGCACCATTGCTACCCATTATAATCGAATCGAACGATTCACTGTTGGCAATTTTTGCAATTGTTTTATAGACTTTTCCTTTTTCAATGCGCGCGGTAACGGTTAATTGGGTGGAAGAAGCAAGTTCCTTAGCCTTTAGTTCAAGTTTTAGCTTGAGTGCATCTTCAATTAATTCAATTTGATTGCCAGAGAGCAAGGACCCAAAGGCAGTACCTTTTAAAACATACAGAAGGGTAATGGCATTGCGATACAATTTGGCAATGGCAACAGCATGTTTTAAGGCATTCTCAGCAGCATCTGAAAAATCGATGGGAACCAGGATGGAATTGTTTGTTTTACGTTGCATGTGATTCTTAATCAATGTAAAATTATGACAGATTGTTGACTTGTGAACAAATAATTCGTTCTACGGGAGCATTTATTCGATTAGATTGAATTTGTATCCCTCATGATTGTCTTTTAGCACAAACGGACTCCGTATTTGAAAGCCCCAAATCCATTGGTATTTTAATCAATCAATCAATCATCATCTCAATGGTAATTGCATCACTTAAAAAGCGGGCTGTCGGTTGGATTGCCAAACGGTTGTTGTGAATGTATAGGGTTTGTTTTTGGATGAGTTTGTCAATGGTATTCTGTTTGCTTACAAGATAGCCAGGGTGTAGTTTTTCCAATTCACCCAAATCTGCCCCATCCAGTAATCTCAATTGGGTAAGCAAATACTCATTGAAGATATCTTTTTCACTGAGAATTTCTTCTTCCCATGCAGGCAATTTTTGGGTGATTTGTTTTATGTAGGCCATATTGTTTGCAACATTCCATCGCCTACTGTTACCATTAAATGAATGGGCTGCTGGCCCGATTCCCAAATACATTTTTCCTTGCCAATAATGACTATTGTGGATGGCTCGTTTTCCTTCCTTACACAGATTACTGATTTCATAATGGTCCCAGTTGTTTTGGATGGCCCAATTACACAGATGGTTAAATTGTTGGGCCGCATGGTCATCGGAGAGGGGCTGCATTTTTTTTTGATTCACCCAGTTCCCAAAAACTGTTTTTTCTTCAATGGTTAGAGCATAACAACTGAGGTGGCTTATTCCAGTGTCAAGAATCCACTTTAGTTCAGATTGCCATTGGGGCATGGTTTTTTTTTCAGATCCGTAAATCAAATCCAAGCTCAATTGAAAAAATCCGGAGGATTGGGCCAATGACAATGCTTTTTTTGATTGTGATGCAGTATGTGATCGGTTCATCCATAACAATTCAGAATCTTGAAGACTTTGAATACCCAAACTCAATCGTTGAATACCCATGGATTTCCAAGCAAATAAATTCTCTTTGTGAATGTCTTCGGGATTCGCTTCAAGGGTGATTTCTATAATATTATCCGTATTAAAATGCCTATTGATTGAATCAATAATACGCCCAAGGAGATTTTGAGGGAGCAAGGACGGGCTTCCACCTCCAAAATAGATTGTGTTTAAAGGCTGTGAAGACAGATAGGAGTGATTCTGTTCTATGTCTTGGCAAATTGCATCCACCATAGGTTCTAAATATTTTACCTGCGTGCTAAAATGAAAATTGCAATAGTTACAGGCTTTTCTACAGAAAGGTATATGAATATATAATCCGGCCAAGGAGACAAAGTTCAATCTTTTTACCTTTCAAACCATTGATTTATGAGTTGCCAGGATATCTTCTTATTTTTGCAAGGCATTGTATCCTCTTAAAACATATTGTAAATCTCAAATTGGCATCCATTTTTTGGTGGGGATGTTTGTGTTTTTTGTTTTCTTTCAGACCGCCAATGCCCAATCAAATCTCCTAAAAAGTGATGAGATAACAGGCAATTCAATCAATCACAAACAAAACATTGATAAAAAGGCCTCAACCCGATACATCAATGGCAAGATTTTTTCTATTGATTCTCTAAAAACAAAGCCGGATTCATTTCAACATGCACTTTTTTTGAGGGGCCTGTATTTTTATGATTCCCTGAAGGCAGGACTTCTCGATTATAAAACACAATCCATCGCAGGACCAAATTGTGGCGATACCATTGTATACAATTTTAAAGACCCTTTCGATCCATTCAACAATAAAATTTTTTATCGAAAGGGTCAGGGAAAATTTTGGTTCTTCGGAATGTGTCTCATTATGTTTGTGGTTTTTGTTTTTTACCGAAATGTCTATTCAAAGCAATTTCTGCTGAGATGGAAAAGTGTGTATAATTTATATTTTTTTAATGAATTGATTGCATACAATACCCTAACAATTTTCAATCCTGGTTCAGTGATTGTCCTTATTTTATCACAAGCAGTATTCGCATTGGGGATAATGCTTTATTTCATCTGTAAAGATTTTTTGAATTTAAACAATTTAGGGGTGTTTACATTGCTTTATCTGCTATTGCTCCTGTTGGTTATCGGACTTCAGTGTATACAATATTTATTTACAACGAGTCTTGGATTAGAGGTTTTGTTGCGCAGACAATTGCAAAGACAGTTGAATATCAATTTTATTTTGGCTTTAGTATGCTTTCCGCTTTTTTTGTTGGCATATTATAATGGCTATAAAATACAGGGTGTTGCCTTGTCCGACTGTGTGTCATTTATACTTGTATTCTGGATTGTTTTGCGTTCTGCCATTGTTTTCATTGGTATGTTTCAAGATCGGCAGTTAAATCCCCTCGCATTTTTGTATTTTTGTACCTTTGAAATAGTGCCTTATGCTATTTTCTTCATAATTATATCACGAATCTAATTTATATGGCCCCCTCCGACACAGATCCAATAATCAAAAGTATTTTGATTACCCAGCCTCAGCCAGAGACAGGAAAAAATATTTACGAGGAATTCGCCAAAAAATACAAATTAAAAATTGATTTCCGTCCGTTTATTCATATTGAGCCAATGGCTCCGCGTGATATTCGGAGGCAAAAAATTAATTTCAATGAATATTCTGCCATTATATTCAACTCAAGGAACGCGGTAGATTACTTTTTTGCTTTGGTTTCTGAAATGAAACTTGAAATGTCGATTGAAACCAAGTATTTTTCAATCAACGAAGGGGTTTCGAATTACGTTCAAAAGTATATCGTACCCCGCAAGCGGAAGATGTTTTTTGGCAAATCTACTGAAGCCGATTTCTTGACATTGTTTAACAAAAAGCACAATACTGAAAAATTCCTTTTTCCTTGTTCGGATATTCGCAAGGCAACCATACCCAATCATTTTGCCAACTTGGGTTACAGTTTTACAGAATGTGTTATTTACAATACAGTGAGTAGTGATTTGAGTGATTTGTCGGATGTGTTTTATGATGTGCTGGTTTTCTTTTCACCTGCCGATATAAAGAGTTTATTTGACAATTTTCCACACTTTGTTCAGAACAATACACGGATTGCCGGATTTGGATCTAGTACCCACATAGCCATTGCTGAGCACAATTTGGTTCTCGACATTGTTGCCCCGGCTCTCGGAATTACCAGTATGTTGGGCGCATTAGAAGTCTGTCTTTCTAAGGTTAACGGAAAGTAATCACATTCAATGTGTACATTTTTTTTCTAATTTTCTATTTTATTAGGTTTATTTGCACAACCATTCTACAAATGAAAAAATCAACTACAATTATCCTTATTACCCTTTTTTTGGGGCTCATTTTTACCCATTGTGGTATGCACAAAAGAGATCGTTGCCCTGAAGTAGGCGCAAAATCTATTTCTGTTCGGCACTAAGCAGGGAGTTTAAGATTGATAGTATAAAAAAACCGCAATGTCGCCTTATTGGTTTCAGTTAATAGCTTTAAACACGCTCCCTAATATTGTATTAAAATCCGCAGAGCGACCCCAGATTATTTTCAAGCACAGTACCCGTTGCTCCATCAGTACGATGGTTTTGAATCGTTTATTGGACCTTAAATCTGATTGTTATTCGGTAGCCGATTTTTATTACCTTGATTTGCTTTCCCATCTAGATATATCAGCCGCCATTGCCGATTCCTTTGACGTTATACACGAATCCCCCCAGATAATCGTCGTACACAATGGCGAGGCGATTTACGATGCGTCACACAATGAAATCAATACCCAAGACCTCAACGCAGTGATGAATAACTTGCGGCGGTAATACATTTATAATGAATACTATTTGTAAAGTGGGCGATATTCGGATATTTAGCAGGCTTGTATCGGGCGATGACCTGGCTACATTTAACAAAGGCAACATCCATCCATTTTATGCAACGTTTGCATTGGGTCGAGATGTGGAATGGGCCTGTCGCCAGTTTGTTTTAGAGATGAAAGACGAGGACGAAGAAGGGATTGGTACATTTTTGAATATTGTTCATAAATCTCCTGCTTTTCAAGGAGAATCAGTCGAAATTCGGGCTACGCTTATGAAATTACAGGGAAATGATGTTCATTGCGCGTACTGTGTTTTTGTTGGTGAGCGTTTAATTGCTGAGGGTAGTCAAGGCCAAAAAATACTAAAAAAAGAAAAAATACAGCGATTGATAGAGCAGTCGCGTGGCCATTGATAACCATGCTCCCATAAATTCTTGTTCTAATTGTTGTTTTCCCTGAAAGTTGCATATTTTGTAAATGCCCTCTCTGCAGACGGGGTCAGTAGGGGGAAGGTTTTTGCATAACTTTGTATAGTTCACGCATGTCATCCAAGGAAACCAAAAAAAATATTCAAATTGTCAATCGCAAGGCTGGCTTTAATTTTCATATTGAAGAACGGTATGAAGCAGGCATGGTTTTGTTGGGTGGTGAGGTGAAATCAATTCGAAACAACAGTGTCAATATGGGGGATGCCTATTGTTTATTTGAAGAAGGGGTTTTGTGGGTTAAAAACATGCATATTTCAGAATTTAGGCAATCTAGTTTCAACCCCCATGATCCAATGCGAAATCGCAAGCTATTGCTCAAGAAACAGCAGTTGAGAAGAATTGAGGCCAAAACAAATACAAAAGGGTATGCCATTTTCCCGATTCGATTATTCGAAAATGAACGTGGAATATTGAAGTTGGAAATCGGATTGGGTCAGGGGAAAAAGACTTTTGACAAGCGGGATGATATCAAAGAGAGGGACATCGCCCGGGAAATGCAACGCAGTAAAATTTAATCGATTTTAATAAACTGGGTGCGCCAGTGGGTTCGTTCTTGGAGTGAATGTGTTTTCGATTCTGCGAAATAGATGCCCGCTGAAAGAGAAGTTACATTGATGATGATTTCATTGCCTCGGTTAAAATGGGTAGAGAAAATAATTCTTCCAGCGGCATCAACAATATTCCATTCCGTGGATTGGGTGGCTAGGCCAAGATGGATTTCGTGGGTGGTTGGGTTGGGAGTGACTATGATTGAACGATTTATATTGGGTGAGTGTGGTCCCACTTTTAAGGGTGCTGGGATATACGGTTGGTGCACAACGGTCAATGTCTCGAAACAGGGCGGCCATGCATTCAATTGGTCTGAGGGTTGTTTGGTAATCATTAAATGGTCTGCACCCAAGTTTACGATGGACGCACCGCCTTTGAAAAAACGGCCTACGGTATTCAATTTCCCTTTACTCGTTGACAGCCCTTTTCGGCCCCAAAATACCATTTGAACATCCGGAGAACCAGTTGGTCCAACAATCAGCGAGTCTGTGTTCAGTCCAATGGGAGCGAAACGAGGATTCATTTGAGAAATCGTATACTGCGTAAAGGTCGGGTAACTTACGAGTGCAACATAATCTCCGTCTGTGATTCCGTTGATGATGGAGTCGATGTGCTTGCCATCAGACAGCGTAAAGCTATAATAGATTTGGGAATCTTTGGGGTAGCCAAATGCCGTTCCGTATCGGCCTGAGGGACATTTGGGAATCACGCCGGCAGAAGTGGGGAGGAAAGTATTTTGGTCGAAAACAATTAACACATAGAGGTTTTGGGTATTATATTTCTGACACATGTTTTGGTGAAGATTATACCATGCTTGGGATCGAAAATGAATGCCACTTGTGGCCGAATAAGAATTGAGATAAATGCGCTTATAGTCACATTTTGCCCCTTTGGGTAGTATGGGTTCTTCGCCGTCTTCGATGAGAGAATCATGGTAAAACATGATGCAGTTGGCAGGCATCACGGTGTCGGTTTTCTTGGTATTGTAATTGACCGAATAAAAAACAGGGATCCGCTGTCCGGCATAAATCGTATCGTACAGACCCACGCCTTGGGTGGATTTGTATCGGAAGGTGAGATTGCCATTTTGATTGATTTCGGGGATGCGATTTCTAGACGATGCCGGGCCGGGGTTGGCATCCCAAATGTAAAGATCGGGCTTGGTGTGAAACCAATTGATTGTGAGAGAGACCGGCTTGATCCAGTTTGGGCCTGCGTTGCGCACATACCACACAATTGAGTCGGAATAGTCGTCGTGTTCAAGTTGAAATCGCTGCGCTTGGGCCGCCGATGATAGTGCCAATAAAATCAATAATACCCAGTGGTGTACGCGTTGTTTGATAAGGCAAAAACAAGTCATTTTTTTGTAGGACGCCGGGACCGAAATTGGTTGCAATGTACGTTGATTTTATTATTTAAAATATTGATTATAAATAGATTTTGCTTAAGATTTGCGTTTAAACTTCCGACTTTGGCGGAATTTTACTTCAGATTACACCTCCCAAAGGGTGCAGCCCGACTGGTTGAGAAAGCGGGTGGTCCAAGTGGTATCTGGGTGGTCTTTGTGGCGCTGGTATTGGATTTGGTACAAATCGCACAGGTGTTTGAAGTCGAAATGGTGAGGGGTTTCAATCAGCGGCATCAAGTCTTGCACGACTGATGGTCCACCAATCCAGTTGAATATCTGTCCACCTCCGTTGTTCAACACCACCACACTGAAATTCTTGGGCAGTTCGGCTGTCCAAAAGGCATGGGCATCGTACAGCGCAGAAACATCGCCCAGCAAAGCCACACAGTGAATATCGGGATGGGCTATCGCATAGCCCACGGCCGTGCTCAATGAACCGTCAATGCCCGATGTGCCGCGGTTGGCGTACAAGGTGGCCTCGGAACTGCCCGACCATGAAGCATAGCGCACACTCATGGAATTGCCCAGCTGAATCACAAATCGCGCATCGCAGTCAGAAAGCAGGTTTTTCACTACCGCAAACTCACGCTTATACAACGCCTCAATATCGTTGGGAAGGCCATCTCCCAAAGAGGATAGGGTATCGGTGACCCAGTTTTGCCAAAGGTTGAGGAAGTTTGTATCGGGTTCCGCATCTTGCAAGGCCTGATCCATTGCAAACAAGGCATCGACCTCGTGGTGTTGCAGGTGCTCCGGGTTGGTTTGGAAAGGGTCGCCCACCGGTGCTTGCAATGGAGAAATATGGATGTGTTTTTGGGGTTTATTCGCTTTGAGCCATTGTTTTAGAGGCTTAGACACCACACCCATGCCTAGGGTGATAAGGAGGTCTGGACGGAAATCTCTGTGATCGGGGGTGTTGTTGAGCATTGCACGGTCCCATTGGTCGATGCCGTAAGGGTGCTGTTGCGATATAATATCGGTGAAGATGGGCAAGCGTGTTTGAAGGGATTGCAGGGCCAGCGAGAGTTCTGGCTGGGGGTGATGCATGCCCACTACAATCAGGATGCGGGGTTGTTGGTGATCGGTATGACTGAACCACTGCGACGTTTGGGTTTGGCTGACGGGCGGCGGCGTAGTATGATGAATGAGGAGGGGTTTTGTGGGTGTGATGTGCTGAAAGGGCTTGTCGACATCCGCGTAAATGGGGTCGCGCAGCGGTACGTTGATATGCACGGGTCCGGGAACCGGGTATAGGGTTTGCGCGATAGCTGTTTGCACTGTGGTTTGCAGCAATCCTAGTGCGGCTGGGATGTCTTGCGTGGGTGCGATCGCGGGCAGCGCAAAGTTGCCTTGGGTATGGGGGTGGAAGAGGTTGTCTTGGTAGATGGTTTGTCCGTCCCATTGGTTGATGAGCTCCGTGGGGCGGTCGGCGGTAATAACCAGCAGCGGCAAGCGTTGGTAGAAGGCTTCGCACACGGCGGGGTATAGGTTGGCGGCGGCTGTACCGGAGGTACAGATAACCCCTGTGGGGTAACGCGATCCCTGGGCTGCGCCCAGGGCCGCGAATGCCGCCGCCCGCTCATCGGGAAAACTGTGCAAGAAAAACCCGCCATGTTTCACCATAGA
>NSIM01000023.1 GCA_002737705.1 Flavobacteriales bacterium
CCGAACCCGTTTTGCCAATGAGGTAAACAAACTCCCCTTCCGAAACTTGCAAGTTTACATTTTCAAGTATGGCAACATTGCCTTGATGAATCGTAGCGGCTGATATACTTATAGGATTTTCCACAATCCAAAATTATTATCAAATCTGCTCTTGTTAATACAAACATATTCACAGAAACACGCTGTGTTTGGTTTATTAAACCCCACCTTTCTTACAGTTTCCAATCGATGGGTTCTTTGCCTTTTGAAATCAACCATGTATTGGCTTTGCTAAAAGGCCTTGATCCAAAAAATCCGCGGTATGCCGATAAAGGACTTGGATGCGGCAGAACTACAACCAAATGCTTAGATTGATCAATATAACGCATTGCCTCTGCTGCCGATTTTCCCAACAATACAAAAACAACAGCCTCCAAACGACTCGAAATATGCTCCATAACCGATTGAAACAATATACTCCAGCCAATATTTGCATGAGACAATGGCTTATTATCTTCAACAGTAAGGGTTTCGTTCAATAGCAAAACACCTTTCATAGCCCAAGGACTTAAATCACCAGATTGGGGCATCTCAATGCCAATATCTGTATGCAATTCCTTAAATACATTCCTTAATGAGGGTGGTATTCCCATTCCTTCAGATACAGAAAATGCCAATCCCATGGCCTGGCCGTTTTTGTGGTAAGGATCTTGTCCTATAATTACACATTTCGTTTCGCATAGTGGGGTTAATTCGAAAGCCTTAAAATACTGATCGTTATTTGGATATATACCTTTACCTAAAGCAATTTCTCGCGCTATAAATTTGTGTATTTTTGCAAAATGATTGCTTGCTAAATACGGGTCTAAACATTCTTTCCAGCTGGGGTGAATTGCGTATTGAAAACCCTTATTACTAGGCCAATAAATCTTCGAGTTCTTCAATATTTAGATTTGACAAAACGGATTCTTCATCCGGAATAATACTTTCTGCAAGGGCGGCTTTTTTCTTCTGTAATTCCAATATCTTCTCTTCTATCGTATTCTTGGTGATGAATTTATACGAAAAAACAGGTTTGTCTTGCCCAATCCGATGCGCCCGATCTTCTGCCTGCTTCATGGTAAATGGGTTCCACCAAGGATCAGCCAAAAATACATAATCGGCAGCGGTGAGATTTAATCCAGTATTGCCAGCCCTCAAGCTAAGCAAGAAAACCCGCTTGGTTTCATTGTTTTGGAACAAATCAATCTGGATTTGTCTTTCTTTTTCATCCATTGAACCATCCAAATAACAATAATCAATTTCTTGCTGTTCAAACAGTTCCTCGAATATTTTGAGATACCCTACAAACTGTGAGAAAAACAACACCTTGTGGCCATTTGCCAATGCCCTTAAAAGCATGCGCATTATTTCATCATCTTTTCCACTACTGCCATCAAAATCTGCATCTTTTAACAGCGGATTGAGAGCAATTTGTCTCAAGTGCATTAACCCGTTAAAAATTTTCAACCTCGATTTGGAAATGCCCAATTCGCTTACATGGCTCAGAATTTCATTTCTATATTGACTTTTAACGGATTCGTATAGATCGCCTTGTTCGACACTCATTTCGCAAAAATGCACTTTTTCAATCTTGGGGGGCAATTCTTTCATTACCTGTTTTTTTGTTCTGCGCAGAACGAATGGATCGATTAGTTTTCGCAATTCTTCTGTTTTTTTACTATTTACACCCTTTTCAATTGGCCTGATAAATTGTTTTTCGAAATAGGTATAGCTTCCCAGTAATCCTGGATTTAAGAAATTCATTTGGCTCCAGATATCTAGCAACGTGTTTTCTATTGGAGTTCCTGTAAGGGCTATTTTATGACTGGATTGTATTTTCAATAATGCCCGAGAGGTTTGGGAAGAGGGATTTTTAATCGCTTGACTTTCATCCAATACCACACAATTAAAGAGAATTCCTTTTAATAAATCCATGTCATTTCTCATGGTTCCATAACTCATAACAACCAAGTCTAGCGCATCGAAATTCTGTATAATCTTTTGACGGCCCAATCCAAAATACAATGCGGTTTTTAGTTTGGGGCAAAATTTGGCTGTTTCAGATATCCAATTGTACAGCAAAGACTTGGGTGCTACTATCAGTATCGGACCAGGTGTCAATTTGGTCGGAAAATTGTTTTTTATTTCTTTCAAAGCCAGACTTGTATGGCCCAATGAGTCCAATTCGGAATCATCGTTTTTATTTCTTGTTTTGGCGGGGTTTTCCCGACCGACTTTTTCTTCCCACAGGTTATTTGACAAGAGTTGAAGGTGCGCAAGGGTTTGAATTGTTTTTCCCAAGCCCATGTCATCTGCAAGCAATGCCCCAAATCGGTGTTGTTGCATAAAATGAATCCAACGGAATCCATCCATTTGATAGTTGCGCAATTCACCAACCAATCCATCGGGTAAAGGCAACTTTGGAATATTGGAATGGCTAAATGCTGCTGTCCAATCTGGGAGTTGGGGTGCTTCTTTTAAATATTCATCGAGATCACTCAACAAAGACACATGTATGTTGCGAATACGATAGGCTTCACCTTGCACATCTGCTAAATTGACAATCTGTGCAAATTGACTAAACCATTCATCGGGCAAAATAACCACTTTTCCATCGGGCAAAACGTACTCTCTTCTATTTTCGAGTATGTGCTTCCTTAATCTGATAAAGGGTATCTCAAAGCCATCAAATTTAACAATGGCGTGGACATCAAACCAATCAATGCCTTTTTTGATCGTAACCAGCAATTGAATACTGCCAAGATAATATTGTGTGAGGCCTTCTTCTTGTTTGATCTCAAATCCAGATCTCTCCAACAATTCCCTATTTTCATTGATCCATGCAATAATATGTGTCGAGTGGCTTACGTCATTCTGTAAAGTAAATAAGCTCCCATTAGACTGCATCAACCCCAATTCTTTTAAACATGCAATCTTTTCTTTTTCAACAGAATACAATCTTTTTATGCGGTGGAAGGTATAGGTTTCTTTTTCCTTAACCAATCGCACATTGGCTTTCTTATTAACATGGTAAGGGAATTCCCAATCGCCATATTTCATATACAATATCAAATGGGGAAATTCCATCGATGGGTTTAGCTTTAAAACAGGCTTTGCCTCCAAATGATCGACCACAATCTCAAACCCCAAGGCGAAAACATCATGATTCTCGAGAAGAGGACCAACAAATTTTTGCATATATAGTTCCTCTTGGTGGGGATCGATATGGATGAATTTCTTTTTAAGAAAGGGTTTAATTTTTTTTCCTTCTACATTTGAAGAAAAGAACAATAACTGATTGGGTGTAAGCAACCAAGCAGGCTGAGAGATGAGCATCTCACTCTCAGGGTCGCAAAAATAAACTTTCTCACCGCGGTGTTTTATGGTTACAAAGTAATTCATGCCCGTTTCTTCTCTGCGAAAATGAAACAAGGGTGTAGCGGGCTCGTTGTAAAAATCGACACGGGTTCCCATGGGCTCTCCAGTAACCCCAACCCAGTACATAGGATAATTTTTAATTTCACCCACAACCTTTAACAGTTGCTTTTCGATAAAATTAAGCGTATTTTTTTTGGTTTCTATATCAAAATGTTTGACGTAAAAGTCGGCTGTTTTTATTTTTTTGGTTGCGTTGTAAAATTGCTTGATGATATTCTCAACCTCAAAAGCCTCCAAGAGTTCTACAACCTTTTTTTGTTCGGGGTTTAGACCAAAATACGTTGCTGTTTGGACCCTGATTCTTTGAAAAGTAAGGGATGGGTTTCCGTTATCCAATAATTGAACCGCATTTGCTTCTACCAAAACACCCAAATGGGGGTGCCTAATAAATGTAAAAACCACTTCGAACGGCTTGCTGTTTACAACCTCCATCTATTTCTTCTTGCTAACAACCTTGCAATTTACAATGCATTTAATTTTGAAGCAAAATTACTTTCAGATTAACACGAATTTTTTAAAAAAGTGGGCTAGTTTCGCAGACATGAACAACGAAATAGCCCTAGATTCATTCACATCGCTCACGAAATTAGAAAAATACGTCCTGCTTCATTCACAATGGAAAGTACTTTACGACAATAAATCAGATTCTGTTTGCAATCTTTCGAATGGGATTGCATTGCTTAAGCAAATTTTTGATTGGTGGTGGGTGGGTGTATACCGTGTTAATGGAGAGCAATTGATGTTGGGTGTTTTTCAAGGTCCTCCTGCTTGTACCAATATTTTAAAAGGGAAAGGTGTATGTGGCCTTGCTTGGGAACAGGGAAACACCCTCGTGGTTGACGATGTTAGAGAATTCCCTGGGCACATTGCCTGCAGTTGGGAAAGCATAAGTGAGATTGTAATTCCCATTCGACTACAATCTGGAGAAATATGGGGTGTATTAGATGCCGACAGCCGTTTTTTGTCTCATTTCGATGCAACAGACAAGATCGAATTAGAAGAATTTTGCCGTAATTTGGGGGTCTTTTTATCACAATGAAATCAAACAAACGCATTATCCTGCTAATCTTGGTGGCTTCTTTGGGTTATTTTGTTGATATCTATGACTTAATCCTTTTCAATATTATAAAAAAAGAGAGTTTGGGCTCTCTTCATATCAATGCTGACCAATACGAGAACGTATTGTTCCGTTGGCAGATGGCGGGAATGTTGATTGGGGGAATTATGTGGGGCATTTTGGGCGATGTCAAAGGGCGCATCAGCGTGTTGTTTGGTTCCATCCTTCTTTACAGTATCGCAAACATTGCAAATGCATTTGTTACAAGCGTAGAAGCTTATAAATTATGTCGGCTTATCGCGGGGATAGGGTTGGCTGGGGAATTGGGTGCCGCTATCACATTGGTTGGGGAATTGATGCCCCAAAAAAACCGTGGCTTGGGAACCATGGTTATTGTTACTTTTGGTGCTTTGGGTGCAGTCTTTGCATTTTTTGTTGCCCAACATGGCAGTTGGATAACCGAATGTCTGGTTTCTTTAACTGGGAGACCACTCGAAAATTGGCAAACTGCCTATATTGTAGGGGGTGTTCTTGGATTACTCTTATTGTTGACACGGTCTGGAACTTATGAAAGTTCACTGTTCAAATCTGTGGCCACGGATTCAAATGTTAAACTTGGAAATTTCTTTCTTTTGCTCAGAAAACACAATAGGAAAAAATACCTTGCATGCATTGTCATTGGCTTACCCGTTTGGTTTGTCATTGGCATTTTAATTGCCCTATCCCACAAGTTTTTCCCTGAGATATTGCGTGGTCATTCTATTCAAAATGGATTTTTAGCCATCCCGACGGCCGAAATGGTGATGTGGAGTTATATTGGTTTAAGCGTTGGCGATTTGATTTCCGGAGTTCTAAGCCAGCTATTAAAATCCCGTAAAAAGGTTATTTACATTAACTTAATGGGTATTTGCATCATGGGTTCCCTATTTCTTTTTGGGCCAGCAGGCACACCCGACTATTATCGTTTAATGGCATTTTCTCTCGGGGCCGTAACCGGTTATTGGGCTATTTTTGTCACCAATGCCTCCGAACAATTTGGAACCAATATTAGGAGTACGGTTGCCACCACTGTTCCAAACTTTGTTCGCGGCGGTGTATTGCTTATTACCATGGGTTTCGAATATTTTTCTTCCGCTTTCTTTAACCACACCCTCTTTTCATTCCGCGAATACAGTGTCGCGGCAATGATTATTGGTATACTTTGTATAGCATTTGCGGCATGGGGAACATGGTATATCGAAGAATCCTTTCACAAAGACTTGAATTATCTAGAATTAGAACAACCCAAGCAAACAAATCAAGCATAAATCCTTTCAATCAACTAGCCCTTCAACTTTGTCTCAACGAAATACATTAAGCTTTCCAGAGCGTGTAAGCCTCGCAATTATAGAAAATGCCACTACTGGTGCCATGAACGCTAATCAAGTTCTTGACAAAATTCCCAGGGAATCTAATTTCACTAAGGAGATGGTACATAAAGCGCTGCTGAACCTAGCAAATAAAGGTATGATCAGGGAGTCGAATAAAGGTGTTTACATTTCAATTCGCCGCGATATAAAAAAAACGGGGGAATTGGTTTTGTCTAACCGTGGAGATTACTATGTTCGTATCGATCTCGATGGAGATACACAGCAGTTGTTTTTAGACAATGATTCGGTTGGTAGATTTTTGCCAGGAGATATTGTTTTGTGCGAATTGAAATCAAAGGGCAAAAGAACGTATGTTAAATCCCTTCAACTGTCTAAACGAATTCCAAAACGGTATAGTGGAACACTAGAAATAGTTGGGAAAAATGTCTTTGCTGTACTCCAAAAAAATGGTATGCGGGATGTGAAAATTTTACGCCCTGCTGAAGGCTTGATCAATGGTTACAAGGTTTTAGTAGAAGTCGTCGATTTTCCTATTAATAGCCAACAACCTGTGGGCAATATTGTTGAAGTTCTTGGAATGGCGGGTAAAATCGATACCGAAATGCACGCAATAGTTTTAGAATTTGGGTTCAACACCCAATTTCCTGCAGCTGTCTTGGCCGAAATTTCAACAATCCCCAAAACCATTCATTCTAGTGATTATGCAAAGCGAAAAGATCTCCGAGACCTTTTCTGTATTACCATTGATCCTGCAGATGCCAAGGATTTTGACGATGCTATTTCCTTGTCAAAAAACAAAGAAGGGAATTATTTACTGGGTGTTCATATTGCGGATGTATCTCATTTTGTTGTTCCGGATACGGCGATTGACCGCGAAGCCCTTGCACGCGGAACTTCTGTTTACTTGGTTGATCGCACTATTTCGATGCTTCCAGAAGTGCTGAGCAATGACTTATGCTCTCTCAAACCCCATGTAGACCGATTGGCTTTTAGCGTCATTTTCACCCTCAACAAAACATTTGCTGTGATAGACCAATGGTTTGGGAAAACCGTTATCAATAGCAAAAGAAGGTTCTCCTATGAAGATGCACAAGAAGTCATTCTCACAAAAAAAGGAGACTATGCAGAAGAACTCAATCTCCTCAATACAATTGCCAAACATTTTGAAGCGATTCGATTCGAAAATGGCGCCCTAAAATTTAATTCCAAAGAAATACGGTTTGTGTTTGATGCAAATAAAAAACCGATTGAGGCCTATGAAAAGAAACGATTTGAGGCCCATATGCTCATCGAAACGTTTATGCTCATGGCCAATGAGGCTGTTGCCAAATATGTTAAAACATTGCAGAAACCCACCCTTCCATTTTTATTTCGATCACACGATTTACCGCCCAATGACAAATTGCTTGATTTTGCCAAATTTTGCAAATTGATGGGATATCCAATCCAAATAGACAATGAGCCTCAAATGCGATCCTCGTTTAACGCATTACTAGACAGAACTGCAAATGACCCCTCAGCAGAAATTTTACAACAGATGGCGATTAGAACCATGGCAAAAGCCGTTTACACAGCGTATCGATCCAGTCACTTTGGACTGGCATTTGAATTCTATACCCATTTCACGTCTCCAATACGCCGTTACCCCGATTTGTTGGTTCACCGCTTATTGTTTCAGTACTTGGAAGACCCCTCTCAGAAAATGGATGAATCTCAAATTGAAACAATTGCCAAGCACAGCAGTGCGATGGAACAAAAAGCCGCTGAAGCAGAACGGGCAAGTACAAAATACATGCTGGCACAGATGATGGAACAACACAAAGGGAAAACCATGGACGCCACTATTACCGGAATTACTGAATGGGGTATTTATGCAATGGCTACCGAATTTTATTGTGAAGGTTTGATTCGCATTTCAGACGTTAAAGGCGACCGATTCGTGTATAATGAGGCCGAAAAAAAAATGATTGGCCAACGTACCAGAAGGAGTTTCCATCTGGGCGATACTATTTCAGTGTCTGTAAAGAAATCCGACCCCGTAAAAAGACTCATAGAATTTAACTTATTGAATTACTGATGTCTATTCAACAGCATTATCAGTTGTATGTCCAGTATTTGGAGGCCAATGGCTTCAATGGTACTCCTGGCAATCTTTACGATTCCATGCATTATATCATGCAATTAAGGGGAAAACGCATTCGTCCAATTCTTTGTTTAATGGGTGCAGAAAGCGTGGGGGGCAACCCACAAGAGTCCCTCATTCTTGCCCATGCTTTTGAGATTTTTCACAATTTTAGCTTGGTTCATGATGACATCATGGATCAATCCGAGATGCGCCGGGGTATGCCCACCGTCCATATCCAATACAACCAGCCAACCGCAATACTGGCAGGTGACAACATGCTAATTAAAGCCTATCAATCCTTGCATGCATACAATGGTCCCAATAAAGATAGAATTGTCGAAATTTTCTCTGCAATGGCAAGCAAAGTATGCGAGGGACAACAAGCCGACATGAATTATTCTACCCAAGACGACGTTGGGGAAGATCAATACCTTCAAATGATTGAAAATAAAACTGCCGTATTATTGGGTGCGTGTTTGGCTTGTGGGGCTCTTTCTGCCAATGCATCAGAGGCGATAGCAAATAAATTACATGCTTTTGCCATTTGTATTGGACTTTCTTTTCAATTGGTAGACGACTATCTGGATACTTTTGGAGAAAGTGGTACAGTGGGAAAAGTAATCGGTGGCGACATCATGGAAGGAAAAAAAACATGGCTCTATATCAAATCATGTGAAGCAAGCAAAGAGACCAAAAACTGGTATCTCACAACAAGCGGAACAAGTCGTGTGGCATTGGTGAAGCAGCAGTGGATCGAAATGGGTTTAGACAAGGCCCTATTGAAAAAAACAGCGGTCTACGACCAACAGGGAATAACACTTCTAGCAGAACTAGAATCTCTGGGTGTTTCTTCCAAAAAACTCAAGGAATTACTCTCCTATCTCAGTGATCGATCGCACTAAAAACCATAAACTGTTACCCGTTCAATGCCTTTTTGTTTTTATAAATACCCATTCAAAACACGCTCAATCAAACACTTGGGTAATAAATCCCGTTAGCAATTTAGGTTCTATCCAGGTGCTTTTTGGAGGCATGAACAGGTTCTGGTCTGCCACATCCCTAATTTGCTGCACCGTATTGGCTGGCAACACAAGCACACAATCACAGGAACCCATCAATACCAATTTTTTCATGGTTTGCAAGGGGGTATCTCCCCGCATAAATGTAATTCTATCGTCGTTGCTTGTATTGTGAATTCCCATTAACTGGTCAAAAATCAATGATTCAATCTTGTTGACCTCCAATTTTTCGACGGCATCAAAACCACTGTCGACCGTTCGTTCTTGCGTCAGGGTATTACATTCTCCACTGCCAAAACCCATGTCTACCATAATATTTTCGCTAGGGGTTAGCAGTAAAACACAATTTGTTGAAACGGTTATCGCATCCAATTCCCGATCAGAAATAATCCAAAAATGGGCCTGCTTGTGGGTAAAAAAATGTAAGAAATCAATGTTTCCAATTCCCGAAATGATTCGGTGAAATGATTTGATAATCATGTCCTGTTCGTTCACCAAAAGTACCATCAGCCCCAATGGGTCAACACTGTCTAATCCGTCTAAATATTTGCCAACGGCACTCACGCGGTGATGTCCATCGGCAATATACAATGAACCCAATTTTTCAATGCCATTTGAGATTGATTCAATTAAACTCGCTGATGTAATTGGCCATAAACGGTGAACATGGTTGAGGTCATCAATGGTTTCTACCAAGGGTTTTCCCACGCTTAAATTGATTAGATATTCAGTCAGTGAATCGGGTAATTTCTGCACCAACAAAACAGGTTCAGCCATTGATTTGAGTGCAGTAATCTGTTTAACCAGCCGATTCTCTAATATTTCTAGGGTGTTTTCATGTTTTTTTAGACTTCCATCCAAGATGCTTTTGGCAGAGACAGAAACTACAAAACCCCGGACAACAATATTGTTGGGTTGTTCTTGTTCATAAATATAGACCGCTGAAACTTGTTTTTCCAACAAGCCCCTTTCCATGATTTTTTGAAAATGATAGAAGCTACGCGCATAAAATTCAGCAGAACCCTGCTCAATATTCGGCTCAATATATTGTGGCTTGATTACCCGAATAAAACTGTCTGCGTTCTCTCTGGCCAATCGTTCTAAATACTCTTGGCTCATTTTACCAGATCCATAACAAGGAAGCGATTGCTGAGCCTCTGCAATGGGTGTAAGGGCAACAAAAGGAAGTATCTTTAACAAAACTTTCCCATTTATTTAAAAAAAGAAAGAATTTTATCTGCCAATTCTATACCCACCCTCTCTTGCGCCTCTTTTGTACTAGCGCCAATATGCGGTGACATTGAAATATTGTCTTGTATTAGCAAACTATCGTTTTGTGGGGGTTCATTTTCAAAAACATCTATTCCAGCTGCGGCAATATCGCCAGATTGAATTGCCAAAACGAGTGCTTTTTCATTGACCACTCCACCGCGGGCACAATTAATTAATACAGCTCCTTTTTTCATCAATGACAATTCTTTTGCCCCTATAACTTCTTCGCTTCCAGGTGTATGAATACTCACAAAATCTGATTCCTTCAGCACTGTTTGCAAGGGAATTCCCTGTAATTTAATATTAAAATCATGCGCTTTATACTGGTTCGCCAAAGAAACACAAATCGAAAATTCCTGCTGAATTAGATCGTAAGGCAATACCTCCATGCCAAGACCAATGGCCATCTTTGCCACTTCATTTCCAATTCTACCACAGCCAATTATACCCATTTTCTTTCCTTTGAGTTCGAAGCCATCCGAAAATTCTTTTTTCATCTCTTTAAACCCATCGATACCATTTTTTGGCATTTGTCGATTCGATTTATGAAGAAAACGAGCCAAAGAGAACAAGTGGGCAAACACCAATTCTGCTACAGAACGGGTACTCGAATTGGGTGTATTAACGACACTTATATTTTTTTGAGCAGCAGCATCCATATCGATATTGTCTAATCCTACACCTGCCCTTGCAATGAGTGATAAGTTAGACGCCCGTATTACTGCTCCTGTTACTTTGGTCGCGCTCCGCACAATAAGAATGTCGTAATCGGCAATCCGAGAAGCCAATTCATCTTGGGCAATTTTGGTTGTAATGACTTCAAAACCCGCATCCTCTAATATTTTCTTGCCAAAAGAGTCAATTCCATCGTTCGCTAATATCTTCATCTTAATTAAATGTTTCTATTGTATTTACCAATACCTGAACGCTCTCTATTGGGAGTGCATTGTACATAGATGCCCTGTAACCACCAACACTGCGGTGCCCTTTCAATCCTTGTAATTTGGCTTCTTTACAGGCATTGTCAAATTTTGCCTCGAGACCAGAATTTTCGTCTGAAAATACAAAACAGGCATTCATCTGACTTCGGTCTTCTACAGCCGTAGTTCCATTAAAATAAGGACTTTTATCGATTGCATTGTACAACAATTCTGCTTTTGCAGTATTGCGAATAGCCATTGACTGAAGCCCGCCCATTTCTTTGACCCATTCTAAATTGTATTTTGAAACCAAAATAGAAAATACAGGCGGCGTATTATACATACTTCCATTGGCTGCATGAATTGCATAATCCATCATCGTTGGGATATGGCGATTCGCTTTAAGTGCATACATATCCTTTTTTAATACTACGACCGTAACCCCAGCAGGTCCAATATTTTTTTGCGCACCTGCATAAATTATCGAAAATTGAGATACATCTATCGGTTTTGAAAAAATGTCGGAACTCATGTCGCAAATGAGTGGAATAGGACAATGGGGGAAAGACTTCATTTGGGTTCCAAAAATGGTATTGTTACTGGTACAATGAAAATAATCAAGACCTGAAGAAATCGTATAGTCTTTCGGGATAAAATTATAATTGGCCGATTTGCTTGATGCCAAAACATCAACTTCACCATACCCTTGGGCTTCCTTCAATGCACGACTGGCCCATGTACCTGTATCGGTATAGGCGGCTTTTGTTCGAAGGAAATTCATGGGAACTTGAAAAAATTGTGTACTTGCACCTCCTTGCAAAAACAAAACATCATATCCATCAGGCACGCCCAATAGTTCACGAATCAGAGAATCTGTGTCTGCAAGTACTTTCTCGAACTCCTTTCCGCGGTGGGAAACCTCTAAAATACTCAAGCCTGTATTGGCAAAGTTGCGGATGTCCTGCATGCTTTTTTCAAATGCACCCTGAGACAAAATAGAAGGTCCGGCCGAGAAATTGTGAATCTTTGACATGGGTCTAAACTGTTTTGCAATTTTACGCGTATAATTGCGGCTAAACAAGAATTTGATGCGGTTTCATTTTAAAGGTTTTGCCATTTTTGTTGCATCGATGGCAACTGTATCATGCTTTGGACAGTATGAGGGACTAGACAGTCTTGAAAATAAAGAAACCACCAAATCAGAAGATTTGTATACAGAAAATCCACTCCACAAATTATCATTGTTTAAAGCTGTCGAAATCTCCACACTTCCGATTCAAACTTATAGTTCATTTAGCATTGACCCACAAATTGCGTATTGGTGGGACAAGCGTTTTATGCTAGGCGTGGGCTCGCAAATTGGCCTAAGCCAAAAATTTGGTTTAAGTACTGGGGGCTTCGGATTTGGGAGAGTCAACATCAATCGAATTTTTTTGCAGGGAGAGTATCGGTTACTGTATGTTTCATCGGCAAAAAAATGGGTGCGCTCTCCCATTTTTTTAATCGGATATATGGCAGATGAAAGAATGAATCAATGGATTTCGGTTGGCATAGCCCAAAACCCCAATTTTCAACAATATTCCCCGTATGGTTTTTTTGTTTACCGTATTGGATTTAAATTTTAGGAAGCGTTTCCCCATTAAAAAAATGTTCGCAACAAAATCCAGGGGAATACTCCGGCCATTAAAATAATCAGAACCAAAAAAATCAAAATGCCTCTGTCTTTGATTACTGGGCTCTTCTCACCCACTTTTAAAAATGCGTGTTTGATAAACTTGAAATAATACGCTACCCCCAAAGCGGATCCAACCAATCCTGTACAAACCAACATGGGATCCGACTGCCAAGCAAAAGAAAAAAGATAAAACTTTCCGACAAATCCTGCGGAAATGGGTATTCCTGCCAATGACAAAACTCCGATCACCAATGCTATCGCTACTATTGGCGAGGATTTCGCCAAACCGTTAAAAGCTTCAAATGTATCGTCTTTGTTTGTATTGTAAAGTTGGTGTGAAATGCTAAAGACAAGAATACTGGCAATGCCATAGGCCAGACCATAAAACCAAAGAATCCAAGCATTGGTTCCATCTGCAATGAGTATAAAAATCAACAAATACCCTGCATGGGCAATGCTACTGTAAGCCAATGTGCGTTTGACATTTTGCTGAATCATAGCGGCCAAGTTGCCCCATAAAATAGTGATCGTTGCCAAAATAGACAACCAGCCAGACCAGTTTGATTTAATGCCAACAAAGGTGTTTAATAGACGATATAAAGCAATAAATGCACTTATTTTTACAACCGTTGCCATGAAAACAGTCGTTCTATTTGGACTACCCTGGTACACATCAGGTGCCCAAAAGTGAAATGGAACGGCAGCTACCTTAAAAAGCAAGCCAACACCCATCAAGATTATACCCGCATTGATTAAAACTGGTATGGGCATCCCCTCTATGGCATGCATAAAACTGGGCTTAATTCCCATAAGTTCCAATTCTAAGGAACCCGTTCCTCCATAAATAAAAGCTGATCCCAACAAGAAAATACCCGTTGAAAACGCTCCCATCAAGAAGTACTTCAAGGCGGCCTCATTCGAATAAATATTGTCTTTTTTGCTTCCCGCCAATACATACAAAGGAATAGACAACACTTCGATACCCAAAAATAAAACCACTATATGCTGGTAGCAAACCATCATATAGGCTCCACATAAACTGAACATCATCAATGCGAGTTGGTCATTTCCAATAATGTCAGAATCTCTAAAAGAAAGGATAATAAATCCTGTAAGAAATGAAAGTAGGCCCATAAACAGAAGTTGTTCTGGGCTAAATTGCATCATGTTTGCGGGTACCCAAGATTCGAGTATTCCAAAATTACACCAGCCAAATTTTGAAGCAACACACAAAAAAGCAGAAAGAAATAGTATTCCAGCTGCAAAAATAGAAAATGAAGACTCTCGTTTATTGAGCCCTATAAAAAGCAAAACCACAGCACCAAAAAAGGTAATAAAGAATGCTATCATGATAGTATCCCATTAGCCTCGGAAATCCAAGTAGCGATTATTAAAACACTTTTGTGTACCATGTCTATTATAATTTGAGGCATAAAACCAATACCAACAATACCCACCGCCAAAATAACAAATGCCAATATTTCGTTCCAAGACAAAGGCGACATAGCTTTTTTGCCCTCACCAAACATGCTAAACTGGACCATCCTCAGAATATACACTGCAGAGAATATAATGGTGAGACCAGCCAATAATGCCAAATTGTGGTTATACGCATACAATGATTTAAGCAATAAGAATTCTCCTGGAAACCCATTGGTGAAAGGCACTGCCATTGTACCCAATGCAACCAACATAAAAAAAACCATACATATTCGGTTGTTCTTGGCCAATCCTCCCAATTCACCCAAAACACGGGTGCCAGTGCTTCTTTCAATGATTTCAATAACCAAGAAAAGGCCGACAACATTCACCCCGTGAACAAACATCTGCAGCAAGCCCCCTTCGATACCTTCAGCGCTGAGGGTAAAAAAACCAGCTGCAATCAGTGCCACGTGGGATAGGGAAGAAAAAGCCACCAAGCGTTTCATGTCTTTTTGCCTCAATGCAATGATGGCACCATATAGAACTCCGGCAACTGAAAGACCGATAATCCAGGGCTGAAAAAACGCAATGCTTTCGGGAGCCAACGGAAAATACCAACGCAATATTCCATACAAACCCATTTTTAACATAATACCTCCCAATAACATAGAGCCTGATGCAGGTGCTTCTGTATAGGTGTCAGCCTGCCATGAATGGAAAGGCAAAATTGGGATTTTAACAAGAAATGCCAGCAGAATACCCGCGCCCACCCCTATAGATTGGTTTAGGTTTAATTCAACAGCCCGAAGAGATTCAAAATCGAAGGAATGGTCGGCGGTATGCAAAAAAAGATAAATCAAACTGGCAAGCATCGCCAAAGAACCAACAAAGGTGTAAAGAAAGAATCTCAATGTGATTTTGAAGGCCTGTTTACCAGACATCGTAAGCGTTATGAAATAGATTGGGATCAATGCCAATTCCCAAAAAATATAAAACATCAAGCCATCATGGGCCATAAACACCCCATTCAATGCTGCCTGCATAAACAAGGTAAGTGCCGTAAGTTTGACCTGGTTTTCATCATTGCGAATCCCCGCCAAAATAATAAGGGGAACCAACATATTGGTTAAAATAAGCATCAAACCCGTCAGCCCATCAAAAGCCAAGGTAAACCTAATTTTATCAGAAATCCATGCATGGTCAAACAGGGAAATCCATTTGCCAGAGGAGTCGAGATGCTGAAAATACTGGTATACAAAAAACAATGGCAATGAGGAAAACAATGTAGACAGCCATATATTGTTTCGTTTTCCAAGAATTGAAACACATAAACAAGCGATGAAAGGGATGATTATTACTTCCATATCTAAAACAGATTAAACGCCAACAACAAACAAAGACCAACAACCATATAAACCAAGTAATATTCAATATTTCCATTTTGAACGCGCGACAACAAAGATCCGAAATATTGATTTGCCCGACCGATTCCATCAAATGAAGACTTAAATGCTTTCTCGTCAACATATTCTGTTAGGGTATCTGATACCAATTCTATTGGCTCGACAAATGAACGATCGTAGGACTCGTCAACATAAAACTTGTTGGCCAATACTTTGCCAAGACCCACTTGATCTGCATCGGCTTCGGGTACCGCTGCCTTTACTAGATATTTATTCCGCACAACAACAAAAATCGTAAGGAACAAGGGCGTTAATGCAGCCAGTAACCACTCTTGTGCATGTGAAATTTCAAAGCTTTGTTCTGGAAAAATCAAAATTGGCGAAAAGCGACCCCCACCATCAAAACTCAACAAGTGATGAAGTCCGCCTGAAATCCCCTCACCCATATAATTTGGAAAATTTACTGCTCCACCAATAACCGAAAGCACCGCCAAAATCAACAGTGGTAAAGTCATCAACAACGGACTTTCATGGACTTTCTCAAACGAATGGTGATGATTTCTATAGGTTCCGTGGAATGTAACAAAGAACATTCTAAATGTGTAAAACACAGTAATAAACGCACTCAATAAACCCAAGATAAATACCAATCTATTGTGGGACAATATCGCAGTGAAAATCTCATCTTTTGAAAAGAAACCCGACAACATTGGAAAACCCGTAATTGCCAATGTTCCGATCAAAAATGTTAAATACGTAATGGGCATTTTTTTACGAAGACCACCCATTTGGCGAATATCCTGTTCATGATGCATGCCATGAATTACACTGCCCGCGCCCAAGAACAACAATGCTTTGAAGAATGCATGCGTAATCACATGAAATAACGCCGCCGTATAAGCACCACAACCCAGCGCGATAAACATAAACCCCAACTGACTCACCGTGCTGTACGCAAGCACTTTTTTAATGTCGTTTTGTTTCAATCCAATCAGCGCAGCCATCAAAGACGTAGCCAATCCAATCCACATAATTACCTCACGTGCAAATGGAGCCAATGCATATATGGCCTCGCAGCGAACAACCAAATAAATACCCGCCGTTACCATAGTTGCGGCATGTATTAATGCAGACACTGGTGTTGGGCCAGCCATCGCATCAGGCAACCATGTAAACAAGGGGATTTGGGCACTTTTCCCCATCGCCCCAATAAACAATAACAACGCTATGGCAGTGCAAATCTCAGTTCCTACCTCTAGTCGGCCAACCTTGGCAAATACCTCGGTGTATTCGAAGGAGCCAAAGTTCTGGTAAATCAAAAACAAACCCATCAACAAACCCAAATCTCCAATACGGTTCATGATAAACGCCTTGCGGGCAGCCTTGCCAAAGGATACATTTTTATACCAGAATCCAATCAGAAGGTAAGAACAAAGACCCACACCCTCCCAACCAAAAAACATCATCATAAAATTGGAACCCAATACAAGAACCAACATGTTAAATATAAAAAGATTTAGGAAGGAAAAAAATTTATACAAACCTGCATCATCGGCCATATACGATATAGAGTATAGGTGAATCAATGTGCCAATACCTGTAATGATCAATGCCATAATCGCCGACAAACGATCGAATTGAAATGCAATATCAACATGAAAATTTCCGACATTCAAAAAAGTAAACACCCTTAAATAGACCGACCCTTCACCAGGCAATGAAGTGAGCAAGTCTCTAAAAAGAAAACATGTTGCAACAAATGATCCGAAAACAAAGGCCGTTCCGAGCCAACCCACAATAGACTTGGGAAAAATACTTCCGAATAATCCATTGATGAGAAAACCCAAAAGCGGCAATACTATGATCCATTCCAACATCTCCTAGCCTTTTAAGTTGTCAAGAACACTCACATCGGTTTTGCGCGTATTGCGATACACGAGAACCAAAATCGCAAGGCCAACAGCAGCCTCAGCTGCCGCAACCACCATAATAAAAAATACAAAAATTTGCCCATCCGAATCTCCCATATACGATGAAAAAGCGACAAACAACAAATTCACAGCATTGAGCATTAATTCAATGCACATCAATAGAATAATTGCATTTCTTCTGAATAGCACGCCAAACAAGCCAATACTAAAAAGCACAGTGCTCAAATAAATGTAATGACTAATTTCGAGCTGGTTAAATATTGTAAGACTACTCATGGGTTTATGGTTTCATTGGTCGATAATTCTGTAGGTTTTTTTTCGCGTTTTCCCAATAAAACGGCCCCAACCATCGCCGCCAAAAAAAGAATACCGGTAAGCTCAAATGGAACCAAAAAACGGGTAAATAAAACATTCCCTAAAGCTTTTACCAAACCAATACCCTCGACGGGATTTTTGGCAACTGCCTCACCAAAAACTTGAAAAGCTGCTGTAATCATTAACAATATAGAACCTGCCGAAATCGTGGCGGCAATCGCCCAAGCATTTGATTTTATTGGCTCAATCTCCTTGCTTAAATTCAGCAACATCAACACAAATAGAAACAAAACCATAATCGCACCTGCATACACAATCAGGTTAACCACTGCCAAAAATTGGGCATTGAGCAATACATAATGAGCAGAAATGGTAAAAAATGTAAAGATCAAAGCCAATACCGAATGTACAGGACTTTTACTCGTCACTACATACAATGCAGATAAAATCGTAAGAAAAGATAGTATCAAAAATGGAATGGGTAGATTCATTTGCTTGGTTGTAATTGGCTGGATGAATGTTGTGTTTTTGGATGCAGGGTTGATTCACTGGTAAACACTTGTCTTTTTGATATATCTATGCGATGGTGTATTGTTTCTACCAATTTATCCTTGCCATATATAAATGCATCACGTGAGAATTCAGAGGCAACAATTCGGGTTGTGAGAAAAATTGCTTCTTTGGGACAGGCCTCTTCACAAAGACCACAAAAAATACAGCGCAACATATCAATTTCAAAACTGCCTGCATATTTTTCCTCACGGTAAAGGTGTTCCTCTCCTTTATTGCGTTCAGCAGCGACCATTGTAATGGCTTCAGCCGGACATGCGACAGCACATAGGCCACACGCAGTGCATCGCTCTTTGCCTTCATCGTCGCGTTTTAAGACATGCAAACCACGGTATACTTCAGAACGGGGTCGCTCTACTTCTGGATAGCTTATGGTATTGCTTTTCTTAAAAAAATGTTTTAGGGTAATCCACATTCCACCCAAAATCGCTGGCAAATAAATACGCTCAGAGAATGTCATTTTTTTGTTCACGACTAGCTGTGAACGACCCGTCAGCTTTTCCATCAACGCTAGATTAATTTCCCCCAAGATGCTTTGTTTTGAGCTTGTATTTCTTTCTCAGAAAACCTGGCTTTTTCATTTTTCGAACGGCATTCATATTGATGTCTGAAGCCACTACTTCACCATCTGATTTGAGGATTAATGTAGGATCCTCGATTTTGCTATACACAACTTCCCATTTATGATTGCCCATATTCTTCGCTGGAACAATGGCCATAGTGGATTGCGAAATCATATATACCTCATCCAATTTACGTGTTTTATCTAGGATGATTGCCTTTTTTGCTTTACCCATAGCGCCACATAAATAATAAGTACCATTGCAAGACAGTGGAAACGAATAACTATTTTGGTCTTTCCCTTTTTCAATTGCCAACTTCATAGATTTGTTTGGCTTAATAACCGTCTCGCCATCTTTTGTGTACAATTGCAATTTGGCTCTTTTGTAGGTATTTGCATCGAGGGAAACAGCCATGGTTATTGGGAAAATTGCGCAGGTATCACCTGGCAATCGAATGTCGAAAGCACCCCCCCAATTTAAACCCTCACCCTTTGTAGTTCTCAGTGGGACATTGCCTCCCATGATTTCTTCAATACTGGTAAACTTTTTGATTTTAATACAATTATTGGCTCCGCGAGGACAGATTTTTTTAAAATCACAGGCTTTCATCGTAAAACTCACCCCATTCATTGCAATCGTGGTGTCTAGGGTGCAGGTATCGCGATAGATGATTTTGGGCTTTGGCTTCTCAATGGGCTTTGGCTTCTCATAAATGGTAATTTCAACCCTTCTATTTCTCGATTTTTTTTCTTCATTTGACTCTTCCTTCTCCCTGGGCTTAGACCGTCCAAAATACGTCCGAATCATCCATGTAGAATCAATGTCATTTTCAAACAAGTACCGAAATACTTCGTCGACCCGGGTTTGAGATAGACGCAAATTGGCCTCGTCGTTTCCGGTAGAATCAGTATGCCCTGTCAAGGCCAATCGAAACTCATCTTTGGTATCGAGTGTATCGAGGAGTCTGCGTAATTTAACAATTTCTGGTGATTTAATGGTCGATTTATTGGTTTCAAAATAAATCTGGACAGCAGGAGAAATTTCCTTGGATTCATGGTTTGATACCTTTTTGGTTTTGGATAAATTGGCCGCCCTTTCATTGTCTGATTGGGCGAATACTTGCACCGACAAGAGCCCTAAAAACAAAAATACAAGCAAACTTTTCCGCTTTATGTAAATCATTGGGTGCAAAAATAAGCGATTTGATTGATGTTCATACACAGAGAATCCACAATTGATAAAACCCCATGAAATGATATGTATTCTTTATATTTGAAGTACATGAAACCTGTAAAAATTGTTTTTATTCTTCTTGCCATTGCTTTTTTTGGAACCCGGTTTTGCAGCGCCCAAATAGCCAAAACACAAGTCGTACAATTAAGCGCCATCGCCAATTCCAATGGCACTATTACGCTTAAATGGCCAAGCGAAAATTACGCGGGAAATTTTGTGATCTATCATCGCGACCTGGCTTCAAACAATCGTCAATGGTCTGGTCCAGATGCAACCCTTTCTGGGACAAGCAATTCATTCACGGATGTTTCAACTAAATTGGGCACAGACCGAGAATATTTTGTCTACAAGATCCTCTCAAAAACAATAGAATCTAGGGGCTATATTTATGCGGGCAATTCGGTTCTATCCAAACCCAATAAAGGCCACATTGTTTTGCTTATAGACAGTGCCTATATCAAAGCCCTTGCAAAAGAAATAACAATACTGCAAACAGACTTATTGGGGTCTGGATGGTTCCCTAAAGTGATGTATGCAGGACGGAATGAGAAACCCTCCGCCATTCACAATCGAATAAAATCCTATATAGATGGGGTGATTATTCGGCCAAAATCTTTGTATATCATAGGACATGTCCCTGTTCCTTACTCGGGGAATTTTTCCAATTCTGGAGACCGTCCCCCTCCAGATGGTCATACTGAAGGTGCCGGAAACCACACGGGTGCCTGGCCAGCAGATTTGTATTATGGCGATTTTGTAGGAGATTGGAGCGATAATTTAGTGCGATGTGAAACAGGAAGTCAAAAAAGAAACCACAATATACCGGGAGACGGAAAATTTGATTTGTCTGTAATTGAAAATCCAATAGAACTAGAAATAGGCCGAGCCGACTTATTCGCAATGGACCAGTTTTCAATAAATGATACTTTATTAATCAAAGAGTATCTCAACCGCGTTCATGATTTTAAAACCGAGAAAAAAACCTATACCCGCAGGGCCTTGATAGACAATAATTTTACCACTTTAAATCTGGCGTCAACAGGATACCACAATTTTCCTTGTTTTGTAGGATTAGACAATGTTTCTGACAATGTAGATTACTTTACAGGGCAAAATACAGGTTCTTATTTATGGAGCTATGGATGTGGAGCAGGTAGTTTTACCAGTTGTAATGGCATTGGAACAAGCGATGATTTTATGCGTTACAAAGGAAAATTTAACAATGCGTTTACGATATTGTGTGGAAGTTATTTTGGGGATTGGGATAATGACAACAATTTCCTTCGGGCACCCTTGGCTGCTGGATCACTCACAAGTTGTTGGGGCGGAATTCCAAAATGGTATTTCCACCACATGGGATTGGGCATGAATATTGGCTTCGGTGCAAAAATCACACAAAACAATTCCCTTTTCGACAAGGTGAGCGCCCAAGATTACCCCAATGGCAATTTCAATTATTCTGCCAATGGCGTATACATTGCACTAATGGGAGATCCCACGCTATGCATGTTGTCTGTTTCAGGTCCATCAAACTTGCTTGCAAAATCAAAAAATGGCACAGTTACATTGTCTTGGAACGCATCAAATGGGAAGATAGATGGGTATATTGTTTACCGTATCGATACCGCAAAACAAGAGTATAAAGAAATATCTTGGTGGTGCCCTACAAAGTCGTCGCGCACAATTGACACAACATTTACAGATCTTTGCAATTGGTCGAGTGGAAACTATCTCTATGCTGTAAGGGCCCATAAAATGGAAACAACCGGTTCGGGTTCGTATGAAAATCTAAGCATTGCAGCCATGGCATCCGTTGCGCATACCAATACTGTAATTGCGAATGAACAAAAAGACATCGCATTGTTCCCCAATCCAAGTACTTCATGCGTAAGTGCATCGGGTCTTGGTCCAAATTTGTATTGCGAAATTATTGCCACAAATATGTTGGGAAAAAAGCTCTTTACAAAAAGCCTATTCGCCAGTCCATCAGGGAGTATTTTAATAGATATTGGAAATCTCGAAACACAAATCATACAGCTAAAAATTATACAAGGGAGCAAACTATTTGCGGGAAAAGTGCTGTATATTCAACCATAGTCGATTCCCTTTTCAATTCAAAATACGCAATTCATACCTTGGGAAGTTGAAACAAGAAATCTTGCGGTCAATCCCATTTCGAATACCCCTATTTTTCAATTTGAAATCTTTAAATAAATAAGATTGAAATGCCTATTTTTGCAATTTATTAAACAAAAAAGACTTTATTTATGACGAATGACGCAATTATTTATGTAATCCCCTTGATGGGCGTGATTGGCCTAATTGTAATGGCCATTAAGAGTGCTTGGGTTAGCAAACAAGACGCCGGAGATAAAAATATGCAGGAATTGGCAGGCTATATCGCCGATGGTGCCATGGCATTTTTAAAAGCCGAATGGAAAGTACTCAGTATTTTTGTGGTATTTGCCGCTGCTTTGTTGGCGTATTCTGGAACCATACATGAAATCAATGGAAGAGAAATTCACTCCAGTTGGATTATTTCCATAGCATTTATCATAGGGGCTGTTTTTTCGGCAACCGCAGGATATATTGGTATGAAAGTGGCCACCAAAGCCAATGTTCGCACTACGCAAGCTGCAAGAACAAGCCTTAAACAAGCCTTAAAAGTATCCTTTACTGGTGGAACAGTGATGGGATTGGGCGTTGCCGGATTGGCCGTATTGGGTTTGGGTGGATTGTTTATCGCATTCCTGTCTTATTTTCAAGACTTGGGTGACAACTCGGTTAAAACTGCCATTGAGGTACTCACCGGGTTTTCATTGGGAGCAGAGTCTATAGCACTCTTTGCTCGTGTTGGCGGGGGAATTTACACAAAAGCAGCCGATGTAGGTGCCGATCTTGTAGGAAAAGTTGAAGCCGGAATTCCTGAAGATGATGTTCGCAACCCAGCGACAATTGCCGATAACGTGGGCGATAATGTGGGCGATGTTGCAGGAATGGGTGCAGATTTGTTTGGATCTTATGTTGCCACCATTTTGGCGACAATGGTATTGGGGCAAGAAATCGAAGTGACCGACAAATTTAATGGGTTGTCTCCTATCCTATTGCCCATGGTTATTTGTGGATTTGGAATTCTTTTTTCCATTGTAGGAACTTGGTTTGTTCGTATCAAAGACGACAATTCAAACGTTCAGAATGCCTTAAATTTGGGCAACTGGGCTTCAATGCTTATTACCGTTATTGCCTCGTATTTTATTGTAATGTGGATGTTGCCTGATGGCGACATCGTATTGCGCTCCACCGTATTTACGAAAATGGGTGTATTTAATGCAATTCTTGTCGGAACAATTGTAGGTGCGGTTATGAGTATTGTTACTGAATATTATACTGCGATGGGCAAAGGTCCAGTAAATGCAATCATTCAACAATCTTCGACAGGCCATGCAACCAATATTATCGCTGGATTGGCTGTTGGAATGAAATCTACAGTTATACCCATTTTAACCCTGGCAGCAGGTATTGTTACAGCTTATTATTTTGCAGGACTCTATGGAGTAGCCATCGCTGCAGCAGGAATGATGGCCACCACTGCCATGCAATTGGCAATTGATGCCTTTGGTCCAATCGCAGACAATGCCGGTGGAATTGCTGAAATGAGTCAGTTACCCCCAGAGGTTCGTGAGCGCACAGACAATTTAGATGCTGTTGGAAATACAACTGCAGCCACAGGAAAAGGATTTGCCATAGCCTCTGCCGCACTCACCTCCCTTGCCTTATTTGCAGCATTTGTTGGTATTGCCGGCATTGACTCCATTGACATATACAAAGCGCCTGTTTTAGCAGGTCTGTTTGTGGGTGCTATGATTCCATTTATTTTCTCAGCATTGTGTATTCAGGCAGTGGGAAAAGCCGCAATGGAGATGGTTCAAGAAGTACGCAGACAGTTCCGCGAAATTCCAGGCATCATGGAATATACGGCAAAACCCGAATATGAGAAATGTGTGGCGATTTCAACAAAAGCTTCGATCCGCGAAATGATGATACCTGGTGCCATTGCTTTGATTACCCCAGTTTTGGTCGGCTTTATTTTTGGACCTGAAGTTTTGGGTGGCCTATTGGCTGGTGTAACTGTAAGCGGTGTATTAATGGGTATCTTTCAATCCAATGCCGGTGGTGCCTGGGACAATGCCAAGAAATCGTTTGAAAAAGGCGTCATGATCAATGGAGAAATGTTTTATAAAAAATCTGAACCCCATAAGGCCTCCGTTACAGGCGATACCGTGGGTGATCCTTTCAAAGATACTTCTGGCCCTTCCATGAATATATTAATCAAATTGATGTCTATTGTATCATTGGTTATTGCACCCTTCATCGTAGGAAAAACATTTGGAGAATCTAATAACCAGTCAAAGATCCTCATGCCTTCAAACTGCAAGTCTATGTCTACATGCGATATGGATAAATGTGCCACACTAAGCAAAGAAGAATGCCGGAAAATGTGTGAAGCAAATCTTTGTGATTCTTCCGAAAAAGCCGCTTGTATGGCAATGTATGATTCGAATGGAAAATTTATTGGTAGCCCAAAAAGTGAATGTTCCAATGAATCTACTTGCAAAGAAAAAAATGACACCCCATGCAGTAAGGGTGATGCGTGTTGTAAATCCAAGAAAATGTAATGCCTTTTTACAACCAGTAATTAGAGGTTAAGAGGGTGTCTGATATTTCTGGCAAGGAAATTGGCAATTTCTATTTCATCAAAGCAGGAAAGTCCATTTGGGGATTACCCGCTGCTAGCGACGCATATATCTTGATGATCGTATTGGCATTGGCATCCCATTCATCTAGTTTTTTACCCACCCGTTCGATTTTCTGGATATGTGTAAGGGTCGGTGCATTCAATGCGTCCATACAAGAATGGTATGCAGACGCAAACATTTTGTTAAGGCCATCATGGGTTTCAAACTCCTCAGCAGCCAATATTGAATTCCCATTCAAGGATATGTTTAACTGATTCCACATATCTTTCATCCGTTCCAAATCAGGCAGAAATTTGGCATCAAACATCGGCATGCCGGCGGCATTCCTACTGGCATTAATCCCGTCCTCTATGTCTTTGAGCAGTAAATTTGCTTTGCCCAAACGACGCTTTACCGAAAACATATCTGCGATGGACTTGTCTTTTTCGGCTCCACCCCTTTGCGCAATAGTGGGTTGGTATAATTGCTGAACATGCACTTTGGAAGCAGGAGCCAACTCGATTACTTTTCCATTTTCTTGTATTTCTAGACTAACCCAATAGTCTCCACTGTTTACATAAGGGCCCCAAGAAGTTTGGAAGTCCTTGTCAGTTGAAATCGGGCCAGCCACATCCGTATATCGCAAATTCCACACTGTTTTAGCCATCCCCTTTACAGCAGGAACCACCCACTTAGCAATAACCGCACTGGATGAACTTGACACTGTATTTCTGACAACCATATACGCCCGCGGAGACTCAAATAACGCCTCTGCAACAATTGAATCTTTAATCGGATAAATCTGGGTATTCGGCAATTTGGCCGCATCTGTCTCCCGTTTTTTTCGCCTACTGGCAATGGTGGTAAAGTCTCGATGTATGCTGTAGAAAATTACCGCCCCAATACTTGGATTCTCGGCGGCAAATCGAGATGCCCCATGGTGGGCATTCCCGCCACCACCCAATGGCGTTGCGGGAATAAATAATGGAGCATCTGCAATCGGGAGAATGAGTCCCTCAGAGGTTTTCGTTGCAGAAATAGACCTCCCTCCCTTGCCTTTTTCATTTTCTTCTCTGGTCTTTATTCCTTTAAAATCTCTGATAACTTGATAATCATCACATACCGCAAATCCACGTCCAAAAGTTGCCAAAACCAAATCGTCTTCGCGCTCCTGAAAAACCATATCCTTGATAGCAATCGGGGGCAACCCACCCTTCCAAGCCTGAAATGAATTTCCCCCATTTATTGAAATATAAAGGCCAAATTCAGTGCCTACCAAAACAATATCTTTGTCTTTAAAATCTTCAAGGATTGTTTTTACTGGACCGTTCAAGG
>NSIM01000024.1 GCA_002737705.1 Flavobacteriales bacterium
CTGCTCCAGCAAGCAGTTCGCAATTGGTATCACGGATTACCATCGGCGATGAAGATCCTTCAAAAGCGAGAGAATTAATGATACAGCCCAATCGTCATTTACACGACAATGTAGATTAACGATTGGCAAACCCGACAGACAAATTGACACTGCTTTTGCGCAAAATTAAAAAGCCATCTCTTAGAAAAATTGAATTTGCGTATTACCAAGCCCCCTTTTCTCCGTGAAAGTTTAGTTGGCTGGTTACTCAGAATTGGGGTTTATAAATCTGTAGATACCGATTGGCAACCCGAGAGGCAGTATAATTCTCCAAAGCAAATTCACGGGCTGCCTCCCGCATTGTATTCTTGTCAGTGAGAGAATAGTTGAGGTATTTCCCCACCTGCAATACCAAAGAATTTACATCCCCAAGATCGGCCAAAAAACCCGTTTTCGAATCGACCATCTCAGGAATTCCCCCAACGTTAAAACCTGCAACTGGCAACCCACACGCCAAACTCTCCATAATCGTAGTAGGCAAATTCTCCTCTTTCGACGTACTTACAAAAACATCACTGCGCCAATAGACTTCACGCATGTGATTAGAATCTGAAACAAATCCCAGGGCAATGTGATGGCAGGGTAAATTCAAATCGCCAATCCGGTTCTCCCCCACTACCAAAGCCTGGAAATTGACATGCCCGGCAGAATACAAACCCACACACAATTGCCGAAATGCAGAAAATCCTTTTGCTTCATTACCCAAATTTCCCGCAACAAATAACAGCGTAGTGCAATTGGACTTGAGAAGGCTTAATGGCTGAAAAGTTTCAGTTTCCGACCCACTCAACTGAGGAACTACCGCCGATAACAAGTGCTTCGGTTCAAGCGATTGTTGTTTGGCTGCTGAATTATCTGGGTGCAATGAATCGCTTACCCGCGTTTTGGTCGCCATTAAAGGATGAAAATAGGTTGTATCAATGGGATTGGGAATGATGCTTATGGGAATTGTGAGAACCCTTTTTGGGGCCACAGTTTCGACAAGACCATCAAAGTCTGATTCCAAACCCAAGGGTTTAGTACCCCATATGCCACTCGATTTTGCTTGGTCACTCAACCACCGACTCGGAGCGACAAAGTGAAGGGGAGACACCAATGTGCGAACAGGCAGGTCCTTGGCTATATCTATTAAGGGTTCATGAACTGCAATTTGATACAACCCTTGTTTACGTTTAAACACACGGGCCGACAAATCTCCAAGTGAGGGATTTCGTAAGTAGTGACAATGTCCACATGCAACTTGAAAATGGTCACATCCCCGCGGGTGATAACACCCTCCGGTAAATGGCCACAAATCGTGGCATGTCCAGACTATTTTTTTTTGAGAATTAAGCAGCCGCTCGAGTCCATCCAAAGAAATAAATCCCTTGTTAATCCAATGTAAATGAATCACGTCAGCCCAATTAAAAAGCTTCACCGCTTCAAGTGACAATCCAATATTCGCATGACTGAAAGCAAAGCGGATCGTTTTGTCTTTCTCAAAACGCAAGAAATCCAATTTCTCTATGGCATGCATCCCGAAAGCCAATGCTTGTTTGAGCCAAGAATCTGCCCACAGTGAAACATCTCCCCCACCACTGCCTGCAAAAACCAAATGCCTGCTTTCGATGCCTTCCATATGATTCAGGGCTTCACTCAAGCGTTGTGCGGCAACAAAGGCCCCTCCAGATGAAGATGCATTCAAATGCAAAATACGCAACGGGATTTTAGATTCGGGTGATGTAAGATGCGATTCCATGGCTATTGCAAGGGTTTAGTGAATCACAACCAACAAGAGACAAAATGTATCTTTTTTCTCAGTATTTTCCATCATCTATTTGCAAGGTACAATTTATATTCTTTGACAAAAGCGGGGGAACAAATTTTATCAATCTAAACTTCCTCAATGCCCACGGCGCGGGCCAAGGAACCAATGCCTTGCAATAACCCCAGCATCTGTCCCCGAGAGGCGAATGGGGTATTGCTGCTGACCATAGAATTGATAGACGGCATCATCAATCCGTTTCCGAAAGAGAGCAAGACAATTGAAAACACTTGGACTGCATAAAATGTGGGTTTTTCGGATGCCAAGGGAAGTGGAATGTTGAGCAACCCCAAAGCAATCAATGGGCACCCCCAAATGATCATTTTTTGAATGCCAATTTTTTTCCCAGCCAATTGTGCGAAAATTTGTGTAATAAATTTATCCTGGCTTCACCAAGATTCAAAATAGCTGTATTAATGACCAAGTTGTCTGGTAAAAGTTTTTTGTTCTGGTAGTGTTCGGTGGCTTGAATTTCTGTGAGCACCTGAACTACATTGTCCTTGCATACCCAAACCAGTTTTCGCTGAAAAAAATCTACTCCAAAGAGTTCATTTTGCAAGCGTAACACATTAAATATTTTATCGATACTACAGCCCGAAGGTAGCTCCTGTTTTTCATCAACCGCGAGCAATAGCAAACATCCATACAGCAATTCAAAGCCAGCCGTCAAAGTATTACCATGTGCCTGCCATCCGCCAACAAATTCTTCCATCTGATGGCTCAGTGTCAACTGTTCTGCCCTACTCAGTATTCGTTGAGAGCCAAAAATCCATACCCGAGAATATGCAGGAAATTCGGGTAAAATCATAAAATTATAGCATTGTGCACAATTTCTGCAAGGTCTAGAACCTGAACATGTGCATCCTTCTCAAAGTGCTTTGTACCATCTCGCATCATGGTATTGCAAAACGGACAGTTAACAGCAACAATGTCTGCCCCGGTTTGTAAGGCTTCTTCGATGCGCTCGATGTTTACTTCCTTACTGCCTTTTTCTGATTCTTTGAACATTTGAGCACCACCTGCACCACAACAAAGTCCATTGGAACGAGACCGTTTCATTTCTAATAGGTCGGCATCCAATCGTTCGATAATCATACGGGGCGCTTCATATACACCGTTGGCTCTGCCCAAGTAACAACTATCATGATAGGTAATTTTTTTTCCTTTGTATGCGCCACCATCAATTGCCAATCTGCCCGACTCAAGCAATTCATTGATAAAAGTTGTATGGTGCACCACATCGTAATTTCCTCCCAAACCAGGGTATTCATTTTTAAGCGTATTAAAACAATGAGGACAGGCACTCACTATGCGCTTGATACCATACCCATTTAATACTTCTATGTTTTGCATGGCCTGCATTTGAAATAAAAATTCATTGCCTGCACGTTTGGCAGGATCGCCAGAACACCCTTCTTCCACTCCCAGAATGGCAAACCTAACACCAGCCTTCTCTAAGATGTCTGCAAAAGCCTTGCTCACACGCTGTGCTCGTTCATCAAAACTTCCCGCACAACCTACCCAAAACAAAATTTCAGGTGTTTCACCTTTATCTATAAAATTTTTTATGGTCCTAACCATTTTGGTGCATAATTTTTATGCAATTTCGCACAATCCTTCTATGCTTGAAAAATAAGTATTCCACAAGCCCAGACATTAAAACAGTTACACTCAATATCCACCCCCACCTTGGCCAACTACTTCCCGCACCGAACAAGAAAATAACGGAACAGGAAGTTGATTGCAAAGATGCTGGTACGGACTGGTTTTCATAAATCGTGTGCCATCGGTTTGGTTCATACAAGAAACCCAACAACTGCTGAGTTTGCTTGCTGCCGCTATAACGGTTTCTACCATGTCAACCCCCGGTTGCGTTTTCAATTCATCTACCATTACCCCATGCCTTTTCATATAATCAAATCCATGGTCTGAATATACAATTAAATATCTTTCTGTTTCTTTGTCAGACTTGTCTGACAAAGCCAAGACTTGCACCTTCGAACGAAACATATTGGCTATATGAGATACACGAAAAAACTGTTGGCGGGAAAAGGAGTTGGTATCCAATAACATCAATATATTCTTGGGCTCAATCCACTTGGCATTCGGATTTAAATATAAAACAGGCGCATTAAATTTGTGAATACAGGGTGTCATCCCACCACCGATCATACTTCCCATTTTTGATTCTGCAAATATCACGGCCATTCCAAATCCCAAGGTATTCGAACATTTCGATGCTGTAGACCAAAATTCTCCAGACTTTACCGTCACCGTTAGATTTCGGTTAGCACGCTTCTTGAGATCATCCACAAGGGCCTGCGTAATTGATGCATTGGCAGGAATCTGAAGCCAATGTATGTGGCCTTCAAATTTCCGGGCAATAGAAACCATTGCCTCGCTAATTGTTTTTTGATTTTGTGAACTGTCTGATGTAAATAAAATTTGTGTAGTGGTTTCTTCCATAGGCTTTGTGTAATTTTACATCGAATATCTATAACAATAATTACATAATCAAGCAGTTAGAATTATTTATAAGTTTTAATCCGAAACAACACCGTGAAATTTACTTGTTTTACGATACTTTTTAGTTTTTTGGGGACTGTTGAATCCCTGTCAGCGCATCAAGAAATTTCATTCAACAACGCATTTGTACTTTCTAGGGCATCAATCTCCTCGAAACTCAACACGAAGGGTAATTTACGGCCGTTTGTAACAACCCAAACAAGCAAATCTCACAGAGAAGTCAATGAGGACTTACGTCGCCACATGAGATTGATCGAACTTGATCAGGTACTGTCTCCTAGGGTCCAAAATACAGCACCTATTAACCCATCTTCGCACTATAGAGGATTGGCGATTGTTTCGGATTCTGTTGTTTGGATAGGCGGAAGTAGAGGCCAAGTTATTCGAACGACCAATGGTGGGGTTCACTGGGACACATTTTATCCGAGGATGGAGAAAACTGGGATTTTAATGTTGAAGAAAGATTTTCGCGACATTTTTGCCAAAAACGAAGAGGAAGCAGTCATTATGAGTGCTGGGGACAGTGCTGTTATTTTGCGGACAACGAATGGAGGAAAAAATTGGACACTGGTATATTCAAACAACCAGGAGGGGATATTTCTCGATGCTTTAGAAATAGATGCTCGAACAGGAATAGGCATGGTCTTAGGAGATCCTATATCCATGAAAAACACCATTCACGGCAACTATTTTGTTGGCTTATATACCACAGACTTCGGCAATTCTTGGCGAGAATTACCCAATGGCGATTGGAATACGCCCCACGATAGCCTAGAAGCTTTTTTTGCCGCCAGTGGCACTTCCTTGGTAATTATAAAAGCAAAAATTAACCAGAATTGCCCATCAGAATTTAAACTGCTTACAGTTGGGTTTGCTGGAGGCGGTTTGCATCCAAGGTATTCATTGGTGAATTTCAAATCGAATCCCCACAGAGGGAAAAACCACAGATCTACAATTCATAAAATTGTAAGACCCTCCCAAATTGTAGGGGATAAAACAAGAAATACAAGCATAATTTCCAGCACAATTTCTTCCACTATGCCATTCAAAGGCGGGGCAGGATGGGGTTGTTATGGGTTGGCAACGGGATGCAACGGACGCGTATTGGCCGTTGGCGGAAATTACCTCTTTCCAAACGTGGGAGATTCATCATTGGGTATCGCAAACCAAAATGAAGATCCTATTCGTTGGCAGACCGCCCAGCTTTGCCCCAATGGTTATAGAAGTGGGATTTGTCTGTTACACAAAATACCCAATCAAAAACTGCGATTTACAAATCACTCTCTACACAGAAAAAGACATTCCATTCGATTGGCAATTTGTACTGGGACAAACGGAACAGATATATCATTTGATGGTGGAACCAGTTGGAAATTCTTATCAGAAAGGGGTTATAATTCCTGTGGATTTAGTAAAAATTGGCTCTGGATGGTTGGGAATAAAGGCTCCTGGATAAAAATTCCGATTCAAAATCTGATACGCCACAAAATCTGATACAGTAAATGGGGCAAAACAACCCCAAATTGGAAGCACTTACAAAATCTGATACACCACAAATTCCTTGTTTTTAAACACTACTGCAAGGGCTTTGCTAACACCCACACTGTTTTCTTTAACAGACAATATCCAATAATCAATTTTTCTCTTTTGAAGGTTACGCAAAACCAAATGGGTACTTTGTTTTGTTATAGAATCGTTATTAATCCGAAATGCTGTGGCACCCGTAATCCAATGCAACAATCTCGGCTTATGAAAAGAAATTCTTTTATTGGCAGGAATATGGCTATCGATAAAACGGTATAATTCAGTCGCAGAGGTCGAAAAAGCCTCATTGGTGTCTCGCTGAAAATAAAAAAAGGATGTAGCGATTCCCTGGATGAGTATCAATCCCGGAACAATCCGTATTGCAATCTGTCGATTCAGATTCCATCGTGGTATCAAACGACACCTTTGTCCGGCCTGCTGAAACCTTGAAACCCAAACCCAAAAACCCTGGAGTCCAAAAACAAAAGACACACAAATCACTGGCAGAATGGGGAACAACAAACGCATTCCCTGGACATTGGGCCAAAAGACAATTAACAAGAGATTTAGAAGAAAAAAAACAAGATACGGGAACAAGATTCGCAGGTTTTTACAGGCTCCCCACACTACCATAAACCAAAATACCGCGGCCAAAAAATATACGAACGGGCCCAAATTCAAATCACGCTCTAAGAAATTTGCCACATGCCAAATTGGGTATTTTCCAATCATTGCGAAATAGGTGATGCAATTATCCCATACCCCATCCATACTGATACCCCTGAGTAGGTCTATATAAATTTGTCCATGTCCTAGATCCATCAACAATGCAGTACCGCCCCCAAGTATCCCCAAGACCCATGCAAGTAAGAATGGAAAAAGGGCTTGCATTTTTAGCCATGGATTGCTCCCCCTCGAATTGCCATCAACCGCCAATGGATGAGATTTATTTTGACCGATAGTATCCGATGACCCGCAAGTCAAGTCAGACAATAATTTGCCAAAAATACAGGGGTGGCGTTGCCATTCAAACAACACCCATACAGGAAGCAAAAAGATCCCATTGGTTCGGGTAACTGTAGCCATAAACAGAATCAAGCCCAAGCTTATCGATCGAACAAAAACATTCTTCCACTTTTCATTTAACAAATAGAAAAAAACCAAAATTAATCCCGAAAACCATAAATCTGAGGTAAGCCGATCTGCAGCTTCCCAGAATTTTGGATGCCATACAATCATCATAAATGCAATACCAGCCAGGTCCAATCTCCCACTAAAAATATTTTTCATCCACCGCCACCCAGCAAGAGCACAGAGCACAAAAATACCAAAATTGGCAATTTTAAGACCCAGAAATCCCCATGTAGAGAATCCCCTCATGGGCAAACTCATCAAAAGCGGAAAACCTTGCGGATACAAATCCGGACCCATCACCCCTTGTGATTGTTCCATGCATTGTGCATTTGAAATTGCAAGTGCGTCCATACCCCCATAAATCCAACAGTGTGATTGGTGCAAATAAAGGACGAAATCATCTCCCCATTCGTGGCCAATATCCATGCAAAAAAAACCGCCCAAACCAGTGATAGCAAGTATCAAAATAAGGATTTGGTTTTCTTTGCGCACCGACATAAATTGTGTGTTTTGAAAGCAGATTAACAATGACAGCTTATCACATATCTTGCTTTATTTCTTTTGATAGACCGCAATAACACTTAATCCCATAGAATTACACACCACTTTATCGGCCAATTTGAAGAGGGGTGTTAACACATTGTATACTCTCATGTTCGATTCTGGAATAACTTTTTTACGAAAAATAGTACCCACCAAAAACCATCCAAAAATACCGGCAAAATTAAAATGCCATGTTTTAACCAATTGGGCATTGTTGGGGAAAATAGCCATTAGTGTATATTTTGTATACCTTCTAAAATGCTCGAGTGCGCGATCAAACCCATTGTAAAGATACTGGTAGGCTGGAACCAGAATAACAATATTGCCACCTGGTTTCAAGAGTTTAACCATATTCAACAAAGCCATCCGGTCGTCTTTGATGTGTTCAACAACATTTAAAGCGAAGATGGCGTCATAGGTCCCAATTTTTTCGGCGTGAACAATATCAAAGTTTTCACCCACAATATCGATGTCAATGCACTGTCGAGAAGAGAATTTTTTGCGTAAATACGATCGATATTGGTTTCTAATATCACTGAGATCAATGTCTTGCTTGTTCTCAACAAAAAAACGAGAGATATTGCCAATGCCACTTCCGATTTCTAAAATTTTTCCTTTGCAATAGGGCTGAATCTGTGAATACATCCAATGATTAAATTGATCAGCTGCTGCAATGGCCCTGAGATTTTCTTCTCCTTCTAAATCAAATTCCTTAAACTCCCCAATATCCTTCATCCCTAAAAAAAACGATATTTAACAATACAATAAATAGCCCGAAATCCATCTTTCCAACCAATTTTCTTGCCTTCATCAAAGGTTCTACCATAATAACTAATTCCCACCTCATATACACGAACCCCTTTGATTTTGGCAATTTTGGCAGTCACTTCAGGTTCAAAACCAAAGCGTTTTTCTTGTAAAACAAGCGACTTAATGAAGGGTGTACGAAACATTTTATAACAAGTCTCCATGTCAGACAAATTAAGATTTGTCATCGCATTGCTTAGAAATGTGAGCATTTTATTTCCCAAACTATGCCAAAAGAATAATATCCGGTGGGGTTTACCACCAATGAATCGACTCCCAAATACCACATCTGCATACCCTTCAATAATGGGCTTTAACAAAATATTGTATTCATTGGGATCATATTCTAAATCGGCATCCTGAACAATCAATACCTCCCCCATGGCTTTGTCAATACCCGTATGCAAGGCGGCTCCTTTCCCTTTGTTTACCTGATGATCAAACAATTGCATTGGAAAATTGGGATTTGATACAGCATAATCACGCAGCACAATTGCCGTATCGTCGGTACTGCAATCATTCACCACAATGACTTCTTTCTCAAATCCACCAATCAATACAACTGCGGCAACTTTGTCGAGAATTTTGTGAATGGTGCGCGCTTCGTTGAAAACGGGAATAACAATGGACAGTATTTTGACATGCATGATAGACGAGCAAAATTAGCACATGCCGATTGAAAATGATTCTGCATGCAAAATTTTTGCACAAGACAGGATGAATTTTTACATTTCACGCTTAAAAATGAAAGGTCTAAAGCCCATTTTCAATCCCAGACTTACAAACTGTCAATAGCGTCCTAAACAAATTTTAAGACAATCAAATATATGCAAAATCATGCCATTTTATGCAACCTTCAAAAATTCAAAACCCCGCCAGTAGAGGGGGTTTTGAATACTGGTACAATTCCTAAAAGTGGTCCCGCCGCGAATCGAACGCGGATCTAAAGTTCCGGAGACTTTCGTAGTATCCATTCTACTACGGGACCAAATACAGTGACATTATTTCCGTTAAATTAAAACCATCATCACCTTACCATAAATAAACAGAATCCCTCGCCATATTCCGCTGGCAAATATACTAAATTGATTAGAGCATTAATTGTCTCCGAACGCAACTGGCTTAAAATTCGGCGCGTGTATCACCGAAATGGAACATGATTACCGACTCTTGCAATTTACCCAAAACTAGCTGACCATTTTTTGAGGCCATCGAATGAAGGGTCTGCCTATACGGCCAATAAAAAAACCGTCCACAACAGCGCCCTAGCCTCCAATGATTGACTATTGCAGCTTAGCCGCGTATCAATTCTCTATAAGTGCCCTGCCAGAAGCATCAATCCAAAGAGTCTGTTCACCACTGAGTGCATACCAGTATCCAGGAAATTCAGTGTCGGTAATTGCGTCGTATTGTAGGGGAACAATAATATCTCCAAAGTTGTTTACAACCCCCCATTTGTCATTCTTTTTTACCATGTATTGTGATGGGTGTTGGGCCAAGATAATTTCTTGGTATAAGGGTTTTAAACTCCATTGCATAGAAGGCAAACACAGCAATCCCATACCATTCAATTTGCTTGCTAGCCATTCGTGATCGTTTAATCGGCTTAGACCAACCAGGGTGTCATGTAAAAGCACTTTGCTATTGGCGTGGGTAATAAACCAACTGCTGCCAATGGGTTCGAGTAGAAGGGTATCGGTGAGTTGTTGCAATTCCAATGATTTTACCCTGCGTACAGTCTTTGTAAATGCGTGATACAAGATCCATGTTTTCTTCTGTCTTGCGAATACCATGCCGTCGCCTTGTATTCTAAATTCGTCTATAGTGCCTTTGATGGGCAAGCTGAATTCTCCCTTAGAATAATAGTAATTCCATTTTTTATTTTTGAGTAATGCAACGGTGCTCCCGACCAACAAAGCTTTTTCATAAATAGGGGGCACCAAAATTTTGCCCAAAGTATCGATGATACCCCATCCTTTTTGCTGAACCAAGGTATAGGGTTTGCCAAAATCAACAGTTTCGGAATATTCCGCGCTGCAGTGAATGGTATCCCTCCACAAACAATAACCATTGTTGATTTTTCCCATGAATCTTCCATACGGCAGCGAGGTCATGCTTTCATATGCAAATGGAGTCAGGGCATTTCCAAGTGTATCGATAAGCGCCCAACTGCCATTCATTTGAACTGCACAACGGTTGCGAATCCATAATCTTGAAGGGGATTCCGTGGGTTCATTTTCCCAGGTTTCAAAACCGATGGCGTCATATTTCGGAAGGGTGGTGAGTTTGCCTGATTCATTGAACAATGCCCATTTTTTTCCTGTTTTAAGGGCCCCAATATGGTGTAAAACATCGTATCGGAGATTCTCAAATTTACAGGGCAACAACTCTTTGCCATTGCTTTTTAGAATACCCCAGCGACCACCCCTTTGCACAAAAGCCATCTTTGAAGAAAATTGGTAAATCGTTTCGTAGCTGTTTTTTGTAAAGGGCTGCCCATCTTTTGTGATATAGCCAAATTCAATCAATCCAAAGGTATCCATTCGCATTACAAGGGCGCAACCTGGTATGAGGGTTGACCCGTTTTCTACAAAAATATTTTTGTCATTGTGTAAAGCAAATGGATACGCTATTTGATAATGCTGATCAAGCCAGGGTTCGAGACACACTGAATCTGCATAAAAAAATTGTGCGTTTGCTTTGCGAATAGGAATCGGGTTTACCGTAAGCGAGTGCAACAGAAATTTGGCACGGAAGCTAAGATCAGGCCTTCCCAATGGTGGAGGCAATTGACTCTCAAGAAATTTTTCGTATGCATCAATTGTGTTTGCCTGTTGCGCTTGTTCAAATGCCATTGCCTCAATTTTTTGGAGAATCGCATTTTTTTGTGGGGCCTTGGGATAGGATTTAAGAAAACGACGGTAAGAGGCTTCATTGTCTTCCGAAAGCGCTTCCTCAAACTCCCATTGTAACAGTGTGTCCGAGGCACTTTGAATCATTCTTTTTATTTGATCATTGGGTTTCTTTGCAGCCAATAATTGTTTGTGTCGTGTCTTTAAGGCAGCAATATTCCGACCATGCAACAGCGAATCGAATTCAAGTCTTTCGATGTATTCTTTTTGAAATTCGATGAGTTTAAAGTGTGCTCGAAGTGATAGAGATAGAAAAATTTCAGGATTTTTTTCTGGATTTGACTTTCTGAGAAGATGGATTCTGATGCCTTCGTTTATGGTATTAATACCTGTTTCATATGCCGTGAGTTGGAGTTGATTCTTTTCAATTTTGGCCAACAGGATTTTTGCTTTATCCAGATTAAAATTGGGCTGGGCTGTCCACCATTTCTGGGTAAAATTATACAGCAAAGTATCTGATTTATTGTAATTGAGTGCGTATTTTATTTGAAATTCAGTCCATTCCTTTTCGTTGCCGAGAGACCAATATTTCATTGCAAGAAAAGCATTTTCATATTCGGCGTCTGGAGCAGTATATAACATCCAAATCAAGGCATTTTTTAGTGCTTTTTCTGGTTTGATGGGTTTTGTTGGGGAGGAAATAGGTTTCATTGGAAAAGCCTCCATTTTTTTGAAAACCTCAGACAATTGCGCAGCGCAGTGATACAATACTGGATTACAACTATCCTTTCCAAACTGAAGTGGAAAGAGTATTTCCGCGGCGTGAATTTCTTGTTTTTTTGCAATTAGCCGGATAACTTTTGTTATTTCATTTGCGTATAGGACTTGCGTATTGAGTATCCCCGACAAGAGACAACATACAATTATACCCAAGTTCCGATATTTCATTGAACATAAGCTTGGCAAACCTTATGCCATAATATATATAATAGTAGCAATTTTTTCGACCTCAGGTAAATTGTTGATTTGGTCGAGTTCATGGTTTATGTAATGACCCAACAAAAAAATCCTAAACACCTAAACTCCAATTTTGAAGAATACATGGAGGCTATTTGCATTCCAGCAAGGGAAGTATGCAATGGTTTAAATTAATCAATATCAACCCCTGATGCGCGGAAATGCAATTCGATTTTGGGATTTTTTATTGCATTAATTTCTTCCTCACTTTTGCCATCGTCTTTGGCATACTCCTGAAGCATTTCAAGAGAAACGGTATCTTGGTAAAAGTGACCGTGGGCATAAAGGGTTTTATCCTTACAATCTTTTGCTATGATAAATACGTGGTCAAAATCAACAAATAATTGCTCGGGTTCAGTGTTGTATTTAAACCAACACCCCTCCGTTTGACATACGGCGGCACAAGTGCCTGTAAGGGTAATCTCTCCCTTATCTTTGTAGCTTTTCCAAGATGCAAGCGCATCTGAAACATTAATTGCATTTGATTTGTCGAATAACTTACCGTAGGCCGTACTGTCAGAATTAGAATTTTTTGTCTTCTGCGAGCAAGATGACACAAATATTAATAAAACAAATGTTGCGAAACATAGACTTTTCATAGATCAAAATTACTAAAAAATCGCGCACATTGAAAAACGATTTAAAACAAAGTTATTTACTTTTTATAGTAAACATTGCCTCAAGAGCGGTATATCGATAATCAAAAATTTCTTGTAACTTTTTTTGTATGAAAAGGGTGTTGGCGATTTTTCCCAAAAAACCAAATGGGATTTTATAATGCACAATATCAATCATTTCGACACCCGAATCAACCGCCCGTAAAAAATGTTTGTGGTGCCAAAATGCGTAGGGACCAAATCGTTGCTCGTCGACAAAATATTGCTTTTCGGAAACATGGGTAATTTCTGTAACCCAATTCATTTTAAGACCCAAAACAGGTGTGACTGTGTATTCAATTAACTGTCCAGAATACATTTCTGTAAATTGATCTTCATGGCCGATAATTGTAAATCCCATATAACTGGGCGTAATATTGGCAAGATTCTTGGGCGAACTCATGAATTTCCAAGCTGTATCGATGTCTGTTTGCAGAATTTGGAGTGTTGAGAAACTGTGTAACATTTTAAATTGGGTTTAACTAACAATGTTTGATTGTTAAACAAAAAAAAATCCCAATTGTTCACGTACGTGAATTTATTGTATTTATTACAATATATTTTAGTGAACCCCTATTGAAATTAAGGTTGTAATCATGAAAAAACAAAATCTACGGGTCGCTTTTTTGACCTTTAACGTATTATTAATTAATAGTTTGTTTTCACAAAGTGGCCCAATCACTTTTGAAACAGGTGAACCGGGAAAAACTTGGACATAGACTTCTTTTGAAAATGGCCCTAACCCCGCTATGGAGATTGTGAATAATCCAGATAAATCTGGTATAAATACTTCATCGTCTGTGGCCAAACATACTACCTTAAAAGTAGATCAGCCATTCGCAGGATTCGACAATACCTTTTCTCTTCATATAACTGCAGGTGCTGAGTCCATTAAAATTTCTACCTTGTTGGGCAATGAAGTCTATTTTTCCAAAGGCCCTCAGGAAGAATTATCGTTGGATGTTTCACTTTGGAATGCTGGTGTTTACCGCCTGATTGTATCGAAAGGTGGGGTATCTGAAAGCCGTCTTTTTATCAAAAATTAATCTATTTTAGAATATATTTTTCTCAAAAATATATTCGTCCACAAAAAAATCAGGCATATATATGCCTGATTTTTTTGTGGACATTTTTTGAAATATCGTTGTCAATAGCTACCTTGCCTTGATGCAGTATATCTTGACACAAATGTTTCGTTTGCGGCAATTGACTGGTGTAATACGACATCCATTGTGTGTATTATTGCTAATTTACACATCCATATTTTCTTGTCCTGCCTTGGCACAAAATGGGTTTGTAAGAGATTCATTGGATATCTATATAGCCCGAGAAATGGCTCGCTGGCAAGTTCCTGGATTAGCCATATCCATCGTAAAAGATGGTAAATTATTGTTTTGCAAGGGCTATGGTGTGCGCGATATAGAGACAAAGATCCCCGTTGATGAATTCAGCTTGTTTCAGATAGCCTCCAATAGCAAAGCTTTTACTGCCACTGCCATTGCTTTGTTGGACTATCAAAAAACATTATCTCTGGACGAGAAGGTTACACATTATTTACCTTATTTTAGGTTATATGAGCCCAGCTCGACTGAACTTTGTACGGTGAGAGATTTACTAACCCACCGCATTGGACTTGGAACCTTTCAGGGTGATTTCCTCAACTGGGGCAGTGAATTGTCTCGAAAAGAAATTGTCGAAGGACTAGCCCGCACCAAGCCCAAAAATCCCTTTCGCTATCGATATGGATATTGCAATGCGGGTTATATCACTGCGGGCGAAATTATTCCTGTAGTGACCAATATCTCATGGGATGAGTTTGTCAAAATTCATTTTTTTGATCCCCTAAAAATGGTTCACACCAATACCAATTTCCAATCAATGAAAATTGATAAGAATGCGTGTTCGCCCCATATAATTCATATGGGAAAACTCGGCAAAATACCCTTGGTTAATATTGATAACATGGGACCTTCTGCTTGCATCAATTCATGTGTTTCTGATATGAGTAAGTGGTTGTTAATGCAACTTGATAGCGGAAGATATGAAGGAAATCAAGTCGTTCCCTATAAGGTATTGCAAGAAACCCGTAAAGCGCAAATGGCGAATGGTGACATTCATTCAAACCTATTTCCAAGCAAACATTTTTCTAGTTATGGATTGGGTTGGAATAGTTATGATTACCAAGGAAAAAGGATTTGGGAGCACAGTGGAGGCGCCAATGGATTTGTAACCAAAACAGAATTTATTCCTGAAGTCAATTTGGGGGTGATTGTGTATACCAATAGTGAATCAAATTCTTTGTATGACGCCTTGGTCAAACAGGTTATTGATGACTACCTCGATATACCCTATCGCAATCTCAGCGAATTATATTATTTCCGCGGTTTGTCAAAGAAACTTGCAGAAAAAAAAGCACTAGACAGTCTAGTAGGTTTGGCAGCTGAAAAAAGAAAAACTCCGATTCCTTTACAGAATTTCTCAGGCAAGTATTCAAATACGATGTATGGCGAAATGACGCTATCAATAGAAAAAGGCAAATTAATGATGCATTTATCGCACCATCCAAACAACGCAGCCACAATGGATTACCTGGGTGATGATAAGTTTCTATGCAGCTTTAGCGATCTGAGTTGTGGTATAGAAGTATTGCCATTTACCCTTGAAAATAAAAAAGTAAAAACAATTCATGTAAAGGTGAATGATTATATAGATTATGAATGGTATGAATTCACCAAATACAATGAACCAAACCAAAATTAGACCGACGAAGAATTTTATACCCCCAGATTGAATGATCTCTATACCGTGATGGAATTCCCCAGAATAATTGAAATTATTGACTTTGCAACACCCATTTATGTTGTTTTAATTTTCCTTGAAATGGCAATGAGTCTTCGCCACAACAAACAATATTATGAAGCCAAAGACAGCCTCATAAATGTATTCTTTTCTGTATTGAATTTGGGATTGGCTTTTTTTGTTCGCATGGCATGTTTGGGGTTCCTGTATTTTTTCTTTCAATTCCATATTTTTGAAATTTCATATCCTATTTTCTATTGGCTGTGTTTATTTCTACTTCAAGACATGGCTTTTTATTTCCAGCACAGGGTAGATCATTATTGCAGATTCTTTTGGGCAGTTCATGTAACGCATCATTCTTCTGAATATTTTAATTTGACAACCGGATTCCGATCCTCTGTCTTTCAGCCCCTTTATTGGTTTGTTTATTTTATACCACTTGTTTTATTGGGCTTTAAACCACTTGACATAATGTTGATGTATGCCATCACACAAATTTATGGCATTCTCATTCACACCCAATTCATAGCAAAAATGGGATTTTTAGAGTATTTCATGTCTACACCATCACACCATCGGGTGCACCATGCGTCAAATATTCAATACCTCGACAAAAATATGGGTATGGTTCTCATCATCTGGGATAAATTATTTGGTACATTTCAACAAGAAGAAGATACCGAACCTGTTCGCTTTGGCTTAACAAAAAAAATACCGAAGCCCAATGATCCCTTACAGGGTATATTTCATGAGTGGAAAGCCATTGGTCAAGATTTAAGAAGGGATCTTCCACTCAAAATTCGGTTAAAATATGTATTTAAGCCACCTGGATGGAGTCATGACGGAAGTACCAAAACTTCTAAAGAATTGCGAGAAGATTGCGTTAAAAAATAATCAAGTACTGCTAATTGGCTTTTACACGGATTTTATCCATCCAAACACAACTGTTAAAAAATCTTATTGTTTCGCCAATCTCAATCATACCCCAAAATTGATTACTTTTGCGGTATTGAAAGATTTTATACAATTGGGAATCGTGCAGCCCATTATTGACACACTTTCCGCACAAGGGTATTCTACCCCAACTCCCATCCAAGTTCAAGCCATACCTGCCGCTTTAAATCACAGTGACATCCTTGGGACAGCCCAAACTGGTACGGGTAAAACGGCTGCGTTTGCGATACCCATTATTCAGCACCTGATGTTAGCACCACAGTATAATCATGGCATCAAGGCATTGATTTTAACACCCACGCGAGAATTGGCCTTGCAAATTGATGAGAGTATAAAAGCCTATTCTACCAATATCGAACTAAAACACGCTGTTATTTATGGCGGAGTAAGTCAAAATTCACAAGTCGAAACGATAAAACGTGGGGTAGCCATTATGACTGCAACTCCCGGACGTTTGCTCGATTTAATGCAACAAGGTTACATAGACTTGCGAAATATTTCACATTTTGTGCTCGATGAAGCTGATCGCATGCTCGACATGGGTTTTATTCACGATGTAAAAAAAGTAATTGCAAAACTTCCTATCAAACGCCAAACACTTTTTTTCTCTGCGACCATGCCTTCTGAAGTGGTAAAATTAAGTCAATCAATTCTTATAAATCCTATTCGGGTTTCGGTAGATCCAGTATCAACCACAGCAGAAAAAGTATCTCAAAAAGTATTTTTTGTAGACCAAAAAAACAAACGCTTTTTGCTTCGTCATTTACTCGACAGTTCGGTATCAGACATTCCCTCAGTATTGGTATTTACCAGAACGAAACACGGTGCCGACAAGGTAGTCAAAGATTTGGTGAAACTCAATCTTGTTGCCCAAGCCATCCATGGCAATAAAAGTCAGAATGCGCGTCAAAACGCATTAACCAATTTCAAAAATAGGTCTACCAGGGTATTGGTAGCTACAGATATTGCTGCCCGAGGAATTGATATTGATGAACTTACCCATGTCATCAATTACGAAATTCCCAATATTCCCGAAACCTACATACACCGCATTGGTCGAACTGGAAGGGCTGGAAATTCGGGTGTGGCTTGGTCTTTTGTAGACAAGGAGGAAATTCCCTTCCTCAAGGATATCCAAAAATTAATCAAACAGGAAATTCCGATCGAACAAAACCATCCATTTAAACCAGGAATCGTTGTTGCCGAAGCGCAAGATGCCAAACCCTTTTATCAAGAATCGCACGTGCGTCGAGCAAACCATAATGATTACATAGGGAAATCGAATACACCTGCAAGTGAAAATCGAAACTTAGGGAATAAAAATGCACCCGTTCGTCCGTCAAATAATCCCTCTTCTCATTCAAGCATTCAACACCCTGCAAGCGCAAGAAAACCCTTCAAAGGATTCAGGCCCTTAGAAGATAAAGATTAATCTGACTGAAGAATAGAAGTATATCAGGTAAATGCCGATATTATGGTTCATCTGCTGTATATTTCAATAAATGCCATAAATTTTACCTTTACCAAAAAAATCACATTTTTTTTTGTTGGGAGAGGCCAATAAAAATTCCACGGTATGGTGGCAGACTTTAATTTTCTCAAAAATTGAAAAAACGATGCTCACCCAAGCGTGCAAAATTGTGATGCAAATTAATCCGCAGACTCTAGACCACGGTGATAGAATAGAAAAGTCATTGATTCCAAAAGATTGGTTTAAACTTTACTTTCCACCACTAAATTTTATCTGGAAACATTCTCAGTAGAGTAAATGCCTTTTGTTGTTGTTTCTCCAACCCGCTTGACTCTCATAGCCAACAAAAAATATTTTGATATCTGCACGGCTTTCATAGTCAACAAAAAATACCTTGACCTTTGCCCTACTCGCATAGTCGACAAAGAACCATTTTCCATTGTTGTCGCCTACCTGGCTTTCGTATTTTACTTTATACACTTTTAAATCGGCTTGGCTTTCATATTTTACCACAAATACTTTTACCGTAGACTGGCTTTCATAATCAACACTAAAAATAGTTTGTGCATGACTGAAGTATGACCAAAAAATGAGGGTCATTCCAATGATCCATTTTTTCATACACAATAATACAAAAAGTTTCATGTTTCGTACTAACTTTCCTGTATGAATTGGAAAGAAGAGAATCAGGTTTTATACCGCAAGTTTAGTTTTAAATCATTCGAACTGGCAATGGATTTTATGCAAAAATCAAGTGCTGAAATGACCCGGTTAAACCACCATGCAGAGTGGAAGAATATATACAATACAATTGAAGTATGGCTTTGCACCCATGACGCGGGCAATACAGTTACAGATAAAGACCGTTTACTAGCCAACGCAATGGATACCATTTTTCTGGCAATGAACACGCGCGATTTGTAGTCACAAAAAAAAGAGGGCCTCGGCAATGCCGAGACCCTCTTGAACATAGAAAAAAATGATTATCCTGCTTGACTTACGTTTACTGCATTTAAACCTTTTTTACCGTCTTGAAGTTCGAAGTTAACATTGTCACCTTCGCGAATTTCATCCCTGAGTCCTGTAACGTGTACAAAATACTCTTGACCGTCTGCGGCGTCTACTACGAAACCATAGCCTTTGCTGTGGTTGAAGAATTTTACTGATCCTGTTTTCATGAATACCAATTTTTTTGATTAAATTTTATAAATTAAGGAACGAATGTACACATAAAATGCGAAAAACCAATTTTTTTTTTGCATTTATTCAAAAAGAAATGCTTAAACAGCTTCCCCCAGCATTTTCATATATCGAATATGTGATGCCACTGCTTTACCAAAAGTGGGAATCTCATGGTAATCAACATTGAATTTCACACACAGGGGTTTAAGAATTTTGTTCAATTCTGGGTAATGCACGTGACTTGTAGATGGGAAAAGATGGTGTTCAACCTGAAAATTTAATCCGCCCATAAACCAAGTAGCAAAGGGAGAATTTGTGGCAAAATTATTGGTTGTGATTACTTGGTGTATAGCCCATTCATTGGGTATGCGGTCCTTTGAAACGTCGTATTGTGTGGCATCTTCAAAATGCACATTTTCTACTGCATGGGCCATTTGGAAAACCAAACTCAGCATTACTCCGAGTGAGAATTGCATAATCAAATAACAAGAAATCCCCCAGCCCCAACCCAGAAAGTGAATCGGCGCAACAATATAAACAAGGGTATAGGTGACTTTAGAAACCCAAAAAATAATATGTTCTTCTAGGTTCATTTTGGGCATGGGTTGTTCATTTACTGCCTTGCGAAAATATTTCACTATGTCATTGCCAAAGACCCAAAACATGACTGAAATGGCGTACAAAAAGAACATGTAAATGTGTTGATTTTTGTGAAAAGACTTAAACTCTTGAGACGCACAATGTCTCAAAACGGGTGCTTTTGCAATGTCATCATCCAATCCATCAATATTGGTAAACGTATGGTGCAGGGTATTGTGTTTAAATTTCCAAATAAAGGCATGACTGCCCATCAGACTCAAAGAATTGCCAAACAATTTATTGACCCATCCTCTCGAAGAAAATGCGCCATGACAAGCATCATGCATTACATTAAAGCCAGTAAAAGCATGCATTTGACCAACCAGAATAAATAAAAAAACACTCCCCCAAATGGGCATAGGCACACCGATATAAGGAATGTTTAAGGCAAACAATACCATTAGCGGGGTAGCAATGAGTGCAAACGCAGTTTTAATCCAAAGACGCATATCACCATTTTTCGAAAGTTTACGACTGCTAAAATAGTCGTCTACTTGCACGCGCAATTCATTGAAAAAATCGTTTCCTTTGATTGTGAATTTAATGGGTTTTGATGCCATGATGAATTTTACACAAAATTAGGGGTATACGGGTTAATATAGTGTCATTTATTCAAAAATTTATCGCCATCAATCGCATTGCCCAACCCAATAATCACGAATTTAAACCTGATTAAAAAACAATTCCCAATCGCAGACCGTTGCCAGAAATGAAATCTAAATTGCGATTGCGTCCCATGGGTGTGGTTTTTCCGCCTTCTGTATTGGGAGTTGAATATGTGACTTCTCTATCGCCATATTCTGAATATAAATACCCAACTGAAACCTCTGCACCAATAAAAATGTTATTCGCAATATAATAGTCAATGCCCCCCAATAAGCCAATCCCTATTATGTACGACCCTTTGGTTTGGGCATTAAAATGACCCTCTTTGGTATAGGATTGACCATCGATAGAATTGCTAAGGGAATAGTTGTATTTAGACATCCCCACGGGGAGTTCCATACCCCAATAAGGAGACATTCGGGCAGTCCCCTTGGAATGTTTCTCAAAACCCGGTGCAATTTGAAAAGAACTCTGTGTGATTTTTCGTATCATATCTCCTTGCCCTGTTTCGATAGTACTTTTATCATTTTCGTAATTTGCCAAAATTTTTGTGCGATACGCAAAATTGTCTCTGGCAAAATAACGTCCTTTAATTTCTTGAATATCAATTCGCAAGGCCCCATATCCCGTTTGAACCAATAAGGTTACTTCGGAACTTCCCATCCCGGACATGGGTTTGTACTGCTTAGATGGCAATGTTACAGGTGCCATATCTCCTTTCTCTTGCGCCATTAAAACACTGTACAGCACAAACGCAATTCCAAAAAATATCGATTTCATGATTCGAATATCTTTCTTTTAATCTACACCCATGTAAAATATTCAATAAACCTTTCAACAGAATCAGAATCATTTCCCGAAGTTTGTTGGGTGTTTGAGTTGCTTATCCATTCATTGATGCAATGCGGGTTTTATAGTCTGCCGGGCATTATGCTATACTGGGGTTTTATTATTATCTACATTCAGCCGATACCCAATGAAGTGGCCATCGCCCGGGGGAAGTGTAATTCCCAAAAAATCATTTGTTCGCTTAGATCTTCTTCAACGCGTATTGGCATTGCCTCAATCGCAGGCATCTTTTTTGGGGTATTTGCCAATCCTGTTTTTGCACAACAAAACTGGAATCCGAAAGACAGCATTCGAATGGCGCTGCAAAATAAACCCAGCTATGCGCTTTCATTCGACTCGCGCAACTCTTATATCTCAGCCGAACCAATCCAGATATTTGGCATTCGTGGCGGATTAGACTACAAAAAAATTGCCCTGTTGATCGGATATTATAGGTCAAAGCCGTTTAAGGAAGACAAAAATAACGGCATTCAGAGCTATCGATTTAATTATGTCAGTGCCACTGTCGACTATAAATTGTATAGCAGTTACAGGACCAACCTAATCGGGTTTGCCCAATGTGGAATGGGATTTAATACCATTCAGCACACGAACAATACAAAACAATGGCAATTTTTCGCACCCATAGAGTTTGGCATAACTGGAAACTTGCGTTTCCTTCGGTATTTTGGAATTGGGGCAGGGACGGGAACACGCATTGCATTGTTTAAAGGGGGGAGAAAATTTTCAGGCCCTATTTACACATTTGGTCTAACAATCTTTACCACTACACTGTATAAAGATGTAAAGGGGCAATTTGAGAAATAAACGTCTTTCTATAGGCCAATGCCGATTTCACCAAATGCGACACCGGACACAGAGGAAAACCTTTGTAGAATAAGCCGATGTAGCGCTATGCACGGCTTGTTTTTACTTCCAAAAGGTTTCGGGCGCATTCCAAAGAGGCAATGAACGACTGTTGAACCTGTATAAAGTCCCATACACTCAGTGATTGCTTTGCCTTAAAGGTTTTTTTTACTGACATTATTTTTTCGCTTTCTTTTCAGCATCTAGATGTTGAAGGAATTCTTCCATCTTATCGATATCAATGCGGTTAGCCACAATTTTTTTGTTTCCATCCAACACATAAATGGTTGGAGATGCAATCACATAATAACTATACAGATTGTCGGCGTATTTCTGGCTTTGAACTTCCCCGCGAATCAAATGTGTTAATGTTTGTGTTTCTGGGTGGGTATTATAATATTCCAACCATTCTTTGCGTTTGTCGCCTGAAGACAAAGCGATAACCTTCCATCCCTTGTCTTTGTTGTCATTGTAAATTTTTGCCAATTTGGGCAATACTTCTTTACAATGCCCGCAGGTTGGATCCCAGAAAACCATTACAACATAAGGACCCTGAATACTGTTTGTGTTTATCCATTGGTCTTTGGTGTCTTTCAATTCCAAATCGGGAGCGGTTTCTCCGATAAGGGTATGAGCACGCCGAAATGCATTCTCACACATTTTTGAAACCGTTACACTGTCTGTCCACCAAGACTTACCTTGGCAATAGGTATTCAATGCCATGCTCACAAAAGCCCTGTCCATTCCCATAACATTAGAACTTTCAAACCGGTTTGTCAAATACCATACAAGGTATTTTTCCATTTCAATGGTATTCTTACAGGCGCTTAACAATATCTGTGAGAAGTTGATGCAAGTATCTGCATCAGGTACAATCACTTTGTCAAAGAAAAAGTCTAATTTCTGTTTAACAATATTTACAGGCATTCTCAACAATCCATCATCTCCGAAATCAATGTGGTCCCAATAATGGGATCGGTACCATCGAAATGAAAAAGAGCTGTCTTTGAGACCATTGGAAAGCGTAGGCAATTCAGTGGGAAAGCGCACATTGATCATTGCCAACAAAAATTTTGCGAGCACATGCGAAGGATTTGCTTGGATGAATGCCGAATCAAAGTTTCCTTTTTCGGCCAACAATCCTTCGCGAATCAAATCACAGGAATCTTTGATGCTTTCTGCGGCCATGGAATCATTCTCTATCACTTGGTCTATAGCCATTAACTTTTCGATTACGGTCATTTTCCCAATTTGGTATTTAAGGAACGCGCTGTTCTCGACAGATCCAATTACATTCATGGTTCCATAATAATCGCGTGTGCTCCAAGCTGTATCGAAATCGATCTGAAAATCTTGGTCATCGTCAATGATAAATTCAAAAAAATCACGCCGTTGGGGGAAAACAAAAAGGTACATGCCACGCTGCAGTTTTTTTGTTCCTGCAAAATTTGCAACGCCATATTTATCGATTACAGCCGTATCTCTAAGATATTTCCCACCAATATTGTGGTCGGCCAAAAAAACAGTATCTCCTGCATATATATTGGTAATTTTTGGAGTGGCTTTTAGGGGGGTTAGGGTTTTTATTTTAAACCGAATGGAATAGTTTCCGGGTTCGCGGCCATCCCAAGATGGGGCATTTTTGAGTTTGGGATAATTCCCAAGAGGATTCGGCTTGACCGGTGCACTGCGCACATAAGGAACAAATTTTAGGCCTTTGTCCAATTCTTTGATGAGCAGTTCTTCTTCAATTTTATTGGAGACTCCTAGGCTGGGAAAATCCGATTTGGGTTCACCCTTGTCTGTGGTCGGGAGTAGTGTATTTGCCGATTCTATATTCGGCGTTTTTTTCCTAGTATTCGCAGCTTTGCCTCGTTTTAACATCCCAGACTGAGCAATGCCAGTATTGATACTACACAAAACAATGATTGTAAGTATGGGGGTTCTCATTGAGCAAAATGCACCTTGAATTTTTTGTATGATATTCATGAATAAATTTGCTGTAATTTGACAAATTGTATGCCATGATTCTTTTTTGACCGTGCTGGAAATTTCTTTTTATAAAAAGGTATATGCTGTGGTTCAATTAATACCCCAGGGACGTGCGACAAGTTATGGCGCCATTGCCAGCTTTTTGGGTGCAAAGAAAAGTGCTAGATTGGTGGGTTGGGCAATGAACAATAGCCATTTTTTGTCTCCTCCCATCGCTGCCCACCGGGTGGTTAATCGCAATGGCATGCTGAGCGGAAAAGCGCATTTTGGAGATGGCAACACCATGCAAAAACTACTTGAAGCAGAAGGTATTGAAATCAAA
>NSIM01000025.1 GCA_002737705.1 Flavobacteriales bacterium
CTCTTTCCCAGATAGCACAGCTACACTGTTTCGATTGTTTCGGATTATATGGGGGATGTGTTGAAAATAGCGGGAAAAATAGCGGGCCGAATTATTACTCCCTGTTGCAATCGCCACATCCAAATTCTTTAATTGCTCTACAATCGACACCTGTTTTTTCCATGTATCACAATATTTTGCAGCTTTTTGAATCCAAAAGCAAGGCAATACAGTATCGACAGAAGAGGGTTTGGCAAGAACGTGGTATCCTGCAATAACCCCCACAACAATATCATGCATGCCTACCAAGGGTATATTCCCAGCCATGATGACGCCCAAATGCCTGAGGTGGGGTTTCATTGGAAGATCGTATTGTAAAAGCCAGTTATTGATATTCTCGTCGGAAAGACTGACTCTCCATTGATGAATACTTTGAAGAACTTGTGCTTCTTCAAACCAACGATTCTTGTGGTAGGCATCTAAAATTACCGCTTTCCAATCTCCATCTGTTTCAATTTCTTCAATGGCATTCCTCAATGCCACCAACGCTTCTTTTTGCCAATCCATTTCTGTACAAATTTACGATGCAATTTGTGATGGACGACTGTTATACGACTGTGCCTATTATATTTGTTGTGTCAGATGAAAAAAGAAACACTTTTTGCAGCTACTTTTTGCATGGTTTTCGGCACTATCTTCGCACAGAGTTCGGATCTCAGACTGAGCAAATGGAGTATTGGGGCTAGTATTGGCGTCAATTTTTCAAAAACCTACAATGGCAATACATTCAATCAAAACTTTACAAATAGAAACAAAAGGGGTTATTCAATTTCTCCCGTTGTTTCCTATGAAGTAAGCGACCATGTTTCGATCAACAGTGGTTTGGGTATTATTCGAAAAGGTTACCGAATAAACAATGACACATTACAATTTAATACAGATATATCTAGGGGTTTTTTTGCATTGAATATACCTTTGGGTATCTCATTCAAACAAAGGGTAAGTAAATCTAGATTTTTTGTTGAAAAAATTGGAGTTATTGCCAACTACAGCTTCCGCAATGATATTGACACCTTTTACAATAGTACCAAAAAAGAGTTTCGAATTATTGAAAGGAATCTCAACAAACTATATCCTTTACTGTATTTTGGTATTTTTACTGGCAGTAGAAGTTCGAATGGAAATAACTACAATATTGGGGTTTGCTATCAAAGCCCCATTAAAACAGAAATGAAATTAGACGTATCTAGTGGTGAATTTCTCAATACCCGTTTCCCCCTTAACTTTCGCGGAGGAACAGTGCAAGTCTCTTTGACCTATTATTTCAATATAGGCAATTTGCAAAAATCGAGCGAATACCTTGATTAAACCCTGTGCTAACTAGATCCTTTGAGATGAAGCAAATCAATGGATTCTATCTCCACGCAAGGTCATTTTTGCCATAATTTCAGATTCCGCGATTCGCATTTCATCCCATCTTTTCTTTACTGCATCTAGGGGCAAATAAAATTTTGCCAAGTCGAGAAATAAACGGTAATGGCCTGCTTCTGAAACCATAAATTCATGGTAAAAACTTCGTAAATACAAATTGTTACAATACAAACTTAGCAACCTAAAACGCTCACATGATCTGGCTTCAATCATTGCCGAAACCAACAAATATTCCATCATCATTTGATCCCGAGAGCCTCCTTTGCGCATTTGTTGGTGCAAAGCAACAACATATTCATCTTTTCGCTGTTTGCCCAATTCAAGTCCTCGGTTTTTCAATTCTTTCAGCACCCTGCGAAAATGTCCCCATTCTTCTGCCACGAGGGGTGTAAGTTCTTCTACAATTTTAGATTTATCCGAAAATTTTACAATTAGACTAATGCCCATTGTCGCCGCTTTCTGTTCACAGAATGCATGATCTGTTAAAATCTCCTCTATAGATTTTTCTGCGATATTAACCCAACGTGGATCCGTTGGCAATTTCAAACCCAAAATCCGAACTGCTTCAATATTTTCTTCTCTGCGCATATGGAAATATTGTTAGAAGGAAAACACCCATTGCACATGAATGTATTGTAATTGGAAAATGCAAAAACAAGGTTTTTGACAACCCATACACCAATCTTAGCACGCCTCTATTTTATCCACCCGATTCTGGTGTCTTCCACCCTCAAACTCAATACCCAAATAGGCATCCACAATTTCTGTTGCTTTTGCATGGTCAATAAAACGGGCTGGCAAACATATAATATTGGCATCGTTGTGTTGTTTTGCCAGGGCACTAATTTCAGCGTCCCAGCACAATGCTGCCCTTACTCCCTTGTGTTTGTTGGCTGTAATACACACCCCATTGCCACTTCCACAAATGAGTATGCCACAATCGACAGAATTGTTGCCCACGGCCTCAGCCACTTTATGGGCAAAATCAGGATAATCAACACTACTGGAAGAATCGGGCCCCATGTCAATTAACCCGTATCCTTTGTCTATTAAATAAACGATCAAGTCATTTTTTAACTCAAACCCCGCATGATCAGATCCCAAAGCAATGGTTTTATTTTTCATTTTCTTTATTTATTTCTACCTGTTTTGCCACCCGAATACCGACCCAATACAAAAAAAGCAAGGGTGTTCCCAAAAGCAATTGGCTAAATATATCTGGGGAAGGTGTTGCAATTCCTGCTATCAAAAATATAACTACAACAGCATATCTCCAATGTTTTTTTAACAATGTAGACGTTACAATGCCAATCCGTGCCAAAATATAAATTAACACCGGCAACTCAAATACCAAGCCAGTGGCCAAGCTCATAAAAGTAACAAATCCCGTTACACTAGAAATCGTGATAATATTTTTTATTTGGGGATTTAGGGTATACGCCAACAAAAAATTTGAAGCCAATGGAACCAAGAAAAAATACGCGAAAAACAAGCCTATAAAGAATAAAATTGAAACAATCCCCAAACTGCGACGGGTGCGTTTAATTTCTCTTTCACTCAGTGCAGGCTTAACAAATCCCCATAATTGCTGAATAATAAATGGAAATGACACAACAAATCCCGATACCATTGCGATTTTAAAAGCCGCACTAAACTGTCCCTGAATCTGCTGACTTTGCATCAACAATTCGGGAGGCTGCCAACACAAAGCATCTGTTTTAGATAAAAGATGACCCATTTTACAGAAGAAACGGTAGCCAAAAAAATCTGATCTGAAAGGAGCCATAATGATTAAATCAAACAAGGGCTCAACAAAACAAAATCCCAAAATTGTAAACAGAAGAACCACCATAGCAATCCGCATCAATCTCTTGCGAAGTTCATCTATATGATCAAAGAAACCCATGTTTTTCTCATGCGGATAGACTTTTTCGGGCTGATCAACTGGCATATATTTCTATTAAATGAACCAAAACGCTTACATCACCATTCCACCACAAACAGAAATCGTTTGTCCGGTCACATATGAACCCATATCTGAAGCCAAAAACAAGCAAACGTTGGCGACATCCTTGTTATTTCCAGGACGCTTTAAGGGAATTGCATCTGCCCATGATTTGCGAACACTCTCATCAAGAATTGCTGTCATTTCGGATTCTATATAACCTGGAGCCACTGCATTACAACGTATATTTCGGCTACCCAATTCTTTTGCAATACTCTTGGTAAAACCTATCAAACCCGCCTTAGATGCTGCATAATTAGACTGCCCTGCCCCACCCATTAACCCAACCACACTGGTCATATTAATGATACTGCCGGCCCTGTTTCCCAAAAAATGTTTTAAGAAGGCTTTGGTAAGATTAAAAGCACTTTTTAAATTGGTATCGATCACCTCATCCCATTGCTCTTCTGACATACGCAATATGAGATTATCACGGGTAATGCCGGCGTTGTTAATCAAACAATCTACTTTTCCAAAATCTGAGATAACCTTTTCTGCCAAGACCATGCTTTGTTCAAGATTCGATGCATCACTTTGATAACCTTTCACTTGTACACCATATTTATTGGCCAATTCTTGTTCAATTACACGGGCCTTTTCTACCGAAGTAGCAAAGGTAAAAGCAATATTGCAGCCATTTTGTGCAAAAACTTCTGCAATTCCCTTTCCAATTCCCCGAGAGGCCCCAGTAATTAAGGCTGTTTTTCCTTGAAGCATGGCACAAAGATAACTTATCTTCGCAATATGCCCCATTGGCTAGAAACTGGCATAGAATATTTAAAAGGTGTAGGGCCTCAGCGTGCTGAGGCCATTAAAAAGGAATTGGGAATCCATACACTGGGCGATTTATTGAGTCATTATCCCTTTCGCCATGAAGACAGGTCGCGTATTTACACCATTTCTTCGATTCAAGGCGATGGTATCTGGCTTCAATTACAAGGGGTTATTCGTCCGACAGGTATTGTTGGTTCAGGAAAAGGAAGACGATATACTGCCCAACTAAACGACGGAACAGGCGAAATAACGCTTGTTTGGTTTAAAGGAATTGTCTATCTAGATCGATTTATAAAGACCCAAACACCGTATCGAATTTTTGGAAAAATTAATCTTTTTAATGGCGCATTAAATATCGCACACCCCGAAATTGAACTTGTTACTGCAGAAAATTCATCCTCTCTATTAACACTCAGTCCAGTTTACCCATTAACCGAAGGCTTGAAAAGAAAAAAAATCGAGAATCGATTTTTGGTTCAAATGGCACATGCGGCTGTTACCAGTAATCAGTTTGACATCCCAGAAAATTTGCCCGATGCCATCCTTTCTAAATTCAAATTCGCATCACGCAAGGACGCGGTGAAAGAATTGCACTTCCCTCAAACTTTACAAAGACTCGAAGAAGCCAAACGTCGATTAAAATTTGAAGAATTGTTTTATCTTCAATTGCGGCATTTGATACTTAAAGGGAACCGAAATCGATCTTTTAAGGGAATCGTTTTTGAAAAAGTCGGGGTGCATTTTAACAATTTTTATACAAATTTCTTGCCTTTCGAATTGACCCAAGCCCAAAAAAAGGTTTTGAAAGAAATTCGCAACGACCTAAAAACTGGGTTACAAAGCAATCGATTGCTCCAGGGAGATGTGGGTAGCGGAAAAACAATTGTAGCGATGTTGACCATGCTTTTGGCCATTGATAATGGGTGCCAATCGAGTATGATGGCACCCACAGAAATTCTTGCATTTCAACATTATTATAGTCTTCAGCCCTGGGTTAATAAATTGGGCTTGCGCATAGAACTACTTACTGGGAGTACCTCCAAGAAAAAAAGAATACTTTTATTGGATAGTTTGGCCTCCGGAGAGATCAATATTCTTGTAGGCACACACGCATTGATTGAAAAAGATGTTGTTTTTAAGAAACTAGGGATGGTAATTATCGATGAACAACACCGATTTGGTGTTGCCCAACGCGCAAAATTGTGGACAAAAGGCAATGCCATTCCCCATGTTTTGGTCATGACAGCTACCCCCATTCCAAGAACCCTTGCGATGACTGTTTACGGCGATTTGGATGTATGTGTTATAGACGAGATGCCGGCAGGGAGGATCCCCATCATTACCGTAAACCGCCAAGAGAGTATGCGACCTGCCATTATGGATTTTCTGCGAAAGGAAATTGCCAAAGGAAGACAGGTATATTATGTATTTCCTTTGATAGAAGACAGTGAAAAATTGGACCTCAATAGTTTGATGAGCGGATATGATATGGTCAGCGGGTATTTGCCCCCACCCGATTTCACCTTTAGTATTCTTCATGGCAAATTAAAACCTGCAGAAAAAGAAACTGAAATGCAAAAATTTAAGTTGCACCAAACCGATATTATGATTGCCACAACTGTCATTGAAGTTGGCGTGGATGTTCCCAATGCCTCAGTAATCGTGATTGAAAATGCGGAACGTTTTGGTCTAGCCCAATTGCACCAACTGAGGGGTCGTGTTGGCCGCGGAAATGAGCAGAGTTATTGTATTTTAATCACAAAATCAGGATTGTCAGAAAATGGAAGAAAGCGCATCAATACAATGGTGAGAACAAATGATGGATTTGAAATTGCCAAGGTCGATTTAGAATTGCGTGGCCCAGGAGAGATTGATGGTACCAAACAGAGTGGCCTATTGGAACTCAAATTGGCCGATATCCGATTTGATGAATCCATATTAATTGCCAGTAGGGTTGAAGCGCAGCAATGGTTATTGGAAGATGAATTACTCGTTAAGCCCGAGAGCAAACCCATTCACCAAGAACTGCAGAAAATCCCCAATCGAACAGTTTGGAGTAAAATTTCATGATTTTTTGCACATTGAAGTTAAGCAATCAACCCTATCCCTTAATTTCACGAAATATTTTATGAGCTTTTTTACAGAAATTGGTCGCTATATAATTTTCATGTCGTTTGTTTTCAAACGTCCAGACCGTAGAAAAGTGTTTTATAAAATGTTGATGCGCGAAATGAATCTCATTGGCATAGACTCTTTGTTGGTGGTTGTGCTAATTGCCATCATTACCGGAGCTGTCACTACCGTACAAACAGCCAGCCAACTTACAGCAGATACAGGATTTTTACCCCCCAACTTATTTCCCTTAGAATTGGTTGGCTCGGTAGTAGGAAGTAGTTCTATTTTGGAATTGGCTCCCACCATTACGTGTTTAATTCTTGCAGGAAAAGTGGGTGCAAGCATTGCCTCAGAAGTCGGTAATATGCGCATTACCGAACAAATTGATGCGTATGAAGTATTGGGAATCAACTCCGTAGGATTTATTACATTGCCTAAAATACTTGCTGGTATCATCGTAATTCCATGTTTAATTATCATTTCTAATTTTCTTTTAATATTTGGTGGTCTATTGGCAGCAAAATTGACCGGGGTAATGACCTTAGAGCAATATATAAATGGGCTGCGCAGTTCATTTGTTTCTCACTATGTCGAAGTAATGCTCATCAAAGCGTTTGTTTTTGCGTTTATCATCACCAGTCTCAGTGCATTCCAAGGATATTACACAAAGGGTGGCGCATTAGAAGTAGGTGAAGCGGGGACCAAGGCGGTGACTAGAATTTGTGTCACCATCCTGGCATTCGATTTGATTATAGCAAAATTATTCCTCTAAAAATGATTCGACTAGAAGACATTAATAAAAATTTTAACGAAAAGTCTGTTTTGAAAGGAATTTCAGCGGAATTTTTGCCTGGTGTTATCAATTTAATTATTGGTGCCAGCGGAGGAGGAAAAAGTGTTTTGGTTAAAAGCATGGTGGGACTGGAAGTACCCGATAGTGGAAAGGTATTTTTTAATGATCTCGACTTCCATAATTTAGACTATTCCAAAAAACAAAGCCTTCGCAAAGAAATTGGTATGCTGTTTCAAGGAACAGCGCTATTTGACTCATTGACTGTCGAAGAAAATGTTGAATTCCCATTGTTGATGTTCAGCAATTACACCAAAGAAGAACGATTGGATAAAGTCAACAGTTGCTTGGCAAAAGTAAATTTGGTCAATGTGAACAAAAAATTTCACTCCGAAATTTCGGGTGGAATGAAAAAACGTGTGGGTATTGCACGCGCCATTGTCATGGATATTAATTATTTGTTTTGCGATGAGCCTAATTCTGGACTAGACCCGCTCACGGCAAGGATTATCGATGAATTGCTTAAAGAAATTACACAAGAATCCCACATTACCACCATCATCAATAGCCATGACATGAAAACCGTCAAAGACATAGGTGAGCATATATTCTTTATGTACCAAGGACAAAAATGGTGGGAAGGCAGCAGGGAGAATTTGCCAATGGGCCAGGAATCAAATCCCGAACTCAACGCGTTTGTGAAAGCGAGTTTTTGATTCTTACCTGTTTGAGAATCAAACGGTTTGAAGCATCATTAGAAAGACCCAATACCCAAGGATGAAAAAGTCGAATACTTTTGTCGTAATATAGGGGGATTACGGGCGCATCGGCCAGGAGTATATCGTTGGCTTTTGCAATATCATCTGCGCGATTGTCTCCCAATTCTGATACAATATTTCGGTATAATCCATCAAAATCTGTATTGGAATAACGGGTATAATTGGGGCCATTGGGGGAATGGTAGGGAGAATAAAAACAGGCCAAATAATTTTCTGCATCTGGGTAGTCTGCAATCCAAGATCCACGAAACAATTCGATTTTACCCTCATTGCGCAATTGACGTAACATTCCACCAGTTTGAATGTCAATGGCAACCTTAATCCCAATTCTTCCCCAAGCTTCTTGCAGAAAAACCACCATGTCGAGATAATCTGGGGTGGTGCTAATGGTAAGTATGGGCTTTTGGGGTTGACGGGCATACCCAGATTGTTTAAAATACGCCTTTGCGCTTTTGATTCTTTGAAAGGACGCTTCTTGTTCCGAAAACAATTCGGCTTTTTGCGAAGGGGTTGTTTTTAGAGTCAGGGTTTTATCCGTGCTTTTGGCGGCTGTATCCATGCGGTTGTACTGCGTATTCTGTAACAATATTGGCGGAGTAAATCCCTGAGTTCCGGCATCCCCCAAACCATTTCTAAAAAACCGCACCAACCTGGGTTTGTCAATCGCGAATTCCAATGCTTTTCGCAAATTTTTATCTTTCAACCAATTGGTTTTATTCGGAAAATCTCCCATATAACAACCGATGTATTCAGTATTCAAAAAAGGAACTATGATGGCTTTGAGTTTTTGGGAATATTTGGGTTTTAAGGTAGCACTATCTGTTAAAAGTTCATCTTTAAATGACCCCTCTAGCCCATTGAAAAAATCATAGGATCCTGCAATAAATTGCATAAACGCTGTTTGTTTGTTTTTGACAAACGAGACATTGACTGCATCTAAATAGGGCAAACGTATTTTTTTGTCATCAAACTCATGGTAGTTCGGATGTTTTCTCAACACCAGTTTAATATCCTCTTCCCACCTACGCAAAAAAAATGGTCCTGTTCCGATTGGATGTCGACCAATAATTGAATTATCCACATTCATTTGTGCGTTAGAAAGGACAAATCCGTAATTCGTTGCCAACAGATTTAGCATTGACGCTTCGGGTTTTAATAGATTCAATTGAAATGTAGAATCATCGATGGCTACAAACGCTTTTGTTAGGTCCTGATCGAGTTTTTCTGCAAAAATCCAGGCTCCGGGGGAAGCCAATAATGGGTCTGCAATGCGTGATAGACTGTAGACAACATCCACTGATTTGAGTGGCTTAAAGGCTGGTTTACCCTCTTTTCCCGGAAAACAAAAAAAGGCATCGCGACGCAAATGAAAGGTAATGGTTTTGTTTTGATTCGAAAATTCCCAAGATTTTGCGAGCGCAGGAATGGGCTGAAGTTGCTCATTTAAATCGACCAATCCATTAAAAATTTGCGATACAATCCAAATTTCTGACTGCGATTTCACAAAAGCCGGATCGAGAGTTGTTACCGAAACATCTTCGTTGTAATGAAAAACCTGTAAATGAGATTTTTTATCAACATCTTTACACGCATCGATTCCGAGAACTGTGAATAAAAGACAGCCATATACCCGCACTAAATCTAACCCGAAGGAAATAGATTTGTTGCCTGTCTTCTTATAATACCAATTGTTTATTCTCCGGCGCACCAAATTGAATTTTCGTTCAACAAATGTATGGAAGAAAGCATAAAAATTAAGATTTCAAACACTTGGAAACCAACCCGTATCCAAACCCTTTAAACAAATACTTCACAAAAAACTGAAAAATAGCCGCATGGGAAAAATCATTGCCGTCGCAAATCAAAAAGGAGGGGTTGGAAAAACCACCACCGCCATCAATTTAGCCGCAAGTTTGGCCGTATTGGAATACAAAACCTTATTGGTTGATGCAGATCCTCAAGCCAATGCATCTTCGGGTGTAGGTTTTGATCCAAAAAATATCCGTTTGGGATTATACGAATGTTTGGTTCAAGAAATAAACCCCCTGGATGTGATTCTTGCCACCGCTACCCCATTTTTAGACCTTCTTCCTTCAAACATTGATTTGGTGGGTGCAGAAATCGAATTACTCGAAATGCCAAACCGAGAAAAAATGATGCAGGGTGTTTTGAAATCTATACAAGCCAACTACGATTTTATCATCGTTGATTGCTCTCCTTCCTTGGGATTAATAACCACCAATGCCTTGGTGGCAGCGAACAGCGTAATTATACCTGTTCAATGCGAATATTTTGCCTTAGAAGGATTGGGGAAATTGTTAAATACCATAAAAATAATACAAAATCACCTCAACAGATACCTAGAGATTGAGGGCATCTTGCTCACAATGTACGACGGGAGATTGCGTCTGTGCAACCAAGTTGTTGAGGATGTGAAAACCCATTTCCAAAACATTGTATTTGATTGTATTATTCAACGAACGACAAAATTGGGCGAAGCCCCCAGTTTTGGAGTGCCCGTAATTCACCACGATGCCGAAAGTAGGGGCTCTATCAACTATCTCAATTTAGCCAAAGAAGTATTGGTTAAAAATGGACATATTAAAGCAAATCCCGAATTGGCATGAGCACTATCAAGAAAAAAACGCCAAGCCTGGGTCGTGGATTGAGTGCCCTTCTAGAGAATCATGGAACCGACATAACCGGCGTCAATGGAAGTCCGGTTGCTGGAAGTGTTTCCTTTATTCCCATTTCGAGTATTGAAGCAAATCCCTTTCAGCCAAGAACCGAATTTGATGAGGATGAACTCAAGGAATTGTCTGAATCTATTCAAATTCACGGCGTTATTCAGCCCATTACCGTTCGAAAAATGGGATTTGACCGTTACCAATTAATTTCTGGAGAAAGACGAACCCGCGCAGCACTCAACAGTGGGTTGTCTCAAATACCAGCATATATTCGGGTTGCAAACGACCAAGACATGCTCGAAATGGCGTTGATTGAAAATATCCAACGCAGTGATTTAAATGCAATTGAGGTGGCTATCAGTTATAAGCGCTTGTTAGAAGAATGCCATATCAAACAAGAAGAATTGGGTGGAAGAATCGGAAAAGACCGAAGTACGGTTAATAATTATTTGCGATTGCTAAAACTACCCAATCATATTCAACAGGGAATTAGACAGGGGAAAGTATCGATGGGACATGCCCGCGCCATGATTAATATGGAAGATGCAAGCGCTCAAACCGATTTGTACAATCAAATCATTGCCAATAATCTCAGTGTTAGAGATGTAGAAACATTGATTAAATCGAATCGGAATGGCAGGGAAATTTCTCTTGGCTTACATGGAACAGACTGGGATCCCGAGATTGACCGTATCACCCTGCTTTTTTATGAAAAATTACGGACCCCAGTTCATCTTAAAACCAGTGGTCGTAATAAGGGTAAAATTATCATCTCCTATAAAAACCAAGAAGATTTGGAACGGATTTTGGGATTGTTGAAATAACATGAGGATTTTATATGCCATCGTAATTGCTGTCTTTTCTGGTATTATATTTATAGAAAGTAAAGCCCAGTCTCTTTCGCATTCGACAATTCAAGGAATAAATTGGGGGGATGTTTCTGGTGTGGGGGTTTCGTTTGGATTAGACAGGGTATTCGATAGTTTGGAGGCATGGCCTTCACGTTCAAGACCTGAATCATCAATGGTTCGAAATATCGATCCATCGATATGGCCCTCAATGCAAATGGGATTTTATTCATCAAAGGACCTTCAACTTCTTCAACCATACACATATGGGTTGAATCAAAAATATATCCAAGATACTATTCCGGGATTTACACCCATTCATTCTCCAAAAAAAGCAAGCCTTTTGGCCATTTTTTTGCCGGGTTCCGGACAAATTTACAACCACAAATATTGGAAAGCACCTATCGTATATGCGGGATTGGGGGGGAGTATTTATGCCATTGGCTATTATAGAAAACAGATGCATATATTGAACGATAGCATCGCAAGTATTTTTAAAAACAACAAAACCCCTTCTGCACAACTCACCGCCAATCGTGATAACAAACGAAACAACCGCGATGTAGCCATTTTGTTTTTAGCGGGTGTATATGTTCTACAAATTTTAGACGCTAGCGTTGATGCCAATTTTTACAAATTTAATATAAACCAAAACATTGGATTCGCAATCAAGGCAAATCCAAGCCACGCATTGGTTTTTGATTGTCGTTTTTGATTTAAATGAAATGGATCGATTGGCGCAAATTCAAGAATTCTTACTAGACAACCCAAACGACGCTTTTTTGCATTATGCTTTGGCTCAGGAATGCAAGAAAATGGGTGACGTAAACAAAGCACTTGTTGAATACCTTTGGCTTACAAAAAATCATCCGCTGTATGTAGCAACCTATTACCATTTGGGGAAACTCCTGAGCGAAGAAGGCAAAAAAAAAGAAGCCATGCAATGCTATGATGCAGGAATTTCTATTGCCAAGCAATTGAAAGAACAACACTCACTGAGCGAATTACAAAGTGCAAAAATGGACCTCGAATACGGGGATGACTAAACGATATGCAGTATCAGACATGCAGCAAGACTGTCCAAGGAAGAATACAATACAAGTATGGCCACGAAACCGGTGGCGAGAAATTTAGTGCCTTACGGCTTTAAAGTTTGCCGATACCGCATCCCAGTGAACCTCATTGCAGTGAACCTCATTGCAGAATACAGCAATGTAATCTGCCAATTTTGGCAATTGAAATACTCGAAGTGTTGCTGGCCATCTACAAAGTACCCCCGGTAAGTATGGCAAACCAACAAAAAAGGTGCAAAATCGAAAACTGGGTATGATTGTTTATGAGTTTCGGCTTTGTAATTTCGAAAGCAAGCGAAGTACTTCTAAATACAGCCAAACCAAGGTAATCAACAAAGCAACACCCGCAAACCACTCCATGTATTTTGGAGCACCTTGCGCAGATTGTTTTTCAATAAAATCGAAATCTAAAATCAAATTAAAGGCAGCAATCCCGGCAATAAGGGCAGAAATACCAATTGACAATGGGCTCGACCCATGGTAAAAACTTTCTACATTAAACATCCCTAAAACGATTGTCAACAGGTAAAATATGCCAACCCCCATCGTGGCAAAAACGATTACTTTCGTAAACATCGGGGTTGCACGCAATAAACCTGAGCGGTACGCCAACAACATTACAGCAAAAATTAACAAGGTGATACCCACTGCGTTCAATACAATTCCATCATATAAAGAATTAAAAATAAGTGATATAGCACCCAAAAAAACGCCTTCTGCAATGGCATATACGGGAGCCAAATACGGAGCCCAAGACTTTTTAAACATCATCACCAGACTCACAATAAAGCCGATGATCATTCCTCCCCATAAAAAACTTCCAATGCCATTATTGGTCATTTCACCGATTGCATTCTCAGAACTCGGTGCTTCAAACCGATTCCACAACAAGGCTGCAGGAATTAGCATCATCAAGAATAATACGAGGGTTTTATTGATGGTGCCGCCAACTGTCATTTCTCCTTCGTAAGACTCTGTGCGGGAAATGTCGAAGGTTTTTTCGGATAAAAATGGACTGCTCATGGTTTTTTATGGTTTTGGTATTCAAATCTACTGCTTTATCGAATCAAATGCAATGTACCTCCAGTTTGATACTGTTTCCCCCTGAAATCGGTGTATTGTAATTGGTATACATAGATTCCCTCCATGGCCGGCTTTCCCATCATTTCACCATTCCATCCTTCTGATGACGAATTTGATTCAAATACTTTTTCACCCCAACGGTTAAAAATATCCATGTGAAACAACTTGATTCCGCCGGTAAAGGGTAAAAAGACTTCGTTCATACCGTTTCGGTTTGGAGAAAACGCATTGGGAATAAAAACAACGGGTTCATAATTAATCACAATGTCGTTGCTCCAACTCACCCTGCTTCCATTTAATTCATAAGCCTTAATACGAAAAATTTGTTGATAATTGTCTTTCCCATTCGTGAAATCATCTCCTTGGGGTGATGGATAGGATTTGTATAATGCAAAGTCAGAAGTTCCTGGTAATGAACGGTACAAATCGTATCTGGCGATTCCTCCCTTAAATCCAAGATAGTTTGAAAAAGATATATTCATAGAGAACGAACCTGTTTTTAAACCATTCAACAAGATCGAAGTGTGGGCGCTACTAAACAATGATTCACCACAGAGATTTTTGGTACTCACCCGGTATTCGTAGGCGGTAACATCTGGGCTAATGGTGTAATCGACATACAACGTATCCCGCACTTGAGCCGTACCCACTTTGCCAAAACTTGAGCCGCCCGCAGGGCGGCGTTCTATATCAATTGATCCTATATTGCGCGGAGCATTTTGCAATTGAAAGCGCAACCACATACTGCCATCAGGATTGGGGGGTGGAGCAATACCCAACCATTCTAAATCAATGGTTGAATTGTCTACAAATACTTCTGCCCTAAGCGTATCACCGACACAGCCTTTTTCGCTTTTTTCTATCACTTGAACAAAACCAGGGGCAGCTGCCAGTGTCCAATCTGCAATTATTTTTGTATCGGTTGCAGACGGGATTTTTGCAAAAGATCCTCCCCCAATTGACCAACTAAAAGTACTGCCCGAAAATCCAGAAATTGAATATTCCAACCCCGTAATATTGGGAAAACACACCGCATTTGCGCCTAAAATAGATTGTTTTCTGGGTTTTTGATTTACCGTAATGAGCGCATTTACCCACGGGCCAATACAGCCATTACCCGAAATTGCACGAATCTTAACAGGAAAACTCCCGAATGTATCAATATTGAGGCTAAATTTCCATGTAAAGGAATCGCTACTAATTGTGGTATTGATGGCCAAACCACCAAAATTTGATTCATATCGGGTTTTGGGTGAAGACTTGTCGGTGAGTGTCAAATACGCCAAAGGTTGGGATGTTTGGCAAACAATCAAATTGTTGAGGGCCGGTATCACTGGAGCCCTATTGAGTTTTACTGTTAATTTTGCAGGTGCAGATAGGCAAGGCAATTTTGATATGGAATCATAGGCGCTGGAAATGACCGACACAAAGGCAACTCCAACAATTCCCCAATCGACCTTGGCCTTTTCTTGGATAAACGATCCATCAAAAACACCTCCCAGAACAATCCAAGCATAGGCCTCCCCTTTTACGGGGTCTACTTTATAGAGTATACCCTTGCTTAACTCGCACAAATTATTGGGCCCTTTTGGCAATTGACCTGCCAAGGCATGATTTTTTTTGACTGTAAGCTTTGCAGTATCTGTGCATCCAAAACGATCTTTAACAATCACTTGAATAATTCCGACACCCGTAAAACCCCAGTCTACAGAATACAATGTATCGTTTATATTTCGTGCATTGTTTGCCCCAATGACCGACCAAGAGTATTGCGCCTTCCAATATTTTTTATCCAATGAATATAAAATTCCCCGGTTGTTGGGACAAACCGAAATCGGGCCAATAATTCCACTGCCAGCAGGAGAACTAACGAAGACCATTTGGGTGTCGGCAAGACCAATACAACCGATTGAATTTGTTGCAAAAACACAGACCCAGCCCGAACCAGACTTGTTCCAAAGTACTGTAGCCACAGCTTTGGTCCCAGAAATACCAGAAGAAATTATACTGCCCCCCGATACCTTCCATTTGTAGGTCGTCTCTATTTTGTCGGTTGAAAATTGCGATTGCTGGTTTAAACATACTGTGTCTTGACCATTAAGATTAGGCTTCGCAGGAGCCTGAATTAAATCTACTTGCAAAGTAATTTCTTTAGAACATCCAAACAAACTTGTTACGGTTACAATAATTTTCCCTTTGTTGAGATTTCCCCAGTTCACTTTTACGTATTTGCCCGTATCTACCCCGTCAATTGTTCCACCCGCAGCAGACCATTTGTATTTTCGATTGGCATTGTACTTTATGATTTCATATTGCTCAGACTGCGAATTCTGACAAAGATTCACTTTGCCTTTGATGGTTTCAACGGGCAAAAAAGGCTTCACGTATATAAACACATTTACATTCACAAATTTTGAAGGACAGCCATTGTCGTATGCTTCAAACGTAACCCTAAATGGCGTAAGGGTATTGATATTACAATCTGGCGTCCAACAAAACTCACTTTCCACTTTCTTTCTGGCGCTATGAGTTGCAGGTGTCATGGTTGCCTTGCTGCCTTTGTATCCATTTGTGCCACTGAGTATATCTGCATACGCCTTTAATGTTATTACGTCGTTGGTATCCTTGGTATCACTCGCATTTACTTTTCTACAAATTTTTTCTCCTGCTTCGACATACCAGCTAGAGGATCCACCTTCATATCCAATTTTTGGTTTATTGTTAATACTACAATTGATTGCCATAATTTGCAAATCCAATCTCACAAAAGAGATAGCAATGCCGTTGCGCCACTCTGTTACTTCGATCGCCACAGCATATCTGCCCGCGCTGGGAGCCATATAGGTTGTAAGTCCATTAAAAGCATCGACAAAGGCATATCCACTTTTCCCAAAAGGAATTGTGGGTCCAAATCCTTTAACATATTCTACAGTATCGAATTTAGACATGGGATCGGGGCAATTCAATACATCTACCCAATTGGCCTGACCTCCCTGCCAAGGAGTTACCAATCGATAGGAAAGCGAATCGCCATCGGGGTCTAGCACCCGGTTGCGAATTGTGGTTGTATCCCCTGCACAAATAAATGGAACAGGTAAATCTAAAAAGTAGGGCGAACTGTTTTGAATCGCAGTGGGAGGAATATATCCATAATAGGTTTGGCCTTGATAGGGAAGACCACTATTGTCTATTAAGTTGTTTTGTGTATTTCGACAACAGCGCTCCCATTTTAAATGGTACCCAGACAAACTGCTCGGCAATGTAATGTTTACTTCATAAATCCCCTGTTTTAGACACGCTTTTGCCACTTCCGGACAGGCAGTATTGCCGACTGGATTGACAGATTTTTCACTCACTTTTTTGACTTTATATGAATTGTAAAAAGAACGGTTATCATTGTAAATACACAATCCTACCTCTGCATCAAATGGAACACCTCCATCGGAGGGACTACAATCGCGGTATGCATAAATGGTGACCCGAAACTGACTATTGCTCCCACTGGTTCCCAAAAAACGGTAACTGAGATATCCTCCTACAAGGTGGGTTGCTTGTGCTGTTATAAAAACAAACGCAAACAAAATAAAAACAAGCCATTTTCTCATTTGCTGCACAAAAAAGAATCTCCTACAAATTTAGACAACTTTTAGGTCTAAAAAGTTGCAGGTAGTAGGGTTTGAAATGAAAAAACTATTTTCGCAGTATGAAATTCAATCCAGACTGCCTGCACTTCTTGGGGAATATTCCTTGTAAACCCCACAAAGAGAAGGGATACCACTGTGAGGATTGTCTTGCATATACCCCTATTGAAAAGCGAATTCTCATCATCAAGCTGGGTGCTATGGGAGATGTTATTCGTACAACCCCCTTAATTACCCGGTATAAAAAATTGTTTCCAAAGGCGAAATTTACTTGGATTACACTTTTTCCTGATATTCTACCCAAAAATGAAATTCATGAAATTTACAATTTGGGCATTGAAGCAACCTTGTATGTCACGCAAGTAGAATGGGATATTGCCATCAATCTCGACAAGGAGAAGGAGGCCGCTGCTTTATTGAAAATGGTTACAGCCAAAGAAAAATTTGGCTTCATTTTAAAAGATGGCGCAACACAACCCGTCAATGATCTGGCGCAACACAAATTTGAAACAGGACTATTTGACGATATAAGCAAGGCCAATACAAAAAATTATTGCACTGAAATATTTGAACTGTGCGGACTATCGTATGCAGGAGAACCCTACTTACTAGACAATCATTCAGATAAAAATATCCTTTGGAATCTAGACCACCGCAAACCAATTATAGGTTTAAATACTGGTTGTGGCGATAGATGGACTACCCGATTGTGGAGTATTGAACACTGGATTGGTTTGGCCAAAAAAATCGCAAGCGCAGGATATACCCCTTTGTTGTTGGGAGGATCGCAAGAGCACGACAGAAACCTTGCTATTCAAAAGGAAAGTGGCGCTCTGTATTTGGGACATTTTCCATTGAAAACATTCATCAATCTTATCGACCAATGCGATTTGGTCGTCACACAAGTTACCATGGGCATGCACCTCACCCTAGGATTGGGTAAAAAAATTGTTTTAATGAATAATATCTTTAACCCCAACGAATTTGATTTATTCGGAAAAGGGGCCATAATTCAACCCCCAAAACCCTGCAAATGCTTCTATAGTGGCACTTGTATTGATGGAATTGGCTGTATGGAAACCCTGTCTCCAGAAGCGGTTTTTGAAGAAGTAGTAAGGGTTTTAGCCACCGATTAAGGGCTTCATTGAAAATTGAGAGTAAGTTGCTATTTTTGCAGCCCATATGGCGAGGTAGCTCAGCCGGTTAGAGCGCAGCACTCATAATGCTGAGGTCGGGAGTTCGAGTCTCCCCCTCGCTACTAAGCCGGACTTTTCTGATAAATCCAGAAATTCCGGCTTTTTTATTTCTTCCAAAACCTTTCATGTGTTGGCAACACAGCCCATCACACCAACAAGCAAAAAAGCGTTAAAAATCGATTCGAAATCTTTCTCTGCGCAACTCGGCAAAAGACAGTGGATTGGCAGAATCTTCAGAGAACTGTTTGCGATTCCTCACCAGGTGAATTGCTTCGTATACTGCTGCCCGCATGCTGCTTGCATCTGCGGTTCCTTTACCTGCAATTTCGTATGCAGTGCCGTGATCTGGACTGCTCCGAACAATTGACAATCCAAGGGTAACATTTACCCCATCCATAAAAGACATTGTTTTGAAGGGGATAAGCCCTTGGTCGTGATACATGGCGATCACTGCATCAAAATGTTTGTAATTTCCACTGCCAAAAAATCCATCTGCCGAATACGGACCATAAACCAATCTACCCTTTTTAAAATGGGTTGCAATGGCCGGTTTAATAATCGTCTCCTCTTCTTGACCCAATAATCCATGATCTCCAGCATGGGGATTTAACCCCAATACTGCGATCCGTGGTTTTATGACATTAAAATCAGTTCGTAGCGCATTGTATACAACATCAATTTTCTGTTCAATTTTTGATTGGGTTAAAAATTTCCCCAACTGCGTGATGGGGACATGTTCAGTGACCAATGCCACACGAAGACTTTCACAAACGAGCATCATGGCATGCGAAGAGGCTCCCAAAAAATCGGCCAAATAACTTGTATGACCTGTAAAATTGGGTGTATGCGGTGCAATAGTAGACTTGTCGATGGGGGCTGTAACAAGGGCAGAAAGGTGTTCGATATCGGCAAGGGCTTTGTCAATGGCTTTCAAGGCTTGCAATCCAGCTTCAGCAGAAGCTTTGCCAATTTCACAGTGAATTTCATCCTCACTAGAAACCACAAGATTTAATTTCCCTTGAATGGCTTGGGCAGCAGATTCAACCAAATGAAACAACGGTGTCTGCATGTCCAGATGTTTCTTCCAGGCATTCAATGAATTTGGATTGCCATACAACACAGGAATACAATATTTATACATATTTGTATCGGCAAAAACTTGCAACAACAACTCTATACCAACACCCGATGGATCTCCTTGGGTTATTCCTATAACAATCTTCTGACTATCCATGCACTTCTATCTTAAAAACCCCAAAGTTAAGCCAATGATACTGGACCAATGGTATTTCTAAATTGGTGATGCAAATTAACGCAATCACAATGGGAAACAGTATTTTTTTTGTATCTATGGCCAAACAGAAAAACAGTGTCGTGTTTTGTGGGAAAAACAATACGAAGCGTCACCAACTGCTATTAAATTTGTATCACTTGCACGATGCAAAAAATTAGAATTGGTATTTTATTCGGAGGGCAGTCTAGGGAACGCGAAGTATCCTTCGCGGGGGGAAGAACCGTATACGACAACCTAGACAAAAGGCTGTTTGAAGCCATTCCAATTTTTATTGATTCCTTCGGAAATTTCTGCGAATTGCAATGGGAGTGTGTGTACAAAGGCAGTATTCGTGATTTTTATCCGCCCGCCCAGATCAAATCCCATCCAGAACCAAGCCATCAGCGTGCTAGAGATTTCGCTCATTTACCTGAATTGCCAATGTTACAATACGGATTTCAAGTATATGCAGAAAGTGTGGAGTCTCTCACCAATGACCCCATCGCACAACATGCTTTATTGCAAGAAATTGGAGTTCCTCTGAGCATTGAAATGCTCAGAGACCGAATAGACTTTGCGTTTTTAGCCCTCCATGGAACCCATGGAGAAGACGGCAGTATTCAAGGACTTTTGGAATGGTATGGCATACCCTATTCTGGCTCTGGAATCATGGCATCGGCCATGGGTGTTAACAAAGCCATTCAAAAAGATTTTCAAACCATCGCGGGATTGTATGTAAATGCATACCAATCACTCACTAAAAACGCTTGGTTCCAAGCCGATGAATTACAAAAAAAAGCATGGTTTCTTTTTTACGCTGCTGAATTTAAAAATCAATTTGTTATAAAACCTGCTCATCAAGGGTCGTCTTTGGGCGTAAGCATATTAAAGAATCCCGATTTTAAATCCTTTTGTGAGGCAGTAGACTTGGCATTCTTTCGCTTGCGCATCAATGCAAAAGATTGGTTATCGCTAGGCATCGAAGAAAAAATTCGGTTTATCAAACAACTGTGTGATTTGCGAAGCGGGTTGGGCTTGCCCGTCATTGTCAATGAAAGTATCCTATATCTTCCCGAGGCACTCCTATCATTGATCGATGCCTATCTGATTGATCATTCATATATTAATCTTGAATCACCAGACAGCGAATCGATGGTTTTGATTGAATCCATGATCCATGGAAAAGAGTTTAGTTGCATTGTTGTTGATGATGAACAAGGCCATCCCTTTGCATTGCCTCCGACAGAAATTCTAAAAAATGGAGACCTCTTTGACTACCGAAGCAAATACCTCCCGGGCTTAAGCAAAAAAGTAACACCCATCGATGTATTGCCCGCAGTATTGTTTGCCATTCGCCAAGCATGTTGCTCGCTATATACCCATTTTGGCTTTGAAGTATACGCCCGTATTGATGGCTTTGTGACCGAAGAGGGCACCGTTTTCTTGAACGACCCAAATACAACCAGCGGGATGATGCCCTCATCGTTCTTTTTTCACCAGGCAGCAGAAATAGGACTAAATCCCAGCGCTTTTCTTGCATTGATTTACTTCAACTCTTTGCGTGCGCGGATTCGGAATCATCCAAAAGGAAATCGCCACCTTGAATTACTCAAGCGCAGCGAAACCATTCAAAAAATGGCTGCGACCCATTCATCTGCTAAAAAACAGATCGCCATAATGATGGGTGGCTACAGTTTTGAACGGCATATTTCGATGGAAAGTGGCAGAAATATCTATGAAAAGTTAAGCAGTAGTATTGAATTTGAGCCCATTCCCATTTTCTTGACAGGGAATAGCCATCAGTATCGTTTGTTTCGACTCCCACTCAACATGATGCTCAAAGACAATGCTGATGACATCCGAGATAAAATACTACACCCACAAGAAAATCTCAGTTTGGATACCATTAGAAAAGAAAGTGAAGCCTTGACCTGTTCTTATGTGCATGGCGAAATTAACTACAATCCAGAAGAGATAAATATCGAAGCATTGCCCAATTTTTGTGAGGGTGTTTTCATTGCACTTCATGGAAGGCCCGGAGAAGACGGAACACTTCAAAAAGATTTGGCACGATTAAACCTATACTTCAATGGAAGCCTAAGTCATTCAGCAGCGATTACCATCAATAAATTTGAAACCAACAAGACATTGCACAAACTGGGATTTCTGGTGGCAAAACATGCGATGGTCAATAAAACAGACTGGCTTGAGGAAGGTGAATTACTTGCAGAATCTATTTGCCAACAATTTGGTCTTCCCTTGATTGCCAAACCTGCAGATGACGGATGCAGCGCGGCAGTTAGGAAAATTTCCTCTGCTTCAGAACTTAACTGGTTTATGATGGCCTTGTTTAGAGAAAGTGAACAGCCCACTAAATTGGTCTGCGAAGCATTGGATATTCGCATCGAAGACGAATTGCCCCGAAAATCAAACTTGCTTATCGAAGAGTTTATTCAGAAATCTGGTGCCGCGCATTTTTTAGAAGTAACCTGTGGAATGCTCACCCATACAAATCCCGAGGGCGAAATTTATTATGAAATTTTCGAACCCTCAGAATCATTGGCAGAAAGCGCAATCTTGTCATTGGAAGAGAAGTTCTTGGCAGGACAAGGCCAGAATCTCACCCCTTCTCGGTTTTCCCGAAATCCCAAAGAACAAGTGCGCATCAGCGGAGAAGTTAGAAAAACCCTGGAATCGGTCGCCAAAGCATTGGACGTAACAGGGTATTGCAGAATTGATGCCTTTGTTCGAATATTCGAAGATGGAAAAGTCGAAACTGTCATCATTGAAGTCAATTCATTGCCTGGAATGACTCCAGCCACCTGTATATACCACCAAGCGGCAATAAATGGATATAAGCCCTTTGAATTTATCCGCGAAATACTGAAATTTGGAGAAACTAGGAAAATGTGAGAAATTGGCTTTACAATATTGGCTTGGGGGGATTGCTTATTGCACTCTTAACTGTTTTAATTTATTATGGGCTTAATTCCTATACACATCATGGCGAGACCATTCAGGTTCCAAACCTCATCTCACTGAAACCTTTTGAAGCCGAGGCCAAATTGGCCGAACTTACTATTCGAATGAAAATCATTGATACAGTTTACCTTCCCAATACCAAACCCGGTAGCATTGTTAGACAAGTTCCCGAAGCCTTTGAATTCGTTAAAACAAACCGAACGATTTACCTAACCGTAAATGCCCTCTCGAGTCCCCGAGTTGCGATGCCTAAACTTACGGATTGCAGTGTTAATTTAGCCAAAGCCCTTATTAAAAATGCCGGTTTGGTATTGGGTGAAGTGGTTTACCAATTCTCAGAAGAAGAGAACAACTTGGTCGTTGCGCAACGAATACACGGGCAAATTATTGAACCAGGACAAAAAATTTCAAAAGGCAGTTCAATTGACCTAACTGTCGTTACCACAAAAAAAGAACTGCGCGATGATACCGACACCGAAGAATTTGTACCCGAAGAAATTGACAACAACGAAAATCCAGAATAATGCCCATACACTCTCAATTGTTATCGTTAATTTTAATGTAAAGCATTTTCTTGAGCCATAAACAATGAAATTATGGGCGTAAAATCTCTGTATTGCAAAATAAAATCTTGTGCTTTTCGTTACTTGAAATCACCTTACTATAATTTACATCGAATTTAAAACAACTAACAGCCCGTCTTTGTCTAAAATAAGCAGCAATAAAGGAATGCAGCTAAAATCCATTGTTATCACTTTGGCATTCTCTATGTCTTACTCAATGTTTGCTCAGCCATTCATTCGGCTTCAGCCTTTTGCGAAAAGGCAAATCAAAACCCTTGAGAAAAATACAGAAAATGAGATTTCATTTAAAATAACAGACACCCTAAATCTTCCATTTTTTGAAGATTTCTCCAATACTTCTGGATACCCTGATGCCAAAAGGTGGCTGGACAATCTTGTTTGGGTAAACAACACTTTTCCCAAAAAAGCCCCAAACTTTGGAGTAGCAACCTTTGACCACCTGAATGCACATGGAAATCCTTACCAAACATTGGATAAACGGGAAATGGTATTTGCAGATAGCCTGAGCTCTC
>NSIM01000026.1 GCA_002737705.1 Flavobacteriales bacterium
AGTCACCTTCGCGAATATTAACATCAACGATGTTTTGGTTAAACAACTCAAACCCGAATTGGGCAAATTTGCAAAAATGATTGATGCTGAAATCGCCAAACAAGACCTGAAACCCTATATTTTACCGATTTGGAAAGCGTTTCAAGACGACATTCAAATTCCCTATACCGGTTACCTTAGATTTCAACCGCAGAGTTTAAGTGTGAGTGAAATCAACATGACAGGCTCTGTTCTTAACTTCAACATAGGTATTACCGCCACACCTTCCATTCAAAGTAGCCCTTGGAACAAACTCAACACGCCTCTGCCCAATTTGAGTCCTTATAAAAAAGGAAGTGGTTTTGAGGTGTATACTGACCTTCGTTTAGACTATGACAGTCTTTCCAAGCAACTCTTTGATATGATGAAAATAGAGAGTTTTGCTATGGGGAAAGACAAAATCAACATTACTGCTTTGCGCTTGTTTCCCGCTGGTGAAAAACTCGGTATAGAAATGGGATTTGCAGGAACTAAAAAAGGTGTGTTCTATTTATTAGGATCGCCACAGTTTGACAATGCCAAGAATATCCTCGCCCTCAAAAACGTAGCGTACGACCTTTCCACCAAAAACGTTTTGATAAAAACCGCCAAATGGCTCCTCGACGAAACCATCAGAAAAAAACTGGAATCACAGATGGTTTTTGATATGAGTGACCTCGTTACGCTCACCAAAAAGTCGATCAATGAATCACTCAATCAAACCATGGGGAATGGTATCAAAACTCAAGGAAAGTTAAAATCTTTGGAGTTGGTTGACTGGAGTTTACAGAAAGACGCCATCTGGGTAAGAGCCAAAACACTCGGCGATATTGGCGTAATAGTAGAATAGTTTGTTGGCGGAAACAATACAGATCTCAATGATTGTGGCCGCAAATTTTACGGGTTATAGTAACTTAGTGAGCGATTGAAAATTCAGGTGTTACTTACGCAATGAATCGGTAATTACCCCTTACTTGTGGCTTGTTCCCAATTCCAAGCATCGCGCATCATTGTTTCAAGGTTGCGCCTCGCCTTCCATCCCAACACCTCATTTACTTTGGTTGTTTCTGCCCAAACTGCTACCACATCGCCGTTTCTGCGAGGTCCAAATACATGGGGAACGCTCTGTTCCGTTACCGCCTCAAATGCCGAAATCACTTCCAACACAGAATATCCCTTTCCTGTACCAATATTAAAAACCTCAAAATTGCCAAGGCTTGGATCACCCATTTCTACCTTTTGCTCCATAGGATTCGAAAACAATCTACCAATTGCCGCAACGTGAGCATCAGCCAAATCCATCACATGAATGTAGTCCCGAATACAAGTTCCATCTGGCGTATTGTAATCTCCTCCATGAACTGTCAGTTGAGGTCGAATCCCCGCCACAGTTTGCGTTAAATAAGGAATCAAATTATTCGGCATACCCAAGGGCAATTCTCCAATCAAAGAAGATTCATGGGCCCCAACGGGATTAAAATATCTCAAACACTGAACCTCAAACCATTTGTTGTCTTTAAGAATCACCTCGCCCATTTGTTTTGTGGCTCCATATGGACTTGCAGCGGGTCTCGTGGGAGTTGATTCCTTTACCGGAACTTGTTCTGGCTCACCATAAACAGTGCAACTGCTACTAAATACGAGTTTTTTACAATCGGCCTGTTTCATCACCTCCAACAATGAAACCAATCCAGCAACATTGTTGTGATAGTACATTAAAGGTTGGTCTACGCTCTCTCCAACGGCCTTGTGCGCTGCAAAATGAATTACGGCATTTGGGTTGTGGGTTGCGAAAATTTCGGTCATCAAAGACTTGTCGTTTACATCGCCTTGGATGAACTCAGGTGTATAACCAATGAGTTGTGCAATGGCAGAAAGTACATCAATTCTTGAGTTGTGTAGGTTGTCGATGATTACAGGCTTATACCCAGCTTCATGCAAACAAACCACCGTATGCGAACCAATAAAGCCCAATCCGCCAGTAACCAAAATCTTTTTTTGTTCCATCATTCTTACAATTTACTCACTTGATTGTGCTCCAAGCGATATTTATCTCCACTACTCTCACAAATTGCCTCGCCCCGTTCATCAAAATGCAATTTTTCACCAAAGGCACTCATCCATCCAATCTGCTTCGCAGGATTTCCAACAACTACACCATATTCCGGCACGTCTTTGGTAACCACTGTGCCAGCTCCAACAAATGAATACTCGCCCAAAGTGACACCACATATAATCGTAGCATTTGCTCCAATTGAACAGCCTTTTCTTACTTTGGTGCGTTTATATTCTTCCTTTCGCTCAACATGAGACCTTGGATTAATTACATTGGTAAAAACCATGCTTGGCCCCAAAAAGCAATCGTCTTCAATTTCAACACCAGAATAAATCGATACGTTATTTTGGATCTTTACACCCGAACCAATTGTGACTTTGCTCCCAATAAATACGTTCTGGCCCACATTGCAATTGTCACCCAATTTTGCAGTTGACATTACATGGGTAAAATGCCATATTTTGCAGCCTTCACCAATTACTGCACCATCATCTACAATAGCAGAAGAGTGAATAAAAACGGTTGTATTTACATTGGATTCCGTCATCAGAAAATCAAAGTTACAAAATGATTGGGATGTGACATCTTTGGTTTTGTTAACCTCGGCAGAATTTTATTAAATCCACCCTGAAAATACTTGGCCAAAGATTTGAGTTTATGTCATTCTATGATTTCATTGGGCCCTTACGATACGCCCATTGCCCCAAGCAACAAATACGTCAATCCCGCAACTAAGGCGCTAATCGGAATAGTAATAATCCAAGCAATTAGTAAGCTTCTTGTTACACCCCAGCGAACAGCACTCAACCGTTTAGTAGCACCCACACCAATAATAGAACCTGTTATGGTATGTGTTGTACTCACCGGAATACCCATTTGCTCCGTCATAAATAAAGTTATGGCACCCGCAGTTTCAGCGCTTACGCCCTCCAACGGCGTAACTTTTGTGATTTTAGTGCCCATTGTCTTGATAATTTTCCAACCACCACTCATCGTGCCTAAACCAATGGCTGCATAACATGCCAATGGAACCCAGTTCGGTAAATCTTTAAACTCTGCTATCGTACCATTTGCAATCAAAGCAGCGCCGATAATACCCATTACCTTTTGGGCATCGTTTCCACCGTGACCGATTGAAAACGCAGCACTTGAAAGCAATTGCAATTTTTTAAACATATTTGCCATTCGATTGGCCGTTGGCTTCTGAATCAACTCACAATATATATAGCTCAACATGAACATGCCAATAACACAGAAAATACAATACAACAGTGTTCGGTTATCTGCTTTAACAAGTTCTTTTTTTAAGTCTTTTTTGGCATCGACAGTTAAGCTTTTGGTGAATTTCTCATAATCACCAATTTTTTCCATACCTAACTTTAAGGTCAAGGCTTTTGCCGTGCTGTCTACACCAACAATATGATAATCCTTTATGATGGGCTTACAATCGTCTAATGTAACCGAAGCGGCATCACACAATGGTTGCAAACGCTCGTCATAAAACGCATCTTTTTTTAACTTGTCGATTTTTAACTTCTTAGAAACAACGTCCTTTATCTTGCTCTCCTCCAAATACTTCACATCAACCACCGCCGTGATTTCATCAGCGATTTTGTCTGCACCTTCTGCGTCGAAATTCTTTAGATACGGCTTGCTCAATTCATAATTCGCAACTGCCTTTTCATATTTTTTAACAACGGCTTCATCGTCTGGGTGTTTCGCCAATTCCTTTTTATACTTATCGAGTTTGTAAAATTTAGTAAGGTTTTCCTCCAATTTGGTAATGCGGAAAGTTCCAAATAAAAACCACATTCCCACAGCAGAAAGTGTGATCAAAACCAATCTTCCATAAACATTTCTTCGGATCGTTACCAACGTGATAAAAATCGAAATTAGCATTCCAATTAACGGTGCTAGGAAAATAAAATACACCGTTTTGGTGATTTTGTCCATTTCCACAACGTCGCCAAGAGGAATCCAACCCTTTACGTAATAGGCATGGGCCAACGCAGCTCCGGCAAAGCCTCCAATCAGCGTATGACTAGATGAACTAGGTATGCCATACCACCATGTAAGCAGATTCCAAAAAATCGCCGCAACCAAACCTGCCAAAATTACAGGCAGTGTTATATAATTATCGATTACTGTCTTTGCAATTGTATTCGCAACAGCATGGTCCTTAAAAATGAAAAATGCTACAAAATTGAACAATGCCGCCCACAAAACTGCCTGCAATGGCGTGAGCACTTTTGTACTAACAACAGTAGCAATAGAGTTTGCCGCATCATGAAAGCCATTGATGTAATCAAAAACCAATGCCAATACAATGATTACTATAACCAGGGTTGACATTCCTTTATTTTTAAAATGCCCATTAGGCGTATTTAACGATGATTGTTTCTATCACATTTCCAACATCTTCACATTTGTCGGTTGCAATTTCCATCACAGTGTATACCTCGCGCTTGCGGATGAGTTCCTTGAAATCATTTTCCACCTCAAATAAGTTCTTGATACTCATATCAAATACATCGTCTGCGTGGTTTTCAAAACTGTTAATTCTCACCAAACTTTCCATGATTTTCTCGGGGCGCTTGAGTTCCCGCAATTGCATTACCGCTTTCCCAACCTCTCCTGCGCTCTGCATAATAATCTCTGCCAGACTTTGTATTCCCTGTTCATTTGGACTAACACCATGAAATTGCATCTTCTTGCAAGAAGCATGAATATAATCTGCCACATCATCCATGGCAGAAGCCAAATAGTGAATGTCTTCCCTGTCGAATGGAGTAATGAAGTTCTTACCCAATTCTGTAAAAATGTTGTGCGTAACATCGTCGTTTTTGTGTTCTAATTCTTCAATCTGTTTGCTGATTGTTAAGCGAACATTGGCATCCGATTCAAAAACATATTGGTGCAACAATTTGCCCATTTCTGTTACATTTTGAGCTGTTTGCTCAAAAAGACTGTAAAATACCTTGTCTTTAGGTAAAAAAATGCTTAGAATGTTGTTCAAGGCCATAATTTGTGTTTTTATCAACACGAAATTACCTCCACCATGAACAAGAAAAACGTCTTAATCCATATTTAACATAAAATTAACATTGGGGCGTTTCTGATGACGTCGCCGTTTTATATGCCGACTGCAATCGCTGGGTCAGCGACAGTATTTGTATTTCGAAATCCCGATACTCAGCCGCGCTAATTAATCCCATCGATTCAACCACTTGGAGATAGCTCATTAATCGTAAACACCGCTGATACGCTTCATAGATTTCACCTTGGGTTGCCAACGCGCCTCCATTTTGTATCAACTTTGCCGCCTTTAACATTTCCTCCCCCAATGTAACAAATTCAGATGATTTCATTCTGTGCACAGTCTCGATAGTATTGATACCCAACTGCCATGCCATGTCTTCATAACTTTTAATTTCCATACCGCAATTTCACAAGAAGGTATAAAAACAGTTGTGCCAGAAACGGATATAAACGATTATATCCGTTTCTGGCACAACCCCTATTAATGCTAAAATCTTACTTCAAAATATCACGAGAAATAACCACACGCTGCACTTCGCTGGTTCCCTCGTAAATCTGTGTAATCTTGGCGTCGCGCATCATTCTCTCCACGTGATATTCTTTCACATAACCATATCCCCCATGAATCTGGACAGCCTCAACTGCCGTCTTCATTGCAACCTCAGAAGCAAATAATTTAGCCATTGAGCTTGCACGATCATAATTCATATTTTGGTCTTTCATCCATGCCGCCTTTAAACACAACAATCTCGCAGCTTCAATCTCGGTAGCCATATCAGCCAACTTAAACGCAATTGCCTGGTGGTTTTTGATCTCAGTGCCAAATGCCTTGCGCACTTTTGAATACTTCAACGACAGCTCATATGCGCCGCTTGCAATTCCCAAGGCTTGCGCAGCAATTCCAATTCTACCTCCACTCAAAACCTTCATCGCAAACTTGAATCCAAATCCATCCTCGCCAATACGATTCGCTTTTGGAACTCTTACGTCTTGGAACATAATACTGTGAGTATCGCTGCCGCGAATACCCAACTTGTCCTCTTTCTTGCCAACCGTTACGCCATCCCAAGCTTTCTCAACGATAAATGCATTGATGCCTTTGTGCTTTTTTTCGACATCTGTTTGAGCCATTACACAATAATAACTCGCTGAATTTCCATTAGTGATCCAGTTTTTTGTACCATTCATTAAATAATAATCACCCATGTCAACCGCAGTTGTACGCTGGCTTGTAGCATCACTACCTGCCTCCGGCTCGCTCAACAAAAAGGCCCCAATTTTTTGACCACTTGCCAACTCCACCAAATATTTCATTTTTTGCTCTTCACTGCAATATTCTTCCAGGCCCCAACAAACCAAAGAGTTGTTTACACTCATACAAACGCTCGCAGAAGCATCCACTTTTGAGATTTCCTCCATGGCCAAAACATATGAAATGGTATCCATTCCGCCACCACCATATTTGGGATTAACCATCATACCCATAAAGCCCAACTCGCCCATTTTTTTGATTTGCTCATAGGGAAACCGTTGCTCGTTGTCACGCTCAATTACTCCTGCTAATAACTCCGTTTGCGCAAAATCACGCGCCGCCTGCTGAACTGCTAAATGCTCCTCGCTTAATTCAAAATCCATCATATTTATTTTTATACTTACAAATTTAAACCCTTTACTGATTGTCTCGCCATTCGTAAACCCATTGCGCCTGTATCATCTCTAAATGGCCTTCATTGCTGTCTTCTCGAGTACCAGCAAAATTGGGCGTCTCTAAAACCCATTCCAACAAATCCGTAAACCGGATTCTGTATATTTTCGCCTCATTAAAATCTTCGCCAAATCGCTCGTATAGTTTCATGGCAATGTCCTCATAATCTGCCCATTGAATCGGTGGTTCGTACATTCTCTTAATATTAGTGTCCTATGATTCCGCTTTGATCTGGTACAATAACAAGCAAATCACCACCACCTGACAATCTACATTGACAAGCCAATCGGCTATTGTACTTGGGATCCCTTGCACGGTCCACATACTCTTCCTCGCGGTCGCTCATCTCGGGTAAAAAATCTTCGCCTTGCTCAATATAAACATGACAAGTACTGCAACCGCAAACACCGCCACAATTGTGGTTTAGATGAATATCATGATCGAGTGCCACATCCAATATAGATTCGCCATCAAACATTTTCACCTCCATCGATTCACGATTTTTCTCTTCAAATTGAAATGTAATCTTGGCCATGTAAGGTGCAAAATTAATACTTCGCAACCGCATTGCTTCATCAAATTTTGGAAATAGTATGACCTATTTTTGTATCTTTGCAACTTCGTTCTATGATATCAAGAAGATTGGTGCGCATCAAAGCCCTTCAGGCACTATACTCCTATCAGCAAGGAGGAAATTACGACAACGTTTTATGGCAGCATCATACCCCATCGCAACAAGAACATTATCAAAATACCCTAGCCAATCTAAGCGATAGTATCAATCAGAGCTATGATTTTTTCCTTTTTCTTCTCGATTTACCCTTTCAACTTTCCACCTTTTTGTTGGAAAAGCAAGCAATTGAAAAGGCAAAATTCTATCCCAATCAACAAAAAATCCGCGACCTGTCAATTCTAGATAGAATGCCCCTCGTTAAATACATCCACCGCGCGGTAGATGATAACAAACGAAAAAACTTTCCTTTTGATTGGAATGATCTCGTTGGCCAATTTGATCAACACTTCGAATGGATGCAGTCTTGGGAATTTGTTCGAGATATTAATATTTTCGATGTCCCCTCGTTCCAACAGCAACAAGAATTTCTAGAAGGGTTCTATGCCAATTTGTTCGAAACCAAAGAATCGTTTTTTGATACCTTGAACGATTATTATTCTGGATGGTCAGACGACGAGTTATACACGACCCGCGAAATAGAAAAAACCATTCAGAGTGCGAAAGAGAATGGCGTGGTTTCCATCCCCGAAAAGCCCACGCAGAATTCCGAAGAAATGGAAATGGCTCACCAATTATTTACCACAACATGTAAAAATAGCAACGTGTACGAATCCCAAGTTGCCGAAATTTCCGACAATTGGGATCCCTCTAGGATTGCAGTAATGGATTTGTTGATTATCAAACTAACACTCACTGAATTTCTTCATTGCCCCACAATTCCATTGAAAGTAACCATCAACGAGTATTTGGAAATCACCAAAAATTATAGCACTCCAAATAGCTCGCGGTTTGTAAATGGCGTTCTAGACAAACTGCGAATTGTGATAGAATCTCAAGGGCTCATTCAAAAGAGTGGCCGTGGGCTCCGCGAAAAATAGTCGGTTTGTTCTCATTAGGATTTTTCGTTGTGGGGCTCAATATGCCCTGAGCCCAAATCAAACAATCACCTCCGCTCGTTTTTTGCCCTAACCAATAACGATTCGTGTATCATCAATACTTGCGCCTCCAATGGATGGGCGTCATCATTGTTGATACTATAATCACAGCGCTCAACCCATTGCTCCTGTGGTATTTGCGACTGTATTCTCAGCATTGCGGTTTTCTCATTTCCTCCATCCCTGTCAATCACCCTTGTCAAACGCAACGATAACGGCGCCAATACACCTATCACCAAATCCACCGTTTTGTCGGCCCCGGATTCAAATAAAATAGCCGCCTCCTTAATCACATACGATTTTCCCAATGCCCTTTTTTGATCGCACCACACCTTAAAATCAGCGAATACGCGTGGGTGAACCAGATCATTTAAAGCCTCTCGTAAATTGGGGTCACGATATATCGCATCAGACAAAACCTGCCTTACCAATTGACCTTCACTGTCATAAGAACCATGACCAAAAAGCGTTATCACGCCTTCCTTTAATTCAAAATCCGTTTGATACAAACGTTTCGCCATGGCATCAGCATAATAAATGTCTACCCCCAACCCCTCAAAGATTTTACAAACAGTGGTCTTGCCACTGCCAATGTTTCCGGTGACACCAATGGCCAGCAAAAGCGAGATTATTTTACGTCGTCCAACGCGGTTTGTGGATACGATGCTTGAGTATACTCCATGCTAACGGCAGATTTTTCGATTTTTGCTTTACCCTCTTCCATGTCGATTACAAAATGTGTATCCGAAATCACGCCAATCTTGCCATGGATACCACCCGTAGTTACGATTCGGTCGCCCTTTTTTAAGCCCTCCATATACGTTTTGGCTTTCTTTTGCTTGCGCATTTGTGGCCAAATCATAAAAACAAAAAATACGGCCATGATGAGCAACATCATTACCATTTGTGATCCGCCGCCTGATTGTGCTTGTAGTATATTCATATTCATTTTTTTTAATGTGCGTGTTCATCGCTACCACCATTCAATTCCTCTTCAGAAACAGAACCTGCGGGTGCAATAACGTTGGCTTTAAACTTTAATACCACCTCCGTGGTTTTGCTATTTTCGAACTGAACCGTGATGCTCTTTTCGTTTAAGATACCTGCCGGTCCACCACGAGAAGAACTATTAAATGTTGCAGTAACTTTTCCTGTTTTCCCCGGAGCGATCACCTCGTGAGTATATTCCGGAGTGGTACAGCCACATTGAGCCGTAACATTAGAAATGCTCAAAGGCGCCTGGCCAACATTCGTAAAAACATACGTGTGCTGAACCATTTCACCATCCTTCACATCGCCGAACATGAACGACGTGTCCTTAAATCGGACATCGCCCAATGGGCCCTTGTGTGTATTCTTGGGTTGGTCCGCTGTTGCAGTATTATTCTCAATATCGTCAGTATCGAATTCGCTTTGGCCGCAAGAGAACAATGCCATAGAAACCGCCAACATAGATAAAAATAAATTATGCATATTCAAAAGTAACAACTTGATAGTTAATCTCTAAAACTGGGTTTCCTTTTATTCAAAAATGCATCCGTTCCCTCCTTAAAGTCTGCGGTTTCAAACGCCTCACCAAATTCGTAGATTTCGCGTTGCATCCCGTTCACGTTCGGACGGAAATAATCATTCACACACTTTATCACTTTATTCACCGAGCTAGGACTCTTTCCGATGATTTTAGACAACAGCCGCTTGCTTTCTTCCAGCAATTGGGATTGATCTACCACCTTGTTTACCAAACCCAAACTCAATGCCGTTTGGGCATCGATAGTATCGCCCGTTAATAGCAACTCCAAAGCCTTTCCTTTCCCTATGAGTTGAACCAACCGCTGAGTACCACCATAACCTGGGGGCACACCTAAATTAACCTCTGGCTGACCAAACTTTGCGTTGCTGCTAGCAATTCTCAAATGACAAGCCATAGCCAATTCACAACCACCACCCAATGCAAAACCATTTACAGCAGCCAACACAACCTTGGTCCCGTTTTCGATGGCATTCATCACATCGTGTCCATCCGCGCTCATTCTGGTCGCTTGCTCAATGTTGAAATGCACAAACTCGGAAATGTCAGCACCTGCAGCAAAAGCCTTTTCTCCCACCCCCGTCAAAATCATCCCGTGAACGTCCGAATCGATCTGAGCTTCATCAACTACATGCTTGATTTCCTTTAAAGTTTCCAGCGTGAGCGCGTTCAATTTGCTTTCCCTATTAATCTGAATGATTAATATATGATCCTCAAGAGTGGTTAAAATATTATTATACGCCATGTTTCTATTCTTAACTGCGATTTTCTGATGCCCAATTTTCTATATACGATGCGATTTCTCCCATACTCGTTCCTGGCGGAAACAATTTGGCCACTCCAATGCTGTTAAGTGCTTCAACGTCGGCATCGGGGATAATACCCCCACCCGTTAGCAAAACATCGTCCATTCCCTTCTCTTTCATCAATTCCAATATTCGCGGAAATACCGTGTTATGTGCACCAGATAAAATACTCACCCCTATTGCATCAACATCTTCTTGTAGAGCTGTTTGAACCACCATTTCTGGCGTCTGCCGCAAACCAGTATAAATCACCTCCATCCCAGCATCGCGCAATGCCGTTGCAATAACCTTTGCGCCGCGATCGTGACCATCTAGGCCAACCTTTGCAATCAACACCCTAATTGGTCTGTTTAATTTATTACCCATGGTTTTTGATACAACAAAAATACATATTCACGGCCGTTCTGTCACCAATTCTCCACCCACATAATAAACCACCTTTTTACTCGTATCAATTTTTAGGCAAACATCAAGGTCGGATTCTGCGTGCATGCTTTGAAAACGCTGAACATGGTTCGCATCAGACAGAAAGCCAGCGACATCCGTTTTTGCTTGATTCCACAAGTGAATTGCAGCCCTCGTGGCATCGTCGGCCACCTTCGCACCCATTTGACATAAACTCGCAGCCATCGCACCTGCTAACAAAGTGTCTTCCAAGTTAAAAAAGCCCTTCCATCCAGAACAAAACAAATAAATGTCCCCCCCTTCATTCGTCAACGCATCACAAGTAACAGCGCAATTTAAAAAGGCCCCAATGTAAACACTTCTGGCCATTTTACACAAACTTAAAGCGTGAGTACCATTGGTGGTTGTCATCACCACCGACTTGCCGCCCATCTTGTCTTTTGTAAACTCTTGTGGTGAATTGCCAAAATCAAAACCATCCACCTTAAAGCCGTTGCGCTCGCCTGCCATTAAATAGCCTTTTTCACCCCAGCTCCTTGCCTCTTCGAGGCTGGCAACAGGATTCACCCGCTCCGCACCATTCTCCAACATAACAACCATACTCGTTGTAGCTCGAAGGACATCAATAACAACTACCTGCTTTTGCACTAACGCATCGGCGTACAATGAAAACAATTCAGGGGTTAAAATCGTATAAATGTTCTTCATGTGTTTGTGTAATTCATCGCAAAACCCGCCCCCAAAGTACAATACTGAAGTATCCCCTCCACGGCCCGCGGAATTGTTAAACCCAACGCCGCCATTTCTTCTTCCTTCCACGCACCTAATACAAAGTTCACCTGATCGCCTGTTGTAAAATCACTGCCTATTCCAAATCGCAGCCTTGAATAATTTTGTGTGTTTAAACTCGCTTGCACACTCTTTAACCCATTGTGTCCGCCATCACTGCCCTTGGTTTTGAGCCTCAGTTTCGCCAATGGCAACGCCAAATCATCGGCAACAATCAAAACGTTTTCTAATTTGATCTTCTCCGCCTGCATCCAATATGAAACCGCCTTTCCGCTTAAATTCATATATGTATTGGGCTTCAACAAAATGAGCTTTCTCCCCTTGTGCGATACCTCGCAAATCCATCCGTGCTTCGCGGACTGCCAGGTGCCATCAAACTTTTTGGCCAATTGATCTACCACGTCGAATCCAATATTGTGGCGTGTGTGTTCGTACTCTTCACCAATATTTCCCAACCCTATGATTAAATATTTCATGGTTCTCTCTGGTTATTTCTGGGCGATTACCCTCGTTTGATTGCTCAACACCGTAGCACGTCGTGCTGGAATAATTGCACTGCATGCCCCAAGCGCAACATTCAGAGCCAAAATTAAAATCACATCCCAAAAACGCAATTCAACCGGGTACGACATATTAAAGGTTCCCTGCGTTTGAACAATCCCCGTTTTTTGCTGAACAAAAACCAACAACACACCCAACCCAACGCCTATCAAACTGCCACAAATGCTTACCCATACACCCTCCCAAAACACAATCCATCCCACCATCGACTCCTGCATGCCCAAATTTCGAAACAAAACAAAATCATTTCGCTTGTCCAAAACCATCAATGTAAGCGCCCCAACTAGATTGAAAGAAATTAACATCAACACAAATGTCAAAATTGCAAAAGAAATCCACTTTTCCGTATTAAACATTTTATACATTATTGGGTGTTGCTGTTGTTGATTGAATACCGCGAACTTGTTGCCGACCATTTTTTCCAGTTGCTTCTGTAAACCCCACATTTTTATATTCGACCCCCGAGTTACGTTGTTAACCCTGAACTCCAAAGCCGTCAATTCAATCTTGGGGTCCATATCATACAAATAACCCGCATCCTTCGCCGAAATAAAAACTGTATGGTCGTTCTCTTCTTCGGGTAGTTGAACAATGGCCGACGGAATAAAGATTTGTGTTTTTAAAGCATCCGCACTGTGTACACCCGCTGTTTTATCCACCACCAATAAAGATATCGGCTCGTCTATTTTTCCTACCCCCAGCCTATATACCAATCCCTCAGACAAAATCGCCATCGACGAAACACCACCCAAAGAATCCCGCTGCGAATCATATAACATCGGTTTTCCCGCCGTGATCAAAGAATCCATTTGAATGCGCTTAAAAAAATATTCGTCAACCCCAACCACTTTGCAAACCGTTTGCTGGTCACCATATTGCAAAATCGACTTCCCCTCAAGCGTTCTAGAAACCACCTCAACTCCTGGCATTCTCCTCAATTTGGCCAGTGTTTGATCAGAAATACGCATCGTCTTCCCCTTAACCGCCGTAATCTTAAAGTCGGGATCTGACTTTTGATATAACGAAAAAATGGACGTCTCAAATCCGTTCAAAGCGCTCATTAAAACCACCAATGCAAGGGCACCCACAGAATAACCCAACAAGGATATTCCTGTAATAATATTTACAACGGTTGGGTTGGATTTAGAGAAAAAATATCTACGCGATATGTGTAACGACAGTTTGATGCTTCTGCTTGATTTTCTTCACAACAAATATCAATCAAAAATCTATTCCTTGTCTGTTTTGGGTGTGTTCAGTGTTTTGAGAAGGTCTTCCATTTTTGTTACATAGTCCAACGTATCATCCTCATAAAAACGTACCTCCGGCATTTTTTTCACACTATTTCTCAATCTTTGCGCCAGTGCATGTCGGATTTCTTTGTTGCACGCGTCCAACTGAGCCATAATCGCAGCCCTGTTTGGGTTGTTATAAAGACTCAAATACACTTTTACATGGCCCAAATCTGGGCTCACCAATACATTACCAATCGTAACAAAGGCGCCCCCGAGCCAATCGTTCTTTTTGATGTTGAACAATTCACTCAAATCGCGTTGAACCTGTTTTCCGAATTTCTCCTGTCTCAATCCCATATCGCAAAGATACAACCCATATTACATCAAAAGCGCGCGCAGGGCAAGCTCGTACCCTCTGAGCCCCAAACCGGAAATCATTCCCTTAGCAGAGCCCACCAAGAGGTCTGTATGCCGTTCCGGTTCTCGGGAATAAATGTTGCTGATATGCACCAATACAACCGGTTTGTTTATCGATTTTATCGCATCGGCAATAGCAATACTGGTATGTGAATATGCCGCTGCGTTTAGAACAATACCAGCACAAGCTTCAGAATGCCCCGCAAACTGAATCAAATTCACAATTTCACCCTCAACATTGCTTTGATTATAACCAATTTCAACCCCTGTGTAACGCGCGCGCAACCCAACCAAAAAATCCTCAAATGTTTGATCTCCGTATATATCGGGCTCCCGACCGCCCAACAAGTTTAGATTGGGCCCATTGATGATTTCTATTTGAACCATATCACAAAGGTAACACGGGAAAAGTTTTTCAACGACTTCGCTTTTTATTCAAGATTTTTGCAAACCGAACAATGAATAAACCTTTGGTCTTAATTACGGGGGCAACCGGCTTTTTGGGCTCACACCTCTGCTGCTTGCTATTGAGGCAAGGCTATCGGGTTGTGGCATTAAGAAGAAACTCCAATTCAGAAGGGCTTTTTAAACGGGTTCACGAGTTCCATCAATTGCCCTCAAGCTTCCAACCCACTTGGATTACCGGCGATATTTTAAACATAGACGATATCATTCCCGCCCTTGATGGTGTTTCCGCAGTGTTTCATTGTGCCGCCCTCGTCTCGTTTGCCAAAAAAGACAAACAGCGATTAATGGGTCACAATGTGGTGGGAACCCGTAATATGGTTAATGCGTGTTTAATAACAGGTGTAAAGCAGTTTGTGTATGCCAGTTCCGTTGCTGCTTTAGGAAGGGCCACGGGTGACGATGATCCAATTACGGAAAATTCGGTTTGGGTAGAAAGTAAATACAATAGCAGATATGCCATTAGCAAATACTTGGCAGAGCAAGAGGTTTGGCGAGCACAAGAAGAGGGTCTTCACGTAACGCTAGTGAATCCGGGAATTATCCTAGGTTATGGCGATAGTTGTTCTGGGTCCAATAAAATCTATCACATGATCAAAAAAGGACAATCCTTCTATCCCGTTGGTAGCAATGGATTTGTGGGCGTAGAAGATGTTGCCAAAATGATGTTGTTTTTGTTTGAAAACAACCAATGGGGCAAACGGTTTTTGTGTGTTGCCGAAACAATCGAATACAAAAAATTGTTCTTTCAACTGTGTGAAGCAATGGGTAAAAAACCACCTCGCATCGCCCTAAATGGCGCTGTATTGTGGTTGGCTTATCAATTGGCGCGAGCGGCCGAGTTTTTAAAAATTCCATTCCCCATACCGTCCGATAACATTGTTACATCCTCCAAGACTAGCATATATCAAAGCGTCAACCAACCCCTTTTGGATGGATTTCAATACACCCCCATTCGTGCGGTAAATTATTATGCACTTTTGGCTCTTGGGCTTCTACACAAAGACTTAATCAACCAAAACAATTAATACCTTTGCAAACAATGAAATTTGGTGTTGTAATTTTTCCTGGATCAAATTGTGATAACGACCTAATTAAGGTTTTACAAACGTACACAACCGAACCCGTTCTAAAGCTCTGGCACAAAGATACCGACACAGAGTTTTGTACTCACATTTTTATTCCTGGGGGGTTTTCTTATGGGGATTATCTCAGAAGTGGGGCTATTGCTAAGCTTTCCCCTATGATGCAAAGCGTTGCCCACCACGCCGCAAAGGGTGGGTTTGTTTTGGGGATTTGTAATGGTTTTCAAATTTTATGTGAAAGTGGGTTGTTGCCTGGAGCCCTATTGCGAAATACCAATATAAAGTTTAATTGCAAAAATGTTTTTTTAACACCAGGAAACCCCGATTTGGTGGCTACCCAAAACATTCAAGACAGCCAAGCTCTGTGCGTTCCAATTGCACACGGAGAGGGTCGTTTTTACTGCGACGCCGAAACACTTAAATCCATAGAGGACAATGGTCAGGTCTTTTTTCGCTACTGCGACGAACAAGGAAATGTGACAAACGAGTCCAACCCCAATGGTTCAATAAACAACATTGCTGGTATATGCAACGCGGGTAAGAACGTGTTTGGAATGATGCCCCACCCCGAACGCTGTGCAACAGACTATTTATTAAATACCGATGGTAGGTTGGTGTTTGATGGTTTAATTTGGGGTACAAGAGTCGCTGTTTAATTTGGTTGCCAATTGCCTCTTGTTTTTGTCGGATTTTCTGACAGTTTGGTCTTAGTTGTGGTTTTTATTACAACATTTTGGGGGTGCCGCACGTCTAAGGTGTATTAGGGATTATCCATTTGGCAGATTATGAAAATAGCAATAAAAAACCACAGCAAAGGGCTACCAATTCGTAAAATTGTTCCTAGACAACACACAGACCGTGGAGATTCACAAAGTGCCGCCGGGGTTTAAATTTGCGTTTCTTTCAATCGCTCTGCGTTTTCTGCCACTTGAAGAGCATGTAAAATTTCTTGTATATCCCCATTCATGATTGCCGATAAATTATAAAGTGTTAACCCTATGCGGTGGTCTGTTACCCTGCCTTGGGGGTAATTATATGTTCTCACCTTGGCGCTGCGATCTCCTGTGCTTACCAGCGTTTTTCTTCTGGATGATATTGCTTCGATGTGCTTGGTGTATTCTATTTCGTACAATTTTGTAGCCAACATTTTCATAGCTTTTACGCGGTTTCCCAATTGGTTTCTTTCAGTCTGACAGATAACAACCAAACCAGAGGGAATGTGTGTAAGTTGAACCTTGGTTTCTACCTTGTTTACGTTCTGGCCCCCAGCACCCCCTGATCGACTGGTTTCCATTTTAACATCGGCAGGGTTCAGCTGAACATCCACTTCGTCCGCTTCGGGCATCACAACAACACTTACTGCTGATGTATGAATCCTTCCCTGACTTTCTGTAGCGGGTACGCGCTGAACGCGGTGAACACCACTTTCATATTTTAAAATGCCGTATGTTCCTGTGTTTGGTACTTCAAAAATCACCTTACTATAACCACCAGCAGTACCCTCTGTTTCGTCTACTACAACGATTTTCCACCCCTGATTTTCACAATATCTCTGATACATTCTAAAAAGATCACCGGCAAATATACCCGCCTCGTCCCCACCCGTTCCGGCACGAATTTCTACAACTGCCGGCTTGGCGTCCTCTGGATCTTTTGGTAAAAGTTGAATTCTTATTACCTCTTCTAATGGTGGCATTTTGGGCTCAAGCTCGTCGAGCTCATCTTTCGCCATGTTGCGCAATTCTCTATCCTTTTCGTTTTTTAAAATGTCTTTGGCTTCGTCTATACGTTGAAAGAGGTTTTTATATTCGAAATATGATTCTACAATTTCTTCAAGATCTCTATATTCCTTGTTTAGTTTAGTAAATCTTTGCACGTCACTAGAAATCTCAGGACTACTTAAAAGCAATTCTATTTCTTTAAAATGCGCATATACCGCTTCTAATTTTTCTAACATTTTACTTCTATCCTTTCAATAAAAATCTTTTTTTTAATACAATTACACCTTGGGCAACCATGTTTTAAGTTTTAATTCAACGCCGTCATATTCAGCATACTGACTCCCGTGTAGCCACTCGCCAAGGTTGATGTAACGGCGACCATCGCCTAAATCTATGTCCAATAACAAATGTCTATGTCCAAAAATAAAATATTTTGGTTTTTGTGTTTTACACGACTCTAAATAATTTTTACAAAACAGTGTTAAATGCTCTTTGGAATCTCCGAGGTAATTGTCTTCTCTTGGATTTTGTGATAGTCGGCTTTTTTTACTTATTTTTTGTGCAAAGGTTACTCCTATACGGGGATGAATCATAGCAAACACCCTTTGTGCTATTTTTGATAAAAAAACTTTTTTTAACCACTTGTAGGCGGCATCACCAGGGCCCAGCCCGTCGCCATGGTGTAAAAAACAAATTTCATCCCCCAGGTGTATGGTTGTCGCTTCTTTTACAACTGTAACACCACATTCAGTTTCTAGATAGTTTCCAACCCACAAATCGTGATTGCCCGGAAACAAATAAACAGGAATACCAGAGTCGGTAAGTTGGCTAACTGCTCCTAAAAATCTTACAAACCCTTTTGGAACAACTGTTTTATATTCAAACCAAAAATCAAATACATCACCCAACAAATAAACCGCTGAAGCATCTTTAGATATGGTTTGAAGCCAAGAAACAATGGATTTTTCCCTTTCTAAAGACCGCACAATATCCGGCATCCCTAAATGGAAGTCGCTGGCAAAATATATTTTTTTTTCTACTCTCACTTTATAACATCTTATACTCCCGAAAATTGAAACAGCAATCTTTTGTCGTTTAAAAACAAATCTCTAATGTCGTTAATGCCGTATTTTAACATGGTAATTCGATCGATTCCCATTCCAAAAGCGAAACCTTTATATTCTAAAGAATTAATATTACAAGCGTCTAAAACATTGGGGTGGACCATGCCACAACCCAACACCTCTAACCAACCTGTTCCCTTTGTAAGACGGCGATTTTCCTCTGTTTCCAATCCGGCCCAAATATCCATTTCCGCACTAGGTTCGGTAAAAGGAAAATAACTCGACCTGAATCGGACCTTTGTTCCTTCACCAAAAAATTGTTGGACGAAATAATACAATGTTTGTTTTAAATCCGCAAAACTTACTCCTTTGTCGATGTATAATCCCTCAATTTGATGAAAAAAACAATTACTTCTTGCACTTACCGCTTCGTTTCTATAAACCCTTCCTGGCATCACCAACCTTAAGGGTAATTTGCCCTTTTCCATTTCTCTAATTTGGACAGAACTTGTATGTGTTCTTAAGACGTGCTCAGCAATAAAAAAAGTGTCTTGCATATCCCTCGCGGGGTGATCTTTGGTAAAATTTAAAAAACTAAAATTGTGTTTATCATCCTCAATTTCGGGGCCTTCTGCTAAATCAAAACCCAAAGAAAAGAAAATATCTAGTAATCTATCTTCAACTATCCGTAAAGGGTGGTATGAACCAGGACCCTCTTGATAAACGGGTAATGTTGAATCTTTATGTTTGTTTTTGCTTTGGTTGGTCTTTTCTTCTAATTCTGTTTGGTGTTGGTAAATTTCTTCGACCTTTTGTTTTAAAATATTTAATTGAGCCCCCACCAATTTCTTTTCATTGTTTGGTATTGTTTTAAATTCATTTAATAATTCTGTAATAACTCCCTTTTTTGATAAATACAATAAACGAAACGATGCCGCGTTGTTTTCTTTTTTAAAAACAAAATTATTTACATTATTCAGTATCTCTGTTATTTTGTCTATCATACTACAAATCTAAAGATTGATGTTTGTTTTATTCTCATTGTCACCATTTCTAATTTCCAACAATCCACAATTTCATTATGAGCTATAGTATTAATAAGAATTATTAATTTTAAAAAAAGGTATTACGTAGTATATATTATAGCTGTGTTGATATCGTGATAACTTGGTTTTTGTGGGTGTCTTATTTGGTGTGATTATTATAGAATGTATTGGTATATAATTAATTATATATTTTGTTAACGACTATTTGGTGGATATTTAACGATTCTAAAAATGTGTTTTATTCACTTTATATTTGTGTTGTTTGTGTTGTTTTATCTATTTTATAAACGCAATTGAATTTCAGTCCTTGGTTGTGTAATATGGTTTCACGTGAAACGGGTGTTATTTAGATATTATCCCTGTATTAAACGATGTAATATCTGGTAGTATTAAAGTATTTTCTAACTTTAAACTAACTACCAATGGTTTAATCGGTTTGTAAATATATTCTGGATCAGTAACTGGTATTTGTTTTTGGTAATCTATCTCACGTGGTGATAGTAAAAAAGTTGAATCAGAATTAGGTACCCAACACATATAACCGTATTCCCCTTCTGGTAGATAAAAGCTCTCTGTGCTATTTGCTTTTAATGATAAAAAAAACCGGGAGCTACCAATAGTAATACTAATATTGGTCGTAAAAGTATTTGGGTTTATAATATTTATGCGTCCCGCTTTTATTAATGGATGTATACCATCAGATAGGGTGTTGTTTGTTTTTTTGTTATCGTTTATTAATGGATATTGACGAAAAAGTATCACATGTATTGTGTCAACCAAGTGTATTGTTGTATAATAATTGTTTTTATCATTATACGTTCCGTTTATTTTTTTTATTGAAGAAAAACTGTCGATTGACAATGCTTTACGTAATATGCCGACATGTTCGTTTGATACCACTAAGGTGTCTTTGTTAAAATAATGGATGATACCCATGTTGAAATAAGCCATGCTTAGTGTGGGCTCTGTAATTAGATATAAACTATCTTGATAATTAAACGCTGATTTATAATTCTTTGATTTTGATGTTGTTATAATTTTTATTGTATCTCTATAATTGTTTGTTATATAGAAGCAATTTGCCTTTTCGTAATTAGAAATAATATAGTCATTGTCTTCATATATTACATAAACGATGTGTAAACTGTCGGTCAGCCCATGGAAATGATAAGTTCTATTATCGGCTGTGTGTGGTAAATATATGAGTGATGAATCTGTTTGTTTTGCTTGTAAGTTGTACCTATTTGCGTCGCGGATAAACACAATTTTTTTAATTTTTACATCTTCTAAAGGTAGAGCAACAACTAGCTCGCCCGTGTCGTCCTTTAGCAAAAATGTAGGATGGTTAATTGGGTTGTTTTCATTTAAATCATAAACAAATCCATTTAGATATATCGTGTTGGTTGTTTGTGGTGTGCTTATTTTAATGTTCCTCGGGTATGTGGTAGTAATGGTTTTTGCCAAAGACTCTTTTAGGATTGGCGACACAATTAATGTATTCTTGGTTTGGATATTTTCATTAAACTCGATTTTAATCTGCTGTAGGTTGTTTTCGATTTTATTCGATACGTTAATTAAAATGGGTTGTGCTGTGTCTTTGTCTCCACCCAAAGGGGGTACAGGGTTGGCGCAGTGTGAACAAAAGAAAACCACGACCAAGGCCCAAACACAGCGTGCAATTTTCGTTATGTCCTTATTTAGAGTCAAGTATTGTGATTAAACGAAGAAACGTCTATTTTTTGGTATTAGCGCCCTAGGTGTACGAGTAAAACTTGAACATCAGCCGGACTAACACCACTAATTCTGGTTGCTTGTCCAAGTGTTTGGGGCTTGGTTTTGCTGAGTTTTTCTCGTGATTCATGACTTAGGTTAGTAATTAGATGATAGTTATAGTCCTTTGGAATGGGTGTGTGTTCTAGACGTTGAATTTTACTAGCGAGTTCTATTTCTTTATCAATATATGATTGGTATTTTATCTTTATTGAAGCTCGTTCCTTCGCGTCCTGACTAAAGTTGCCAATAACTGCGCCTATTGAAGGTATTTGCTCTAGGTTGTGTAACTCTATTTGTGGACGTAGCAGAAGTTTGTTGGCGCGCTGCTTTTCTAATATTTCGGTGACATTGGTCGGGAGGAAGGATTTTAGATCTTCTGGGGTTATATTGGTGACGGCTAATATTTCTGTTATTTTTCTAGCGTCTTGATTGATTTTATCCAATTCAGTCATCCGCTCTTCTTTGGCTAAACCAATGTCAAATCCACGTGGTGTGAGTCTTTCGTCGGCATTGTCTTGCCTCAAACTGATGCGATATTCAGCCCTAGAGGTAAACATCCTGTAGGGTTCTTCTGTTCCTTTGTTTATCAAATCATCAATTAAAACGCCGATATACGCCTCGTTCCGTTGTAAGACGAGTGGTTCTTTTTCTTGTACCAATAGAGCTGCGTTAATTCCTGCCAGTAATCCTTGACAAGCGGCTTCTTCATAACCTGTAGTGCCGTTGATTTGGCCGGCAAAATATAAGCGATCGACGGTTTTTGTTTCCAGCGTATTTTTTAATTGTGTCGGTTGAAAATAATCGTATTCTATGGCATATCCAGGCCTAAAGATCTTAGCCCTCTCAAAACCAGGAATAAGGCGGAGCGCTTTAGTTTGAATATTTTCAGGAAGAGACGTGCTAAACCCATTGACATAAACCTCAATAGTTTTCCATCCTTCAGGCTCTACAAAAATTTGATGACGGTCTCTCTCCGCGAAACGGTTGATTTTATCTTCGATACTAGGGCAGTAGCGTGGTCCTAAACCCTGAATGCTTCCATTATACATTGGGCTGTCTGCAAACCCGGTTCTTAGTACATCATGAACCGCTTCGTTGGTATATGTAATGTGGCAGGGGCGCTGTGTATCGAGCGGCTTTGTAGTAGTTGAGAAACTAAATTTTGCGGGTTCCACATCGCCAGCCTGCTCTTCCATTTTGGTGTAGTCCAATGATCTACCATCTACACGTGGTGGTGTACCGGTTTTCATTCTACCGGTTGTAAATCCTTTTTCCGACAACTGTTCTGTAATTCCTTTTGAT
>NSIM01000027.1 GCA_002737705.1 Flavobacteriales bacterium
TTTACCATAAATTATTTATTAAGTGTTGAATCAGATGTAAATTCTTTAAGGAAAGACTCTGTTTGATCAATAAGGTCGTTTAAACCATTTTTTATATCCTTAAATCCAGCCTTAACCTTTAAAGCATAATATTTACCTTTTAGCTCATTAACATGCTTGGATTCATCTGGTGTTAATTCATTTCTCCATTTATTTAAACCATCATTTTCTAAAAGAGCAAAAGTGGAATCTACCTTTACCCAATCTTTATCAGTATAATTTTTGTAATTAGATGATGTCTCAGAAACAAATTCATCAAACTTAGAAATATAAGATTTTTTGGTTTCACACGATTGCAATAAAATTATTCCGCCAATAAGTATGGCAAAAAGATTTAGTTTCATATGTTTGTATGTCATGAAGATAATTTGGACAAGTGTTTGACAAAACTAAGTGATTGATTGAGAATTTGCAACAGGTGATTAATTTTTCTTTGTAACAAGGTTTTTTGCTTGATTTCTTCTCTTTGTTTTAGGATTTTTCTCCTCGATTAAAATATACATCCACGGGTGCTAAGGTGTTGATCAATTCATGCAGACGCTTGTGATTGTAGTATTACAACGCCGGTGCGATGCCTTCTTTTCTGCAAATGGTGTTAATGGAATCCTCACCTCGCAATCCTGAAATGACAATTCTGATTTTTTCTTCTGAGCTGAATTTGCGTTTGGTTCTTCGACGAATATCCTTGATTACCGCCTCTGCATTCTTGGGTTCTTTTTCTTTCATTGTGAGCAATTTATGGGTTAAAAGTATAACTATTGTTAAGTCAAACTTGTGTCCACTTTATGCTGACGATCTACAGCTGATGGGTTCAAATCCTGAATTCTGTATTGCGGCCTCACAACGAAACAGGCTCTCCCTTACTGAGTTGTCTGGTAATCCAATAACATAGGTCAATCCACCCTCCCCAGATAAAGACATACTGCTTGCCTCTACCTTAATTGGTATTGCCTCAACACCCAGCAGCCTATTGTTTTGGGGAAAGGGTTGGGCGGAATAAAACTGCCCCATTAACCACGAATATTGTATTGAAAAACCTCTTTCTTTGTACTTAAATGTCTTCACGTCAAAAATTCCTCGTCATTTCGATCATTTATATTTTTTTTTCCTCTGTTGTTATGGGGGGGCCATCGAAATTACCTCCGCGAAAGAACCTCCACCATATTTCTCCCCCAAATTGGTTTATCGGCTTTCAAAATAATACATTATCACTCATTTTACATGCCGAAAATATTGAATCCTATACCATAGAGTTGCTTCCTTACAAGGGTGTTACACTGGATACAGTGATGTTTAGTGCAAACCGTCATATTGGCTATTTAGAATTGACAATCAATGCGAATACAAGCCCAGGAGAATTGGAATTTGTCATCAGTCCAACACAAAGACGCAGCAAGGCAACCCATAAATACAGCATTCGGTATGAACTAAAAAACCGCAAAGAAATAAGCCAACAACCAAGAGGTATATCATCAAACGATGTCACATACCATCTTATAATAGACCGATTTTGCAATGAAAATCCCGACAATGACAACGCAAACCTCACCCACAACGTAAAAACCGACCGGACAGATCAAAAAGCCAGACATGGGGGTGATATATCAGGAATTAGCAGTAAACTAAATTATCTCACAGAAATGGGATGCACTTCTTTGTGGCTTAGTCCAGTTCAATTAAGCGATCAGCCGGCAGAAAGTTTCAACGGGCAGGCCATCACCGACCATTATGAAATTGATCCGAGACTGGGTAGCAATAAAGAATACCTCGCACTTTGCGCTGAATCGAGACTGAGGGGAATGAAAATAATTATGGATATAATGCCAAACCATCTAAGCGAAAAACATTGGATGAGCCAATATTTTGATACGGGATGGTTTAACAACAGAGACAGTTTTATCCAAAATAATTTTCGTTCGGAAAGTGTTTACGACCCCTATTCCTCAAAATCTGACAAAACCCTAGTCAATGAGGGATGGGTTATGAACTCTATGCCCGACTTAAATCAACGCAACCAGCATATTGCTCATTATCTTGATCAATTGTATTTGTGGTGGGTTGAAATTGCACAAGTTGATGGTTATCATATTGACTCATACCCCTATTCCGACCAGAATTACATGAATCATTTGGTAGAGTTGCTTTCCAGAGAATACCCCAAACTAACGCTTTTTGGTGGCGTGCAGACGGGAAACACCCTTGCACAAGCGAGTTTTGTTCAAAACAATATCAAAGGATTGGAAAAAAATCGATTATCAGGCGTATCCGATTTCTCACTTCAAGACGCATTTCAACATGCGTGTTCGAATTCAACGGTTTCAGGTGATGGACTCAATCGTGTTTTCAATACCCTGGCTGAAGATATAATTTATAAAGCACCCGAGAAAAATTGTACTTTCTTAGACAATACGTCAGGCCCACGTTTTTATAGTATTGCCAATGAAGATTTTGAATTGTGGAAAAGGGGAATCGTTTTGTTGTTAACCATTCGCGGACTGCCTTGTATTTCTTATGGTACTGAGATATTAATGACCAACAGAAACGACAAAATGAATGCCCATATGCCCACTGATTTTCCGGGAGGATGGAAAGGAGATCCTGTCAATAAATTTAGCAATAAGGGACGCACTTCCAAAGAAAATGAAGCCTTTAAGTGGTTGCAAACATTAAATAAATTGCGCAGCAGCAACCCTGCCTTGGGGTCTGGTAACACCGCCAATTTTTCGGCAATTGATGGCATTTACACCTACTTTAGATATACAAAAAATGCCTGTATCATGGTTGTACTTAGTCGGGCCGATACCGAAACAAATATTGAAATGAATCGGTTTTTAGAAATCACCCATACGTATACCAAAATGCGCAATGTTCAAGGTGGAGAAATTCTTGTGATCCCGCGTATTTTTTCAGTTCCGGCAAAGGGCAGTTTGGTATTTGAATTGCTTGAATAAAAAGAGCTGCAAATAATTGGAGTGACCCCAACAAAAATCAGCCACTCTCTGAACGCTTTTATCCACCCAAAAACGACAGATTGGCTTCATAAAAGCATCTATCTAGTCATCAAAATACTTCCCAAGAAAATCGCAGGAGATTCATTGAACCAGTATTTATGTTGCTTGATTTATTCAGGCAAAAACATCAACTCTCTAAATTGGGCCAGGCGAATATTGAGGTCATCAAGGGTAATACTGGCCAGTTTTGTGGTCCCAAATTGCTCAACGCAAAAACTTGCCAGAGCACTTCCATACACAATGGCAGTTTTCATGCATTCGAAGTCTGTTCTCCCTTTGCTTGCGAGATAACCAATAAATCCACCGGCAAATGTGTCTCCAGCTCCCGTTGGATCAAATACCTCTTCCAATGGCAATGCAGGGCAAAAAAAAGTCTGTTCTTTCTCTGCAAACATCAATGCCCCATGCTCGCCTTTTTTTATAATGAGGGTTTGGGGTCCCATGGTGAGGATGCTTCGAGCGGCCTTAACCAAACTATATTCACCACTCAATTGACGTGCCTCTTCATCATTGATTGTAAGCACATCCACTTTTTTTAATACTTCCTTGAGGTCTTGCAATCCAATATCCATCCAAAAATTCATGGTGTCCATTACAACCAATTTGGGCTTTTTACGCAGTCTATTGAGGGTGGTTAATTGAACCTGTGGACTCAGGTTGCCCAACATTACATAATCGGGTTCTTTCCAAGATTCAGGAATGATTGGATCAAAAGTTCCCAAAACATTCAATTCTGTTACCAAAGTATCTCTGGAATTCATGTCTACATGATATTTCCCATGCCAAAAAAATGACTTCTCCCCTTTTTTGATCTGTAAACCCGCCATATCTACGCCCCTGGATTTTAGTGTTTCAATGAAATTACCATCAAAATCTTCACCAACGACCGCAACCAAGCCAATCTTGTCATTTAACAATGTGGTTGCCAATGCGATATACGAAGCTGCACCCCCCACAATTTTACCCGTACTTCCAAATGGTGTGTCGATCGCGTCAAAAGCAACCGAACCAATAACCAATAGACTCATAGAAATATTTTAATAATTTTTTGTCAAAGGTATTGAAACAAAACGTGAATCATGTTATTTTTGCATCCCGATTAAAGGATATGCAATGCACTTGATTGCCAATTCAACTAAACTCCTTGATAGCTCAGCTGGTTAGAGCAATTGACTGTTAATCAATAGGTCGTTGGTTCGAGCCCAACTCAGGGAGCCCTTAAGAACAGGAGGTCAAATTTGACCTCCTGTTCTTTTTTACTTCTCTGTAAAACCTTTTGGCATTGGCTAAAAGATCTAATAGTATTATCGATGTACCCTCGCCATCAATTGCAACTCATCAAAGGTCTGTTCAACGAGCATACACAAATCAAGATACTTGGTGCTTTGCGTCAAGAAATCCCTTGGAAACAGGAATCCATTAAGATGTTTGGGAAAACCCACCCCACCCCCCGGCTTACGTCCTGGCATGGTAACGAAGGGTGCAAGTACACCTACAGCGGATTAATCTGTAACCCCGAACCATGGTCACCCACACTACTCAGTATCAAACAACGCATCGTAGAGGCCATGGAAAATGCCAACTTCAATAGTGTATTACTCAATCTTTACCGCAACGGACAAGATAAAATGGGATGGCATTCCGATGATGAGAAAGAACTCGGTCCCAACCCAATCATCGCCTCGGTGAGTTTTGGCGCCACGAGGAGGTTCGATTTCAAACATAAAACCATCCCCGAACACAAATTTTCCATAGACCTACCTTCAGGATCTTTGCTCATCATGCAAGGCGATTTGCAAGACCATTGGCTACACCAACTCCCCGCCCAAAAGCGAATCATCGAGCCCCGCATCAACCTTACATTTCGCAATATTATCTCTCCATAAATATCGCTTCGTTACACTCTTATTTGTCTATGGTCTGTTTATTTGACTATCTTACCACCAAAATCATTCCTTACGCACCATGAAAATCCGCGAATTCCCCCTCAATAATCAAAAAATTTGGATCGATATTCAAGCGCCCACCACAGAAGATTTAGAACAAATTGCCAACAGCCACCAAATTCATCAAAAAAACCTTGAAGATTGCCTTGAAGCCGACCACTTGCCCAAATTCGAACACACCGAACCACTAAAGTTCATGATAACTCGAGTGATCCTCGGCAATAGCAGAGAAGATCATACCGTACAAGAAATCAGTAGCAAACTGGCCATGTTTTATGATGAAAATACCCTCATAACCGTTCATCGCTTGCCACTAGACTTCATTGAAGACTTGATAATTCGATACATAGAAACCCATAAAATCAATGAGCCCAAAGATATCGCCATCAAACTCATCAAAGGCAGTTTGCGTTCTTTCGAGAAATTCCAAAATGAGCTCAACCAGCAAATCGACCAAATTGAAGACACCATTTTTATCAAATCAAGAAAAGCCAATCTTCTTGAAGACCTCTACTTCCTCAAGCGCCAAAGTAACATTGGCAAAAAGCTCCTGCTACTCACACGCGAGGTTCTCACCGGTATCCAAGGTCATCAAAAGCCCAGCGCCGACCTCCAAGATGCCCAAGACTTGCACAACAAAGTGGAATTGTTATACGACCAACTCATCGAGGATGTCAACAACCTACTCACCGTCTATCTCTCAGTATCGTCTCAAAAAACCAATGATGTTATGAAGGTGCTCACCATGTTTTCAGCCTTCTTCTTGCCAATAACTTTTTTGGTTGGGGCTTATGGGATGAATTTTAAGAACATGCCCGAATTGGAATCCAGCTGGGGATACCCTGCCATTTGGGCTTTAATGATAGGCATTGTCGTATTCATTTATATATGGTTTCGCAGAAAAAAGTGGCTCTAAGATCATGAAAAAATTAATCTCATTAGCAATTTTAATCCCATCTTTTTTACTTGGACAATCCTCTTTGGAATCTAAAGTCCTTAGAGAACTTAATAAATATAGAAACCAATTCGACCTTAGGTCTTTGCCTTATGATGCTAAAGCCTCTGCTGCATCTAGACACCACAGCTCTTGGATGAATCTCTCCGGAGGTATGGGTCACGAACAAAATAAAGACGTTCAGAATTTCCAGGAACTAAAAACTATTGAGGACAGAAACAACTTCTTTAAAGTTGACATGTTTGCCGAGATTGTTACTGTAGTATCCTCGAACAGTTTTATGGGTTTTCCCCTTAGTGAAGATGTAATTGCAGAATCTACAATCAGTAATTTTGCAAGTTCACCCAAACACAACGAGACAATGAAGATGTTTATCAGGGAAGAAATCCCAGTTGGTGTATCGATCGGGGTAGTTAGGGGAAAAGATTTGGCTGCAGTAACTATCAATTTCGTTGGACTATAATTTCCAATAAGTTTTTAAGATATATAAGGAAAATAATATTGTTCTATAATCCTGAATGGGTTCTAACACCCCAAAATAGATTTTGTCAGTGTAACGAAGGTGGTAACATTCATCAATGGAAAACAAAACACCTTACCCAAATAGTCCGCCCTGAACACCACTACTTTGGAAACTCAAGCCTATATATTTTGATCAACAGAAAAAATATTGAAATCAGAATCGGGCCGAATATTAATCCAATAAAACCGAAGAGTTGAACGCCAACTATTACTCCAAAAATTGTAATTAGTGGGTGCACATTGCCAAGTCTTTTTTGAATATACAAACGAAGTAAATTATCTGTTAGCGATAAAACAATCAAACCAAAAGACAACAAAATAAACGCTTCGGTATGGTCTCCCCTTAAATACAGCATCAAAGACAGTGGAATATATGCCACAGAAGCACCAAGCAAAGGAATCACCGAAGCAACAACTGTAATGCAAAACCAAAAAAACACATCGTTAATTCCCAATAAGCTATAACAGATGGCGGCCAAAAATCCCTGCGCCAAGGCTGTAGCGGGCAATCCCAAAGCATTTGACAATATTAGGATTTTCAATTCTTTTGCAACCCAAGTAATATGATTCCTTTTTAAGGGAAGAAATGTATAACATCCCGCTTCAATTTCCCGGTAATTACGCAGCATAAAATACAATAAAATATACATCACAAACAATGAAATAAAGGAAGACGCTACCACTCCAACCAAGGATGAGAAGGCATTCGAAATCAATAGCCCCATAGAAGTCATGCTGTCTTTTGTAAGGATTTCAAACCCTACAAAATTTTCTAATTGGGCAATTATAATCTTGCAAGAATCGATTGCTTCTTGACTGTTTTGGAGGGATCCAACCAATCGGGAAGATACCATGCCCAGCGCGAATCCTAAAGGCACAAGCACCAAAATAAAACTTGCAATAACCAGTATGATTGCAGACAATCCTGCAGAAAACTTTCTTTTGAGCACAAGGTATTCGATCGGTTTGCGGAGAAAAAAATATAGGGTAAGTGCACCCAAAAACCCGGTCAAGAAACGCGACAATTCAGCTCCAAGGAACAATCCAATTACGATGAGCAAGATAAAAAAAGAAATTTGCCTCAATTGAGAATGCTTCTCCATTCTGCAAAGTAATGAATGAAATGGTGAAAGCCTACGATTCTCTGATTTTTCAAAACCCCTTGTTTAATAATAATTGCGCGGGTCGATACAAAATGATAAAATTTGACCCCTCTGGGAATCAATTGGTTCCCGAAACCATACTCCGCAAGAAGTTGGCCAAGTTGAAAATTGTTGCATGATCCGTACCTTTGGTGTATGCGTAAATTATTTTGGGTTTTATTATTCATGCCAATGACCCTCGATTCTCTCTTTGCCCAATACGAAGGATTGGACAGTGTCAAAATTAATACTACAGAAATGACCATACCTTCACATAAAACTGATACATTTCATAAAAAGCATCCGCTCAACCCCAAGCCCCCCCTACCGTATCGAAATTTCTATCAAAAAGAGGCCATGACTTTTTATTATGGATTTGGCTCCCCTACATTGGTAAATATGATTGACAAAGGACTTCTCAATTCGCTCAAACCAACCTATCCTAAAATGGGCAAATCCAGTATTAAAAACCCCAAAATGTTGGGGTATCAATACCATTTTCGTGAACGATGGAGCATGGGATTGGTGTATAGTTGGGCACAAGTCAAAACCGACACGATCAATTACCCAGATTACGATAATCCAGGCTATTATTCTACATTCCGTTATGTTGTTAATCTGGCTGCCTTTATGGGAAGTATCGACTATATATGGAAGCTGCGCAGGGGTAAGAAAAGTACCTTGGCCCTCTTTAGTGGAATTGCTTTGGGGAACAGTCATATCAATTATGAGGCAAAAAGAGAACCCTCCGATAAAGGCAATTCCTATATCCCCACTTTTAACAATGGGATTAGCGCTTCGGGGGTTCAAATAACAGCCATCGCCATGAAGCATACTTTTAAGGGTTTGCGAAAATTTGGTTACCAAGCAAGCCTGGGTGGTGGGGTTAATTCTATTGGATTCAGCTGGGGAATAAATTATACACTATAATCCCACACCTACACTATTTTTGCAAGTATACCATTAGAATACCCTATTTCAAACACCGCATGTACCCAAAAATACTTCCATGGCAAACGTAATTGAGACAAGCAGCGTATTCAAGGCCTATGGAGAACAAATTGTTTCTAAGAATATTTCTATTGCCGTCGCTGAAGGTAGTATTTACGGGCTGTTGGGCCCAAATGGCGCCGGCAAAACAACCCTAATTCGAATGTTGGCGACCATTACTCAACCCGATCGGGGTGAAATACGATTTATGGGAGAACCTTTGCGGGAAAAACATTCCCAAAAGATGGGGTATATGCCAGAAGAACGTGGACTGTACAAGAAAATGACCGTAGCAGACCAATTGCTTTTTTTTGCAGAACTCAGGGGATTTAGCAAAAAAGATGCCCAAACAGCCGTTAAAAAATGGCTTCATCGCATGGATATGATGGAATGGGCAAAGAAAAAAGTAGAGGAAATTTCAAAAGGCATGGCACAAAAAGTACAATTTGTTTCCTGCGTATTGCATAATCCGCAATTACTGATTCTCGATGAGCCCTTTAGCGGTTTTGATCCCGTAAATGCTGACTTAATTAAAGACCTGATTCTGGAACAACGAAATGCAGGACACAGTATCATTTTTTCAACACACAGAATGGACAATGTTGAAAGCTTGTGTGACCGATTGGGCATCATTCACAATGGGGAAAAAGTTCTCGATGGAACTGTCAGTGAAATTAGACGAAGCCACTTTAAAGGAGCATTTGAACTGGGATACCACAACCCCGTCTTTTTCCCTACCCATTTAATTCAAACTTCTCAAATGCGGGAAACCAACGATGGAAAATTTACATACACAATTCAAACCAATTCTGCATTCAGCCCGCAAGATCTTCTTCAAGAAGGAATGAAAGCGGGAGAACTCATTCATTTTTCTGAACTCATACCAAGCATACACGACATTTTTGTTGAAACAGTTGCACAGGCCAAATTAGAATCTAACGAATCAGTGTCAATACCCCCAAGCAAATTGATCGCACCATGAAAAATATATGGGTTATTTTTAAACGGGAATACCTCAGTCGGGTAAAGAATAAAACCTTCATAATCATGACGTTTTTGGGCCCTGTTTTGATGGTTGGGTTTTATGCAAGCACCCTTTATATTGCCACAAAGGGAAGTGATGACAAACGCATAAAAAATGTGTACGTATCACAAATGATTCCCTTCATCAATGATACATTATTGAGCCATGAAGTTGCAAATAATTCCAATAAAGCAAAAAAAAATGGGACGGAATCTGGGCTATTAAATACCCTTTTAATATTGGCTCCCAGCAATAAAGATTCTGCGATTGAACACGTCAAACGAGGATCAGTAGACGGATGGCTTAGCATTGGCGATTACGATTTTTCAACCCTAGATAGCACAAATTATTATACCCTTCAAACGCCATCAATGATAGAGATGGAAATACTCAATAAATGGATACAGGACCGCGCAGTTCAGAACGCATATTCGAAATTGGGCCTGAGAGAATCGCAAATAGACAGTTTAAGGTCCCAAGGCAGTATCAAAACAAAAGAACTGAGCAAAGACGGCAACATATCTGATAGTTCAAGTGATCTAAAAAGTGGCATTGGTTTCGGACTCGCCTTTTTGGTATATCTATTTATTTTCATTTATGGTTCAATGGTTATGCGGAGTGCAATGGAGGAAAAAACCAACCGCATTGTTGAAATAATTGTTTCGAGCGTAAACCCTTTTCATTTGATGATGGGGAAAATTTTGGGCGTTGCAGCGGTTGGATTGACACAATTTATTGCTTGGATTGTATTGGCAATTGCACTGATATCGGGTATTTCATCCTTTGGCATTGGTCAACAAAAAATAGAGCCCACGTCTATGGTTAATGTCCCAGGAGCTATGGGCAATAGCCTCTCTGCCCAACAAATCGAAACCATTCAATCAACAGGTGATGCGCATAGCCTATTGGCCTTATTGGAAAATCTTCCTTATTTTCAAATACTTGCGATCTTTTTGCTGTTCTTTATCGGTGGATACTTACTGTATTCCAGTTTTTTTGCAGCCATAGGCTCAGCCGTAAATGAGAGTAGCGATGTGCAACAATTTATGTTACCCGTTTCTTTGCCATTGGTTTTTGGGTTTATCATTGCGCAATCGGTCGCATTGAAATCTCCACATGGAATATTGGCGCAAGTATTCTCAATGTTTCCCCTTACGAGTCCTGTGGTCATGGTTGTTCGAGCTCCATTTGGGGTTCCAATCTCAGAAATTATTTTGAGTGCCTGTATCTTGTTTGCAAGTTTTTTCTTGATGGTATGGGTGAGCGGCAGAATCTACCGTATTGGGATTTTAAGCTATGGAAAAAAACCTACATGGAAAGACTTATGGAAGTGGATTCGCTAAAGAAACGGTTAAAAACGATTAGAATCCCTTCCCTGTAATCTTGGTTCAAAAAATTATGAACCCACTGTATTGCTGCAGAGGCTGTATTGCAGAGGCTGTATTGCAGAGGGGGCATTCCGGAATTGCAAACTTTCTTTCCAGCGTTATTCAGAATCAGTACATAACCCCTTTATTCTGGGTTGAAACAAATCTAAAATCGGACAAAAGTACCCAATGGCAAAGCAGTTCCAGTATTGTCTTGAAAGTAAATTTCTCCGCTTTGCATCAAAGAAACGTCCACTGCATCAAGGTGTTTTTTGACCAAGTTTTCTGCTACCATGGCAGAAAATCCCATGCTGTATAAATTGAGAAGCAAAAAACCTTGGGGATTGAGTAATTTCCCACACATCATCATCAGGTCATTAAGTTGTGATGACAGCAACCATTTTTCTCCATCGGGTCCCCGGCCATAGGCCGGTGGATCAAGTAAAATTCCATGGTATGTATTTCCCCTACGCAGTTCGCGTTGCACAAATTTAAAAGCATCTTCAACCACCCATCGAATGCCGTTCAACTTACTTTCTTCCATGTTCTCTCTGCTCCACGAAACCACCTGTTTTACACTATCGACATGCGTAACTTCGGCACCAGCGGCACAAGCAGCAAGCGACGCACCACCTGTATAGGCAAATAAGTTTAATACTCTGGGCGCATTTTCAGTTTTTGCAATGGCGTTTACTTTTTTATAAATCCAATCCCAATTGGCTGCCTGCTCAGGAAACAGTCCCACATGCTTAAATGAAGTAAGGCCCAATCTGAAACGCAAAGCCAAACCCGCATTTTTATATTCAATCCACCAACGGTCTGGCATGCCTGGTTTTAAAATCCACTGCCCCTTTTCGGCATCAGAAACATTTCCCCTGGTAAACGAAGCATGGGCCAATGTTTGCCATTGTTTTTCAGACAAAGATTTATCCCAAATAGATTGTGGCTCAGGCCGCCGCAATATCCAATTTCCAAAACGCTCTAATTTCTCAAACCCACCGGTATCTATGAGTTCGTAGTCTTTCCAAGTGTCAGGGCAAATGTGCATACTTACAATAAATTTAACTGGGGTGATCCGCCAGGCGGAATAATTGTTCTGGGGCCATCGTCATTTCCATTGTTTTCAACACCTCCGTTTCCGTCGTCGTCGTTTCTGTCGTCACTCCCTTCCCCGCTGGTATCGGATCCATTGTTTTCGACACCCCCGTTTCCGCCATCGTCGTTTCCGTCGTCACTCCCTTCCCCGCTGGTATCTTTATGGCCAAAATCAGCATTCTCACTCCATTCATCATCAATCTCAATGGCAACGATTTTTTTTGTCTCCACAGGTGGAACACCTATTTTATTGCCTTTGAGAACCACTTTTTTGACGCTGTCAATAGACAATCTATTGCCCAAGACCTTCCACCCTTTAACATCCATAAAGCCATCAATCAAAATTGATTCAATGGTTTTATCGCCTTTTTTATTTTGGGTATGCAACTCTATTTCCAAAGAACTGGCCGTAGAGGCAACCAATAATTCTGAGCCTTTTTCTTCGCTTATGAAAGCAAATTTCTTGCCTATTTTTGTGGTTTCTATATGAAAACGCTTGACGTAATGCAATTTTGATTTTCCCTCCAAATACACCACTTGTATTACCTGTGAATCATAAAATTTTTGGATCAAATAGATGGTATCTGGTTCATATCGATTAATCAGTTCATAATTGCTGAGCTCGTATTGACCGTCTTTATATACAACCAAAATCTTATCCATTCCATCAAATTCTCCCAAGTACTGGCCTTTGGAATCTCCATTTAACCGGCCTGTCATATCGTCCCAAAATATCTTCACCCCACCCAAAGTAGAGCCCCCTTTTTCCTTTAAATCAACCCGTCGAATCGGATATTTTGTGATTTGATTGCCCAAAGAATTCTTCCCCTTAATGGCCAATTTAGAAAAATCATAATCGATGCTCTTAATGCGCGCATTGGCCGTAGCACTCAGATGAAGAATCACCCTTTCCGCTTCACCATTTGGATTCGACGAAAAATAGAGCACTGTAGACTTGGCATGATTGCTTGCAAAAACATACTCCTTCTCACGTATTAATCCGGTTGCATTGAATCTTTTAGCGAGTGCTTTTTTGGCTGTGCCATCCCAATAAATAATATTATAGGTGCACCGCTCATCGTTTTTTCTCCAAATGTCTATATGAATGAGGTCTTTCCCGTAGAAGTACTTGTCGGTAACCTTCGCAATACTGTAAATACCATCCGCTCTAAACGCAATGACGTCATCAATATCACTACAGTCAACAAGAAAGGTTTCTTTTTTCAAGCCCGTCCCCACAAAACCCTCTTTAAAATTGGCATACAATTTAACATTTGCAACGGCAACCACATTGGCTTCAATATTGTCAAACACGCGAATTTCTGTTTTGCGTTCCTTTCCTATACCATACTTTTTTAGAAGGCGTTTATAATACTCTACTGCATACTCTACCAAATTATTAAGGTGATTTTTAACCTCCGCAATATCATTTTCCAATCCTTGAATTAATTCATCTGCCTTGAATGCATCAAACTTAGAAATTCGTTTGATCTTGATTTCTGTTAAACGAACCAAATCATCTTGTAATACTTCCCTGCGCAACAATTTTTTGAACGGAACTAATCCTTTGTCAATGGCTTCAAGCACGGCATCCCAGGTCTCACACTCTTCAATATCGCGGTAGATTCTGTTTTCGATGAAAATCTTCTCCAGAGAAGAAAAATGCCATTTGTAATTCAGTTCGCCCAATTCGATTTCCAACTCTAATTTGAGCAAATCAAGGGTATTTTGGGTCGATGCATGTAAAATTTCATTCACACCCAAAAATTTGGGTTTGTCTTCATGAATGACACAAGCCAAAGGAGAAATACTGATTTCACAGTCGGTGAAAGCATACAATGCATTGATGGCTAAATCGGGACTTATCCCTGGTGCCAGCTGAACCTCAATTTCAACATCCTTTGCGGTATTGTCTATTACTTTCTTTACCTTAATCTTTCCATTTTCACTCGCCTTGACAATTCCCTCAATCAAGGAGCCAGTAATCGTCCCAAAAGGAATCTCTTTTATCAGCAGTGTCGATTTGTCTTTCTCTTCAATTTTAGCCCTAACCCGAACACGGGATCCTTTTTTTCCGTCATTGTATTGTGAAAAATCGGCATACCCTCCAGTGGGAAAATCGGGCAAGATATTTACCTTCCGACCCCGGAGTATGTCGATGCTCGCCTCACACAATTCAATAAAATTATGGGGCATGATTTTCGTACTCAATCCGACAGCAATTCCCTCAACCCCCTGGGCCAAAAGCAATGGAAACTTCATTGGCAAGCAAAGAGGCTCTCGTTTACGGCCATCATAACTCTGCTGCCAATGGGTTGTTTTTTCATTAAAGGCGACCTCTTTGGCAAAAGAACTTAATCGGGCTTCAATATACCGGGGTGCGGCAGCGCTATCACCCGTTCGGATGTCACCCCAATTGCCTTGTGTATCTATCAATAATTCTTTCTGCCCAAGATTAACCAATGCATCGCCGATGGCTGCATCGCCGTGGGGATGATACGCCATGGTTGAACCAATAATATTAGCCACTTTATTGTAACGTCCGTCATCCATCTCGTACATCGCATGCAAAATTCTGCGTTGGACGGGCTTTAATCCATCCACAAGGGCTGGTATGGCTCTCTCTAAAATTACATAACTGGCATATTCTACAAACCAATCCTTGTACATGCCACCCACAGCACGAACCTCTCCGAGATGTCTACCCTCATTTACTTCCTCCTCAAGCTTGTTCATTGACTTCTCTTCGTTCTCTTGGTCCATTGGTCTTCAAATCACGCAAAAAATATGAAAAATTACCAAAGAGGTTATTCACATTCAACATGCTATTATAGTGTGGGGTAATAATTATGCCAAAGCTTACGATGGTCGTCGTGAAAACGTTTGCTCCGTTGCCAAGAACGCAATCTTTTTGCAAACCCTTAACGCACAAGACAAAACTATGACAAAGTGTCAGTTTTGATGTATATTTGTAATTCGTCAAAATAGAATGGACATACAAGTTATTAAACAACGATTCAGTATCATTGGCAATTCCCCTTTACTCGGAACTGCTTTGGAAACCGCAATAAAAGTTTCACCCACAGATATGAATGTGTTAATTTTGGGAGAAAGTGGCGTAGGCAAGGAAAGTTTTAGCAAAATCATTCATCACCTGAGTGGCCGCAAACACGCTCCATTCATTGCTGTTAACTGTGGCGCAATCCCAGAAGGAACCATTGATAGCGAATTGTTTGGCCATGAAAAAGGAGCATTCACCGGAGCCATGGACAAAAGGAAAGGCTATTTTGAAACCGTAAGTGGGGGCACAATTTTCTTAGATGAGGTGGGAGAATTGCCATTGAGTACACAAGCAAGATTGCTGCGCATATTAGAGAATGGAGAATTTATAAAAGTGGGAAGCAGTGTGGTCCAAAAAACAGATGTTCGGGTTGTAGCCGCAACCAATAGGGATTTACTAGAGCGTTCCAGACAAGGGAAATTTCGAGAAGACTTATACTATCGCTTAGCAACAGTACCCATTCGCGTTCCCAAATTGTGCGAACGACCCGATGACATTTACCTGTTATTTAGAAAATTCGCATCCGACTTTGCCGAAACCCACCACAGCAAATTAATAGAGTTGACTCCCGAAGCCCAATTTTTATTGACGAATTACCCTTGGCCAGGAAATGTTCGTCAACTTAAGAATGTGAGTGAACAGATCTGTGTATTGGAATCATCCACCCTTGTAGATGCTGAAATCATTGCAAAATATTTGCCCCAGATTGAGAACCCACTGCCTATGTTACTTGGAAAAATCGATGGTACGGAGGGCATGAGCGAACGCGATATTTTTTACAAAGTATTAATTGACATGCGCAGGGATGTAAACGATCTGAAAAAGGTTGTATTTGGACTATTCGAAGGCAATTTAGAAAACCTTAAAAACATGTCACCCTCTCCCTCTTCAATCTCTAAGTCGGTTGCAACAACCCACCCATCTCAATCACAAACATTTAACGAATCATTGCCGTCAAACCAACCCTCATTTGTGATTCAGGCTAAAGATGATGATGATGGCGATTACCAAGAATCCGAATCTTATTCTTTCGAAGGAGTAAACAACCTTAGCTTAGAAGCCCAGGAAATTCAAATGATCAAACGATCGCTGAATAAGAATAATGGAAAACGCAAAAAAGCTGCCGACGAATTGGGTATTTCCGAACGCACTTTGTACAGAAAAATTAAACAATACAGACTCGAATAATTCATGAAACCTTTCATAAAAATTCTCTTCCTCTGTATGCTTTCATCTGCATTAATTTTTGCTGAAGGCTGCGGGTTTTTTAAACATTACGATTTTAAAGGCTCAAATATTCCAGAAGATATTGGCACATTTACAGTCGATTTTTTTGGAAATGAGGCATCGCTCGTAAATCCCCAATTGAGCATGAATTTTACAGAAAAAATGAAAACAAAATTTCAGACAGAATCACGTTTGGGGATGCAAGGATTTGGCGGTGATTATCAATTTTCAGGAGCTATTACTGAATACCGGATATATCCTGCCTCATTAAATACAGATGTTGGAACATCCCAAAACCAATTTTCAATAAAAGTGCGATGCGAATTTAACTGTGCAAAATACCCTGAAAAGAATTTTACCCGCGAGTTTTCTTTTTTCAAAATTTTCGATGCAAACCAATCCTTTGAGAGTTTAGAAAGTCAATTGTCAACTGAAATCATCGATCAGATTGTCCAACAAATTTTTGCCGCCGTGGCCCTAGACTGGTGAACCAACAGAAACTCAACCATATCGTAGAAAATCCCCATGACATTTCCGAAGCGGTCGCCGCCGACTTATTGGCTATGACACTCGATTTTCCTTGGTTTAGCACCCCCTACACACTGTTGCTATCTTATTATTATGCACAAAATGATTACCGCAAAGATGGTTGGCTACCCAAAGCCGCTATACGGATTTCAAACCGAGAATGGCTGTTTGAAAATTTACAAACAGTAGAAATTTTATCTGCAACGTCACCGAATCATAAAACCAAAATTCAGCAAGCGCTTCCGAAAGCATCCTCTCCCATTTCACGTGATAAACCAACGTATTCTTCAGCAGTCCGAGACAACGTATCAAAAAAAGATAAAACTGAAACTGATTCAGCCATTGATTCTGAACCAGTGCCCATACAAGTTCAAACCATACAAGCAACAGATGCAAACCAATTTGTAGAAATCCAGGTTGAATCCCCCAAGAAGAACAAAGCCAATACTTCAAAACTTAAAAAAAATCCAGAAATCACAGGTTTGTTTTCTCCGGTAATTGACAGTGGAAGCAATCCCCTATCGACGAATTTCGACGACCCATCCCTTACAGATGACTCAAAAAAATTGGAAGGAATCACCAATGCCTCTTCCAAAGAATACCCCTTAACAGAATGGATTGGAACCGCATTTTCATTTTCCCCTGCCGAAAAGGAAGCGATCATTATACCGATTGCAGATTCCTTGTATTCTCTCGAAGAATCCATAAACGCAAATACCCTCTCTGTAACTGAAATTCCATCAGCCCAAATGAGTGTAACCAATCCCTTAAACAATAAACCTTCAGAACCACTCTCTTCAGGCAAAGATTTTTTTGATTGGCTCATAGCAGATACAAATCGCAATGCAGAAAATTTAGACAACCCAGATCGCAAAACCCCACTGGAAGAAACCACCGACATCATTGATCTATTCATTGCAAAAAATCCCTCTATTAGCCGACCAAAACAAGAGTTTTATAGCCCTGAAAAAGCCACCAAGCGATCTGAACAATTCTCGACTGAACTCATTTCCGAAACGCTAGCCGCGATTTACAGAAAACAGGGACATTATGAAAAAGCCATTCTTTCCTATGAAAAGCTCGGGTTGAAATTTCCAGAAAAAAGTACGTACTTTGCAAACCTTATTGAAGACATTAAAAACGAACAAACCCCATGAATTGGATACTAATTATCGGAATTATCGCTGCTGTTTTATTGATGTTAATCATCCTAATTCAAAATCCTAAAGGGGGTGGATTGGCATCAAATTTTTCCCAAGGAAATCAAATTTTTGGCGTAGAAAAAACGACCAACGTTGTTGAAAAAATAACTTGGGGAGGTGCCTTGCTATTGGTATTAATCTCATTGATAGCCGCATCTTACAACAGTGAAAAAAAACCCTCAAAGCAACGTAAAAAACCGGCTACTGAACAAGGTACACTGCCTCAACCCAAGCCTGTTAAATAGCCATTTCTTGGCTTTATTGCAAATGAATTTTCTACATGCTGTAGTAGAAAGTAGCGGTTTTTATGACTGACAAGTGTGTCAAACATATGGGTGCAAAAGATGATCAATTTTGTTTTGGTTATTGAATAGCACTCATTCCACCGTCAACAGCCAATATCTGTCCTGTAGTCCAAGCACTGCGATTGCTCAACAAATACACCACAGCTTGTGCAATGTCGTTTGGCTCACCTATGCGACGCAATGGATGCCTTAAGGCACTGGCTTCTATTTTTTCTGGGGTAGACAATAAGCGGCTTGCAAGTGGAGTGTTGACCAAGCTTGGTGCGATCGCATTAACCCTAATTTGTGGTGCCCACTCTGCAGCCAAACTGCGAGTCAATCCTTCTACAGCGCCCTTTGCAGCAGCGATACTTGTATGAAATAACATCCCTTGAGAAACCGCAATCGTACTAAATAAAACAACCGAAGCATTGGTGGCCTCTTTCATTCCGGGATAACAAGCTTGTAAGGCTTTCACGATACCCAATACATTCAATACAAAATCAGACTGAAAGTCTTCTGATTTCAACCGATTAAAGGGCTTCAAATTAATGCTGCCGGGAGTATATACTACCCCATCAATGACTGCAGGGAGCCCAATAATTGGCTCTTCAGATAGGGCATCCCATAAAATTGACTCAACCCCTAACTGACCCACATCCGACCGGGAAACAGACCAAACAGCGTGCCCCTCATCCAATAATCCATCCACAACGGCTTTTCCAATTCCTTTGGTTCCACCAAATACAATGTAATTCATATATCTATAACAAACGGAAGCCAATGAGGTTTTACCCCAATTTTTATTATAGTACTTCTTTGTGATTATACCCCGTGCAAACGCTCGAATAAGTCGAGTCCATGCTGCTTTGCTGTGGCCTTGGCTATTTCATAACCTGCATCGGCATGCCTTACAACACCCATTCCAGGATCGTTGTGCAAAACCCTCTGCAATCTTCTCGCTGCATCGTCTGTTCCATCTGCCACAATGACCATGCCTGAATGAATACTATAGCCCATACCCACACCTCCACCATGGTGCAAACTCACCCAACTTGCTCCTCCCGCCACATTGATAAATGCATTTAATATTGGCCAATCTGCAACTGCATCTGAGCCATCCATCATCGCTTCAGTTTCTCGGTTTGGTGAAGCCACCGAACCCGTATCGAGGTGGTCACGACCAATCACAATGGGTGCTTTCAAGGCCCCTGTTCTAACCAACTCATTGAATGCCAAAGCCGCAATCTGTCTTTCTCCCTGTCCCAACCAACAAATACGCGCGGGCAAACCCTGAAATTCAATTTTCTCCTGCGCCAAGGTGATCCACCGAGTCAAACTTTCATTTTCTGGAAACAATTCTAAAATCTTCTGATCTGTTACCCGAATGTCTTCGGGATCTCCACTCAAAGCAACCCAGCGAAAGGGTCCTTTTCCTTGGCAAAAAAGTGGACGGATGTACGCAGGAACAAAACCCGGAAAATCAAAAGCATTTTTCAATCCCTTTTCCAAAGCCCTTCCGCGCAAATTATTGCCATAATCAAAGGTTATACTCCCCATTTTCTGCAATTCAAGCATGCATTCAACATGCTTGACAATGGTCTCGTAACTCAAACTGGTATATTTTTCTGGATCGTTTTTGCGCAATCGATTGGCGGCTTCTACATCCATATCCATCGGATAATAGCCAATCAATGGATCATGTGCACTGGTTTGGTCGGTCAGCGTATCGGGAACAATGCGCCTTTCAATTAAACGAGATAATAACTCTACCGCATTACACAATACGCCAATGCTGATAGCCTCTCCCCTTTCTTTTGCAGCCAATGCCATGTCTATCCCCTGGTCTATATCACGGGCCATACAATCTAAATACCTGGTTACAAGACGCTTGCGAATGCGCCACTCTTCTACCTCAGCCAATAGTGCGACCCCCTCGTTCATGGTAATTGCCAAGGGTTGAGCACCCCCCATTCCACCCAATCCAGCACTCACGTTTAGTGTGCCTTTGAGCGTGCCACCAAAATGTTGCCTAGCGCACTCAGCATACGTTTCATAGGTGCCTTGAACGATTCCTTGCGAACCAATATACATCCAACTTCCAGCTGTCATCTGGCCATACATCATCAGTCCTTTGGCTTCCAACTCCCGAAAATGGTCCCAATTTGCCCAGTTGGGAACAAGTTGAGAATTGCTAATGAGAATCCGAGGGGCATCTTTATGCGATGGCAAAATAGCGACGGCTTTTCCACTCTGAACCATGAGTGTTTCATCATCATTTAACACTATTAAAGCCCGACAAATGTCATCAAAGGCAGGCCAATTTCGCGCTGCTTTCCCAGATCCTCCATAGACAATAAGGTCTTCTGGCCTTTCTGCTACATCTGGATCCAAATTATTATGAAGCATCCGGTATGCAGCTTCTTGAACCCACCCTTTGCATACCAATGTATTGCCAATGGGTGATTTTAACACCCGCGATTTTCCTGAAAATTCCCCCATCCTTAATGCTGTACAAATTTAACCAGGCTCAATTACAATTTTAGAAGAAAATAAGAATAAAATATTTTTGAGCGTGCCTTTAAAAACAAAGTGATGATAGTTCTTGCCCAAAAAGTTTACATATTCCGGCGATACTGACCGCCAACAGAAAACATTGCTTTTGTAATTTCGCCGAGTGTACAAACCTTCACAGCCTCCATAAGTTCATCAAACAAATTTTCATTGGCGATGGCTTTCCCTTGAAGTTCTTTTGCAAATTTGTCCCTTCGACTGCCAAAATATGCTTGTTGATTGGCAACTTTATTAATTTGCCATTGTTTTTCATCCTCTGTACTGCGTATCACTTCTGTTGGCAAAACAGTGGGAGACCCCTTACTCGATAAAAAGGTATTTACCCCAATAATCGGAAATTCTCCGGTATGTTTGAGCGTTTCATAAAACAAACTCTCTTCCTGAATTTTGCCACGTTGGTACATGGTTTCCATGGCACCCAAAACACCCCCTCGCTCTGTAATACGATCGAATTCAAGCAAAACTTCTTTCTCAACAAGGTCTGTCAACTCCTCAATAATAAAACTACCCTGCAAAGGGTTCTCGTTTTTTGTTAAGCCCAATTCGCGATTGATGATCAACTGAATGGCCATCGCCCTGCGCACACTTTCTTCTGTTGGAGTGGTAATTGCCTCATCGTATGCATTGGTATGCAAACTGTTACAGTTGTCATATATCGCATACAAAGCC
>NSIM01000028.1 GCA_002737705.1 Flavobacteriales bacterium
CAAACAAAATGGCACAGTGCAAACAAATTTATAAAAATTGAAAACCGGGAAATACCCACTCTAAAATGGCAAGACGTATTTGGTGATATGTTGGTTAAATTGGCAGAAATCTATCCGAATTTAATGGGAATAACCCCTGCCATGCCCTCATCTTGTGGAATGATAAAAGCCATGAAAGCCTATCCAGATCGATTTTTTGATGTGGGTATTGCAGAACAACATGCCCTCACTTTTGCCGCAGGAATGGCCACCCAAAATGGAATACCCATTGTTAATATTTATTCTTCATTTCTGCAAAGGGGATATGACCAATTGATACACGATATTGTCTTGCAAAAACTACCCGTCATTCTTTGTATTGACCGGGCAGGATTGGTTGGAGAAGATGGCCCTACCCACCATGGTGCATTTGACATTGCCTTTCTGCGTTGCATTCCCCAATTGCTGATTGGCGCTCCGAGAAATACTACAGAATTATACCAGATGATCTTATTTGGAATTGAGAAAAAGCAGCCTATTGCGATTAGATATCCCAAAGGAAATGTGCTTGAAGAACCCTGGCTTCAAAATACCAATCCATCCATACTAGAAGACCAAATGCTCAAAAGTGGTGGCTCTGTATTGGTCATTTCAACCGGCAAAGCGAGCAACTTAGTCATGGAAGCATACCCCTTGATCAACAATGATTTTACCCATATTCACATGCCTTTCATTCATGCCAACGCAAGCAAAAAACTCTCTTCACTTATAGATGGATACCACGCTATAATCACTGTAGAAGATGGCTGTATTGTGGGTGGTTGGGGACAAGGAATCGCCCATGAACTGAGAAATAACAAACAAAAATCTCTTTTTTTTCATCTCGGAATACCCCATGCTTTCATTGAACATGGCAGCAATGAAGAATTATATGCCCTGTGTGGTTATTCTCCAGGACAAATTGCTGATACAATTTTGAAAGCCGACACCAAAACATAGCTTGGATACATTCGATTCCCAAGCGATTGCAAAAATTTCCAAACACAAACGAAACCATCTGAGAGGAACGCAGCAATATGATGATGGGCCCAAAATGTAATTGAATGCGTAAAAAATTTGAGTGCGGCCTGTTGGTGGAGTACCCTTCAACCCCTACCCACCATTACTTTAACCATATTGAGCCAACGCGAAAGGATCTCTTGCCCATGAAAAGTCAATACACTTTCTGGGTGAAATTGCAATCCCCACATTGTATTGTCTAGATCACTCAGTGCCATAATTTCCCCTTCACACAAAGCATCTACCCGTAATTCTTTCAGGTTGTCATTGACCCTATTGTATTCTTTTTTTTGATCTACAAGAACCAAAGAATGGTATCTACCGACCCATAATGGATTGGGTAAATCTTGAAATATCCCCTTTGTATTGTGGGTAATGGTTGATGCTTTTCCATGCATCGGAACAAGTGCATGAACAAGATCCCATCCACAATGCAAGCCAATCGCTTGGTGTCCCAAACAAATGCCTAAAACGGGCTTCTTTCCACCCCATTTTTTAAGGGCAGATCCCACAATAGGAAAATGGTGGGGGCGTCCAGGTCCTGGGCCTATCACCCATGCATCTACCCCTTCCATTATTGCATCAAACTGTATTTCCTCTGCTTCAAATCTGTCTTCCAATGCCCTGTTTCTTGATTCTGATTGACCCATATCTTCAGGCAAAAGTTCCTTTTTCTGAATGGGATTCTCAGTGTTATTGTGCACGGCGTTATCCGAAGGTAATGGAAAGATATTTTCACTGCGAAGGACCTTTACTTCGGCACCTGCAATTGTAAGATAATGCAATAAATTAAAGGTGAAACTGTCTTGGTTGTCGATAAACAATAAGCGAATCGGTTTTTTACAGCCCGCCTTTTTTTCGCTTGTCAATGTCAGGTTTGAAACAAAATTTCGATTGGCATTTTCTGTTGTAGTCATAAATCCTCTTATTACAGCGAAATTTTTTTGCTCAACCCTGCAACAAAATCTTTAAGATACAAGGGCTCGAAATAAGCGATATCTGCGAATTGTTTGAGGTGATATTTCTTTACAGCAATGTCTCCTAATTGTTCAGCCCGCGGAGATTGATCCCAAAATTGTGATTCGTGAACATCCATCAACCGTCGTAATTTTTCATTTGCATTGCCAACGAAACAGGTATTCTGATTGGCTAAACGCAAGAGATCATGCGGCAATACAAGACTTTGGATTGGATTGACAACCCCATTTTTATGGTGCACATTGCATGCGTATACTTCATCTCTGCGGGCATCCATCAATACCCAAACATCTTCGCATTGAGGCTTTTTTGCCAACGCGGCCATTGCCAAAGATTCAAATCCACTCACTGCAATAAATGGAATCTTCAAGCCATAACACAATCCTTTTGCCATACTACTTCCGATGCGCAAGCCTGTATAACTGCCGGGGCCTTCATTGAGCGCTACGGCGAGCAATCTGCCTCCGTCAACCAAGGATTCTCTTGCAAACGCCACAGCGCGTTGTACCATTTCAGGCAACATTTCGGCATGGGAATGAAATCCCGAACCTTCTTCATGATACAAACTCCTTCCGTCCAATGAAATTAATCCAATGGAAGGAAATTCTGCGGAGGATTCAATCAAAATAATCACGGGTAATCAAACATAGTCTTTGGCAAAAATAATCCATAGATACCAGATCAAATCACTATATTCTATCATTCGCTTATCTTTGCACTTCAAACAACACCATGACAAAAGAAGTTTTTATAATTGCAGCCGTTCGAACCCCAATAGGCAGTTTCAATGGATCTCTTTCAAGTGTTCCTGCAACCCAATTGGGTGCAATTGCCATCAAAGCTGCATTGGAAAAAGCGGGCGTGAATCCAAACGATGTAAATGAGGTGTATATGGGCTGTGTCTTGCAAGCAGGTATTGGACAAGCTCCTGCGCGTCAAGCAGCACGCTTTGCAGGAATAGGAGACCATGTTCCAGCGACCACTATCAATAAGGTTTGTGCAAGTGGCATGAAGGCTGTTTCCTTGGGGGCCCAAAGCATCATGTTGGGTCACAATGAAATTGTTGTTGCCGGTGGTATGGAAAATATGAGTCTTACCCCCCATTATCTGCCGCAGTCTCGCAATGGGTATCGCTATGGCAATATTGCCGCACTCGATGGCATCATCAACGATGGCCTAACAGATGCCTACGACAAAACACTGATGGGAAATTGTGCAGAGCTGTGTGCAAGAGAAATGCATTTTTCTAGAGAAAACCAAGATGCCTATGCCATTCAAAGTTATACCCGCGCTGCAGAAGCATGGAAAATGGGCAAATTTAATGACGAGATTGCTGCTGTAACCATAGCCACCCGAAAAGGTGAAGTCATTGTTTCTGAAGATGAAGAATACAAAAACGTCCATTTCGACAAAATACCCAACCTAAAACCTGTTTTTCAAAAAGATGGAACCGTAACAGCTGCCAACGCATCCAGTATCAATGATGGGGCTGCGGCACTCATCCTTATCAGCGGCGATAAAATGCGGGAATTGGGATTAATACCCTTGGCAAAATTGAAGGGATTTGCGGATGCTGAACAAGCGCCCGAATGGTTTACAACTTCCCCAGCAAAGGCATTGCCCTTGGCCGCCCAACGCGCGGGAATCAGTGTGGCAGATTTAGACTATATAGAATTAAATGAAGCCTTTTCCGTAGTTTCATTGGCAAACAATCAATTGCTAAATCTCGATACCAACACAGTAAATGTTAACGGAGGGGCAGTTGCTTTAGGCCATCCACTGGGGGCCTCTGGTGCACGTATTCTGGTTACACTAATCCATGTTTTAAAACAAAATAATGGAAAATACGGTGGTGCCGCTATTTGTAACGGAGGTGGTGGGGCGAGTGCCATCGTGATTGAAAACTGCTAACCCATGTCGCATTTGATCCGCACATTAATACTGTTATTCATCTGCTTGGGATCGGATATGATATTGGTTGCTCAGTCAAAGCAATTAGCCCTCCAATCGTTGGTTTATGCCGAAAATTCTATGTTGCAAATTTCACCACTGATCATCAGCGGGGAATCTGATTCCATAAAATTGGCAGCAGCAGAAAGCTTACAAAAGCAGCTGTTTGCAAATTTGGCTACTCGAAATTCATTTGATTATTCATTTGAAAGACTGCGAATTAGTACCGTCGCTATAGCCAAGCATCCAAAGGCAAATACCCGCATATTCTCCTTCAATGTAATCCTAAAAAATGGTATTTTTTACCAGTATGGCATCGTGCAGCGATTGGGGAAAAATAAAGAAATCCAGCGTTTTTTACTGCGTGATACTGCCCAAGATTTGCCAACAGATTGTCTGGATATTTCCCTCATTCATCCCGATTGGATCGGTGGATTGTATTATCAACTCATACCCCATACAGTCAATCACAAAGAATATTTTATTGTATTGGCTTTTGATGGACACAATCAAAATTCGAACCGTTCCATCATAGATGTATTGTATTTCGAAAACAACGAAATGCATTGGGGGGCACCCCTATTTCGGGAAGGAATAGAGGATCCAAGTGAAGCCATGCGTGTCGTATTTGAATACCATAAATCAGCACGCATTTTGATGCGCTGGGAAGAAAACAAAAAAATTATCGTTTTCGATGAAATTGGCCCGTCTTATCCCGATGCCAAAAACAATCCTTTTTTGTATGTACCTACCGGAGATTATTCGGCTTACCGCGCATCAAAACATGGCGTATTTACAAAAGAAACACTGGACATAACCGATTTTGGCCAAGGCATAACTCCCAATTTCAATCATTCAAAGCCCAAAATAGATTTACAAGACCACCCTTAACATTACAAAAAATAACGGATAATATCCATTTTGGCCTCGGTTTCTTGAAACTCTGTATCGATATCAGAAGCTGCATTGATACCACAACCTGCGAAATATTCGTAGCCATTATTTCCAACGCTACAACAGCGAAGCACTACAAAAAAATGTGCCATCTCATGGGCAACAATTCCTATATATCCGGTATACAATGCACGATCAACATTTTCATTTCTTGCAAGCCAGTCCCATGCCGCATGTTTGGGATAGCCACACACTGCAGGGGTTGGATGCAATGAATTCAAGAGTTCACCCAAACGCCCTTCCTCCATCTTAAATTTCCAATGCGAAAGCAAATGGGTAATGTTTCCCATTGCCAATTCATGAATTGGCGTTTCCTTGATTTTTGAAAATTTCAATTGAGAAAGAACCTCCTGTACATGATTACTGGTTACCGATTGCTCCAATCGCTCCTTTTCTGTCCACGTATTTTCCTGGGTCTGGGTATGGGTTCCGGCCAATGACATAATACTGGCTTCTTCACCCCGAACCGAAAGCAATTCTTCAGGGCTAGCGCCAAGCCAATACCCCGACTGAAAATCATAAACCAAAAAAACCATAGACTCAGGATATGCAATGTGTAATTTCTCAAAGCCAGACCAAACATCTTCTATGTCAAGATCCTTGGCCTCAAACGATTTTCTGGCTGCCACCGCTTTCTCAAAAATTCCCTGTGAAATAGAATCGCGAATTGCCGTTATTTCAGCAGCAAATGCTTCATATGCTACTGTTTTACCCTCTAATGTTGGCAAGGGAATCTCTGAGACAAAGGATTCAAATACCCCTTTACATTGGCTCCAACCCATTCGGGTTTCAATGCAATCAATGGTAAATAACCCCGCTTTCTCATGAAAAGAACGCATCCAAAAACCCTGCCTATCGGGCATGCCTGCTTCACACTCTATTTCAATAAAATTTCCATACATAGCAGTGGGAATTTGCTCTCCAGGCAAGCGATAAATGGCCATTGCCTTCCGTATATTTGTACTGTTCATTCGCAATTGCCTTTCTACAAACTATCAATGCAAAGTTCCGACAGCCCAAGCACAAAAACAATCTATATCATTCGCCACGGCCAAACTGACTTCAATCAATTGGGAATCGTGCAAGGCGCTGGGATAGATTCGGATATTAATGCATTTGGAAAGCAACAGGCCGATGCATTTTTTCAAGCATACAAACACATTCCCTTCGCACATATTTTTGTGAGTGCCCTAAAGCGAACCCATCAAACCATTGCACCTTTTAAAAATATTGGCATTCCAGTGTCAACACTTTCAGAATTGAATGAAATTAATTGGGGCATTTTGGAAGGCAAAAAACCCAATGATCAGTCACGAAAAGAATTTTACACTATGCTCAAATATTGGAGAAATGGCGAATTAGACCGGGCAATAAATGGCGGAGAAACCCCAATGGCGATGGCGAAGAGACAAAAAATTGGACTCCAGAAAATTGAGGCAATGGCCGAAACGCCATTTTTGATTTGCATGCACGGAAGAGCCCTTCGCGCATTTCTTTGCCTACTTCTAAACAATCCGCTTCAACAAATGGATCAATTTAAGCACGAAAATGTTTGTTTATATGTACTTGAGAAACACAAAAATGATGCTCATTATTCCATCATTCTAAGAAACAATCTCGACCACCTAAGCCATCTTAAACATTAAACATCGCATTCAAAAAGTCGGATAGTAGAAAATTTTACCCGAAATCTGGGAACCAAGAACACCTACCTCGTAAGCAAACCAACCAGCCGAAATGCTACACACTAAAAGATAAGCGAACACCATGGAAGATACCTTAATTGCCATCACGATTCTAGACAGAAAGGGTCATTCACATACCCACAAAGCACCCATTGATATGGGGCTTAATCTCATGGAATTGTTAAAAATGGCTGAATTGCCCATTTTGGGAGAATGCGGAGGAATGGCGATGTGTGCCACATGTCAAGTATATGTTTTAAGCTCTCATCCTCTACCAAAAGCTTCAGAAGAGGAATTGGCCATGCTAGACCAAGCTTTTTTTGTAAACGACAATTCACGCTTGGCCTGTCAAATCCATTTAAGCAAAGACCTCAATGGATTGCTGGTTCAAATGGCGCCAGAAAATGCGTGTTAATTTTTGAAATAAGTTGTAGTGTTGGCGATGTATCCTTATATTTGCAGTCCTTTTTATTAGAAATGGCAAATCACAAGTCGGCAATCAAGAGAATTAGAGCAACCGTAGCAAAACGCGATCTCAACCGGTATCAGCATAAAACTGCCCGTACCATTATAAAAAATTTACGCAATGCAACGTCTAAAGATGAAGCATCTAAACTATTGCTTACCGCATTTGCTGCCCTAGACAAGTTGGCCAAGCGCAATGTTATTCACGCAAACAAAGCAGGTAATTTGAAGTCAGGCTTGCAAAAGCACTTTAACGCCTTGGCTTAAGCGCCCTTTTCAACAAATTTTTATTGGTTATCCCTTTTTGCTTTGGCAAGTCTTATTTTCCGTGTCCGAGTCCAAAACACAGACTCCTTGTTGCCATACCTTAATCCTTCACCAGGGTGCCAACTTTTTCTCCCTGAATCAATTTCATCAAATTGCCAGGCTTGTTCATATCAAAAACAACAATGGGCTTATTGTTCTCTTGGCAAAGCGTAATGGCTGTAAGATCCATAACCTCTAATCCCAAATCGTAAATTTTCTTAAACGAAATTTCATCATATTTAATGGCATTGGGATTTTTCTCAGGATCGCTATCATAGATACCATCTACCCTTGTTCCTTTTATCACTACATCCGCCTCTATCTCAACAGCACGAAGAGAAGCTGCGGTGTCTGTGGTAAAATATGGATTGCCTGTTCCTGCACCAAAAATGACCACCCTCCCCTTTTCTAAATGTCGAATTGCCCTGCGGCGAATAAATGGCTCACTTATTGCCTCCATTTTTATGGCAGACTGCAAGCGGGTTTTCATTCCTTTTTGCTCAAACGCTCCCTGCAAGGCCATTGCGTTTATCATTGTAGCAAGCATACCCATATAATCACCAGTAGCCCGATCAACAACCCCACCTTGGGCTCCTTGTACACCACGAAATATATTGCCACCACCAATTACTATGGCTATTTCCACCCCCGCATCAACCACTTCCTTTACAGAAACAGCGTATGATTCCAATACCTTTGGATCAATCCCATACGATTGAGAACCCAAAAGGGCTTCTCCACTCAGCTTAAGCAATATTCTTTTGAATTTCATTTTCGATGTAATATTAACAAAAAAAATCCCTCATTCGAGGGATTTTTTAATTATGCTTATCCAAGTTGAATTCGTTTGAAGCGATTCACGGTTAGACCTGGCTCTACTGAAGCCAAATATTTCTCAACCGTCATAGACCCATCCTTCACATAATCTTGTGCCAGTAGGGTAGAGTCTTTATAAAATTTTTCCAATTTCCCATTGGCAATTCTCTCGATCATTGCTTCGGGCTTCCCCTCAGCAAGCGCCTGTTCACGGCCAACAGCCAATTCACGTTCGATGGTCCTGGCATCAACAGACTCGCGGTTGATGGCAACAGGAGACATGGCGGCAATCTGCATGGCGATGTCTTTTCCAGCAGTAAAATTGGCATCACTTGGAATATTGTTCAATTCAACCAAAACACCCATGCGGTTTGCACCATGAATATAGGATACGATATTTTTTCCCTCTATTAATTCGTATTTAGAGATATCTATCTTCTCTCCAATTTTTGCAACCTCTTCCATCAAACGATCAGAAACGCTAATTCCATTGAGAGAAAGAGCCTTCAATGCATCGATACTTTCAGGTTTATTTTCAAGCGCCAAACCGGCAATGCCTCTCGCCAAGGAAACAAAACCTTCGTTTTTGGCAACAAAATCGGTTTCACAATTTAATTCGATAATTGCACCCAATGAGCGGGCTTCGTTAACAATACTAATTACAGCCCCTTCATTGGCATCTCTATCGGCACGTTTGGCAGAAATTTTGGCGCCTTTCTTGCGCAAGAAATCAACTGCAGCATCAAAATCACCCTGGGTTTCAATCAAGGCAGATTTACAATCCATCATACCTGCGCCTGTCATTTGACGCAACTTATTTACTTCGGTTGCACTTATATTCATGGTATAATGTAGATTAAAAATTAGGCGACAACGGCTTCTTTTTCTGCAGATGCACTCACAGCTGCAGTAGCGGCATCATCTTCAGATTTTTCACGCTTACGTTGAGCTGTTCCTTCTATGATTGCATCCGCAATTTCACGGACAATCAAATAAATGGCTTTGGATGCATCATCGTTTCCTGGGATAGCATAGTCGACCACGGTGGGATCAGAGTTGGTATCGCACAATGCAATCGTTGGTATACCCAAACGGGTCGCTTCAGAAACAGCAATATGCTCACGCTTAACATCAATAATGAAAATTGCCCCCGGCAGTTTGTTCATGTCCTCGATACCGCCCAAAATCATTTGCAATTTGATTTTCTCTCGATCCAACATCAAACGTTCCTTTTTATTGATCCGGTCAAATGTTCCATTGGTGGCCATCTTGTCGATGTCTTGCATGCGCTTAATACTTTTGCGAACCGTTTGAAAATTGGTTAACATACCTCCCAACCAACGCTGGGCAGAGAATGGCATGTTTGCGCGTTTTGCTTCTTCAGCTACAATTTCCTTGGCTTGTTTTTTTGTGGCAACAAACAAAATGCGACGGCCTGAATGGGCGATGCTTTTGGCGGCAGCTTTTGCCTCTTCAAGTTTGCTTGCCGTTTTCTTTAAATCGATGATGTGGATACCATTTTGCTCCATAAAAATATAAGGAGCCATTTTGGGATTCCATTTGCGGGTGAGGTGACCAAAATGAACACCTGATTCCAACAAATCTTGCTGAGTATATGCCATAAATTTTATTAACGTTTAGAAAACTGGAAGCGACGACGGGCCTTTTTCTGACCAGGCTTTTTACGTTCTACAACACGTGAATCACGTGTCATAAAGCCAGCCTGTCTTAAAGGACTCTTTAATTCGACATTAATATCAACCAAAGCCTTGGAAATGGCCAAACGAACTGCCTGGGCTTGTCCGCTAACACCGCCACCACAAACATTTACCTGAATGGCATATTTACCCGTATTTTCAGTTAATGACAAAGGCGCCTGGATGGCTGATTGATGCCATGGAAGGGGGAAATATACTTCCAATGACTTTTTGTTAACGATGATGGTTCCGTTTCCTTCTTTGAGGTAAACACGTGCTACAGCAGCTTTTCTTCTACCAGAGGTATTTATCATGGTGGTGTTCAGTTTTGAATATTCATAACTTTGGGTTGTTGCGCAGAATGCGGATGCTCTGATCCTTCGTACACAAATAAATTGGTAAACAATCGACGACCCAGACGATTTTTGGGCAACATGCCTTTCACGGCCATTTCGATTAATTTGCAGGGTTTAACATTCTTAGCCAAAGTTGACCTTTGTCCCCCTGGATAACCAGTATGGCGCAAATATTCTTTGGAATCAAGTTTGCCAGCGGTCATGACCACACCCTCTGCATGCAGGACAATTATATTGTCACCACAATCAACATGGGGGGTAAAGGAAGGTTTGTTTTTGCCTCGAAGAACCGATGCGATTTGAGAGGCCATTCGGCCCAATGTCTGTCCATTTGCGTCAACAACAAACCACTGCTTGTCAGCCGTTAGTTTGTTAACCGAAATGGTTTTGTATGTACTGAGTGGGTTCACGTTTGTAAATCTTACTGTGTTTTTGGGGTTGCAAAAATAGGACATTTTATCTCTAAGACCAATACCATCCTAAGTTTTTTTGTATCTTTTTCAAATTTTAGCACAAAATATGGGATTTGGAATGTCATAAAAGGGTCGAAGACATACCCATTTCACATTGATATGGTCCCAATTTCAGTAATTATGGATTGGAAAAGAGGCGTCAACTTTATGCGATTACCCCCTACAGAAAACAGGTTTAATCGCCATGCACGTCTCCGTTACGGTGTTGGAAATGATGGGCTAAAAAATCAAACTCGAAATTCTCGAAAAGGAAATTGCCCGAGTGTCTATTGGTCTAGCTAGTACGCAACCAAAAAATACAAATAGCAATCCTACCAATCGTCTTCGTCTGGAAGGTAGGGCTCTCTAAGTGTCTTCTTTAGGCCAGCAACCAATTCTTTGGTTTCTGTATCGGCAGCCAATAAGAATTTATCTGTTTGCTCAAATCCCTTTTTTAAGCGCATGTAATACTCATGGTATATTCTTGCAACCCTCGCCCCCATTCCATCTTCCACTTCAATATGAACAAAATTTCCGAATTGATACTTGTAACGAGCGTCTTTGAACCGTAAGATTAACCGGTATTCCATGGTTCCTTCTTGCCTTTTATTGAATTTCCCGTAACTACAAAGCATGGGTTTCGATACAAGCAGCGTAAGGCGATCAGCCACTTTGTCCTCAACTATCATTTTTTTGAAAGCTTCCTTACCAAACCTGCCAGTAAGATATTTTTTCGCTCTCCAATACAAAGAGTCTGCTCCACAATTTTCGCAGGCCTCATCCTCAATAATGTTTTCGTAAAAGATGATTTCACGCATGCTATCGTAGGGAGGAATAAATCTAGAATATGACGCCTTTTTGAAAACATACTCCTGAACAACAGCTGCGCCATCGTCTCCCCAAGCTCCTTCAGAAACATCTTCAGGGAGAATTGTTGAGGTATCGGTAGCGGATGCTACAGGATCCCTACTCAACTGCCCATAACCCATGGTCATAGACATAATTGATAAAAAAATAAGCGTCCGTTTAATCCAATATCTTTTATTCTCGTTTTGAGTATCTGGCATTCTACTTAATTTTTGGTGTGAATTATTGGGCGAATATACATGGCTTAACGCTACAAATTGTTTTACCGAGTTGCGTTTAAGCCAAAATCATTTAAACACTAACGAACAACTGCACAAATTATTTTACACATTCGACGGAAATCGACCTTTGCTAAATATTTTACCGGAGGATTTCCCTTTGCGAAGTTCTTTTTGTTGGAAGGAAGAAAGTTGAATCACTGATTTGCAATCTTGAGAACAACATTTTTCTAAAAGAATGGCACATGCAGAACACTGAATAAAAAGCAAATGACAGGCTGTATTTGCACAATTAATATGTCTATCTGCAGGCGAACCACATTGATGACAATTTGCAATTACATCTTCTGTAATTCGTTCAGTTATGCGCTGATCGAAGACAAAATTTACCCCTTTAAATTTGTTGTCTAGCCCCTGCTTTTTTACCTGATTCACATAGTTAATTATACCTCCCTCTAAATGATACACCTCCTTATACCCGTTGTGCTTCATCCAGGCGCTGGCCTTTTCACATCGAATACCACCGGTACAATACATCAATATTTGTTTGTCTTTCTCCTGTTTGTAAACATCCACAATGCGGACCAACTCTTCACGGAACGTATCAGTGTCAGGACAGCTAGCGCCTTCGAATCTACCTACCTCGCTTTCGTAATGATTGCGCATATCAATAACAAGCGTTTCTGGCATTTGCATCATTTCATTCCAAGCCCGCGCATCCAAATACCTTCCGCGATTTTGCAAACTAAACGTTGGATCTACAATGCCATCAGCAACGATTTTATTTCGCACTTTAATGTCCAACTTATAAAATGATTGAAAAGCTGCATCAATGGCGATATTCAATCGAATTCCATCTAAAAATTGTATGCTGTACAATGCTTTTTTAAAGGCGGACAAGTTGACTGTGGGCATGGCAATCTGGGCATTGATTCCCTCTAAAGCAACGTAGATTCTTCCAATAACCTCGATCTGTGAAAACATTCTGTACAAATCATTTCTAAATAAAAGGGTGTCGGCTATAGGATGGTAGCAATAGAAAGAGAGTGTCGTATAGGGGCGTGTATCTGCTTCGATACGCAATTTCAGCTCTTCCCGATTTACCCTATTTCGCAATGCCATCGATTTATAACGTTTTATAAAACACAAAGGTATACCCAATCGCAGGAAGACAAAAAAGCCCCGTTTCCGGGGCTTTTTTAATTGCCTTACATTGAAGCATTAGTGACGAACCACTATCTTACTATTCAAGTTTTTGTTATCACCACTTACATTGACCAAGTAAACACCTTCAGCCCAAGAAGCAACATTCATGCGGGTTTTACCCGACTCCAAGACACCATTGTAGACAAGCTTGCCTTGAAGGTTTGTTACTACAACATTTGCATTGACCATGTCAGGAACTTCTATGGTAAAAATATCATTGGCTGGGTTGGGGTATAACATCATATTTTGGTCAACCGCTTCCACACCAACCATCGCAATTGGGAAAGTTGCAGACTGCAAAACCTCTTTGGTAGCAAGATCCTGAACAAATACCACAACCGACAAATCATTCCAGGTTTCTATACTGTTTTCGGTCAAATGGTTGATGTGTTGTGAAGTGCTTCCATCATTGCTCAAACGGTACGGACCATTAAAGGTATAAGTCAATGCCTTGTTAACCACTACACCCTTGGTCAATGCAGTTAATCCGGTTCCGGATGAATTGGGAATCATTTTTTTCATTACACTTTCAAACTGTATTTCGCCATTGCTTTTTTTATTGGAATAGGTTGTTCCTTCCACAATAACTGCATGTAATCTGAGGTTATTGCTATTGAATGCAGCCAATGGAGTGAGTGAAAGATTTACACTGATTTTATTTTTCCAAGTAAGTGAAACATTCCCCGTTATTTCTATAAAAGAAGGTTTGCTTTGGAAATCATCGTATAAGGCATTCGTAAAAGATGATGCATTGCCATCCCATGCACCATCTACCTCCATGCGAGGAACCGAATTGATTGCATAATAAAGAGTACGATCGCGAACTTCTTGGGTACAATAAGGATCACCAGTACCGGGCCAATACACTTGATATTTGATTGAACTGTGATTATTTTTCCCTTCTATTACTTTAAGATAATTGGCATTGCCAGGAGTACAAGGACCACAGGTAGAAGAAGTAAATACCTCATTTAATATTTTACGGACGGCAAATTTGTCTATTACATTTACTATAACATATGCAGTATCGTTTGAGGTTTTTTCATCGGCAACGCCATTGACCTTTACAGGCCAAACCTTGACATTATAAACTCCCACAGTCATGGGTGTCCACTTGCTTGGACTTGACAAAGATTGCTTTTCCAAAGAAGCAATACTTACCCCAGATGCCGACCCCACAACAGGGGCTCCGTTATTGATAGAATAACCGATTTCTGCAGTGCTTACCTTGGCTGAACCAAAATTTATAAACTCAGCACCAACAATAAAAGGAGCATCTTTCAGCATCAAATATTTTTTTAAGTTGATGGATTTACAAGACAAATCATTTTTGGGCTGATTTCCTTGAATAAACGTATAAAAGCTATTGTCGGCAGAAGTGAAAATATTCTGTGCAATCTGTTGGGCTCCAACATCCGGCGATCCTGACACACTGGTCGCATTGGGAAAACCCAGCTGAATACCCAAACTCATCTTTACGTTATTGGAACAAAGTTGGCCTGCGTTGTCTACGCATAAGGTTTTCATATCAACGATATGAATATTATTGGTTGTTTCCTCCAAAACAACAGCCCAATAAGTCCATCCATTTGAAATATTGGCTTCTCCAAAAAAATTAAACCAAATCCAATGTTGGCGGTTGGGAGACTTGCCATAGGTTTTGGTCATGACAGCACTTTTATAGGTAGTGGTACCACTTACTATACTTTTAGGAACGATACCCAGGGCACATACAGAATTGTTTGGAATATCGGCACTCGGCAAGGATATATTAGAAAATCCAGAAGGCTTTGTAGTAGGTGTACCCGCATCAAAAGATACCGTTCCAAAATTACTCGCGGTGAACTTGGTTACAGCAGAACCATTAAATTTAAACGTAAAGGGTAAGGTTTGCTCGGTGGTGTATTCAGGAACAGCCGATGCATCTCCGTTCCAAAGAACACTCCATCCCACATTGGCCCCAGCGGGATACGGATTTTCGCCATCAGGATTGACATTTCCAGGATTCGACCCTGCATTTAACGAGGGAATAATGTAGTACTGGGCTGAGACAAGTTGAGAAGAGGCTACTAATGATAAAAGCAGTAATGTTTTTTTCATATTTTTCGTGTATAAATAGGTAATTAGAATTACAAATATAATTTTTTAACCATTCAAAAACAACATTCTTTCTGTGAAACAAAATAGCTACATCAAAATACACAATACTCATTTTCGAGCGTATTGAGAATTTCCCGAATTCCGTCGGGTAAATCACAAGCAACGAGCTTCATTCTAAACTCTTTGAAATTGGGTAAGCCTCTGAAGTAATTTGCATAATGTCTGCGCATCTCAAAAACCCCTGTCTTTTCACCTTTCCATTGGATACTCTTTTCAAAATGGATCCTGCACGCATCCAATCGCTCAGACAATATTGGCCCATCCAGTTTTTCACCCGTTGCCATAAGATGTTTGATTTCCCTAAAAATCCAAGGATAGCCTATACTGGCTCTGCCAATCATGATCCCATCCACTCCATACCTATTTTTATATTCCAACGCCTTTTGGGGAGAATCAATATCGCCATTGCCAAAAATAGGAATCTGAATCCTCGGATTATTCTTCACCTTCGCTATCAAGGTCCAATCGGCCTCCCCTTTGTATAATTGAACACGGGTTCTGCCATGCACTGTAAGGGCTTTTACGCCAACATCTTGCAAGCGTTCGGCTACTTCCTCTATGTTTTTTGTATTTTCATCCCAGCCCAAACGAGTTTTTACGGTAACTGGCAAATTTGTGGCATTGACTACTGCTTTGGTAAGACGTACCATTAACCCTATATCTTTCAATACCCCAGCACCCGCACCTTTACAAACCACCTTCTGCACCGGACATCCAAAATTTATATCCAATAAATCTGGCTCTGCCGCATCTACAATCTTTGCTGCCAATCCCATCGCTTCTTCATCTCCTCCAAAAATCTGAATGCCAATTGGACGCTCGTAGTCAAATATATCGAGCTTCTGCAAACTTCTGATAGCATCTCGAATCAGGCCTTCACTGCTAATGAATTCTGTATACATCAAATCGGCTCCTTGCTGTTTACACACAAAACGGAAAGGGGGATCGCTCACGTCTTCCATGGGCGCCAATAAAAGCGGAAAATCACCCAATGCTATGTTACCAATTTTTACCAATCTTTGCACAAAGTTACGGATGCTTTCACAAACTGCCCAAACCAATCCCTTCAGAAATCTTTGGGGCGTAGCCATCCTGGTATTTGCCATTCTTGTTTTTAGTATCGTATCGGCAGGGTGTGCGCCCTTGATTGGCAAACTATTCTATGGATTGTCGGAAAAAGAATGTCAAAGTCTGCTGCGTCATCCTGAGCATACTGCGATTGGAATCAATTTTTTGCGCTGGACAAACCTATTGCAATTTCTTACCTATATGGCGATTCCTGCAGTATTGATAACCCTTATTTCTCACTATAAATTTAACGAGATAGGCAATTATAAGCAAGCCATTCAATCTCGGAAAATCATTGGGACGGTTTGCTTTGCAATGGGTATGATTCCATTAATGGCCCTCATTACAAGCATTTCTAAATACATCCCCCTGGGAGATTTTGCAGCAAAATTTAAGCAATTAGACACCCAAAGGCAAACAATGTTTGAAACCTTACTCACCATGAAAACGTATCAGGAACTGGCTGTGTGTTTGTTTATTCTAGCCTGTTTGCCAGCGTTTTTAGAAGAATATATTTTTCGGGGATTGTTGTTTAATTTGGCCGGTAACAGTTTTTCCAAGCAAAGAACCGCCATCTTTTTTCAGGCTACCGTATTCGCAGCATTGCATTTTTCGCCTTTTGAATTTATCGGCATTTTCGCAATGGGCGTGTTATTTGGAATCATCTCAACAAAAACAGGAACCTTGTGGTACGCTTCTATCGCGCACTTTGTTTTCAATGCAAGCACAATCATTGGGCAGTTTTATATACTTCGTTATCAAGAATCGACGGGGAAGAATTTCTCGGTTGATGCTTTTTTAAGCCGCCCAGAACTATACCTCAGTGCCATTCCCCTTGCATTTGGGGGTATTTACCTACTTTTGAGAACGAAAAATCATGGTATTTGCTAATTTTTACACCCGGGCTACTTTTGGAATACTCTATGCAGCCATTGTTGTTGGGGGGATCATGAGTGGGCCATTGGGCCTCTTATTGCTCGTACTTTCTATTGTTTTTTTCTGTTGGAAAGAATGGCTTTCTTTGCATAAAACCCCCCCATTAATGCAATGGGCAATCGGTATATTTACGGCTTTTTTATTCTTGCCTTTTCTCCTTAACAATGAAGCGATACACGAAAACTTGCATCGCCAGTTTCCCGCATTGCTATGCATATTGGGGCTTTCACTCATGCTTTTCGGCGTGGTATTCCAAGGCGTTGCTTTCATGAACACTGCAAAATTATGGGCCATTGGGAGTCTCTACATTTCCCTACCCCTGTTTCTCTTTTTGCAATTACCCCAAGCAATGCACGGGCACAATGCTTCCGTTTTTAGTTATGTATCTTGGCAATTTGAAATTCCCCGTGATACACAAGGCTCTGTGCAGGGCTATTCTTTTGCATACCCCCTTTTGGTCTTTGTATTAATTTGGAGTTCTGACACCTTTGCATACTTATTGGGAAGTTCACTGGGGAAAAATCCCTTGCATTCCGAATTGTCGCCCAAAAAAACCTGGGAAGGATTTTTGGGTGGCAGCTTATTGACCGCCTTTTTGGCGGGTTTTTTGTTTGTATTTTTAGCATTGGGAACTGGGTTTTCTGGATTCCTATTCGGCGCCTTACTGTCTGTATTTGGAACTGCCGGCGACCTCTTCGAAAGTGCAATAAAAAGAGAACTCGGCATCAAAGAAAGTGGTCGTTTTTTACCAGGCCATGGGGGTGCACTGGATCGTTTTGATTCTTTTTTGTTTGGCTGCCTGCTAACTTGGGCTTGGTTTAGCCTCTGCGGCGACCTCTAATATATTTTAAACCCCAGCCAAATTTCCTGTACCAATGGTTTATATTTTCGGGTATTTTAGGTAAATTTGTCCTATCATTATGGGTAATTCAGACACATCTTTTTTATCAAATGCCGATCCTGTAGCCATCGAAAATCTATACCAACAATACCAAAAAAATAGCGATAGTGTAGATTTTGGTTGGCAAAAGTTCTTTGAAGGATTTAACCTGGGTTCAAAACAATCCGAATCGGGCGAAGCCATCAGTAAAGATGCACTCAAAGAAATTCAAGTACTCAATCTCATCCAAGGATACCGCCAACGTGGACATTTGTTCTCCAAAACCAATCCCCTTTCCGAGCGCCGACAATATAGCCCAACCCTAGCCATTGAAAATTTTGGATTGGGACAGGATGACCTTGAAAAAACATTCAATGCTGGCCACGAAATTGGCTTGGGTAACAATACGCTCAAAGAAATTATTGCGGTTCTCGAAGAAACATATTGCCAAAGTATTGGTTGCGAATTCAGCTATATCAGAGATCCCAAACGCCTTCAATGGTTGCAAGAGCGTTTCGAAAAAACCCGAAACAACCCCAATTTAAGCCTTGAAGAAAAAAAACATTTTCTCAAAAAACTGAATGAAGCTACCGTATTTGAAAATTTTTTACACACCAAATACGTTGGACAAAAACGATTTTCATTGGAGGGATTAGAGTGTTTGGTCCCCGCCTTGGATGCAATCATTCAATACGGTGCTGGTTTGGGGGTAAATGAATTTGTTTTGGGGATGGCCCACCGCGGAAGGCTCAATATTTTGGCCAATATATTCAACAAAACCTATAGCCAGATATTTGGAGAATTTGAAGGCAAAGTATTTCAAAACGAAACCGAAGAAGGGTTCGAAGATTTTGAAGGCGATGTAAAATATCATCTCGGTTATAGCATTGATATTGATACCAAAAGTGGCAATACTGTTCACCTTAGGTTGGCCGACAATCCATCGCACCTTGAAGCCGTAAACCCAGTAGTGAAGGGCTTGGTTCGTGCCAAATTAGATTCTGTTTACAATGGAGACGTGGGCAAGATTTGTCCGATTCTTATTCATGGTGATGCCGCCATCGCGGGCCAAGGAATTATCTACGAAGTGGTTCAGATGAGTGGTTTAGATGCCTATTATGTTGGGGGTAGTATTCACCTTGTCACAAACAATCAAATTGGATTTACTACAAACTACCAAGATGCGCGAACATCCACCTATTGTACCGATGTTGCCAAAGTCACACTTTGCCCTGTATTGCATGTTAATGCCGATGATATTGAAGCAGTAGTCTATGCTGTTAAACTTGCAATGGCCTACCGTTCAGCCTTTAACCAAGATATTTTTATCGATTTGCTGGGCTATAGAAAATACGGCCACAACGAAGGAGATGAACCCCGGTTTACGCAACCGGCGATGTACAAACTCATCGACAAACACCCCAACCCCAGAGAAATTTACAAGCAAAAACTCATGGACCGCGGTGAAATTGATGCCCGACTTGCAGAAGAAATGGAAGCGGAATTCAAGTTGCTATTGCAAGAAAAGTTCGAAGAATCAAAAGAAAATGTAAAACCGGCGAAATCAAAGGTAAAAAATACCTGGGAGGGGTTTCGGCATGCCAAATCCAAAGAGTTTCAAACTCCCGTAAATACAAGCATTGAACCCCATGTTTTACTTGAATTGGGAAAAAAAATTGTCTCCATTCCCGATGATAATTTGCCCATTAAAAAAGTACAAAAGTTATTTGCCGAGCGTTCTAAAATGCTGGAATCGGGGAAATTAGACTGGGCGATGGGAGAATTACTGTCTTATGCCAGCCTACTAAATGAAGGCCATCCAATTCGCCTAACAGGACAAGATGTTGAGCGCGGGACATTTTCTCACCGCCATGCTGTCGTGAAAAAAGAAGACGGTGAAAAAGAATATATTCCCCTGAATAATTTGCATGATAAACAAGCAACATTTGGCGTTTTCAACTCTTTGTTGAGCGAATACGCGGCCTTGGGTTACGAATACGGTTACAGCAGCAGCACACCCAACGGGTTAACGATTTGGGAGGCCCAGTTTGGGGATTTCTCGAACGGTGCGCAGATCATCATCGACCAATTCATCGCCAGCGCCGAAGCCAAATGGGGCAAGTTTAGCGGCTTGGTGATGTTGTTGCCGCACGGACAAGAGGGCCAAGGCCCTGAGCATTCCAGTGCGCGTTTGGAGCGTTACCTACAGTTGTGCGCAGGCTCCAACATGCAAGTGCTAAACTGCTCTACCCCCGCCAGTTTGTTCCATGCGATGCGCAGGCAGTTGAAGCGTGACTTCCAAGTTCCGATGGTGATCATGAGTCCCAAGAGCTTGTTGCGTCACCCCAAGTGCGTAAGCACGATGAAAGACCTCAGCGATGGCGAATTCCAAGAGGTAATCAACGATACCCAAGTGGGCAAAAAGGTACGCCGGGTGGTTTTCTGCACCGGTAAAATCTACTACGATATTTTGGCTGGCAAGGAATCCGGCAACCACAGTGATTTAGCCGTTGTGCGCATCGAACAGTTGTATCCGTTGCCAGAGTGGAAGTTGGCTGAGATTTTCGAGCAGTACAAAGGCGCCGAATTCTGCTGGGCACAAGAAGAACCCAAAAACCAGGGTACTTGGTTGCATTTGGCTCGCTACGATTTCCCATCGGCATTGCGATACATTGGCAGAAAGAGCAGTGCATCACCCGCTACGGGCTACAAGAAAATCTACGACAAAGAACAAGCCGAGATTGTTGCGGCGTGTTTTGCGTAATTGGTTGATTGACTGATTTCAAATCTT
>NSIM01000029.1 GCA_002737705.1 Flavobacteriales bacterium
CACGCTGATTCCAACTCAAAGAAATTGCAGGTAGAAATTCATTTTCACGTCCTTCATCACCAGTCCATCTACCTGTTAATGGATCATATTGATTATAATACCATATAGATGATTCCCCCAAAAAACCACCATTTACAGTGACATTACTCTCGGGGTTGCCAAATGTTAACCCCGCATAACCGATACCGAAATATGTTCTTGGATCAATATATGTTAAAGACCCTGCTTGAATACCTGTGGCCAAATAAACATTCTTCTTACCATCCGCTGATTTATGCAACGTGTTTGTATATTTCACATTCACTAAAAACGGAGAGGCCCATAATGTACTTGTAATGCCAATACTAAAGTGGTCAGTCAATGCATACTGTCCCTGATAAGCTACCAAATAAATTGCTTGGATATAACCATCACCCTTTTTCAAGGGAATTCCAGAGGGCGAATATAAGTATCGACTAGGATGTGGATTTGGGAACACTTTTTTGCCTCCCACACTTGGCATAGTTGCGGAAACTGTAATTGTTCTGATTTGATATTTAGGAATCAATATCAATCCTTTATCAACGGTCATTATTCCAATCTCTCTTCCATCATCAGAGACCTTTTTCCCTGTAATTGATTTATTATTTTCCAACTCCACCACAACATAGCTGATGGTTGTATCAGCAGTTTTAAGACTATCATTGATAGCATTAGAATTGACCTGAGACATCACACTGTCCATTGAACAGAAAAATAAAATCAAGGCGAGCAAATATTTTGTTGTTTTCATAATTACCAATCAAACCTAAGTGCAATAATCCGATAATAAATACGGATAATCTCAAATATACACTTTTGTATTAAGGATAATCGCAATTCACAATCCAATTTCATATTAAACGGATATGTATCCGAGTATCTAGCAAATTCTAAATGGTGAGGCTTAGACATAAAAAAAGCCTCACATTTCTGTGAGGCTTTTGGTGGGAGTTGAGGGGTTCGAACCCCCGACCCTCTGCTTGTAAGGCAGATGCTCTGAACCAGCTGAGCTAAACTCCCTGGGTTAATAATAAAAGGAGTGCGAAATTAGTAAAATTATTGTAATTCGGTGGCGATTAATTGAATAATTTCAAAAAGTATTGACAAACAGTCCCTAAAAACTGAAAGTAGTACCGACATTCAATGTGGAAGTCAATAATAATCTTTAAATTTGAAACATGCCAATTTTAGATGACCTCAAGTGGCGATATTCTACCAAAAAATATTTAAACAAAGCCATAAGTGATGAAAATATCTTCATTATTTTAGAAAGCATCCGACTTTCTGCGACATCTTTGGGTATTCAACCCTTTAAAGTATTTATTGTAGAAGACAAATCGGTACGCGAACATTTGAAAATTGCCTCACTCAATCAATCGCAAATTACCGAAGCTTCTCATGTTCTGGTTTTTGCCGCTTGGACACATATAGACGATCAAATGGTCGATGCCTATATTCATTTGATTGCTAAAACGCGAAATGAAGAATTGGTTTCTTTGCAAAGTTTCAAAAATATGATTATTCAATTTGTAAAAGAAAAAAATTCTTCAGAGATTCTTGAATGGACGTCAAAACAAACCTATATCGCTTTGGGAAAAGCGATGTTGTGTGCTGCTTCATTGAGAATAGATGCAACCCCTATGGAAGGCTTTGATTCCCAAAAAGTAGACACCCTCTTAAATTTTGATGCTCAGGGTCTTCACAGTTCGGTGATTCTTGCCTTGGGATACCGAGATGCCACAAAGGACAAGCTCTCCCACAAGGCAAAAGTGCGAAGACCCGCATCAGAATTTTTCGAAAGTATTTGATTCTTGTTTTTAGACAATTGTGCTTTTTTGAATCTTTTTATATATTTGCAATATCCGATAAAGCGAATTAAAATGGATACTATTCGAAAAAGTCAATCTCCAAATAACCCGATGGCCGCGATAATGAAAGCCATGGGTCATCCTGCCCGTATTGCAATGCTCCACTATTTAATGATCAATGGACCTTCTACTTGCCAAGATATTGTTGGTCAATTTTCCTATAGCCAAAGCACTGTTTCCGGTCATTTGCAAAAATTGAAAGACGGAAAACTCATTGGAATGAAGTCGGTTGGGACCTCGAGCGTCTACACGATAAATAGGGAAACAATCGAACAATTGTCTAAAGACATGTCAGATATATTCAATCTTCGTAGTGAGAAGAAACAAATGTCCTTGTTTTAGCGAATTGCCTGCAAACAAGGGTTGTTTACTTGTGTCAAAATTTATGTTGATTCAATGTAAAATGGTAACGGTGCCTGTTTTTGTATACCTTTTGTTGTCCCATCCAATAAATTCAAGCACCCAAGCATACACCCCATCAGGAATTTCTTCTCCCCCAAACTGACAATCCCATTGTGTTTTCTTGTTTGCACTGTGCCATATTTTTTGGCCGTACCGATTGAAAACAGACATAGTGTATTTTTTTACAAACAATGGGAATGTTCCCCAGACGTCATTTAATCCATCATTGTTTCGGGTAATTCCGCTGGGCACCCACACCTCTGGGGGCTGAATTAGGTAAATCCAATTGCTCTCACTCAAAGATTGTGACGCATCCATTGTGGCATTCCTGCTCGCCGTAACGCGGTAAAAGTATCCACCATAATCATAGTTTAACTGGTTATCTTTAAAATCACGAACAGCCAAAGAAGACTGCAGAACAGAAAATGCATGTTCATCGTCTTTTCGTTCTAGTTTCCAATCCTTTACGCCCTCAGTCCAACCTTGATAATCAATCCAGTCTAAGTCGAAATAATAGTCTGGTGGCCCCATAGAAGAAGAACCCCCAATTACTACATTGCAGCCTTCATTGCTTCCGTTACTCACATGACCGCAAGCATCAACAACCACTATCTGGTAACAAAAAGAGATAGCGTCCAAATCAAATGAGGAATCACGGTAAAACGTATCGACAAGAATTGCCAAAGGCGTAGATCCAAATTTAGATCCCCTTGGGGTTCGGTAGAGCTCGTATTCTTTGAAGTCGAATTCCTTGCTTTTTGCCCACCTGATTTCGGCATATTTGTCATTTACAACGGTGGTAGTATAGATCGGAACGCCAACAATCGGTGAATTAAGTTCCTTGACAGTGCAAAATACATTCTTTGAAAATACTTTTACATTGCAAATATTCACCCCAATTAATTCATAACAATAATTGTTCTGTCGCGGGTTTATGATATTTTTATCGGTAAATGTTTGGGCATCTGCTGTGTAAATCGTGTCGAGAATCAGGCTAGTTCCATCGGGATTTGTTCTACGCAATAAAAAATACTTGAAAAAAGCTGTGTTCACAGGAATATTTTTCCATGCTATTAACATACGGGAAGTTTGACGATCGAAGCTCACACACAGTGCATCTGGTGGAATTATTTTGGGGGGTTCGGTAACCAAAATCTTAATTCTAGCAAAGGTAGTATCTGCCTTTGGGCAACCTCTATCCATTACATATACAAGTAGTTCTGCAGTATCTTGTGAATAACTACTACAAAGGGTTTTCCAATCAATTTTTATAGACGCCTTCCCGATTCCTGGAAAAAGTGTCACAATTGCAGTATCATTCGATTTCATTCCTCCCTTAGAAAGCCAACGGGTTTTGAAATACAGTGTGTCGAAGGGGTCAGGGTCTACTCCAGCAATTTGAAATGCTATGGATTGTGTTGCAATTACCTCAACGAAAGTGTCTTTGAGTCGGGGTTTGAGATTCAAATTTTCGAAATCAATTTTAAACAGCGCATTGTTGCAATTGTTGCTGTTCATGGTTTTGCTATACGCCATCGGTGTTACTGGAAATAGTCCATTTCTCCTACATCCAGCACATACAGCCTGGTAAATTACCCCTTTTGCATCAAAACGACTTGTACCGCCATCTACATGCTCTGTAGCAGAATTGGACGAAGTGCTTATTCCACCAAAAAAAGTTGCATACGCCAATGAATAAAAGTTTTTAGAGAAAACGCCAATGTAAAAATCGCTTCCATCTGTTGTTTTTTGGGCGGCATCATTGGTTACTTGTAATCCCCTGGTATTTCCTTTGTTTCTGTGAACTTTGAGGCTTGAAGTATTGATGTCGTATAAGGCATTGTTGGTTTGACCACCCCAACCGGAAACAAAAATCCTTTCACAACGGTCTATCAAAAATGCACTGGGGCTAATATTGGGCATTGTCGTTGAGCTTGTGTTTACGCCAAAACTTGTTTGCATGTTTACACTTTGCAAATCCCTCGAAAAACAAGAAATAAATTGCCCCCCTCCTGCTTGGTAAAATCGGGCATTTACATTGGCCATATTGCTTTCTGTTTGCCCATAGATATAAGGCCTACCAGAATTGTCGGTTTGAACAAAATGGGCTTGATCGTAAAGGGAGTTCCCGTGATATCGACCTGCCAATAATAAACCTGAAGATTTGTCAAGACTTAATAGCATTGCATCAGCGATACCTCCCAAATAGGAATTAATCCATTTTGCCCCCCATTTTGAGTTTAAATTTGTGCTGGTAGTGCCCCCACTTACAAAGACATCACCAAATTTTCCGAGGGAAACACCATAAAGGGCATCATAACCCACACCCCCGATGATTTCAGACCATTGGAGCGATTTTAATCCATTGTCCAAGCAAAAGACAATGCCGTCCGATTTTCCACCATAGGCATTGCTGCCTGTATTGGGAAAATTGTCGCTATAGGTAACCCCCGCAACATAGACCTTTTTTTGGTCGGTCACAATCTCTCCCCGAAATTCGTCGGCATAATTGTAGATCAACGGAAATTCGTCTATGGGCAATACAGATCGGTCGGCACCAACCGCATCCAGTCCGCTACCACCGATATATGTCGAAGCGAGAATTTGGGTTCCATTGGCATTGAGTTTGGTTATAAAAAAGTCGTAATTTCCCTTGTTTTGGACAGAATAACATCCAACGCCCATGGGAAAGTTTGTGCTCCGGGTAGAGCCCATTACAAACAAATTTCCCAAAGAGTCTGTTACCATGGAGTGCGGTTGCTCGTTATTCGACCCGCCCAAATAGGTGCAATACAGTAATTTGTTGCCCGTTGCGTTAAATTTTAGAATTGCAGCATCGCGAGAACCACCGTATCCAAGGTCTTCATCAACGCCATCGCCAAATATTTCTTGGGCTGCACCCGCGGTAATGGGTAAACCAATATCAAATACCGTCCCTCCCGTGAACCCGTTTCCCTGATTATCATAGGTTCCTGTACAACCAAAATTGTCGGCCCTAGAGCCTGTATAGGTGCTAAATACCAATAATGGATCAATGATTAAATCGGCATCCTTGTTAAGTTCCGTTTGTAACTCCAATCCAAGAATTTTGCTTTCTGTTGCAATATTGACAAGGTTTGTTGAAGGAATGGGGTTTGTCAACTCGGCCGGTGTCTTGGCTATGGGATATTGCTTAAATTCCGAGGTCGAAACGGATGTATAATGCACTTTTTGAATGAGGTATTGTGCTTGATTGGGGATTGAATCCTGGCTGAAATTATTTGCAATAAGGGTTAGGTTTTGGTATACAAGGGGCATGTATTCATCCCAATGAATGAGTGAAGTATAACAAGAAATTCGATTTTTGCCAATTCTAAGACTGTCTAAACCCCGATATGAGACAAGAATTTGGTCGATGCGTGCAGATTTGTGAACAATCCAATTGTATTTAATAGTTCCCTTCCACGCTTTCAATTCAAGGTCAATGCCTGGCCAAACATCACTAACCCGAATAGCATTAAATTTATGAAGCTGGCTTTGCCATTTTTTGGGATCCGATGAATGAAAAAAATTGTAATATTCTGACGATGACTGGCCCTGCATCTCAATTGTAGTTATAGGTTTTGCGCCAACGAAGTCCATAAATACGGTATGGGTTTTGACCCATTGAGAGTGAATGCTGCGATCATGCAAAGAATCTATCGTTTTTGTGTCCCAAAAATGCCACGCCAATCCTTTTTTTGTGAGCCACAGATCGCCAATATTGAGCGAAGCTTTTGCCAAAACATTTCCATCCCATTGTCCGCGATTTTCAATAAAAATGTTTTCCTCATTGGAATCTTGTGTCAGGATTGGATCGGAATCAATGCCACTAACGCCCCATTTTTTCTCCACCCCTTTCGAGGCCAAATGCCCTTGCGCAAGATACTCTTTAAGGTTTGAAGACCACAGAGAATTGGAGGTATAGAGCAGTAAAATTAAGGGAATAGAGAATATGAGTCTCTTGTTGCATTGACGTTTTAACAAGGGTCGACAAATGTTCATCGCGGGGTTGTTGTTATACAAAATACGTTATAAATTGTGGTTTTTAATACAAAATGTCCTTTTCTCGATGCAAGTCGAGGGTGATTGTTGGATTTGTCTGACATGAAACCGGCCCAGAATTTACTGGATGTGCTCAATCTCTATGGGGGTAAAAACAACTTTTAGGCGCGTAATGGTTTAAACATCCATTTTTGTTTTGGCATACTACCTCTATTTTGATGCATACCTTTGCAGTAAACAATCAAGGATGCATACTCTTAGAATCGTATTTTTTGGCAGTCCAACTTTTGCCTCAACAACACTCGAACATATTTGTGCCGCAGGTTATTTGGTTGTGGGTGTAGTTACTTCCCCAGACAGGCCCTCAGGGCGGGGACAGAAAATAACACAAAGCGCGGTTAAGTTGAGTGCGTTAAAACTGGGATTGCCCATATTTCAACCTACAAATTTACAATCCCCCATATTTCAGAAACAACTAATAGACATGAACCCCAATCTAGGGTTGGTTATCGCATTTCGAATGCTGCCTGAAATGGTTTGGAATTTTCCTGTTTTGGGTACCGTTAATCTTCATGCTTCATTATTACCGCAATACAGGGGAGCGGCCCCCATTCACCATGCAATTATCAATGGAGAAACAGAAACCGGTTTAAGCACTTTTTTTTTACAACACGCAATTGACACCGGAAACATAATAGCGACATGCATAATACCCATCGGACCCAATGAGACCATGGGAGAATTGCACGACCGCATGATGCAACAAGGAGCCTCTTTGGTTGGAAGAACCTTGTTCGAAATTGCCAATAATACCACCAAAAGTGTTGTTCAACAATCGGATTGTCTTTTAAATATGGCCCCAAAAATCGATCGTGGTTTTTGCGAATTGTCTTCAGGGTTATCGCCAAATGATTTCCACAACAAAGTGAGGGGATTGTCTCCCAACCCGGGTGCTTGGATAAGTAGTCCATGGGGTGATATGAAAATACACAGAGGAAGCCCTGTATTCTCATCCGAAATTAGGCCAGAAGATGGCAATAAAATTTCCCAAGCGCTTCCAGTAATTTCCGGTATAATGAAAGCGAATGGTGTTCTTGGATACCAAGAAAACAATGCTACAATGGTATATCCCCATGGAAATTTCCATTTTGTTGTTAGAACCGCTGCTGAAAAAAAAATATACATCCAATTGGCTGTCGGATTTTATGAGATTATAAAACTTCAATTGCCCAATAGACCATTGATGGCAGCCGCTGATTTTGTGAACGGATTGAAAAAGTGACGATTTTTTAAAATTTTTATTAAGATAAATTTGTTTTATTGTATTTTTTTTAGTTATTTCACTTGTATAAATCATAAAAAAACGCCTATACGTCATAAAAATACTCGATAATACTTGCTTTTTTAACCATTAAACCGCAGGGAGGGTACTATGACAACTACAACAATAACAGACGGCGTTCTTATCACAAGGTATATCCATGGTGATAATCCAGCATTTGAAATTTTATTAACTCGGCACAAATCAAGGATACTTTCTAGTATCTATCTATTGATTGGCGATCGTTACTTGTCAGAAGATATATTTCAAGAAACCTTCATCAAAATCATACACAATATCCAAGAAGGAAAATACAACCACGAAGACAAGTTTCTCCCTTGGGCATTGCGTATTGCCAGAAATATGAGTATTGACAGCCTACGTGCAAAAAAACGTATGCCCGTTGTTTTGGATACCGAAGGCCGGAATGTATTTGATGCTATGGGAATCACGGTAGAAAGTCAAGAAGACTGTCGCATTTTACAAGATGAAACAGAAATGTTGCGCCAATGGATTCGAGAACTTCCCGATGATCAACGAGAAGTATTGATTTTACGTCAATATGCAGAACTGAGTTTCAAGGAAATTGCGGTTATTACCAATACCAATATCAATACCTGTATTGGTCGAATGCATTACGCCATTCTCAACATGAGAAAAAAGATGCAAAAAAATACAGTATAACCAAAATAAAACCCGGAACAGATCGTTATAAACGTGTTGTTTACATACGATCTGCATGATTAAACCTTTATCCTACTCAGATTTGTTGCTTTATTACTTCGGTGAATCCGATTTGCAAACCACACAGTATATTAACAATCATATTTCGGAGTATAAGGATTGGTCTGAGTATTTAAATACTATTCATGAAACCACATTGGCGATGAACACATTGTCTGTTTTGCCAGAGTCCACTACCCTTTCTATTATTCTTGAAGAAAGTGACTCAAAACTGTATCTCCCCATTTAATTTTTAGGTATTTGCGGATTGGGTATTTTAACTTTGTTCCATGAACGCTATTCCAAAATTGGATTTACTGAATTTTACTGATGGTTCAAAAGAACAGAAAATTGCATTTGTTTCTCAATTTGGAAAAGCGTTCGAAGAAATTGGATTTGTAGCCATTGCCAATCATGGAGTCCCTGCAAAAATGCTTCAAGAATTGTACGCACAAATTGCCATGTTTTTTGCTCTGCCCGATTCCATTAAACTTCAATACGATGATACCAAAGGAGGCGGTCAACGTGGGTATACAGGTTTTGGAAAAGAACATGCAAAAAACCGCAACGCAGGAGATTTGAAAGAGTTTTGGCATTTTGGACAATACATAGAGGGTGATGCCCAGCAAGACGCTCCACAATTCCCACCGAACAAAATCGTTGTCGAATTGCCCCTCTTTAATACGGCTGGGAAAGACACTTACAAAGCACTGGAAAAAACAAGTATATCATTGCTTCGCGCTATCGCTTTGCACCTAAACCTAGACGAATTTTATTTCGACAACAAGGTGCAGATGGGAAACAGTATTTTGAGGGCCATCCACTATCCACCCATTACTTCAGATCCAGATGACGCCATTCGGGCAGGAGAACACGAGGATATAAACCTTATTACCCTTTTGGTTGGCGCCAGTGCAGATGGTTTGGAAGTGCTTAACAAACAAGGAAAGTGGGTTGCTGTTTCACAAGTAGAGGACCACATTGTAGTCAATGTTGGAGATATGCTTCAAAGAATTACAAATAACCAATTGAAAAGCACTACACACAGGGTTGTTAATCCAGCCCCTTCGCTTTGTCAATTTCCGCGGTATAGTATTCCATTCTTTGCCCATCCTCGACCAGGGGTGCGTTTAGACAGCCTTCCACAATGTATAAGCGACCTAAACCCTAAACAATACCCGGATTGCAGTGCCGATGAATTTTTGATTGAGCGATTGAGAGAAATTGGATTGGCTACCTGAAGTTCTCGAGACTATAAAAACAAATTTTTCAATTCTTGTGCATCTTCGGGTTTCATTTTCCCGGCAAGAATTAGCCTTACTTGACGCCGACGCAAGGCTCCTTCAAATTTTTGTTTTTCTTCATCCGATTGTGGGACCAATTCAGGAACTATAATGGGTGTATGCTTGTGGTTCAGCGCAACAAAAGTATAGTACGCTTCATTGCTTTTTATTTTTTTGCCCTTGGGCAAATTCTCGGCAAATACTTCAATAAAAACTTCCATACTACTATTAAAAGACCTTGTTACATAAGATGTTAAGGTAACTACATCGCCCAGATGAATACTTTCTTTAAATGTAACACTATCGACGGAAGCGGTTACAACAATATGGTTACTGTGTTTTTGAGCAGAAATTGCCGCACAAATATCCATCCAGTGTAAGAGCCTGCCCCCCATTAAATTGGCAAGGGTATTGGTGTCGTTGGGTAGAACCAATTCGTTCATTATTGTTCGTGAATCGAAGGGGTGTTTGGGCGTAGTTTTTTCCATGTTGTTTTTTAATTGCACAAAAAAAGGGAAAGATTGGTTCTTTCCCTTCAAATATCGTTCAAAATTGTCTATTACGCTTGACCCACAACAGAAACAAAGCTTCTGCCTTGTTTGCTCTTGCGAAACACTACAACACCATCTGCCAATGCAAATAAGGTATGGTCTTTTCCCAGACCAACATTGACATCGGGATGATGTAATGTGCCACGTTGACGTACAATAATGTTTCCTGATTTAACAGCCTGACCACCGAAGATTTTAACTCCTAAGCGTTTGCTATGCGATTCTCTTCCGTTTTTGGTGCTACCAGCTCCTTTTTTGTGTGCCATGAGATATAAATACTTATTTAGATTGGATGGATTCTATTTTTAACAAGGTGTGAAAATGGCGAAAACCATTCTTTTTGGTATACCCTTTTCTACGTTTCTTCTTAAATACCAGCACTTTGTCTCCTTTGCTGTGTTCTTTTACGGTAGCAGTAACCGAAGCACCTTCAACAATAGGCGCGCCGACAGAAATTTTTTCGCCACCGAGCATCAATACCTTGTCAAACTCAATGGTTGTACCAGTTTGGGCTTGAAGGCGATTAACAACAAGGTGTTTATTTTCTTCGACTCTGTATTGCCTTCCGGCTATTTCAACTATGGCGTACATGATTCATCAATTGGGCTGCAAAGATAGCAAAAAGCAACAAATCTGGAAACTTTTTAATTAAAATTTACAAGTTTTATTTGTAATATACAAATATTGGTAGAGGATACTTTATGGTCTTTGTAGAAATGAACAAGCAGGTTGTCTGCAATGCGTTTTATTTATTAGACAGCGCAAAAAATGGTGGTAAACGTTTTGGTGTGACAAAATATATTTGTAATTCAATGAAAAGCATAATTATTTATGGCGTATTCGCAGTTATTGGTTCTGTCTTATATGCCCAACCTGGCAGCAAGGGCTTCGAAAATTCGTCGCGAGATGTAACCACCAAATTCAAACCCAAACTTATCCCCGCTTCGAAGCTATTCTTGGAGCCAATTGTTCCGCGCTCAGAAAATTCCAAAATTGGCGTAAAATTCGAAAACCCTGAATTGCTTTGGGATACCCGTAAAATCACCCGTCCTATTGTTCCAGAGAAACTCAAAGACAAACGTTCGGACTCTGTATACCTGTCAAATTATGCGCGTTTTGGAGGGGGTAATTATGGCCACATGTTGGGTGAATTGTACCTGAGTAATCCGGGCAATTCAAATTATAGCTATAGCTTCAGTGGCATGCACCTTAGCGCAAGTCCCGCCAATTCAAAGAGGGCATTTTCGGACAATCGATTTCAATTACAAGGCGCTAAATATTTTGAGAATGCGGGTATTGAAACAAAACTATTCTATGCGCGTAATAAAATAAATTATTTTGCCAAGGATACACTTTACAAGACCCCGGAAGCGATCAATATGTTTGAATCTGGCAAGATTAGCGAAAATTACGGAATGGGAATTGATTACGATTATATTGGAAGTAATCGCATACCCAGCTTGAGAACAGGTGTTGGTGCACAGGGCTTTAAAACCGATTTAGACCAACACGAAATGGAATTCAATGGGTATTTCAACACCTTTACTACGATCAAAAAAAACACATTTGGCATCGACTTAAGTGGCACTTACATTCAGATGAAACAACCATTGCGTTTGCAAACAGCAAAGTATTCTACCAATAGCCAACTTTTTCTTGATGCTTTCCCCTATTTTAAGTTCTCTCATGACCCATCCCAACTGAATGTAAAAATTGGCGCATTGTTAACGGCTTGGAATCGCAATACACATCCCGGAACCCTAAAAAAACAAGTTTTCATTAATCCTTATTTAGAAATTGAAAAGAACTTGACGGGTCTCAATTTGGTGGTTTACGGGGGCATTGATGGGGGTCTTAAAAAGAATAGTCTGAGAAGACTTAATGGTACAATGCCATTTTCTTTTGATTCGATCAGCGTATTGAATTCGTATGAACAAATAAATGGATATGTCGGGATTAAGGGGAAAATAAGTCAGAATGCAGAATTCTCACTCGACTTTGGTGGAAACTCTTCTTCCGATATAGCCCTTGTTGTTTCCAGCTCGGATTCTAGCTTCGTGGGCGCAACAAAAACGGCTTATACCGACTCATTGGGGTCCTTACAATTTGTTTATGCCGACATGAACAGTATCTATTTTAGAACCCTTATTAAATATAGGATTGGAGAACACTTGAAAATTTCCGCCAGTGCAAGGCTTAACAACAACACCCCCCAAAACATGGATTACGCTTGGAATATTCCCAATTTTTTATACAATGTTAATGCACAGTATTACTGGGGAAACCATTTGGAATTTCAATTGGGTTTGGATGGAATAGGAAAACGATTTAACCAAATTTATGTGAAGGGCATTCGGGTCAGCAAAGAAATTCCGGGATTTATAGACCTCCATGCGAGACTCGATTATAGGATATCTGGAAAAGGGAGAATCTGGATCCAGGGCTCCAATTTGCTCAATACACAATATCAACAATGGTTTGGGTATAAAAACTACGGATTGTGCATAATTGGGGGCGTTTCGCTGTCTCTCTTCTAACAATAGCCACCCCAAAAAGATGTAATATTGATCCATGAATAAGGCCGCAGTAATCGCTTCAATAGTACAAGTATTACACAAACATGAATGTGCTGTTTTGCCGGGCTTTGGTGCCTTTATATTGCGAAAAAATGTCGGAATTGCCAATCCTTTTTCAGGCCAAATCAAACCCTCGTCTCACGCGGTGTATTTCAATGCCGACATTCAGGAAGATGACGGATTGGTCGCCAATTATTTAAAGGAGTCGGAAGGATTGACTTTCATACAGGCATCCCGGCAGATTGTAGATTTTTTTCAACACATTCAGCAAGAATGTGTCGGTGCTCATTCTTCTCCTATCCAACCCCTGGGAAATTTTCATTTAAGTGCCAAAGGCGACTTGTTTTTTTTGGCCAATCCAGATACCAATTTTAGTAAATCTACTTTTGGATTGCCCAATTATACTTGGAAATGGAGGGATGAAACGATTGTAACCCAGAAAATTCTTCAACATGGACCAAGGAGTGCCACAGAATGCAAACCCTTACTTGACGCTTTTACGATTGTAGATTCTGATGATAAACCCTTTGCCAATAAGCAAGAAAATCAAAATTTTATTGTTTTGGGTAAGGATTCAACAATGGAGAATTCATCAAGAGATTCTGCATTAGACGTAAGCAAGAATCCCCAAAGGTCTGGATTGGTTTGGAGGGTTGCTGCATCTTTTACGATTATTAGTATCGGAGCTGGAATTTTGTTGTCGGTGGCACAAATTTGGTCGGTGGCTACAGATTCTTACAAGGCATCTTTTATACCATTCAAAAACCCAGAATCTGAAACCCTCTCATCCCAATTGCATGAAATTAACGAGCGCATCAAAGCAATAGAATCGAATTCATCGCCAAAAAATATGGCTGGATACTCGCCTGAACAACCGACAGGCGTTGTTGGGGAGCATTCGGTTGTGAAGTCAAAAAATACCGCTCATCATACGCTGCGGTTTGCATCTGGAAAAGAGGGTATTTCAGCCTTTAAAGAAAGCTTGCAAAAGCAAAAAGGGAGATGCAATGTGATTGGAGGTAGTTATATTACTACAGATTTGGGGCTAAGAGAATGTTTGTTATGGCAACGAATTGGCATCGATGCATGCTTGGTTTCCGTTAAAAATTCTATCCTCAACAAGGTGATTATTGGTAGGTTTGATGATGCAAAATCCGCGTCAGATTTCGCTGAAACTATAAAAATTATGCCCACTGGCACATTGTCTGTAAACGAAATAGCGTTAGACTGGAATAAATAATGGCTCATTACGAAATCGAAAAAGAATTAAAGACCAGCGTTGAACAACGCGTTGTTTCATGGCTTATTAGTCTTGTAGCAAGTGCACTTATTCTTTTTATATTGTATTTTGCACACATCAGTATTCCCAACCCCCCATTCGAAAATAAAAAAGGGGTACTTGAATTAGATTTTGGAATGGTTGAAGATCCAAGTTTTGGAAGACCTACCGATGGAGGACCTTCCCCAACTCCACCAAAACTTGGAGGCAATCCTTCCCAAGGGCCACAAACCAATCAAGCGCCAAGCGGAGGTCAAGGAGAAATTATTACAAATGAAGCAGATCAAAGTGTAGCAAATTTACCACCCATAGATCCGCCGACTTCTGATCGACCCGCAAGCGAAAATCCAAAAATAAAAGTTGATTTCAGCAAAATTGGGAAACGCAACGGAAAAGGTGGCGAAGGTGATCCCAATGGCTTTAAAAATGGCAGTGGTAGTTCGGGATATGGAAAAGGGGGCAACAACGGGGGTGTAACAGGAAATTACGGAGATCGCCCAACCACAAACAAAGGCAAAGGATTGTTTAGCCACAAATTCGGAAACTATGACCTCAATTCAGATGTCGACAATGTTACTGCTGATGGCGTTGGACGAATTGTTGCTCGGGTTAGTGTTGATTGTAACGGCAACTGGAAAGTGACAGATTGGAATGCATCAGGAACAAATTATACCGGAGATTATCCCAATATGAAAACGGTATTTACCGATTTTTTACGAAGGTCTCACTTTACCAGAACCGGAGATAAATGTCCCGAAAGCGCCCTGGTAACCCTTAATATTAAAAAGACCTATTAACAATGCCGGCCTTTACCTCTTACAAGGATTCGGTCGACTTCATGTATACACAATTGCCAATGTATCACAATATTGGCAAAATCGCTTATAAGGAAGGTGTTGAAAACACCTTCAAACTATTAGAAACTCTTGGAAACCCCCATTTGAATCGCAAGTGGATTCATGTAGCCGGGACCAATGGAAAAGGATCCGTTTCGAGCATGTTGTCGGCAACATTTAGCCAACATGGATATAAAACTGGTTTGTATACCTCTCCCCACCTACTTGATTTTCGTGAGCGTATTCGAATAGATGGGATTTGTATTTCAGAAGAGACTGTGTTGTCGTTTGTCAATTTGGTTTACGATGACATTGTTGATATTCAACCCTCTTTTTTTGAAATTACAGTGGCTTTGGCTTTCTATCATTTTAACATAGAGAATATAGATATAGGCATTATCGAAGTGGGCTTGGGCGGCCGACTTGATAGCACAAACGTGATTACCCCTATCCTTTCGGTTATTACAAATATCTCCTATGACCATACAGACTTGTTGGGCAATACACTTACTTTAATTGCTTCAGAAAAAGCGGGTATTGTAAAATCGGGAGTTCCACTCGCCATGGGCCCAATGCCCCAGGAGCCAAGGGGTGTGATTCAAAGAATTGCCAAAGAAAAATCTTCTAAGGTGTATGAAACCATTCCTGTAGACCGTGGTTTTGAAAAAATTTTGTCGCTTAAAGGGAATTATCAAAAAGAAAATATACAAACCTTTTCGAATGCAATTGAGGCCATAAAAGACCTGTATTTTCCCATCAAACGATCCTTGGTTTTAAAAGCACTTTCGAATATTAACCAATTGACAGGATTACGGGGTCGTTGGGAAATATTGGAAACCCATCCACTGGTTATTGCCGATATTGCCCACAACGAGCAAGGTGTGAGAGCCATCCTAGAGCAACTCGCATCCGTTCTTTTGGAAAAACAAACTTGGGTATTTGAACAATGCGTCGCGGGCAATCGTTTAGAGGTTGCCAAGACGCATTTCGTTTGGGGCATGGTGTCTGACAAAGACCGCGCTACTATTCTTGCATTATTGCCCAAAGATGGGGTGTATTATTTCTGTAAACCCAGTGTTATAAGGGGATGTGATGCTGACACATTGCGTATGGAAGCCCATTCTCTGGGATTACAGGGTATGGCTTTTGGATCTGTATCAGAGGCTCTTCGGTCGGCGTATTCTGCGGCCAAACTGCAAGATATTATTTATATTGGTGGAAGTACTTTTGTGGTGGCAGACGCCTTGCCATGGATTGATGCCAAACAATAAATCTGCAACTCCTTTTTTTGTTTGTGAGAAATCAACAATCAACTTTGTAGTGCTTGATAGGTTTAAGTGGTTTGATGCCAGTATTGGAATTCTATTTTTTGGCGCAATGGAAAACGTTATCCCATCTATGAAAGGACGTGCAACATCATCCAAGAAATAGTTGTGTTTTCGCCTCCCCTAACGAACCCCATTCATCAATTTAAGCAATCTGCCACTGATTAAAAACAACATCAAAGAAGCCAATCCTGCCATGATTACAAAGACCATGAAAAAGTCGTAAAGGGTTTCGATTTTCACAAAAAATACAGGCTTCTGTGGTTTTAAATTCCATGTTTGAATACGCTCTTCTTTTGAGCCCACTTTTTTGCCATTAACCATTGAAACAACATCCACTGAATCGTGTGTAAGCAACACAGTGTCATTCAACATACATGCACGGTCAAAATATTTGTTGTTTGATTTGATAACCCTCAAATGATAGGTGGAAACTTTGATGGTTTTAAGTGTATCTAGTGAGCAAGCAACCAAACTATCAGATAAAGTATCAGCAGATTTGATGGATCGGATAGAGGCCACTTTGAGCTCTTGAGACCCTTTTGGGTCGGCTTTCCAAATAGAATCATTTAAAGTAGTATTGGAAAAAACTGCCATCACGGAGGCGTCAATTTTGGGTGTAAACAATTTTTCAATTTTCACCTCTTCAGGGTATAATGCACTTAATGTGCCCGCAAACTTATTGGCAGCAGCCGTAGACAAAAACCACACACCCATTAATAATGACGCCAATTTTACCGGAGCCAATTTGTTAACCATAGACAATCCTATGGGAGACAAACACAATTCGCCAAAAGTATGAATGGTGTATAAGCTCACCAGCCAAACCATACTCAATTTTGTACTTGGGTCAATGCCCTTTACGCCAAATGCAATGACTAGATAGCCAATGGCCAATAAAAACAAGCCCAATGCCTGTTTAAATGGGGAGGCGGGCTCCATATTTTTATTTCCTAACCATCCCCACAACCAAACAAACAATGGAGCAAATATTACAATCGCAACGGCATTTATGCTTTGAAAAAACGAAGTTGGGACAGTGCTTCCAAATAAAGTTCTATCGGTTTGTTCCTCAGCGAAGTAAGTTAAAGAAGCCCCTGCTTGCTCGAAAGCGGCCCAGAAAAAAATAACAAAAAATGCAGCAATGTAAATAACCCAAATTCGTTGGCGTTCTATTTTGCTTAGTGTTGGATCTGTAATAATATATCCCGGGGCAGCGATGGTTAAAGAGAATATAAAACAGGCAATAGGGTCCATTTCTAACTGAAAGAAAAATAGTAAAAATAATCCCGCAAAGACTGAAATCCAGAGCAACACTGCATTGTTATTGACGGTTTTTGACTGGTCTGCACCCTTAATTTCTCTCGCTGAATTTGGCTTATCTCCTATTTGTTCACCCTCGGGAGTAACGATATATTTGTTTTTTAAAGAAATAAACAATACCAAACTCAAACACATACCCAGACAGGCAACCAGAAATCCCCAACGAAAATCAGCGGCATTGCCAGTATCGCCTAAGTAACCACACAACAAAGGTGCAATAAAGGCCCCTAAATTGATTCCCATATAGAAAATCGTAAATGCAGAATCTACCCGTTTGTCTCCGGCTGGATACAATTGACCCACCATTGTAGAAATATTTGGCTTAAAGAATCCATTGCCCAAAATCAAAAATCCCAGTCCAGTAAACATTAATGGAGCCGCGATGTCAATTTCTTGGTAAAATGTACCGGCAAAAAACATAAACAGTTGCCCGATTGCCATCAAAATCCCGCCAATAATAATGGATTTTCGGTTTCCCCAATATCGATCAGCCATATATCCACCCAACAAAGGGGTTAAATAAACCAAGCCTGTATAACTTCCGTAAATCTGAGAACCAAGGGCTTTGTCGAACAACAATGCTTTGGTCATGAATAAAACAAAGAGGGCTCGCATTCCATAATAACTAAACCGTTCCCACATTTCAGTTACAAACAGAACATACAATCCCTTTGGGTGTGCTTTTGAACTCAATTGATCTTCATTACTGGCCATGATTTTTGTTTCTTGATATTTCGTGCAAAATAGAAAGAAATATTGAAATGTCGTGTTTTATTATGCTAGATTTATTTCTTTAGTGGGTAAAAATGAATGTTGATTTATGAGAAAGACTTAAATTTGTAATACTATAGTAATGTTAACAGCTTTTGGTATATCAGACGAAATAGGAGGTTCTTACGCAACACTATTGCTTGACCGTGAAATCAAGCGGGCCTCAAAACTGGAAGACGGAAGCCCCGATTCACTTGGATTTTTCTCTAATCCGAAGTATGAACAAAGTTTGTATGCTTCTCTCTGCGGTGCCGTTATTGTCCCTTCCGGTTTTATACCCCAAAAGCCCGTTCTTGGCATTCTTATTCACCATGAGAATCCGTATTTTGCATTTTGCACCATACTATCCAAACATTTTAACCCCAACCGACACAGAACAGGCGTCGAGTCATCGACCATTCACGCATCTGTAAAATTGGCTTCGAATGTGCATATTGCCCAAACGGTTTATATTGAGGAAGGCGCAGACATTGGCTGTCATTCTGTACTCTATCCCAATGTATATATTGGCCGAAATGTTGTGATTGGTGAGCATTGTGTACTTTACCCAAATGCCGTAATTTATGCTGATTGTATTGTCGGAAACCATTGTATTATTCATGCTGGAGCGGTCATTGGGTCAGATGGATTTGGTTTTGCGCCATCCAATGGAAAATATGAAAAAATTCCCCAAATAGGAAACGTTATTCTGGAAGACTGGGTTGAAGTGGGTAGCAATTCCACCATTGACAGGGCTAGTTTGGGGAGTACGGTAATTAAAACCGGTACCAAATTAGACAACCTAGTTCACATCGCCCACAATGTAGAAATTGGTGAACATACTGTCATTGCCGCCCAAACGGGTATCGCTGGAAGTACAAAGATTGGCAGTCATTCTCAATTTGGTGGACAATCAGGTGCAGCTGGACATCTAAATATTGCCCCCCATACTTCTTTGGGTGCCCGGGGTGGTCTCACTGGAAATATTACCGCACCAAATCAAAACCTAACAGGAATGCCCGCAACTGATGTTCGCACCTTCCTTAAAAGCATTGCAAATACCCGCAGAATTCCCGTAATTTTGGCCGAGATTGAGCAATTAAAAATTGAAATTGCGCTGCTAAATCAAAACAATCATCCAAAATAATCATCCAAATCAAATAAGCATATTTCCCTGTAATGAAACCTCTTAATTCAAAACAAACAACCATTTTATCTCCAATAAGTATTTCTGGGGTTGGCCTTCATACCGGCTCGCCCGTTCAACTCACATTAACTCCCGCGCCAGAAAATCATGGATATAAATTTAGGCGTACCGACTTAGCGGGGATGCCAATTATTAATGCTGATTGCGATTTGGTATCAGACACAAGTCGCGGAACCACATTGAGCATTGGAAATGTTTCGGTATCAACCGTAGAGCATATTTTGGCCGCACTTGTTGGCTTGGAAATAGACAATGTTTTGATTGATATTGATGGGCCAGAAATCCCCATAATGGATGGTAGCTGTTCTGCATTTGTTTTGGCTATCGAGGCCATCGGTATTGTTGAGCAAGATGCTGATAGAGAATATTTTGACATTCCCTATAACATTAATTTTACCGATGTGGAAAATAAAGTAGAGATTGTCGCAATGCCGTTAAACGATTATCGTTTAACGGTTATGGTAGACTACAACTCCCCTGTTTTGGGTAGTCAGCACGCCGCTATTATCAATATGTCCAAATTCAAAAAAGAAATTGCACCTTGCCGCACTTTTTGTTTTCTCCACGAACTCGAACAACTTTTAAACAACAATTTAATCAAAGGTGGCGACCTCAACAACGCCATCGTAGTAGTTGATAGAATTGTTGATCAAGGCGAATTGGATACATTGGCAACCATTTTCAATAAGCCTAAAGTAGAGGTAACCCAGCAAGGTATTCTGAACAATTTAGAGTTGCGTTTTCCGAACGAACCCGCAAGGCATAAGCTCTTGGATATGATTGGAGATTTGGCACTCATTGGTAGGCCTATCAGGGGTCACGTTATGGCCGCCCGTCCTGGGCATGCAAGTAACATTGCATTTGCCCAAAAAATTAAACAAGTCATGAAAAAAGAAATGCGCAGAAAAAAAGAAGGGATCCCTTTTTATGACCCCAATCAGAAACCCTTGTATTGTACAAAAGATATTTTGCAGATGTTGCCCCATGCCCACCCCTTTCTTTTGGTAGACAAAATAATCTTCAAAGACGAAAAATCTATTGTAGGAATAAAAAATATCACCTATGATCAACCATTTTTTGTTGGTCATTTTCCAGGAGACCCTATTATGCCGGGGGTATTACAGCTTGAAGCCATGGCACAATGTGGTGGACTTTTAGTTTTAAGCACTGTTCTAGATCCTGAAAATTATGCCACGTATTT
>NSIM01000003.1 GCA_002737705.1 Flavobacteriales bacterium
AAACTGGCGGAAACCCTTAAACAAATTGACAAAAAACAAACCCAAATTAACAATCAGAAAAAGAATTTCTCGCCCATTTCTGAAGAGCTAGAGAAGAAAAAAGATGCATTAAATGAGCGTATCAAGCAATTGACCAATCCCGAAATGCAAAAATTGATTGACGAGATCAATGCGTTATTAGAGCAAAAGGCAAGCAAAGAGCAGTTGAAGGAAAAGATGCAGAAATTGAGTCAGGTGGGTCAAGAAACCGCAAAGGAATTGGATAAATTGATGGAGCAGTTAAAGGAATTAGAACTAGAGGAGGCCATGGTAAATCAATTGGAGAAGATTCAGGAATGGGTGGATAAGGAAGAGAATTTATCTGTGCAAACCGACAAGGAGAAGGGGAAAGAGTCGTCTGAAGACATTAAACAGAAACAGGACAAGCAGAATGAGGCTTTGTTAGATATAGAAAAGGGCATTCAGGATATACGAAAAAAAAATCAGGAATTGGAAAAACCCATGGATTTAAAGATGGGTGAAGCGGAGCGCAAGGAGGCTGGCAATGAGTCTCAGAAAGCCTCTCAAGAATTGCAGAATAATCGCAAACCCGCTGCATCCGACAAAATGCGAAAGTCTGCCCAAAAAATGAAAGAGGCAATGCAGGCAATGCAAGAAAATTTTGAGCAGGAACAGAAAAAAAGACTAGCAGAAGACTATCAAACCCTGAGGGCTTTGTTGGAAAATCTCATTGAGGCATCGAACAGACAAGAGGCAATTTTTATTGAAATGCGAAAAGTAAATCCCGAAAATCCCAAATTGGTTGCCCTCAATAAGGAACAAATGCGGCTGAAAGAATCTTTGTTGTTTATAGAAGACAGTTTGATGGCTTTGTCTAAACGGCAGCCCATGATTAGCAATTTTGTGAGCAAAGAAATGGGTAGGGTGAATACACAAATGGGCATGGCATTAGATGAAATGAAAGTGCGGGGTATTGCTTCAGCGGCCATGCATGAACAATATGTTATGACGGGACTCAATAATCTGTCCGAGATGTTGATGGAAAGTTTGCAGAATATGCAACAGAAGATGTCAAGTCAACAAAAGCAGGATGGCAAGAAAAGTTGTAACAATCCAAACAATGCTGGGTCAGGAAAAACGGGAAAGCCTAAGCCCAGTGATAAGTTGTCGGATGCACAGAAAGAACTCGGGGAACAACTGCAAAAAATGCAGGATCAGAAACGGGCCAAGCCATCACAATCTGGCAAATCTCAACCAGGAGGGAAAGCAGAAAAAACGGGTGAATCTGGAGAACCCACCCAGCGAGAGTTAAGTGAAGGATTGGCAAAAATGGCCTTAATGCAGGAGGCGCTTCGCCGCCAGGTAGAACAACTGCGAAAACAGCTCGGACAGGAGGGTAAACAGGGCATGTCTAATTCGCTAATGGAGATTGAAAAATTGATGAATCAGCAGGAAAAAGATATTGTAAATGGGCGTTTGAATCAGCAGTCTATGGAACGGCAAAAACAAATTATGACACGCTTGTTGGAAAACGAAAAGGCCGACAGAAAGCAAGATCAAGAGGATCGCCGTGAATCCAATCGAGCCGAAGTAAATTCGCCCGAAATACCCCAAGAAATGGCAGATGTTTTGAGAACTAAAATCAGAGAAAGGGAGCAATTACGAGCGGTTCAGCCTATGTTTAAGCCTTATTATAAACAAAGCGTGCAGAAATACCTTCAGATTTATTCGCGCTAAAAGTATCTTTGCTATTCCATGCCAAAAATTACCATTACTGCAGCACTTCCTTATGCCAACGGACCTGTTCACATTGGTCATTTGGCGGGGGTTTATATTCCGGCCGACATTTGCGCGCGCGTTCAGCGATTGCGTGGTGAAGAGGTGTTGTTTATTTGCGGGAGCGACGAACATGGTGTTCCGATTACTTTGAGGGCCCGGAAAGAGGGCGTTACTTCGCAAGATGTGGTGGATCGCTATCACAAGATTATTGGTGATTCGTTCAAGGAATTGGGCATTTCATTTGATATTTATTCGCGCACGTCGAATGCCACACACAAGGAATTGTCGCAAGCATTTTTTAAGAATTTGTACGATAAAGGGGTGTTTAAAGAGATTCGCTCGGAGCAGTATTTCGATGAGCATGCCGGACAATTTTTGGCCGATCGATACATTGTGGGTACTTGTCCTTACTGTAAAAACGAAGGCGCCTATGGCGATCAGTGCGAAAAATGCGGAAGTACATTGAGTCCTACGGAACTGTTGAATCCCAAAAGTGCATTGAGCGGTTCGGTCCCTGTGATGCGCGAAACCATCAACTGGTATTTGCCGTTGGACGAGATCCAGGAATCTTTTTTGAATGAATGGATTGGTAGTAAAAGTCATTGGAAGAGTAACGTAATTGGCCAGTGTAAGAGTTGGTTGAACGAGGGTTTGCGGCCCAGGGCGATGACCCGTGATTTGGAGTGGGGGGTGCCTGTGCCTTTGGAGGGTGCCGATGGCAAGGTGTTGTATGTGTGGTTTGAAGCGCCGATTGGGTATATCTCGGCCACCAAAGAATTGCGTCCGGATGATTGGGAGCAGTGGTGGACGGGTGATTCGCGCTTGGTGCATTTCATTGGCAAGGACAACATTGTGTTTCATTGTATTATTTTTCCGGCGATGTTGCATTTGCGGGGCGATGGATATGTGTTGCCAAATCACGTGCCAGCGAATGAGTTTTTGAATTTGGAGGGACAGAAAATATCGACCAGCAGGAATTGGGCGGTGTGGTTGAATGAATATTTGGAGGAGATGCCGAATCGGAAGGACGAGTTGCGTTATGTGCTTACTTCGATTGCGCCGGAGACCAAAGACAGCGAGTTTACTTGGAAGGATTATCAAACCCGCGTGAATTCTGAGCTGGTGGGAATTTTGGGCAATTTTGCCAACCGGGTGTTGGTGTTGATGCAGAAATATTACGAAGGGGTGATGCCGGTTGTTGGGGCTGTGCGTGAACCGTTTGCGCTGTTTGATCGAAATTTGGCAGGGGTTTCGCACCCGATGGTGCGAGATTACATTTCGCCGGTGGTTGAATTGTTGAACAATTATCAGTTCCGCGATGCGCAGTTTAAAATGATGGAATTGGCCCGATTGGGCAACAAATATTTGGCGGAGCACGAGCCTTGGAAGTTGGTGAAAACCGATGCAGCTGCCACGGCACAGGTGTTAAGCGAGGCGGTGCAGGTATTGTATAATTTGGCTTTGTTGATGGAGCCGTTTATGCCTGAGGCCAGCGAAAGGTTGCTCTTGCAGTTGGGTGCTGGGGCCAGTGTGGCCGAGCGGAAATTGTTTTGGTCTGCCAATCCGCAGGGCGTTGGGCAATGGTGTGAGTTGGCTGAAGGACATTCATTGGGTGCGGCGGGTTTGTTGTTTCAAAAGGTCGAGGACGACGTAATTGAGTCGCAGATTGCGAAGTTGCAGGCAACGGCGGCGGAGAGTGCGGCTGCTTTGGGTTCAACAGTTGGCACTAATGACGCGGCAGGTGAAGTGGCACTTGGCATTGGTGACGTGGCATCTGCCACTGTTGACGTGCTAGCCATCAATGCCATCAAGCCCGATGTGAGTTGATGTTGACGGTGAGTTTGATTGCAAACAGCAAAGCGGAAATGCCGCCAATATGATCAAACCAACCCAATCCAAGGGCTCTGCCTCTTGGGGATGAAAGGTCCGCTAATACAGGAAAATCGATACGGGAATGATGGCAACGAGCCAAAATACCCAGCCAGGGAAGCCCGATTTTTCATTGTATTGGGGTTGATTGTTCATCGATCTCAAAGATAGCAGCACAGAATGAAAAAAAAGAGGGTGTGTTCTTGCAAATTAAATTGAATCATCTTATCTTTGCTGCCCTTTTAAGCATTTTCAATCATGACCAAACGCACTTACCAACCCTCGAATAGAAAACGCAAGAACCGTCACGGTTTCCGTGAAAGAATGGCAACTGCCAATGGTCGTAGGGTATTGGCCGCTCGTCGCAAACGCGGTCGTGAAAGTCTTACAGTATCTAACGAGCGCAGTCACAAGGGTTAATTGCCTTTTTCTGTGTGTTTCAGGCAATGACTTCACAGATATTGCCATATCGTTTGGGACAGGCTTTCGGTAAGACCGAGAAGCTAAGTAGTAAAAAAATTGTCGCCGGATTGTTTCAGTCTGGCGTTTTTGTTTCAAAGTATCCGCTGCGGGCCAATTTGTTAATTACTGAATTGCCAGTGCCAGGCGTTCTGGTGCAAGTGCTGTTTACGGCCAGCAAACGGAAGTTCAAGCGTGCTGTGGATCGCAATTTTGTAAAGCGCCGTTTGCGTGAAGTGTATCGCCAAAATAAATTGCTTTTGTATCAAGCCATCGAATCGAAAAGCATTACATTGGCCATCGCCTTAATGTATACTGGCAGTGAACTTCCAGAAATGAAGCAGTTGGAGAAGTCGTACCAAGTGCTGTTAAAAAAAATCTACGATGTGCTCGAATTGTCCAACCCCTAAAACGCCATTGTCGGAGGATGCTCCGAAACGGTCGCGGCTGGGTAGGATGGTGAATGGTTTGCTTTTGGCGTTCATTCGTGTGTATCAATATGTCCTATCACCGCTGCTGCCCAACAGTTGTCGGTTCTTGCCTACTTGCAGCCAATACGGTGTGCAAGCTTTGCAGAAACACGGTCCACTCAAGGGTTTTTGGCTTACGACCAAGCGAATTTTGCGTTGTCATCCTTGGGGTGGGAGTGGGTATGATCCTGTGCCGTGATAGATAAGGTGATATTAGACGGCTGGAAAGGGAAGTGGTCGTCACCATAAAATGCGATTATACTTGTTATTGAATGGGGAAATCACTATCTTCGCTGCCCTAAATTTACAGCCAAATGAATACCAACCACTACGAGACCGTGATCATTTTGACACCCGTGCTCTCTGAGCAACAGATGAAAGACGCTGTTGCAGGCTTCAGAGAGTTGATCACCGGCAATGGAGGGGAGTTAGTCCACGAAGAAAATTGGGGACTAACCAAATTAGCCTACCCCATCCAGAAAAAAGGCACGGGATTTTATCACTTGTTCGAATTCAAGGCAAACCCTGAGTTCATCAAGTCTTTCGAATTGGTTTTTCGCCGTGATGAACGCATTTTGCGTTACCTTACTGTGAAACTCGATCGTTGGGGTGTTGATTTCAATCAACGCAAACGCAATGGTGAGCTTCGCACGGTAACACCACAAGGTGAAAAAGTCATTGTAAAAAAGAAAATTGTACTTGAGGAGGCAATGTTATGAGCAAAGATTCAAACTTTATTTTCAACCAAACCCCGCAAGTTCTTCAAAAGAAGAAGTATTGTCGTTTCAAAAAACACGGTATCAAATATATCGATTTTAAGGACGGAGAATTCTTGTTGAAGTTCGTAAATGAGCAAGGGAAAATTTTGCCCCGGCGCATCACCGGTACTTCATTGAAGTATCAACGCAAAATTTCTGTAGCCATCAAAAGAGCCCGTCACATTGCATTGTTGCCTTTTGTTGCTGATGGATTAAAATAAATAGGAGAAATATACCATGAAAATAATTCTCAATCAAGATGTTAAAACACTCGGACTCAAAGATGATGTTGTGTTCGTAAAGGATGGGTATGGAAGAAACTTTTTAATCCCTACAGGAAAAGCCAAATTGGCTTCCGAAGGTGCATTAAAGATGTTGGCAGAAGACATTCGCCAACGCTCCTTTAAAGTAGACAAACTGCGCAAAGATGCCGATTTGTTGGCAGGTAAATTAAACGGTTCAACCATCAGTTTAACCGCGAAAGCGGGAGCCAGTGGCAAAATATTCGGTTCAGTTACCAGTTTGCAGGTTGCCAATGCGTTGAAAGACAAAGGATTTGATGTAGATCGTCGTAAAATTGTTTTTGATGACATTAAATCATTAGGTGCTTACGAAGTAAATATCAATTTATTTAAAGATATTAATGCAAGTATTACATTAGAAGTGGTTGCAGTTTAATCGTGTTATTTGGTCATTTCAAAGGCCGGCCATAAGGTCGGCTTTTGTTTTTTAATTTGTATATTTGGAAACAATATGTGGGATAAAATTGCCGATTTTATTATCAAGAAACGCACCTATTTCATTCTAGCGATTTTAGTTTTTACTGGGATAATGGGGTATTTTGCCACCAAGGTAGAGATAGACTACCAAGCACAAACAATTGTTCCAAAAAACGATCCAGATTTTCAAGGGTATTTGCAATTTCAAAAATCGTTTGGGGATGACAATAATAAAATCGTTCTGGGATTTACCAGTCTAAAAGTATTCAATTTGGCGGAATTTGGACATTTGTTCAGATTTTGTGAAGACTTATCAAAATTGCAGGGTGTTAAACAAGTTCTTTCTCCAACACACTTACTTGCATTAAAGCTAGATACCGGTGAAAAATTTGTCTTAAAACCTTTCATTGCCAATTTCCCACGAACCCAAATTGACCTAGACAGTTTAAAAATTGCATTCTTAAATATGCGATTTTACCAAGGACTTTTATATAATGAGTCAACTGGGTCGGCTTTAGTCTTGCTTATTGTAGATAAAAAAACGATTGATTCTAAATCCCGTATTCGTCTTATGGAAGATATTAAAACCAGGGCTGATGGGTTTGAAAAAGAAATACATGCTGAAATGCATATCAGCGGATTACCCTATGTGAAAACAGATATTGCAACAACTGTCCGCAAGGAAATCATTTTATTTACAGTAATTGCTTTTTTGTTAACAGCACTGTTGCTTTTTTTATTTTTTCGAAGTTTTAAAACCCTTATTATAGCCATAATTTTTATTGCGGTTGGGGTTATAACTATGTTTGGTTTGGCCGCATTGTTGGAGTATAAGCTCACATTAATTTCTGGTACTTTACCCCCTTTGTTGGTTGTTGTCGGGGTTCAGAATTGTATTTATCTCATTAATAAATACCACGAAGAATTTCGCCGACTCAAGGATAAAAACACTGCCTTAGTCCGTGTTATATCGAATGTAGGCATTGCCAATTTTCTCATTAATTTCACGACTGCTGTGGGTTTTGGAACTTTTTATTTTACCAAAATACAGGTGCTTGAGCAATTTGGTTTGCTTGCATTTATTACCATCAATATCATATTCATTATCAATATTATTGGCATGCCTGTTTTATACAGTTTTATATCTGCTCCAAGCGATAAGCAAGTTAATCACCTTAATAATCGCAATGTAGGTTTTTTCTTAGATTGGATCAAGTTTATGGTATTTAACCGTAGACGGAGAATTTATTTTTTTTTCCTTGCAATCACCCTTCTGAGTGCAGTATTTATTTTGCGCCTTCGCCCCTTGGCATTTGTAGTAGATGATATTCCCCACAATTCAAAAATTTATAAAGATTTGGGGTATTTCCAAGATAATTTTCATGGGGTATTGCCCTATGAAATAGTCATAAAAGCAGTCGATGAGGGCGATATTATGAATCCAGTAATTTTAGAAAAAGTCAATCGTCTTCAAAAAGCCCTCAAACGCTTTCCTGAACTTTCTAAACCCATGTCTTTGATTGAGGTTTTATCTTATGCCAATCAGGTGGTAAATGACAACAATCCAGATTTTTATCGCCTTCCCAATGCCATAAATTTGGCTGATATTGCCGCAAGAATGCCCGAAGAAAAGATCAAAAAATCGAGTAATTTTATGCATGGTTTGATTGATAGTTCTCATTCTAAATTACGAGTTAGTTATCAGATAAAAGATGTTGGTTCCGATAAGTTTGGAATTATCAACCAACAAATTCAAGGTATACTGGAACACCATTTCCCTTCCCAGGAATATAGCACAGAGATTACTGGCACTTCACCGATATTTTTAAAGGGTGTTTCTTATTTGTTGGGTAGTTTGCGTAGTGCGACGTTTTGGTCTCTTATTATTATTTCCCTCACAATGGGTTTTTTATTTCCTTCTTTTCGAATGGTTATCATCGCTATTGTGCCAAATATTATCCCACTTTTAGTTACGGCAGGTGCCATGGGTTATTTCGATATTCCCTTGAAGCCATCTACGATATTAATTTTTAGTATTGCCTTTGGTATTACCGTTGATGCGACCATTCATTTTATTATTTGTTTTCGCAGAGAATTGGTCAAAATGAATCGAAGTGTTCGCGAGGCCATTGACCATACAATCATGGAAGTGGGTTTGAGTATGTTGTATAGTATGGTTGCAATTTGTGCAGGATTCTTAATCTTTATTTTTTCTGATTTTCAGGGTACACAAGCGATGGGATATCTAACGGGATTAACACTGTTCATGGGTATGACTGCCAATTTATTGCTTCTCCCTTGCTTTATTCTTTCGTTTGAGAAATATCTCAATTCCAAAGATGAACTCTCAGAACAAGTTTTCGAAATACCCGATTAAAATATAGTTTTTCAGTTGGCTTTAGTCGGCGGGGATTGTAAATCCCGAATTCGATGGTGCCTGATTTGTTCCTTAGCAAACAAGGAAAATAGCCCATGGGGATTTAAATTGGTTGATTGCAGCCCCTAAGATCACTAAAGTCGATTCGACCCAACACTTCAAATGAACCATTTTCATGGACTCGTCCCAAATCATCTGTGGCAATAAACGAACAACTATGAATATTTGCAAGGTCTATTACGCAAATTCTTCCTGTTTTCCCGGCCGGCAAAAATGTTCTAAAATCGCCCATGTCTTGTATTACAATTTTCATCCATGGCGGGCCAAAGAACAGACCCTCTTTTGGCGCATAAGCCTGGCTTAACAATTCTGTCATCCCATATTCAGAGTGGATATTTTTGCATCCAAATGAGTCAGACAATATTTCATGTAATTCGTTGCGAGTCAATTCATTTCCACGACCTTTCATTCCCCCTGTTTCCATTATAATGGTTCGAGTCCAGTGGCGGTTTTGAACGGTTTCTGCCATAGACAACAAGGAAAATGTTACCCCAAACAGAAGCGTAGGGATTTCATTTTTTTCATTGTGATCGATGATGTTGGCAAGGTCCTGATATTGGTCTAAATAAAAACCACTTTTTGGCTGTCCCTTTTGTATCATTTTATCAACCATATACACCAATGAAGATCCTTCGCGCTCTAAATAGGAAGGCAATAACCCAATAACACAATAGTTTTCAATACGCCCATACTGTATTTCGAAACCTTGGGTAAAGCTTTGTTCATACACCGAAAGATCGCAAACCATGTGTTTAGACCGAATGCGATCGCGTGTTCCTGAACTTTCAAAAGTTGCTTCAAAACCCTTGCATTGGTCGCTAAGCACAGAATGGGTTTTAAAAAATTCTATGGGCAAAAAAGTAAATTCACTGGGATTGAACACCGTATTATTTTCGGTAATAGCTTGCTCTTTAAAAGGGGATTCTCCTTGGACATGCGCAGTCCAATTGGAAAAAACGGCAGTATATTTTAATTGATATTGATATATTTCACGTGCCCATTGCGTAAATTTGGAATGGGGAATGGCAAATAAACTTTTTTTGATAGCACTAAGATCTTTTTGCATTGCACTTTGTTTGGTTGCCTGTGAAAGAGACAAAAATACAATCAGTTTTTTGCCAAAAATTGATTTTTTGGGTATTTATCAGATTGGCAGTGGATTTGGCTATGATAGCATTGTTCGCATTGATGTAAAATATGGGGATGGCGATGGGGATATTGGTTTGGATTCTAATTATAATTTTTATCCCTTTGGGATTAAAGATCCGGCATACTTTAATTTATTGATCTATTATCAGCACAAAAAAGGTGGGATATGGACCTATCCGATAAATCCCTTGCTGATTCCTCCCGACACCCTGGTTCTGCACCAACGGATCCCTGTCATTACTCCTTCGGGCAGGAGTAAAGCCATTCAGGGTGAAATTAGTATTGCTCTTCCTGCTCGGCCTTTCTCCTATCGTGGTGATTCTGTTAGGTATAGAATTCAATTGATTGATCGTGCGCTTCACAGGAGTGATATAATATTAACACAGTCTATTTGGTTGGAACACCCATAAATTCAAATTAATTCGGTAATTTTGTGCTTTGTGGTGTTTTGGCATATTGTTTGTCAAATCCAAAATGAAAATGAAACAGGTATTTTTTCTTTTTTGTCTCATTACAGTGAGTTTGGTTCAGGCCCAGCGATCTCAAGTCATTGGATTTGTCGATTCAGATGTTATTTTGGCCAAAATGCCCGAGTATCGAGCAGCCCAGAAAGACCTCGATGACATTGGTGCGAAGTTTCAGGCAGAAGCCCAAAAAATGCAAACTGTATTTGAGCAAATGCAACGCGATTTTGTGGCCGAAGAAATTCTGCTCACCCTTGATCAAATCCGACAAAAAAAGGAGACCTTGGGTAAAAAAGAAGCCGAAGTAATGGCCTTTCGCGAAGAAAAATTTGGTCCTTTGGGAGCGCTTTATTCTGAGCGTTCTCGTCTCATTAAGCCCCTCCAAGATAAGGTATATGAAGCCATTCAAAGCGTTGCTAAGAAAGAAGGCTATGCCTTTATTTTTGATAAATCTGGCGGCGCATTGATGTTGTATGCCGATCAGAAATTCGATAAAACCCTAGAAGTAATGGAGGCATTGGGAATTTCTACCGAGGATATGCCCAATGCGATACCATCTCCTGTTAAGCCGAATACCCAAAATCGAGGACAGAGCACAAATCCACTGCTTGTTCCACCACCGAGTAACGAGAAAGACAATTGAAAAAAAATAAAAAATCACAACCAAATATGAAAAAACCCATCCTGATTATTGCCACCATTTTTTTAATGACCCTGGGTTCATTTGCCCAAGCCCAAAAAATAGGCACCATTAACACTGCACTTGTAATTGATACCTTGCCTGCAAAAGATTCAGCACTGGCCCAATTGGCAAAGATTGAACAGGGGTATACCAACCGATTGAGAGACTTGGATGCCGAGATGCAAAACAAAGAGAAAGATTACCAAGCCAAAGTGGCGAGTAAAGCTACGCCAGCGCAGTTAGAGTTGATCACAAAGAGTTTTCAGCGTCTTCAACAAGAGGCCCAAGAGACACAAGAGACTGCAAAGGCAGAACTGCAACAAGAACAAGCAAGATTGTATAAGCCTATCGTGGATGCTGTAAAGAAAGCAACGGCTGATGTTGCCAAAGCCAGAGGATATTCCCATATTATTGACAATTCTCAGGGGAGTGTTTTTTGGAGTGCGAATATTGCAGATGATCTTACCGGAGCAGTGATTGCCCAAATGTTAAAAAAATAAGCATTTTGCATTGCTATATTTGAAGGACTGCTGTGTTAACGGCAGTCCTTTATTTTATGAAGAAAGGCAAAATAGGCATATTTGATTCTGGTTACGGTGGACTTACCGTTATGCGGAGTATTGTCGATGTTTTACCGGGCTTTGACTTTGTATATTTAGGAGACAATGCCCGGGCCCCTTATGGGAATCGATCCTTTGAAACAGTGTATCAATATACTTTAGAATCGGTCAATTGGTTATTTGATCAGGGTTGTGAGTTGGTTGTTTTGGCTTGTAATACTGCGTCGGCCAAAGCACTTCGACAGATACAGCAAATAGATTTGCCCAAGCGAAGCGATAACAAACGGGTATTGGGTGTTATTCGGCCCAGTACTGAATCAATTGGAAGGTATACAAAAACGGGAGTTGTGGGTATAATGGGTACAGTGGGAACTGTTAAATCTGAAACATATCCTACAGAAATTGCCCGATTTTTTCCAAGCTTAAGGGTTGAGCAAGAGGCTTGTCCAATGTGGGTATATTTGGTAGAACACAATCAAAGAGAGGGTGTTGGCGCTGAGTATTTTGTTAAACTACACCTTGACCGAATATTGTCGCGAAATCCCCAAATTGATACAATTTTATTGGCGTGTACCCATTATCCTTTGTTAGAAAAAACCCTCAATAAGTGTATTCCCTCAAATGTTCGCTTGGTTTCGCAAGGGAGAATTGTGGCCGAGAGTTTAAATGCATATTTAAACCGGCATCCAGAAATAAGAAATATTCTTGGGTCTGGTGCTTCCCGTTCTTTTTTTACAACCGATGATACCCTCACATTCGAAGCACAAGCATCGATTTTTTTTGGTGATTCTGTGCGTGTTAAACATGTTCAGATTGGATAGTTTGGTTGTGTAAACTGCAGTGTAATTTTGATCCATGTTACCGGCATCCTTGCGTGAAATTGTAAAGTCGCTACCCGAAAAGCCAGGAGTGTATAAGTATTTCAATGTTGAAGGAATAATTATATATGTAGGTAAAGCCAAAAACCTAAAAAAGAGGGTGTCGAGCTATTTCAACAAACAGCAACACGAGAACCGGAAAACAGCCATTTTGGTTAGCAAAATTCGTGGTATAGAATACACGGTTGTAGATACCGAGATGGATGCGCTACTTCTCGAGAATAGCCTCATTAAAGAGTTACAACCCCGGTATAATATCAACCTAAAAGACGATAAAACATACCCCTATATTCGTATCACTGCAGAGCGTTTTCCAAAGGTTTACCCTGTGAGAATTGTTGTGCGTGATGGCAGTGATTATTTTGGCCCCTATGCCAATGTAAAGTTGATGTATACCGTACTCGATTTGGTTAAAATGCTCTATCCTACCCGCAATTGTAATTTGGGGTTGACGGCAGAAAGCATTGCGGCTGGGAAGTTTAATATCTGTATGGAATACCAAGTTGGTAGCTGCTTGGGGCCCTGTGAGGGATACCAAAGTGAAAAGGAATACGAAGAGGGTGTTGCCCAGATTAGATACTTGTTAAAGGGAAATTTGGGCGAGGTTAAGAAGCACCTTAAAGCATCAATGGTAAGGGCATCCCAGTCTTTAAAATTTGAAAAGGCCCAAGAATTTAAGAATAAAATAGATGCATTGAATTACTATCAGTCTAAGAGTACCGTTGTCAGTGTTACGCTTGGTGATTTAGAGGTATATAGTATTAGCAGTAACGAAAAGATGGCATTTGTAAATTTTCTTCGTATAAGCCAGGGATTGATCGTAGCGAGTCGAAATATTGAAATTCGCAAGAAGATGGATGAATCAGATTCTGAATTGTTAGAGATTGCCATTGCCGAAATGCGCAGTTATTATGGCAATGATTGCAAAGAAATCGTTTTGGGACAGATATTGAATATGGATTTTCCGGGAGTGGTTTTGAGCATACCAAAGGTGGGTGATAAAAAACGTTTATTGGACTTGAGTGTAAAAAATGCCCTCTTGTTTAAGCAGGAAAAGATGTTGCAATATGAGAAATTGAATCCTGAATTTAGGGTTGATCGCTTGTTGGAGCAGGTAAAAAAAGATCTTCGTTTAATGGATATTCCCAAGCATATAGAGTGTTTTGACAATTCAAATTTTCAAGGGACCTACCCAGTGAGTGCTTGTGTGGTATTTAGGAATGGGAAGCCTGCAAAAACCGAATACCGTCATTTTAATGTTAAAACGGTGGTGGGATCCGATGATTTTGCTACCATGAAAGAAGTTATAACCCGGAGATACACAAGGATGATAGAAGAAGGAAATGCCTTGCCACAATTGATAGTTGTAGATGGGGGAAAGGGGCAGTTGAGTTCGGCAGTTGAGGCACTAAAATCCTTAAAAATTTATGCCAAGTTGGCCATCATTGGCATTGCCAAGCGATTAGAAGAAATTTATTATCCAGGCGATCCGCTTCCATTGCACATCGATAAAAAATCGGAAACCCTCAAGTTGATTCAGCATATGCGCGACGAGGCGCACCGATTTGGTATCAATCATCACCGCAATCGAAGAGACAAAGACACAATTAAAACTGCACTAACAGATGTCCCGGGCGTGGGAAAAGAAACGGCCCGACAATTGCTCATGCATTTCAATAGCGTTTCCCGTGTCAAAGAAGCAAGTATTGAAACACTCAGTGCAGTGGTTGGAATTGCAAAAGCCACCCTAATTGTGCGTTTTTATCAAGGAGAAGAACCCCCATTGACGCGCGAAGTATAGTGTCATAAGTTATTATAATCATGCATATTACACCAACATACCAACTCGAATGTTTGCTTGCTAAAGCCAGAAAAGAAGAGTTTGCATGTATTTTGTTAAGCAATCAATTTGAAGACCAATACGGGAGATATGAATTGATGGCCGGTTTTGGTGAAACGCATCGTTACCGTGATTTGAGTCTGATCCCTAAGACATCAGCGATCCCTTTGTTTGGATATGTTGGCTATGATTATAAGAATAACATTGAGACAATGTTACATAGTAGGCACAGTGTTTTGGTGGAATTTGATAGATTGGGTTTTGTTTCTCCAAGGGAGTGGGTTGTTTTGGGTAGGGATTCTCAGGTGTTTGGGGATGCAAATTTGTTACACTGCGACACCATTATTCATGCTGACAATGACAAGGATTTACCCCAATGGCGTGCCCAAACCTTGCGTGAAGAGTATCTAAATATTGTTGAGAAAATCAAGGCCCATATCATCGAAGGGGATTTTTACGAAATGAATTATTGCATTGCATTTTCTGCTGAAATAACGCTAGATCCCTATTCGATTTTTCTTACATTGAATGCCATTTCGCCAGCTCCTTTTTCGGTATTTTTGAAAGAGGGTGATCGGTATTTGTTGTGCGCGAGTCCAGAAAGGTTCATTACACAATTTCAGGGAAAACTCATTTCTCAGCCCATTAAGGGTACCCGGAGAAGGCTGGGCGATTTTGCGCAATTGCAAAGCGATGCAATGCTACTTTCCCAAGATTTGGATGTCGCCAATGAGCTCTTGGGTTCTGAGAAAGACCGTTCAGAAAATATCATGATAGTCGATTTGGTTCGCAACGATTTGTCGCGTATTTGCCAAGTGGGTAGCGTGGTGGTTCCATCTTTGTGCTCTCTGCATTCTTTCTCCCATGTACATCAGTTGATTTCCACAGTTCAGGGAATACCCCTGTTGGGTATCAGTTTAAAAGACGTATTTCATGCAACTTTTCCCATGGGAAGTATGACTGGAGCTCCCAAAATTGCGGTAATGCAATACGCAGAAAAACTAGAAAATTTTTCCCGGGGCTTGTATTCTGGCAGTGTAGGCTATGTTTGGAACCAGGAATTTGATTTCAATGTGGTAATCAGGGCCCTTCAATATGATTCTCAGGCAAAATATCTTGCGTATGCTGTGGGTGGTGCAATTACATTCGACAGTATTGCTGAAATGGAATACCAAGAATGTCTAGACAAAGCGGCCTCCGTACTTTCGGTATTTCATCCATAGGGCCAACAATGGCCTTACAAATCGACAGTCGTTGGGTTGAAAAAAAACACCGGCACGCCCGATACAACAGTTAAAATAGCCTCCTATTTTATGATAAACGCCTTGTATCAAAATTTCCCCCCAAACAATTTGGGTGTGGATTTTATCGATTTGGTCACCGCCAAACAGACACAGTAGATTGAGTCGAGGCAATGTAAATAAACCGCGACGCTGTTTGGAATGCAATTAGATTTCAAATTTGTAGCCAACACCTTTTATGGTATGGATAAAATTTTCGTCCAGTTTTTCACGAATCTTACGAACATGGACGTCAATGGTACGATCGACTACAACTACTTCTGTGCCCCAAACATTTTCTAAAATCTCATCCCTCGAAAAAACCCGGCTAGGACGGGAAGCCAAAAATGATAACAATTCAAATTCTTTCTTTGGAAATCGAATTGATTTCCCATTGTAAACAATGTTAAAATGTTCTCTATCAATAATAAGGGTGCCAAAATCTAATCGCTCATATTTGACTTTGAGATAATTGTTTTTTCTTCGCAAAATGGCTTTTACCCGACTCAAGACAACTCGCGCTCGGATGGGCTTTGCTATATAGTCATCAGCACCTGCTTCAAATCCGGCTAATTCAGCAAATTCTTCATTTCGGGCTGTAAGGAAAATAATGGGAATATCTTTTGTTGTTTCTATTGTTTTTAATTGCCTACAAGCTTCCATGCCATCCATCAAAGGCATCATGACATCCATAAGAATAACTGCAGGGATTACTTTTTTTGCTTGCTCTATTGCCTGTAATCCATTGCTTGCAATAAATACATCAAATCCTTCTTTGGCCAATGCATACCTTAGCAATTCTAAAATGTCTTGATCATCATCGACAATCAGAATTTTTCCAAATTTATTTATCATTATTTTTAAAAATTGTCACAAAATTATTATGCTAAACTTGAATTAAAGTTAAGTTTATAAATAATTTGTTTTTCGAACGTTTTGTTCTTGCGAATATTCTAGGTTTATGTCTGATTTACTGATAGTTTTATACAGTGTCAGGAATCACTTGGATTGTTGTTTTGGAGTATTGTCAATCTCAATAGACCCCAAAATTTCGTCCAGTTTGGCAGCAAGTTCTTCGCCTCTTAAACCTTTTGCAATGATTTTTCCCATTGGGTCAATCAAAACTGTGGAGGGAATTGAACGAATGCCATAGGTTTTCCCTGCCGAACTTCCCCACCCCTGCAAGTCACTAACATGTTTCCAGATAAGACTATCTTTTTCGATTGCAGCTTTCCAACGGTTAGGATCTTGGTCTAGTGATATACCATAGATCTCAAAACCCTTGTCTTTAAAATGCTTGTACATTTTAACATTATTGGGATTCTCTTTCCTACATGGACCACACCAACTGGCCCAAAAATCGAGCAAAACATATTTTCCCCGCAAAGATTTTAAGGACAAATCTTCTCCATTGGGTTGGGGTAAATCAATCTCAGGTGCTTCAGCACCAATCATTAACATTGCTTCTTCGGCATAGCGGGTCTCGATAATTTTTGTATATCTAGAATTTGGATTTGCTTTTACTGAAGCATCTCTGGCCAAGGTTAATAATTCGATTGTGGGTTCTTGAATTAAATTATACTGTAAAATAAAAAAAGGCAAAAAACTAGGGCCTCTACCTTTCGCAAAATTGACAATGGTTTCATTGCGGTTGGCAATAATATCATAATATTGTTCTTGAAGTTTGCCCATTCTTGAATATCCTGGCTCAGAGTTGGGGTCAATTGATGCCGCTTCTGTCTCTAATATCTTAATGGATGAAACAAATGTTTCATTTAATTTTAACAGTTCTTTTAAACCGAGACTTTCTTCAATATTTTTTCCTGTTAGGGAATAAGTTAACCCCGAAGCAGTTACATCTACATTAATATCGGCTTGGGTAGAATTGTCAAGGGCCAAATACACCATTTGCTTATCCACTATGGACAAGGCACAGAAAATCATGTCTTTGGTAGAACCTTTGACGACAAAATCTCCTTTTTTGTCTGTGAACGTGCTATCGATAAACACCAATTTCCCTGGGGTCATCTCAAACAATCTAATGGCGATATTGGGCTTGTTTTTAATATTGCCACGAACAACATATCCATCAGTCACCAAATCCAAAGAGTTGCTGTGTGGACTTACAAGATTGGCAATCCAAGTGTCAAAGTCTTTTTTTACCTTTTCGGCATTTAGATTCGTGCATTGCACCATCGCAAAAGAAATAATTACACAGAAAAGGGTTCTGAATGTTTTCATAGGGGTCCACATCGGATCAAATATAGCAAAAATCGGCCCAAATTAAATCAGCCTTATTGGGTCGCCAGAATCTTGTTTATTTCGGCGCTTAAAAACCTCTTCAAATTCATGGGGTGTGAGTGCATTGTCTAGCGAATAATTGCCAATTTTTGTTCGAACTAGACTGGATAAACATGCACCACTTTCCAAAGCTTTTCCAAAATCAAAGGCCAATGTTCTGATATAAGTGCCTTTGCTACAACGCACTCGAAAATCGATATTTGGAATTTCAATGGCAGTGATTTCAAAAGCGTATATCGAAATTTTTCGTGATTTCAATACTGGTACCTCACCTTGCCTAGCCAGTGCGTATGCCCTTCTACCATCCACCTTAATGGCAGAATAAACAGGGGGAATTTGTTCAAGTTCTCCAACAAATTGTGGCAATATTTTTTCGATGAGCGCTTGTGTAATATGCCCTGTCTCAAACAATTCGTTGGGCTCAGTTTCTAAATCATAACTCGGTGTGGTTACGCCTAATTTTATTGTGCCTTCATACACCTTTTCTGCATCTTGAATCACTTGAATGCCTTTGGTCTGCTGTTCGGTACAGATGATCAACAAGCCGCTGGCGAGAGGGTCTAACGTGCCCGCATGTCCCACTTTTTTGGCTTTGGTGACGTATTTTATTTTTTTTACCGCTTGGAAAGACGACCATCCATAGGGTTTGTTGATGAGGATGATTTCTCCTTTGGCGCGGGCGTTTGGATTGAGATTTTCCAAGGTTTGATTTATTGGGTAATTGATTGATTCTTTGCGGGATGAATGTTGTGTGGCCAATGATTTATTGGACAATGAATTTGAAAGACTGGGGATCGGAGGAGGTAAAGCCCCAGCTGCCTTTGACCAGTTCTAGTCGTACGATATAAACGCCTTTTGCCAATCCATGGGTATGGAGCGCATAACGGTGGGTGCCGGGCTCAACGGTTAAAGTAAAACGACTGCGATCTGCAGTGGCGCCGCTATTTTCCGACAGACCCGATTCGATGCCAACGCTTTGTCCGTTCAAATTGAAAACTTGACCCTTAATCGTGGCTTCCGTATTGACTTGAAATTCGATGTTCAGGTTTTCGGTGGTGGGGACAGGGAATACCCTCATGGTTGAAATGGGATTGTCGGCCACGGTGTCTTTGATTTTCACCCGAGCCACATAAGCGCTCATGCTATTGCCTTTGCCCCATGAGCCAACCAAATAGTAAATGCCTTTTTCGTTGAATTTTGCTTGAATGCCTTCGTAATCTCCCCAGCGCTGTTCTTTGGGCTTGATGAAGGTGTAGTTGATGATGGATTGTCCCTTTTTTAGTATTTGATAATCGCTGTATTCACCGTATCGATTGATGAAAAATGCCCCTGTTCCGGGGAAGTGTTTGGCACCTGAATAGACGCTGGTGACAATCATCGAAGGGTCTTGGGCTGATAATTCCGATGCGGGCGCATCTCCGGCTGCGGCCACGGCAGGATATCCAAAGTCTAGGCTATCGTTGGTGAAAAGATGTGCTTTTGTGACGGCGCCGCCTTCATTCCAATAGGTATGGTGGAGCGTTGCGCCGCTTGGCGAAGTGATATTGTAGATGCTGCCATGCATGATGTGGGCTTGCATCGTTTTGAAATTGAGGCAGTTTTGGAAGTAGTGAAGTTGTGTTCCGATCCGAACGCCGCTCAGTACCCTAGCATCGTTGGTTCGAAGTCGGAATGCGGTATCGGGTTGTAAAGCGCTGGAGGGGAATCCATATTTCAAAGGACTTTTGAGTACGCCCAATTCGTAGTTGGCTTGTCCGCTTCTGAGCGTGTTGGTGATTCGATGGACAAAAAGGGTGTCGTTTTGCTTGGTGTAAGGCCGAACACTCATAAAGTAGTTGTCGACCCCGTCCGGCATCGGTCCATTTTGTATCGCGCAGATGCTCCAAATCGCAACGCCATTGTATTTAATATTGTGGAAGAAGTTCTTGTGCATGGTATCGCCCTTGAAACCATCTTCTTTGTTGAGTTGCCAGATTACGGCTTCCACGAAACCCTCTTCCCAGCTGCTTCCATTGTGTAGGAGATTGACGGTGAAGAACATGTCTTCTTTGGTTTGCGAAACGATGGGGTAGTCGCTCCAAACGGTATCTTGGATGGGCGTTCCGGGAACTTTATAGACATTCCAAGGTTTTGCGGGGTCGTTGGTGGTGGAGAATCCCACGATGATAAAGCTATTTTTATTTGTGGTTCCATGCATAAAAACGACGATGTAGCGATCTTTATAGGGGTCGTACATGACTCTCGGATCATAGGTCCGATTCATGGTAGGGATGGGATCTTTTTTGATATTGGGGTTATTGGCGAAATAGTCGAGGGTAAAGGCTTTGATAATTTTACCGGTATCGTTATGCACGCGGATTACGGTATTCATGACGGAGACAATTTTTCCGTCGTTTCCTACGGCGATATGATTGTCGTTGGGGGTTCCGCCGCCAAACGGAACCTCAACACCGCGTTGGGGTTGTGTGATGATTGAATTGGGCGGGGTGGATTTGTCATGAATGATTCCACGGTTTTGAACGGGGTTGGTATGGCGGCGAGCGGAGCGAGCCGCATCAATCTCGCGTCTGAGGTCCTCGTTGATTCCTCCTGGCAACGGCATTTCCGCTTCCCCATCCGTTGGCATCATCCAAATACTGGGCGTCGTTGCTGGATCAAAAACATGCGATAATGGCGTTTTGATATCGCGAATCACATCGCAAGTGCCCCCCTTTTTGAACGAATTCTGGGGTTCGGGTTTGCTCTGTTGTGCCGATGCCGTTACGCAAAATAAAAAAGAAAATACCAGGCTAATTATGGATTTCATTGGGTGCAATTTACGGCACAAAGTTCAAACAGCAAATCAGCCTTTACCAAGCATTGACTTCCATTTCTAATGCGATGCCGAATTTCGACAATACATCTGCCTGGATTTCATGCGCTAAGTCGATGATTTCTTGACCATTGCCGTTTCCATAGTTCACCAAAACCAACGCTTGCTTTGCGTGGACGCCAACATCGCCTCTTCTAAAACCTTTCCAACCTGCTTTTTCGATGAGCCAACCTGCGGGCACTTTTGTAAGACCCGTTGCCGCTGGGAAAGTTTTGATGTCTGGGTGTTGTGTTTGTAATGCTGGAATGATATCGCTAGGAACGACAGGATTCTTAAAAAAACTACCGCAGTTCCCTATTTCTGCTGGATTTGGCAATTTGCTTTCACGGATATGAATGACTGCCTTTGATATGTCGTGGATTGTAGGATTCGCAATTCCCCAGCCATCCAATGTAGATTGAATGTCGCCGTATTGGGTTTTGATTTCTGCATTTTTACTCAGTTTCAGTTGGACGGAAATAATGAAATATTCTCCTCTTTTTTCGCGTTTAAATACGCTGTCTCGATAGCCGAATTTGCAATCTTTTGCATCGAAATGATGGATTTCTCCGCTGGGTAAATGAAAGGCCGAAAGAGAGTGAAAAACATCTTTTAATTCAACTCCATACGCTCCGATGTTCTGGATGGGTGATGCACCCACAGTGCCGGGGATTAAACTGAGATTTTCTATTCCACCAAGATTGAGCGACAAAGCATGTAATACCGCACCATGCCATGATTCGCCACTGCCAAATTCAACAATCGCATCTTCACTGGCTTCCTGAATTATTGTTTTGCCAAAAATCTCATTCTTTAAGATTAGCCCATTGAAATTCTTTGTGAATGTGATATTACTTCCCCCGCCAAGGATTCCAATGTCGGTTCTTTTAAGTTGTTTTGCCCGATAAAGTTCAATTATTTGGTCAATGCCTTTTATAGAAATGAATTCACTCGAAGTAATATCGAATCCGAAAGTATTAAAATCTATTAAAGGCCAATTTTTTTGAATTAACATGGTTTTTAATGAGAGAATCGCAGCGAAGTTATTGAAGTTTACCATTTGCAAAGTAAGCCTTGGGGCTTATTATTGCATAATAATTCATTATGAAAAGATTTTTTACGATTATATCTGTTTGTCTTGGACTTCTTTCTTTTGAAAACCTAGCGGCCCAGGGTTGTGTTGCAATTAGAGGGTTTGGCGGTTGTGGTGTTGCAGGTGGAACGGGTTTGGCGTTGGTCCCCGGGCAGTGGCAAGTGGGTGCCAATTATAGATATTTTAAGTCATTTCGACATTTCAAAGGGGATCAAGAACAATTTGATCGTTTGGTAAAACAGACCCAGGTAATCAATTATTCTAGCACGATTGAGTTGTCGGCATCCTTCGGTTTGAATTCTCGTTGGCAGATGAATGTCGGTGTCCCTTTGGGTTTTACGGATCGTTCGAGTTATTATGAGCACGGCGGACAAACAGCGACATTTGCCGGTGCGAGAAAGACTTCAACCTCTGCAGGACTCGGCGATGCAAGAATGGGGGCATCTCGTTGGTTGTGGAATCCTCTAAGTCATACCAAAAGTAATTTATCCGTGGGTGCAGCTTTGAAATTGCCGACAGGCAACTGGAATGTGCAAGACAGTTTTTATAACATTTTGGTTACCGATCCGCAATCAGGGGTTCCAACGAGAAAAACATTATATCGTCCAGTGGATCAAAGCATGCAATTGGGTGATGGTGGGTTAGGGTTAATAATAGATATACAAGGTTTTTGGGAAGTAAATGAGGGACTGTATATTTATGGGAATGCCTTTTATTTGTTAAATCCACGTGGCGTTAATGGTACTCTTACAAATCGCAGTCCAACGATCGACGGCAAGGTTTATACCAATGAGTATATGTGTTCCGTGCCCGATCAATACGCAGCTCGTTTAGGTGTTTTGTCGCAGAGCCGTATGCATGGTCTATCATTTTCTTGGGGTGCGCGTTTAGAAGGGATACCTGTGAAAGATATCATTGGGGAAAGCCTTGGTTTTCGTCGTCCTGGCTTCATCGTTTCCGCAGAGCCCGGCGTTACTTATATGAAGGGTAAAACCACTTACAATGTTAATGTTCCTATTGCGATGTATCGCATTCGTAATCAAAGTGTGACTGACAAGCAAATCGAGAATGCTTCAGGAATTGCGAGAAATGGAGATGCGGCCTTCGCCGATTATTTGATTTCTTTTGGCATTACATATCGTTTGTCGGCACCTCAGGCCAAGGGCATATTGACACATTAATCTTTATTTGTTCATTGGGTTGAGTGGAATCATTTGTTTAGAATCGTAAAATTTAAAAATTTCAATCGGGACCTCAAAACCTTTCTACCATAGAAGTGTTTAATCTAAACGTTCAACAAGATGATTGATTTTTTAATTGTACTTCTATTTTTCTTTACCATGGAATTTTTTGCTTGGATTACCCATAAATATATTATGCATGGATTTCTTTGGGTCTTTCATGAGAGTCATCACAAGCCCAGGAAAGGCAAGTTTGAGCTCAACGATTTGTTTGGATTTATGTTTGCCATTCCTTCTGTTTATTTGGTTGTGATGGGTTCCGAAGCCTACGATTGGAGATTCTACGCTGGATTGGGCATTGCGCTATATGGATTGGCATATTTTCTTGTACATGACGTGTTTGTTCACCAGCGAGTGATGTGGTTGCGAACGGCCCAGACCCCCTATTTTAAAGCGATGCGTCAGACACACCATTTACACCACGCAGTGCATACCAAGGCAGGTGCTGAAGCATTCGGTTTTTTGTTTGTGCCCAAAAGATATTTTAAAAAATACGGTCGTGGCTAATTCGGTCATTATAGTGGGTGCTGGTCTGGGTGGATTGTCAACTGCGCTGCGTCTAAGTCATAAAGGGTATCGGGTTACAATCATCGAAAAACAAAGCAATTCAGGCGGTCGCTTGAATGTGCTAAAAAAGGATGGTTTTACCTTTGATATCGGTCCGTCCTTTTTCTCAATGAGCTACGAGTTTAAGGAATTGTTTGAATCTATTGGTGAGCCAATGCCTTTTGAAATCAATGAATTAGATCCATTGTATTCCGTTCATATGACTGGTAATTCTCGTGTGTTTAAAATTTATAAAGATCTGGGAAAATTGGCAGATGAATTTCGTGGTATCGAGGATGATTTTGAAAGGAAAGTTCGGAAATATCTTAAAGGAGCCAAGGAAATTTTTCATGATACTGAGTACAAGATTATTAAGCGTAATTTCAATGGAATAGTGGACTATGCAATGAGTATGGGAAGGGTCCCTTTAAAGCATCTACCCAGTGTATTTAGGACTTTTTGGAAGGAACTAGAATTACACTTTGACAGTGAAGAAGTTAAAATCATTTTTTCCTTGGTGGCCTTTTTTTTGGGTGCTACGCCTTTTAATACACCCAGTGTGTATAAACTTTTAAATTACACAGAATTAGAGCACGACGGATATTGGAATGTAAAAGGGGGTATGTACAAGATCGTCGATGGCATTGTGGGGCTCCTAGAAAAAAAAGGTGTTGAAATACTATACAATACGGAAATTTTATCGGTGCAACATGAAATGGGTAGAATGACTTCTGTTACTGATCAAAATTCGCTAAAGCACGAGGCTGATTTATTTGTTGTCAATGCTGATGCTGCATGGTTTAGGGGTAAGTTCTTGAATCGAAAAAAATACACCGTTGATAAACTTGACAAAATGGATTGGACACTAGCTCCATTCACGATTTATTTGGGGGTGAAGGGATTGATCCCAGGGATTCAGCATCACAATTACTTTTTAGGGGATAATTTTCGTGATTACGCAGATACCATTTTTAGCAGCAATCTTGCGCCCGAAAGGCCGTATTACTATGTAAATGTAGCTACCAAAAGTAATCCGGATGCTGCGCCAGATGGATGTGAAAATCTTTTCATTCTTTGTCCGGTTCCTGATTTGCGGGTGAAGCCCGATTGGAGTGATGCAGAAAAACTAAGTCAAGATATTATTGAAGATTTGGGAAAGCGGGTCAATTTCGATATACAAAATAATATATTATGCAAAGTTGTTTATACCCCAATTGAATGGGAGAAAATGTTTAATTTATACAGGGGCAGTGGTTTGGGATTGGCTCATGGATTAAGCCAAATTGGGGGTTTACGCCCTGCAAATAAAGATGAAAAGTTAAATAATTTATACTATGTTGGTGCAAGTTCACATCCAGGAACAGGGCTGCCCATTGTAGTTATAGGTTCTAAATTGGTAACGGAAAGAATCCTAGATGAGCATAAAACTGTTTGATCAAACTGCGAAGGATATGAGTCGAAAGTTGGCACTTAATTATAGTACCAGTTTTTCTCTTGGAATTCGATTATTGTCAAAGGAATATCGTTGGGCAGTATTTGCTATTTATGGATTGGTTCGTGTTGCGGATGAAATCGTTGATACATTCCATGGGTTTAATAAAGCCCAGATGCTCTCCGATTTTAAAGCCCAAGCATACCAATCTATTGAAGAGGGAATTAGCACAAATCCTGTTCTCCATGCATTTCAACTTGCAGCGAATCAATTTGGTATTGGAAAAGATTTAATCGATCCATTTTTTTACTCGATGGAGGAAGATTTACAATCGCAAGTTCATAGCGAGAAGAGCTACAACGACTATATTTTTGGCAGTGCAGAGGTTGTTGGATTAATGTGCCTCAAGGTTTTTTGTGCTGGCGATGAAAATACATATAATTTTTTGTGTCCCATGGCCAAAAGCCTTGGTTCTGCATTCCAGAAAGTTAATTTTTTACGTGACATACAATCTGATATGAGTGAACGGGGTCGGGTGTATTTTCCGGGTGTAAATTTTGAAACCTTTAGTGATTCTGATAAACGTCACATTGTGCTGGATGTTAAAAATGATTTTAACAAAGCATTGCCAGGAATTAAAAAACTCCCTGTGGGTTGCCGGTTGGGGGTGTATACTGCGTATCAATACTATTTGGAACTATTGCATAAAATTGAGCGAAAGTCAGCAGTTGACGTTGTTAAATCTAGGGTGCGCATTCGAAATTCGCTTAAATTTACACTGTTGGTTAAAAGTTTTTTTTGTGAGAAGTTGATGCCAGCTTAAGGTTGTTTCATGTTTCAAGATACTGTTTACCAAATCTTCATCAATGCTGATGATACCTTTTTCAGTTATTAACGGTTCTCCCAACCAAGAAAAAATTCTTTGTGTATACATTGTGACAAGTTGCGGGCGGCAACAAAAACAATCAGTTTTTCAAGTCGGTTGGTTTTTAATCAACCAAACAACCAAGAGAAAACTTCGTCAATGCGGCCAAAGGTGTGAACTTGTATTTTGCCCGTTTCTTTGTCATTAAATTTATTGTATTTAGACACTACAATATCGGTAAAACCCAACTTTTCAGCCTCTGCAATTCGCTGTTCTACGCGTTGTACGGCTCTGATTTCGCCACTTAGCCCCACTTCTGCTGAAAAAACACATTTCGTAGGTAGGGGCTCACTGTGGAAGCTACTCATTATGGCAGCCATCAATCCCAAATCCAACGCAGGGTCTTCTAAACGCAAACCGCCAGCCAAGTTTATAAATACATCTTGTTGGCCGAGTTTAAACCCGCAGCGTTTTTCGAGTATGGCCAGCAACATATTTAAACGACGCAAATCGTAACCCGTTGCTGATCGTTGGGGTGTGCCATACACAGCGGTGCTTACCAGTGCTTGTGTTTCGAGCAATAGGGGTCGAATCCCCTCTAATACTGCAGCAATGCCAATACCAGAAAGAACTTCTTCGCGCTGGGCCAACCAAATTTCAGAAGGGTTTTTTACGCCTTTTAGACCCGCACCATGCATTTCATAAATACCCAATTCATGGGTGTTGCCAAAACGATTTTTTAGGGCACGAATAATGCGGTAGGCATGGTGTCGATCGCCTTCAAATTGGAGAACTGTATCAACCATGTGTTCTAAAATTTTGGGTCCTGCGAGTGCGCCATCTTTCGTTATGTGTCCAACCAAAAAAATAGGGACATCATTCTCTTTTGCGAATTGAAGCAATTGGCCTGCGCATTCACGGATTTGTGTAATGCTTCCTGGTGTCGCATCAAGTACTTCGCTGTAAAGGGTTTGAATTGAATCAATGACAAGCAGTTCAGGAGGGTCATGCTCTAGAACATCAAAAATATTTTCGAGTAAAGTTTCAGTTAGGATTTGGCAGCTGCTATTTCCGAATCCCAAACGATCTGCCCTGAGTTTTATTTGCGTTTCGCTTTCTTCACCGCTCACATAGAGTGTTTTTGCATGTGTTTGCAGGGCAATTTGCAGCAGGAGTGTGCTTTTCCCGATGCCGGGTTCACCACCCAACAATACCACAGCGCCAGGGACCAATCCACCTCCCAATACCAAATTTAGTTCGTCGTCTGGAAGTACCAGACGCTCAGCTAGATTGGCTTCTATGGTGTGTAATGCCTTTGGTTCTGCAATCTTTCGTTTGCCTTTTTTCCAAGTGGTATTTTCTTTGTTGGGTTTAGGCTCTTCGATAAAGGTATTCCACTCTGAGCAACCCAAACATTTCCCTATCCATTTTGGGCTTTCAAATCCGCAGGATTTGCAGAAGAAGCTTGTTTTTTGTTTACCCATGGTCTTTGCAAATAGTATGTCTACAAGATTGCCAAAGATAAGCCAAGCGTTAAAAAGAAACGTATCTAAAGAACTTTTAGAAAGAATCTAAATAAGAAATATAAATCATTAAAAGTTTCGTTAATTTTGTTAGATCATGGAGAAAAGTCTAAGTGACATTGTAACAATATATGCTGAGGCAACGCCCAATCCAGAGAGTATGAAATTTGTGGCCAATAAAATGTTGTTGCCCAATGATAGCGCAGATTTTAGAAGTCCAGAGCTTGCTGCAGATGGGGGTGCTCTTGTAAAGACATTGTTTGAAATGCCTTTTGTGAAAGGGGTATTTGTCATGAACAATTTCGTTAGTATAACCAAAAATGAAGATTACGAGTGGTTTGATCTGATTCCTGACTTACGAACTTTTTTTACTGAGTGGCTAGAGCAGGGCAAAGAGATTGTCGCCATCAAAGTTTCCCTGACACCTGATCAGGAAACAGAGATAGAGCGAAAAATTCGCCAACTTCTCGAAGACCATGTGCGTCCTGCCGTGGAGATGGATGGCGGTGCCATCGACTTTAAGAGTTTTAAGAATGGGGTGGTTACTGTACAAATGAAAGGTAGTTGTAGCGGATGTCCCAGTAGTACCATGACCTTAAAAGCGGGTATTGAGAATTTGCTAAAACGCATGGTGCCGGAGGTAATTGCGGTTGAAGCGGAATCTGCTTGATGTCTTTACGTTGTTTTTTTGGTATTATGATTTTTCACAGAATTTTATGTTCATATTTGTTCAATAAACCATGGTTCAAAATTTATGCAAGCTCAGATAGAAAGATTAGATCCAGATTTCCCCTCATTGCATTCTTTTTTTATTCATGCAGCCCATCAGATTCATCAACCCAATAGACCCGCAATTTTTGCCAAAGAGGATGGAAAATGGGAGAGTTATAGCTACGCAGATATATTGGCAGCCATTGACCAGCTTTGTGCTTGGTTTATGGAAATCGGATTGGAGAAGGGTGATAGGGTAGCCATTGTTGCAGACAACTGTCCTGATTATTATATGATTGATCAGTCCATACAGAAATTGGGATTGGTCAATGTTTCTATATACCCCACACTAACGCCTGTCGAAACTGCCTATATTATTAATAATAGCGGAGCAAAGGTTTTGTTTGTAGGCAGTGCCTTTTTGTTTAAAAAATTTAAAAAAGTGCAGGCTGAGTGTCCAAGTATTAAGCATGTCGTTTCACTCCCGTCTGATCTAGAAAATGGGGGCATGTTCACAAACTTCAATGCGCTGAGAGTAGTGGGTCAGGCACTGATAGAAAAGTATAAGGACTCCGTAGAAACACGTTTTCGGGGGGTTGTAAAAACTGATTTGGCCACCCTGATTTATACCAGTGGAACAACGGGTATGCCCAAAGGGGTGATGTTAACACATTCTAATTTCATGAGCAATTGCTATGATGCCAAAGAACTCTGCCCAACAATCGACAAGGATGATGTGTATTTGAGTTTTTTGCCATTATCACATATATTCGAGCGGTTGGCAACAATGTATTTGAGCACTTTTATTGGTGCCCAGGTTGCATTTGCCGAAAACATTGACAAAGTAGCACAGAATATTCAAGAAATACGACCAACATTAATGGCATGTGTTCCCAGATTATTGGAGAGGGTTCACGACAAAGTATACAAGAGCGCTACAGAAAAGGGTGGAATTTCTGCGAAAATATTCATCTGGTCATTAAAGGTTGGGGGTGAGGCGCGTAAAAAACGCGATGCAGGTAAATTTTTAGGACCAATACTGGCCTTGCAGTTGGCAATAGCCAACAAATTGGTCTACACAAAAATTAAAGCCAAAATGGGTGGCCGGCTAAAAATATTCATCTCTGGTGCTGGCGCTTTGCCCATTCACGTGGGTGAGTTTTTTGCCAATTTGGGGATGCGTGTGCAAGAGGGTTATGGCTTAACAGAAACATCACCGCTTGTAACAGTCAATGAATATAATCGCCAGGTATATGGTACTGTAGGCAGGGTGGCTCCCCGTCAGCAGGTTGCTATTCAGAATATTGAAACCAAAGAGATACTGTGTGTTCAAAATTATGATAGTTTTGACCCTGTTTTTGCCAGCGAAGAAGGTGAAATACTGGTTAAAGGTCCCAATGTGATGCAGGGGTATTATAACAACAAAGCCGCAACAGACGAAGTATTTACGGATGATGGCTGGTTTCTTACAGGGGATATTGGTCGTTTTGACCGTGGGTATTTAAGAATCACAGATCGTTTAAAAAATATGCTCAAGACCAGTCTGGGTAAAAATATTTATCCAACCCAAATCGAGAATGTGCTATTAAAAAGTCATCGTTTGGAGCAGGTTTTTATTATTGGCGATAAAAGAGAATACCTCACTGCCATTATTCATCCGAATATGGATGAACTGAAATCGGCCTTTGGTGGAAGAAAAGATTATTTTGAATCTTCTGACCCCTTCATTCAAGACGAGGAAATTAAAAAATGGATGCAAGAAGATGTGAAAAAATTGGGAGAAAATCTTTCCAAATTTGAGCGGATAAAAGATTTTATCATAAAACGCGAGCCTTTTAGCGTCGAGGCTGGAGACATGACAATCACCTTAAAAATCAAACGCAAAGTAGTGATGGAAAAATACGAGGTGGAAATAGATTCACTGTACCCTTAAAAAATCTGTATCCATACGTAAAGAATCAAAAAGAAGGACAACTGGATCAGAAACATTGCTCCGGCCATCTTGTTTCTAATGGGTTTGCAGGAAAGTTGAAGAAGCAGTTGAAGCAAAAAGGCGGCTATAAACCATGCAATGTAGTTTTGAAAAGGAACGATGCCATCCTTCCAAATCCAGAAATCGAGTTTTATGGCAACAGGCTCAAGAAAGAAGTCGTACATAGTCATCATGGACGCACCGACAATGGAGGCTCCGTAGGGATTTTGTATCCTCCCAGCCAATATGCTAGAAGTAAAAAAAACCAAGGCAGCCCAATTTATCCCAATGAGGTATGGAACACCTTGAAATCCATTACCCAGTGTTTTTCCATAGGTATAGGTCCCAAAAATACTGCCCGTTTTTACCCCTGCATATTCTATAAAAAATCCAATTATGCCAATAATTGAGACAATGGTCATGTGTTTGAATTCCCATTTTTTATGAAAAATCCAAGCAAAAATAAAAGAAGCCAAAATCGTGTATGGCGTAAGCCATAAGAACGTTGAATGGAGGGAAGGTATCATGAATCCTGCAATTCCAACCCCATATATAATAGATACAAGAGCGATGAAGCGATTTTCAATGGTATTCATTTAGAGATGCAATTTAGGCAATCGCAAGGTGTTTAGGAGTTTTAAAAAATGAAATAAATACATCGTTCCACAAAACCACATTTCGAAAGAATTTCTTCTGTAAATTCACGAAATGCGCTCAATGTGCAAAGTTCAATATGATATCGGGGCCTCCATTCAAGGCTTATTATGGGAGGCATCACGTCCAAAGACGGTATACTCAAAGTTGTGGGCATAAGCCAAATAAACTGGTGGGAAATCTCACCCACTGCACGAATGATTGGTCTGGTTCGGGCATTCATAATTGAAGTTGTTGAAGTTGTTTCGCATCCTAAAATTGGGGTTCTGTCTTATTTTTTCCCTACCATGAACACCTAACAATTCTAATACTCTCTTTTTGGACAGAGAAGTATTGGATCCCGCTTTAATAAAGGCTAAATGATTAATATAAAATAGATTGAGTTTAATTTTTCGATATTGTATTTTATTGCTGCGTACCGTTATAAAATTGTTTGTAGCATCGAAAATTTGCGTATAGGTATAGATTTTTTGCTAAAATTGCCCCTTTAACCTGGTGATAGTTCGTAAAAAACCCCTTTGTAAATGTTCAATTAGAATAAAATGTTAGGTTTTTAAATATTTAACTTATTGATAATCAATATATTTTAAATAAAAACCTAACTTTTTTTATTTTTTTATTTTTTTTACTTGCAAATTATAATTTCCCCTTTACTTTTGTATTACACTTATACATAAACAAAAAAAATGAAAAAATTGACTTTCGCCTTTGCAGCTTGCGCTATGTTCGCTTTCGCTGCTTGCAGCTCTGCTACTGAAGCTCCTGCTGCTGACACTACTGCTGTTGAAGCTCCTGTTGTTGAAGCTCCTGCTGCTGACACTACTGCTGCTGAAGCTCCTGCTGCTGAAGCTCCTGCTGCTGAAGCTCCTGCTGCTGAAGCTAAGAAGTAATCGCCTGCCTTTATTAATTTGAAACAGGTATTTATTCAAAGGCGTTTGGAAACAAACGCCTTTTTAATTATTTTTGAGTAGTGAAAAAGTATATCCTTATTGTATCAACTATTTTGATTTGCTCGGTAGGAAGCCACAAACTCCTTGCCCACAGTAAATTGATGCCTTTTTTTATGGGTGACCAAGGCCCTCTTTTTTCCATTAATCCCAACCCGGTTACAGGTTCTTATTTTACGGTAAACATTCGTTTTTCTGATTCTCAGTTTCCAGATGCAGCCATTTTAGTGAATGATGTACTGGGTAAGATAGTCTATTCATACACAATTCGTAAAACTGACTACGCCACAGGACAGATTCGTATTGATTTAGATGAAGTCAAACTTGGCAAAGGCTTGTATTTTGTGCAAATAAAAAGTGGTTCTTCTACCAAAACATTGAAATTGGCAATACGCTAATTTTGCAAATCTTTGTAAGACCTTCAAATATTAATGATGTTGCCTGTATTATGCAGCTTATTACAGAATTGGCTTTGTTTGAAAAAGCACCCGAAGAACTTATCACTTCCAAGCAGACACTTATCAAATATGGTTTTTCGGTCAACCCGCTATTTTTTTCTTGGGTTGCAGAGTATGAGGGTGTAGTTGTAGGAACAGCGATTTGTTATATTCGGTATTCAACTTGGAAGGGTCCGGTATTGTATCTCGAAGACCTTGTTGTTACTAAATCTATGAGACGAAAAGGTGTTGGCAAACGCCTTTTTGATGCTTGTTTGGAATATGCCAGACTTCACCACTATTGTCGAATTGCCTGGCAGGTCCTTGATTGGAACACATCGGCCATTCAGTTTTACGAAAAATACAATGCAGAATTTAGCGGTGAATGGGTGAATGGATATATTGATTTATAGTACCTTGCTTATATGATTCGTGGCAGGGTATTGTCTTTTTTGATGTTATTGGGTCTTATCCTATTTTTAACGTTTATTTTTTATGGTATTCAACCTGCTCTGGGCAATAGATATCTTGATTTTGCTATTTACCCTTGGGATATTTCTCATGTCTGGGGAATCTTTCTAGGTTCTTTTTTGCACGCAAGTCTTACGCATTTTATGGGTAATATGGTATCTTTATTTTTTCTGTCATTGTTATTTTTCATTCAATTTCCTACACATTGGTTCAGGTTTTGGTTTATTCAATGGCCTATTTCTTCAATGCTGCTTTTTTTTCTGGGTATGCCTGGCTCTGCCCACATTGGCTCTTCGATTTGGGTATATTCATTTGGATCCTTTCTCATTACAACCGGCATATTGCATCGGAACAAGCAATCTCTTGCAATTATGTTTATGGTTTTATTGTGGTTTGGAGGTTTTTTTTGGGGACTATTGCCCATAGACCCAGCGGTTTCTTGGCAAGGCCACATTTCTGGAGCGATTGTCGGTTTATTGTTGGCATCAACAGTAGGATTAAGATGGAATCCTCGCCAAGATTCAATAGAATATTCGGAAATAGAGAGCAATGGTACTGTAGAATCTGGGTCAAACCAGGATATATACAAACAATTTGAAGATTAGAACAGCGTTAAAAGTCCGGCAATTGTTGCACTCAGGTAGTTTGCTAGTGTGCCACAGAGAAGGGCTTTGAATCCTAACTTTGCCAAATCTTTTCTGCGGGTCGGTGCGATTTTTCCAATGCCACCAACCTGAATGGCGATGGAACTAAAATTGGCAAAACCACACAATGCAAATGTTGCAATCACCACGCTAATGGGCTGAAGGGTATCCCGTATCTCTTTCAAGTGAAGGTATCCCACAAATTCATTCACAACCAATTTGGTTCCCATAAGACCACCTACAGCATGTATGTCTTGGGTCGGGACGCCCATAATGAAAGCAAAGCCCGAAAATACGGTACCCAGGATATTTTCTAAGGAGAGTTTAAATCCCCATAATCCCCCGATACTTCCAAGAACAAAATCAAAAAGGTAGATTAAGGCCAAAAATCCTAGAAGCATGGCTACAACATTTAAAGCTACTCCCAAACCCTCGGATGCGCCTTGGGCTATTGCATCGAGTAAATTCGCATTTTCTTTTTTGACTTCAAATTTAACGGTGCCAGCTGTTTCGCTAATCTCGGTTTCTGGCCAAACAATTTTTGATATGACCAGTGCCCCTGGCGCGGCCATGATACTTGCCGCCAATAGACTACTGGCATCGATACCCATTTGAATATATGTTGCCATCACCCCACCTGCAATACAGGCCATTGATCCAGTCATAGATGCCAACAATTCACTTTTTGTCATTCCTTTTACATAGGGGCCAATCATCAATTGGGCCTCTACTTGTCCTACAAAAGCCGATGAAATATTGCTGAGAGCTTCGCTACCACTCACCCGCATCAAAAAATGCATGGCCTTCGCTATTTGCTTGATTATAGACTGCAAAATACCCAGGTGGTAAAAAATTTTCACCAAGACAGCAATGAAAATGATGGTTGGCATTACGCGAAAAAAGAAGATAAAGTTCTGTCCGAATAATTCCTGCATTTTTGAATCATTGGCCAATGGACCAAATATAAATTCCGCACCTTTATCGCTAAAAGTAAGAAGTTTTTGAACGCCCTTTCCAAGGAATCCAAATACGGTTTTGCCTATGGGTGTTTTAAGAATACAAACAGCAAGTAAGACCTGAATGAATAGACCAACTCCAATGGTTCTGTAGTTGATTGCTTTGCGGTTATTTGATAGGGCGAATGCCAAACCAAATATACCGAGAATACCAATAAATCCGATGAATTGCATTGTGACAATATTACAAATTATTGGCTAAAATTAAGTCCTATTTCTATTGAATCGATAAGAGAATGGATAACTTTAATGTGAATTTCTTGAGCCCTATCGGCAAAAGGGCTATGGGGTGCGCGAATTTCGATGTCGCACAGGGATGCAATTTCACCCCCGTCTTTACCGGTTAGGGCGATTACATGCATGCCTTTCATTTTTGCTGATTCGATGGCTTTTATAATATTTTTACTGTTTCCACTGGTACTGATGGCAAGCAATACATCGCCAGTATTTCCCAAGCCATCTATGAAGCGGGAGAACACATTTTCGAAACCATAGTCATTGCCCACACAGCTAATATGTGCAACATCTGAAATAGAGATGGCGGCGATGGCGGGTCGGTCTTTTCTGAAACGACCGCTTAGTTCTTCTGCAAAATGAATGGCATCACAATGACTCCCACCATTTCCACAGGATATAATTTTTCCACCCTGATGAAGGGATGAAACCATGATATTGGAAGCTGATTCGATGTGCTGCATTTGCTGTGAATCATTCATAAATACTTGAAGAATTTCCAGCGCTTCTTTAAAGTGAGATTGGATGCGATACATTATTTTTTTTTGTAAAACTGGGAAAGTAGAAAAGCCCTATAGGATTATGGGCGGTTTTTTTTGAATTCTGATATTCCATCTTCAAGGAATTTCTTGAATGGGGGACTTTGAAATTTAAAATAATCTGCGCCAAATGCAGGCTGTAGTAGGTTTTCGTTTTCGTCTATGATGCAATACAATGGCTGTGTTGTTTTTCCAAAATATTGCTCTTCTATGTAGGCATTTTTATCGCCCAATAGTGTAATTTTTTGACCCCTCACCGCATTGAACCACTCAGAAGGAGGCAAGACTATTTTCTTATCATCCACGTATAGAGATGCAACCACATATTCAGTTTTCAATAGCTTTAAGATTGCGGGGTCAGACCATACCCGTTCTTCCATTTTTCGGCAATTTACGCATCCATGACCTGTAAAATCAATAAACAATGGCTTTTTAAGGGTGCGTGCGGCGGCTAATGCTTCCTCGTAATCTAAGTATCCTGCCAAATTTTGTGGAACAGACAAGGATTCGGTATAGCTTGGAGTAGAGGCTATATTTCCTTCTAAACGACCACCATTTTCGGGAGCACAATTAAAATCTTGGGAACCAATCGGGGGTAAATAACCCGCCAATCCTTTGAGGGGGGCACCCCACATGCCGGGAATTATGTATACGACAAAGGTAAAAGTAACCAATACAAAGCCCAATCTGCCCACTGAGAGGTGTTCTACTGGGCTATCATGGGGAAATTTTATCTTGCCCAATAAATATAGGCCCATGAGTGAAAAAATAACAATCCAAATTGCCAAATACACTTCGCGATCCAATATTCCCCAGTGGTAGGTTTGGTCTGGAATACTCAGAAATTTTAAGGCAAAAGCCAATTCAACAAATCCCAAAACCACTTTTACAGTAGTCAACCAATCGCCACTTTTGGGGAGCTTGTTTAACCAACTTGGGAACATCGCCAGCAAACCAAAGGGCAAAGCAAATGCCAAGGAAAATCCGAACATTGCAACAATGGGCCTGATGGTACCACCTTGAACTGCCTCCACAAGCACGGTTCCTACAATCGGGCCAGTGCAAGAGAATGAAACCAACGCAATTGTAACAGCCATAAAAATTGCCCCACTGATTCCGCCTTGATCGGATTTTTTGTCAACTTTATTCACCAACCACGAAGGCATGACTATATCGAAAGCACCAAAAAAGCTTGCCGCAAAGACAAGAAAAATAAGCGTAAAGAAGATATTGGGGAGCCAATGTGTGCTGAGCCAATTGGCTGCATTTGCACCAAAAGCAATCGCTGCCAGTGTTCCCAAAATTGTATACAATCCAATGAGACTCAGCGAGAAAACAATCGAATCTCGAATCGCGACAGAACGCTTGTTGTTTTTAATAAAGAAGGATACTGTCATGGGTATCATTGGAAACACGCAGGGCGTGAGCAACGCTGTTAAGCCACTCAAAAATGCCAAAATAAACAATCCCCAGTAGCTGCCCGATTTTTCTGCTCCCGCATTCCCGTTGAAGGTTTTAATTTGGCCTTGTTTACCGTTTCGGTATGAGGATTTTATATTCGACTGAATGGTTTGAATTGGCGTGTCTTTGGCGAAAGAATCAACTTGGGTTTCGGGTTCAGTTTCTGTTAGAGAACGAGATTTATTCGTCCCGATTACATTGATGGAAGGGGTTTTTATAGAAACATTACGAATATTGTCGCAACCACTTTCATTGCATATTTGCCCATTAAAAAGGAGTTGAATTCCGGGGTTCCCGATCGAAGTATAGACCCGTATCTTCTGGCGAAATTCACCCTTTGTTGTAAATTCTCCGGTACTGCAATTAAATACATCCGTTTCCTTCACCATATGGTCACCAATGCCAAAAAATTTACCCATTAATTCATAAGATGAATGTGGGGTAAAATCGATAGAAGCCCTCATCGGTCCGTCATCTTCAGGGCAATCACTTTTTTCACTGTATATATGAAAGCCTTTGGGAACATCAAATCGAATAATAATTTCGACAATGTCTCCAGCCATTACATCGGTTTTAGAAAAACTGACTTTGAATGTGGGCTTTGGAAATCCAGCACAAAATCCGTGAAAGGCAAAACTGATTAGAATAAGCAGAAAAACAATTCGCTTTAGCATAGGGTATGTACAAAATTCGGGATTAATAGGCATAAAACGGCACTCTATTTCACAATCCTTGGATAAATTAATAATGTATTTACTTTTTGTCGGTGTAGGTTTGTTTCAATGAATGTCAAAATCCCTGCACTTTTTTTGCATTTTGGGTTGTTATTGTTGTGCTTGTTTGGCATATCCCAAAAATCATATGCCCAATTGTTTAGTACTGTTGAGTATATTGATTCATTCAAATACATAGCCATGCAAGAGATGCGGGCATATGGTGTTCCTGCCAGTATCACACTTGGGCAGGGGGTGCTAGAAAGTGCGAGTGGCAATAGCAAGTTGGCTAAAAATTGCAACAATCATTTCGGAATCAAATGCAAAAATGCCTGGACTGGCAAATCTTGTTTGGCCGATGACGATGCCAAAGACGAATGCTTTCGTGGCTATGAATCGGCCTTTGATAGTTACCGAGATCATTCTGTGTTTTTAAAAAATAGCAACCGGTATGCCACATTATTTGGCTTAAGTGCCACTGATTATAAATCTTGGGCGAATGGATTACGAGAGGCAGGGTATGCAACAAATCCAATTTATGGTACCATTTTGATTGGGGTAATAGAAAAATACCATTTGGGCAAATTGGATAGCATTGTTGTTTTTGGAGAAGATTTTTTCGCTGCAAATCCCGCAGTTTCTTTTCCTATACCAGTGAATGGAATTGAGGCAGTTTTGCTTAGGGCTGGCGAAACGCCCATGGATATTGCAGATAGGTATAACTTGGAAATTGGTCAGATATACAAATACAACGATATTCAAGCGGGCCAAATGCTCAATCCAGGGGAGATAATTTATCTTAAACCCAAGCGAAAACATGGGCTTGAATCGAGCCATGTCGTAAAATCCGGGGAAAATATGCGAGACATTTCACAGCGATATGGAATGAAAATGAAGCATTTGTATACACTAAATCGCTTGGAGTCAGGGCAAGAAGCAAAAGTTGGAGAGGTGTTGAATCTTCAGCAGAAACGAGTGATTGCTCCGTTATTGGATTTACCGAGTGTGGGTATTCAAGATTCTGTGAATGCAGTAGATGTGATTTTGAAAAAATCTAATTTTGATAAACCCCTTGATGAAGGTAGCGTTTCAGTAGAAAATCTTCGAAATGTTGGCAATGTATATGAGGTTCAAGAAGGGGAAACGCTTGCTCAGATTGCCCTAAATACCCATGTTTCTATTTTGGATTTGACCCGGTGGAATAATATAGACGGCGAAAATTTGGCTGTCGGACAGCTACTCGTATTAACCCCCAACATTAAAATTAGCAAGGAAACGCAAGTTGACTACAACCGGTTTGCGCAAGACAATACCGAACCAGAGCACCCGAACAAAATTGCGAATGAGGGTATACCAACCTTGCATACTGTGCGCAAAGGAGAAACCGTATACAGTATTTCTAAGGACAACAGTATTCCTTTAGATTCCTTGGTTGGGTGGAACAATTTATTGGGCAAACCTTTACAAATCGGTAGTGATTTGTATTTGCAGAACCCTGTAAATTATAAAATATCAAGAGACTCACACATGCAGAGATACCACTTTGTTCAGCCCGGGGAAACCCTTTTTGCACTTTCCCGTAAGTATTCGGTAAGGGTTGAAACAATAAAAAAATGGAATAATATGGGTGGAAATCAGATTGAGGTGGGCCGTCGATTAAGGGTTAGAGAATAAGTCTTCAATGGGTACAACCGATTTTTATCTAGGCGCTGAATTTGATCGGTACGGCAGTAGTTGAGGGGATTCCTCCTCGTCAAAGACCATCTAAGGCGGTATATTGATAAAAAAATCAATTGTTTGCCACGGGCACATAAAGGGAAACAGCAATGCCCGCGATATTATTTTTGGACCGATTGCCGCTCTTTGACCAAATAATGGATTGATTTGCCCATGTTTTGTTGCAGAACAATCTCCTTATTGCCAATCTCTTCCTGTTTATCAAACAAACCGCGTGTATTGTATATACTGAGTAGTTCTAAGTTGCTTTGGCAAATTGCATCTAAACCCAGAGATTCTAATTGTTGGATTAATGTCAGGTGTTGATTTTCTTTGCTATCCAAAACACATCGGAAACAAATAGCCGAATTTTGCATGAGGTTGCAGCGCATGTTATTTTCTGATAACAATTGAAAAATTTGTTTCAAATGGTCTTCGGCGATAAATGTGAAATCTCGGGTGCTAATCTCTAGTAGTATTTGATTGTCTTTGTGAATCTTGCAGGAAATAGTAATGGGTTTGCTCTGAGAACTCACTTTAGTTCCTGGTTCGTTAATGTCTATAAAGGATCGAACATACAATGGAATTCCTCTGGCTTTGAGGGGTTGTATGGTTTTGGGGTGAATTACAGACGCACCATAATAGGCCAATTCAATGGCATCGTTGTAAGATAATTCTTTGATTAATTCTGCTTTGGAAAATTTGTTGGGGTCGGCACTCATTACCCCAAGCACGTCTTTCCAAATGCTAATGCTATCTGCGTCCAATAAACTTCCAAATATTGCGGCACTGTAATCACTGCCTTCTCTGCCCAAAGTGGTGCTTTCACCCCCCATACTTCGCCCAATAAATCCTTGGGTAATCACCAAATCTTTTTCAGCAATAGGACCCAAAGTAGTTTTTATCTGTTCAGCTGTTTCAACCCATTGAATTCGAGCATCACGGTAACGGCCGTCTGTAATGATATAATCTCTTGCGTCAATCCATCGGTTTTTGATTGATCGGGTATCTAAATAATGGCTCATAATGGTCGAGGCCAACAATTCGCCGTACACAATAATTTGATCGTAAAGTGCATCATAATCTTTCTGTGAATGAGATGATTGAATGCAGTCTTCTAGTTCCAAATACAGTGTTTCAAGTGCATTTTTTATCGACAAATGACCGCTTTCAAATAGTGTTTCAGCGATTTTATTGTGGTCATCAACGATTGTTTGATAGGCATGATGTACTTGATTGTTTTTTGCATAACAATGTTTGATAACAGATTCCAGGGCATTGGTTGTTTTGCCAATCGCACTAATTACGACCAACAAGGTCTCATTTTGGTGTGCTTTAATGATATCGGCAACATTTTTAAACCCTTCGGCATCTTTGATGGAGGCTCCTCCAAATTTGAATATTTTCATGGGTATTTTCTTGGAGTCGATTAATTGAACTTTTTTGCGTTGTTTTGCAAAATAAATACCAATTGTCCTCATTCTTGTTATGCCCTATTCTAAAGTTATCACCCTCGAACAATATATTGTAGACCAGCAGTCAATGTATAAGGATGCCCAGGGTTCTTTGAGTAAAATTTTTCGCGCCCTTGAATTGGCTGCTAAAATGGTAAATCGCGATGTGCGCAAGGCTGGACTAGCAGATGTTCTGGGTAGTCACGGAACCAGTAATATCCAAGGAGAGGAACAAAAGAAACTCGATGTCATAGCCAATAATATGTTCATTTCATCCTTGGCTAGAAGTGGTGAAGTATGCATGATTATTAGTGAAGAGAATGAAGATATTTTCTTTGTCGATGGCGCTGATTCTGAAAAATATATTGTAGCGATTGATCCACTGGACGGCAGCAGCAATATTGATGTCAATGCCAGTATTGGTTCTATTTTCTCAATTTACCAACGAAAAAAAAATCAATTGTCTCCTTGTTTAGTAGATTGTTTGCAAAAAGGAAAGCACCAAGTTGCAGCAGGATATTTTATTTATGGCTCCAGTACAATGCTTGTATATACAACTGGATTAGGCGTTAACGGATTTACCCTAGATGACAGTATTCAAGAATTCTGTCTTTCGCATCCCACGATTCAAATACCCGCTGACGGCAAAATTTTTAGTTTAAATGAAGGGAATCAGGATGAATTTTCACAAGGAGTAAAGGATTATATTGATTTTTGCAAGGCAAAAGACAAAGAAAGTTCGAGGCCTTATTCAGCCCGATACATTGGAAGTTTAATCGCTGATTTTCACCGCAATCTTCTCAAAGGTGGGATTTTTATCTATCCAGCCACATTTTCTGCTCCAAATGGGAAATTGCGTTTGTTGTATGAATGCAACGCCATGGCTTTTTTGATAGAGCAGGCAGGGGGTTTGGCGAGTTCAGGGGAGGGAAGAATTTTGGATATTATACCCACCGAATTGCACCAAAGGACACCCCTATTTATTGGCTCAAAAAACATGGTTGAAAAGGCATTGTCCATGCTCAATACCGACCAAGCTAGTGAGACCCTTGCATAATATCTTGCAAAATATCTAAGGATTGAAGGGTTTTTCCGGGAATAACATGAATCTGGATATAGGCAAGAAGATGTCCAATAAGTACCCTGCGGGATTTTAGTGGAACATTCGTCTTTTTTTCAATGGCAATTTGATGCAAAAGAGTGCAGTCTTCTGGGCCAATCGTATTGATGGGTAAACTGCGGTCATTTGCATAGCCACCAACCAGAATATCTAGCCCCCTTCGCATGCTTTCCGCATCGATTTGCAAAGCATGGCCAGTTTCTTTACAAAAATAGTAAAGGAAATAAATAGGCAAAACAGACAGATTCTCGACGCCTTCGTTTAAGGCAGTAAAGGTTTCTTTAGACAATAAAAAAAGTGTTTCTTCGGGCTGTTCCTCATGCAATGTATGGTTGAGTAGCTCCAAAAAAAACCAGCGCACTTGGTCATGAAGTGGGAGGTGTCTGTAACCCCAGCCTGAGATGAGAGACAATTCTTTGGCACGCATCAGGCCTTGATATTTTTTGTGGAATACCAATTCAATAATGGTTCCTGGCTGTATGAGCGAATTTTTATTTTGTTTTCCGTGAAGGCCTTGAATAATAAAAGAAGTCAACCCGAAGTCTTTTGTAAACAATTTTACCACTGCGGAGTGATCGGTGTAAGCAGTTCTTTTAACAACAATGGCTTCAGTTTTGACCAGCATAGCGACACAAAATAATTATTGTAAATATTCCCAGGCAATTTTTGGATAGCCTTTTTTACCTTGGTCATTGTAGAAGTCTATGAAACGCAATTTTAAGATTACGCCAGCCTCGCGAATCAAATAAACCCTATTTGGAACCATTGTATATCGATCTGAAACCGGGTCGTATTGTTTCCAATCATAGCCGATCTCATCCTTTTTTTTTGAAAATATCACCTTTTGGGCAAAGTTTAGATCAATCTTATGAAAGGGTATATTGTTGACTTCTGCGACTTCTATTTTTAGGGGATTTATTAAAACGCCGCGAATGATATAAGGAAACGGAACACCATTTGGATCTGGTACAAATTTTTTGTATGTGGTAAAAACAATATCCCAATCATTGTTTATAAAAGGTTCATCGTATACTTCTTTATGGTCGATGAAATTATAGTAAACGAAGTTCATTTGGGGATTTATGGCAAGGGTTTTTTTAAATCTTATGGCAGTGTCATTGAGATAACTGTATCCAAATCCATAGTAGCCTCCAGACAATCCAAGCAGTTGCAGTTTGATATAGCGCACACTATCAGTGATCTTTGCACCCAGATCAATCAAAAAAATTTGGTCTACAATGTTGAATTTTCCGGGTCCATTTGGTATAAAGCATTTTCCAAACGCCAATGAGTCAATTTTTCCCGACGGATTGTCGAATTGCCAATTTGCATTGCGCAGACTGTCACGATTAATGCTTTTAAATGAGCAGTTGCCAAATCTAGCAATGGAAAAATGTACGTTTAATCCGCCATTTGTTATAACCCGTGGAACGTTATCGCACGAAAACCCAATATGCCATAAACCATATTGATTGGTTCTTATTTGTTGTGTTTTAAAGGAGTACCACAATTGTTTTTCGTAGGTTTCACCCATTGAAAAGGTTTGCGTTTGCAAGCCCGATGAAACCGAGGGCTGTGGAAATAGTTTTTCAGGTTTTTCGCATGACAGCATGCCCATAAATAAGACTGTGAAAACCCAAAAAAATGTTCTCATTGGATGTTCAAAGTGAGTGAAACAAAGAAGGACCTACCAGGTGTAATCTGAAGTGCCCCACCAGCCGCATGAATTACGCCCATTGATGGCAATCCATTCCCGGGGAAACCGAGACCTCTGTTCGGCGTTGTCATTTGGGTGATACCCAATATATTCTTACAGCCCAATTGCAATGTCATGGGCTGATTCAACGATATATTGTGAATTTTTTCTGGATTTTTTTTGCCTGTAATTTTTTTGCTTATACTGAAGTCTAACAGGGTATATGCTTCGGTATTGAATGGGGCGCCACCGTTGGCGTAAAATACTTGGGTTTCCCCCGAAAAACGGGTAAAAATTTGTGCGCTTATTTGGGGTTTTTCAAACGTATAAGCCAGATTTAGTTTTCCCTGAACAGTGTTAAAATTGATGGTTTGGGTTGTGTCATTTAGCCTGCTTTCATTGGAAATGCAGTCAAAGCCTGCTTTTACATTGAAGCTGCCTTGGTGGTAGTTAAATTCTGCACCAATTCCTTTGCTATTAAGCTGTCCAATATTGATGTATTTAAACAATCGTGTGGAATTGTCTACAAGAGAAAGTTGTATTTGATTCGTGAGTTGATTGTAAAATCCTTTTACGGTTAGACTCACTGCCTGAAAGACCGATATCCCATGGCGGTAGTCGAAGCTTAGGATAGCATTTTGGGAAATTTCTGGAACCAGTTCCGGATTGCCTTGGACGTTATGATTGATGTCTACAAACAAAAAATTGCGTTCTTTTAAGGTTGGAGAACGAAAACCTTTTCCGTAAGAACCCCTCATGGTGATGTGTTTACTCAATGTCCATCGCGCTTGAAAAGACGGAATAAGGGGGGCAATTTTACAAGCGGGCCCCAGTATTCCAGGAAAGGGGTTAAGGCCAAAAAGGCTGTTATACATAATGCGCAAGCTGGGTCGAATCGATAGTTTCTGGGCTATTTTCCATTCTGATTCGACAAAAATTCCGACATCATTCATGGCATTGTCCTTTTTTACCCGTTTGGAACTCAGCGTTTCAGTGTTGGCGTCAAACCCATACAGAAATTGTATTTTCTCTGAAGGTTTCCAAGAAACCAAAGCCCGAGAATTATAGGCCAAATTGAGGGTTGTATCTATTTCTCCAATGAGGGATTCAATTTCTTCACCCAATACCAAATTGCGACGCTTGAGCACATTGAATCGGTAATACCGATTGATTCCATTTGTCCATTGAACTTTGGCAGTCTTGCCCAGCAAGAAATTAGAGTGTAAGGCGAGATTGTTTCGCTGTGTGTAAAATCGGTTGTTATACCCATACACCGAAACCAAATTGTATTCGGCATCACTTCGGTCTAACATCATTTCATGGAGCATCGAACCGGAAAGTTGGTGCTGACTTTTACCCTTTTTAATCAGAATATCGGCATTGGCAAACACCTTGGTTTTGGGTTTCCAATCGAAGCTACGGTTCGACGTATCAAAATCCACTCCTCCAAAATAGTGTCTTCCGATAGAAAATGACAAGGGGATTTGATATGATTTATTGCCAACACTGAGGGGATATTGGGCATAGGATTCTATATTAAAGTGATTGGTGGCATCGGCGTATGCGACCATGTTTGACTGGGTTTTGGTTTGAAGTTGTTTGGTGATGATATTAATGACTCCAGCAATAGCATCTGAACCATATACAACTCCCATTGGGCCTTCAACAATTTCAATGCGCTCAATTTGTCCAACCATAATTTGCCCGAGATCAATATTTCCATTGAGGCGGCCAATCATCGGGATTCCATCTATGAGAATCTTCACTGCTTGCCCACCCAGTCCTTGCATCGTTATTCCTGTGCCCAATTGGGCATCTTGTCCAATCAAAATACCCGACTGATTTTGAAGTACCTCAGCGAGGTTTTGTGCGCCCATTCTTCGGATCGTTTTACCAGAAATAACCTGAACGTTGTAAGGAGACTGGCTCATTTTTTTTACATCTGTATTGCCAGTAATCATCACTGGATCAATGAGGTCAGAATTTGAAATGCTGTCGGATACCTGCCCAACAGAAATCAAGGGCGCGAGAAAAAACAGTGAGGCAAGTTGGCGAAACATCGCGGGCAGGAATCCTAAGAAATTTACTGTTTAATAAAAGGAAGATTAATGTGTTCGGTAGGGGTTTGAACCAAAATACGGTAAGATCCAGATGCGAGTTGTTCTATGGGAATACGCAAGGTTGAATCATTCAGCGATAAAGCGTTGAGTGAAGAAATCACACGCCCGTCTAAACCCAATAATTTGATGCTGGCCGATTGGGATTCTGTTGAAATCCACAACAGCAATTCTTTTTCTGCTGGATTGGGAAATACTGTCGCACGCAACTTATTTGTTTTACTTACAGCACTTACGCGTCCCTTTAGTTCTTGGCGATTAAAGTATGAATCTCCTTTTCCAGATCCCGAAAAACCCGAAAAACCAATCATCCAATAGGCTGTGTCGATGACTTTACCTTGGTTTCGAACGCTTTCAACGATATACGTCCAAGTGCGTTCAATTTTCCACGTCATGGTTGCATTGTCGTAACTTTTCCAATTAGAGCCAATTTTTGTAAGGTCTTTGCTAAGCTCATTTTGGTTGCCTTGTGTTTTGATCTCATCCAATACCTTGGCTGGAGTTTGATTGATTTCACTCCACGTATAATTGGCGATTTTTGAAATTCTGGTTCCACGTTTGCTTTCAACACCCATGGTTGGGTAAAATACTGGACTTCCGCCACCAGGGGGAACTGTCAGGGCGAGGTATCGGGTAAACAATATGTCGTAATTGTCGCGCAGGGGTTCAACCTGGACTTTTCCCTTGGTGAAACTATAATATTTATAACTGTTACCCGTAAAATCTGATTGCAAAAGGGTGTCAGTCCTGTTTATTGTTCCATCTAAACTTCCCAATTTAAAGATGAAATCTCCGGAGATCAGTTGCGCAATTGGCATAAATTTAAGAAATGATATCCCTGTATTTGGGATGCTTATTACCAATAGATATAAGGAATCTCCAGTGATAATTTTGGTTGTGGGATCATAAACTCCCCAACTAAAATCCCACATATTTTTTTTGTTAACAGATTGATTTAAGGCACCCAATTCGTGAACGTGGGTATTGTTATAGTATTTTTTCCAGTTAGGCCATCCGCTCGTGTCCATAGAAGAATAAGCCGAATTATCCCCTTTTGGGTAAGCGTAAACTTCGATTCCATTCATGTGATTGATTCGGATACAATTGTCGCGTGAAACAGTTGTGTGTGCCATATCCCAAGCGTTTATAGGGGCGGGTGTTTTTTCTCCAGTACGAAGGTTAAAATACAGGGCACTGGAATACCCTTGTCTCATGGTTGCCGTATCAGCAATTATGGTTTGTGACTTACACAGTGAGGGTAATGAAAGGAAGAAGAAAAGGACTGTTTGGAATAGAATTTTTTTCATTGTATGTTTTGTACCTACAAAGGTATAAATACCATAAAATTGTCAGGCGAAACACAATGTCAGAATTCCGTCATATCTTTTGATTGTGCATCCATTTATTTCTTTTTTCACACAAACTAAAGTTTTTCTAATCCATAAAGCTTGGTAACTTTGTAGTGATTTTTTGGATGCTACAATGGCTAAAATCAAAATTGATATTAACAGTGGTAAAGTTGTAAAGCCCAACATAGTGGTTGGGATAGATTTGGGCACAACCAATAGCTTGGTGGCATGGATAAATCCCCAAACGAATAAGGCCGAAGTAATTGTCGATGAATGGGGGGCGCTTCTTCCTTCAGTAATTTTGCTAAAGCCTAATTCTGAACCCATTGTTGGGGTTTTGGCTAAGGAAACTCTGCTCGAAGCACCCGAACGCACAATTTTTAGCGTGAAGCGTTTGTTGGGAATAAGTCAACATGAGATAGCATCAGTTCAACAATTTTTGGGATACCATATTGTAGAAGATGAAACTGATTCGATGTTGCGAATTCAGGTAGATGAAAATTTTTACAATGCAGTTGAACTCAGTGCGATGATTTTGCGTGCCTTAAAGCATAAAGCAGAAAAGGTTTTGGGGGTACAGGTATTTCAAGCGGTTATATCGGTTCCGGCGTATTTTAATGACAGTCAAAGACAAGCCACCCGAGATGCTGGAAAATTGGCAGGGCTAAATGTTTTGCGTATCATCAATGAACCTACTGCGGCAAGCCTGAGCTATGGCTTGGGATTGAATCGGACGGTTTCGCAAACCATTTTGGTATATGATTTGGGCGGTGGAACCTTTGATATATCAATTTTGCAGATTGAAGATGGCGTATTTGAAGTATTGGCAACCCAGGGTGATACCCGTCTTGGTGGAGATGATATCGATCATTCTATAATGGCTTTTTGGCAGGGGAAATATCCCGCTTTGGTAAATTGTGCCAATCCAAGAGATATTCAAGCCCTCAGATTGTTGGCCGAGACCGCCAAAATTTTCTTGTCAAACAATACAGACCTCATATTTACAGAATGGTTTGAATTTTCCAATAATAGTGCTGCTCAATCAGAGGATATTGAACCTGTAAAGATCGAAAAGGTCGCGCTTTCACTCGATTATGGTGGTTTGGTGACTGCCGCCAAAGCACTTGTTTTAAAAACCCAAGCCTGTATTGTAGCAGCCTTGCGTGACGCATCTCTGAAGCCTTCCGACATTCAAGCCCTTGTTTTGGTGGGTGGCAGTACCCGGTATCCCGAAATACCCCGGGTATTGTCTGCACAATTCCCCCATTTGATAATCAATAATTTTCTCAATCCAGATGAGGTTGTGGCTTTGGGTGCTGCCATCGAAGCCGATGTTTTGGCAGGGAACCGAGAAGACATTCTTTTACTCGATATAACGCCTTTGGGATTGGGTATTGAAACTGCAGGGGGTCTCATGGATTTGCTTATTCCCCGCAATACAAAATTACCTTGTCGGGTGCGTCGTGAATATTCTACTTCGGTAGATGGCCAAATCAATCTCCAAATTGCAGTTTTTCAAGGAGAACGTGGAATGGTTAAAGAAAATCGAAAATTGGGGGAATTTATATTAAAAGGCATACCTGCAATGCCTGCGGGATTTCCCAAGATTGAAGTCATTTTCGCTTTAAACGCCGATGGTCTACTTACGGTTTATGCATCAGAACTTCGCAGTGGAGTATCCCAAAACATCGAAATAAAACCCCAATACGGACTCAGTGATGAAGAATTAGAAAGGATGTTGTTGGATGGTTTTGAACACGCCCAATCCGATTTGCAAGCCCGTGGATTGCAAGAAACAATCAATGAAGCGCAACAATTGATTTATAGCGTAAGCCGATTTATTGCAAAAAACACGGGGATGCTTAGCGCAACACAACTTGCGGATACCATGCAACGAATTGATTCTTTAAAACGTTTATTAAACATTGGATCAAATAAAGACGCACTGTTGCAAGGAATAACTGCATTGAATGATTTTACCCGACCTTTTGCAGAAAACCTAATGAACATTGCAGTTGCGTCAGCCCTCAAAGGAAAAGAAATATAAGCATGAGCAACTCCAGACAGTATTGGGTATTATTTTGTTTTTTTGGGTCTTTAAATGCCTTTGCCCAACTTGTGTCTGATGAAGTATACGAAGATCGTCAAAACTTTGGCATTAAAATGGGCTGCGGAATGCATTCAATCTATGGTGGAAAACTACAAAATCCCAAGCCAATGATCGGATACGTTGCCGGATTTTATTGGCATGGAAATGCTGAAAAAAAAAGCAAATACAGCTGGCAGATAGGTATTGATATGCGCCTTCGTGGAAGCAATTTTGCCAATGCCAAAAAAGGGGATACATCCATTAATAAAGCCTATACAAAATTGGGGATAAGCTCTGTTGATATCCCGTTAATGGTCAATTATCGGCTTTCTAAACAGCAAGAAAAAAATCAAAAATGTCTCCAATTGGGTGTTCAATTGGCATATATTTTTAATTCGGTTGTCTATGTCGGCCCTCAAAAAATCCCCTATCAACAAGAGGAATACCTTCGTAAATGGGATAAATTGTCCTTAAAGCCAATCGAAATTCAAGGTTTGCTGGGATATCAATACAGGGGGCCAGTAATGGGGTATCAGATTTCTGTCAAATACGGTTTGAATAGTCTCAATAATAATTTTATACTCAAGGGGGTCTCCCCAACAACAGATCCTCAATTAGAGCCAAAGGGTAGGTCACAGAAAATTGGAACTTGCAGCCTGGAATTTGCCCTCATTTTCTAAGTGTAGACGTTTCCGTACCTTTGTATCCCTATGTCATCCGTTGCCTTTTATACCCTTGGTTGCAAACTCAATTATGCCGAAAGTAGCATTATTGGTCAGCAATTGACAAAAGCGGGATTCGACAAATGTGAATTTCAGGATGGAGCAGATGTGTACGTTATCAATACTTGTAGTGTAACAGATCATGCCGATCGCAAATGCAAGAAAGTGGTTCGAGAGGCATTAAAACACAATCCCAACGCATATATTGTAGTGATTGGATGTTATGCCCAGTTAAAGCCGAAAGAAATTGCCCAGATTCCGGGAGTAGATAGGGTTTTGGGCGCTGCAGAAAAATTTCAATTGGTAGACCATTTACAAACCTTGGTGAAAGAGCCCAAGACAATTGTCTTCAGTGCCCCGATTAAAGAGGTAAATACATTTGTACCGGGCTTTAGTGTGGGCGATCGGACGCGCATATTTTTGAAGGTACAAGATGGGTGTGATTATTTTTGTAGTTTTTGTACAATCCCATTGGCACGTGGAAAAAGTCGTAGTGCGACTATTTCTGAAACCCTAACCCTTGTGAGAGAGGCGGCCCAAAGTGGAGCCAAAGAAGTAGTTCTTACGGGGGTTAATCTCGGTGATTTTGGAATAAATCAGGGTCAAACCTTTCTTGACCTGATTCAAGAAATTGATACCATTGATGGCATTGAGCGTTTTCGCATTAGCAGTATTGAACCCAATCTACTGAACAATGAAATCATAGAATTTGTATCCAAAAGTAAGCGGTTTGTTCCCCATTTTCATATACCGCTTCAAAGTGGTAGCGATGAAATTCTTCTTGGAATGCGTCGAAGATACACCCGTGATTTGTATGCAGAACGCATAAAAACAATCAAACGATTGATGCCCCATTGTGGAATTGGTGTCGATGTCATTGTTGGGTTTCCAGGAGAATCCCATGAACATTTTATTGAAACCTATCAATTCTTAACAGAATTGGATGTTTCTTATTTACATGTTTTCCCCTACAGCGAACGCCCCAATACAACAGCCAAAAAAATGCCGGGGGTAGTGCCTGTAAAAGTGCGCGTTGAGCGCGGCGCAATGTTGAGAGTATTGAGTGAAAAAAAGCGCATGGCTTTTTACCGAAGCCATCTGGGAAAAAAACGAACCGTATTATTCGAAGAAGGATCAAGCCGTGGAATGATGTTTGGATTTACGGATAATTATATCAAAGTGGCTACAGACTACGATCCCTTATTGGTCAATTCCTTGGCTGGGGTTTGCTTGGAATCTGTCAGCCCTGAGGGTTGGGTAATGGGTATATTTGATTACGCCGAAGTTCATCATTAACTTGCGGGGGTGTTTCCAACTCTTTTTCATTTTATTTTAGACCTCACAGGCATTTCTTTGCCTTTTCTCAAAGTAGTCAATACGTTTGGTTTTTTTGTTGCTCTTTCCATTGGCGCAGCCTATTGGTCGATGGCATCGGAATTTGATCGCAAAACATTCTTGGGGCATTTCCCAAAAGTGAAAGTGAAACAAGTAACAGGCCTCCGGATTCCACCAAGCGAATACATCATGAATGGATGTATGTCATTTATTTTTGGGTATAAAATTTTGTATTTAATGGTAAACTCTGGTGACGGATTTTCGCCGCAAGATCATGTTTTCTCTTTGGAGGGTAGTTTTGGCTTCGGGGTTTTGCTCTTGGCTTTATCTCTTGGAAGAACTTTTTACAGTGATACAAAGCAACGCAAGGAAATTCCTTCTGAATCAATCAAAGAATTAACGGCCTCTGCCCATATGGGAAATATCACTACAATTGCACTTCTATCCGGATTTTTGGGAGCCAAGGTATTTCATCTATTAGAAAATCCTGAACAGATTGACCCCAAAACTTTTTTTCAGGACTTATTTACCAGTGGGGGTTGGACTTTTTTTGGAGGACTAATTTGTGGTGCCATAGGCGTAATTTGGTATACTACAAAAAAGGGGTTGAATTGGCGCCATGTTATTGATTCCAGTGGTCCTGCCATGATGTTGGCTTATGGATTGGGCCGATTTGGCTGCCATTTTTCGGGTGATGGAGATTGGGGGATCGCCAATTTGAAAGCCAATCCTGGATTGCCTGATTGGGCCTGGGCTTACAAATATCCACACAATGTTTTGGGAAAAGACTATGCTGCCAATGGTATGGAACAAATTCCGGGCGCGGCAGGAGAATATTCTTACCAACTTGTGACTGCAGTGTATCCAACCCCTTTGTATGAAGCGTTGATGGGGCTTACTTTGTTTGCATTGTTGTGGTTTTTCTTTCGTAAAAGAAACCTTGTACCTGGCCAATTTTTTGCTATTTATATGGTCTTGGCAGGAATCGAGAGATTCTTAATCGAATCCATTCGTGAGCATGGAGAAAGTCTTTACAGGTTCTCCGGAATCGAATTTTCTCAAGCCCAATTGATTTCGTTATTATTGATTGTATTGGGTGTATTGGGCTTTGTGTATTGGAGAGTGTATCCGACATTACAGACTCCACAAAAAGATGTATAAGCCATGCTATTGAAATGAAATAAGGGTAAAATCATGAAAAATTTCTTTCTCATACACAAGCCGTCTGTTTTAGATGGTCGTCTATTATTCTGGGATTATTGCAATCGGCCCTTGAGACCACAGTCCAAATCATTGCCAGCTCATTTTGGATTCAAAAGTCGCCTCGGGAGTGCTGTGAAGATTTGTTCATTGCGGCTGTATTGCTTTTATTTTTTCTTGATATTGGGAAAATCAATACCCCCATTGCATGCCCAAATCAACCCATCAGACAAACAGAGGGTTGATACAATAATGGTAGAAGATTTTGATCGAATGGATCCTGTATATCTCTCTGGTAGTATGGATGAATCAAAGAAAAAAGAATATCAGATTTTGAAGCGTAGGGTAATAAAAACGATGCCTTTTGCTAAAATGGCGGCCATGAAGATGAAGGCAATGGAAGACAAATTGCAAACCATTGAGGGCAAACGCGAACGCAAGAAATACACCAAACAATGTGAGGAAAGTATAAAGAAAATGTACCTTGAACAATTGAAAAATCTAACCATTGGAGAGGGGCAGGTTCTGATGAAATTATTGCACAGAGAAACCGGAAAAACTTCTTGGGAGATTATGAAAAACTACCGGGGAGGATTCGAAACCCTCGGTTGGCAAGCCCTAGGCGCTTTTTACGGACAAAATATGAAGGTGGAATATGACCCTGTTCTGGATTATCAAATGGACCATATAATCAAACAAGGACATCTTGAGTGAGTTTGCCTTCCACGAACACCCTGGTTAATACTTGACTTTTCGAATAATATAAAACACCAATGGGGCGCCGATAATTGCCATCATCGCATTGATTGGAAGGGTAAAATTTTGAAATAGGTTATGGGATAATAAATCACCCGTAAGGGTCAATAGAATGCCACACAATGCGGTTGGAAGAATGTTTTTACCGTGTGATTCTGTGCCGCTAATGCGGCGTGAAAGGTGGGGTGCAATTAATCCAACAAAAGATACAGGACCGCAGTAGGCTGTGGCCAAAGCAGCCATGACGGCACTGCTTACAATTAATAAGAAACGCAATCTATGGGTTGATTTTCCAGAACTGAGTACATGGATATCGCCCAGCAAATACGTGTTAAACGAATGGCGGTTATACCAAAGTATCGCTCCGCCAAAAAAAGTTGCCGCGGCAAAGGGAAACAATTGGGAAATTTCTATTCGGTCAAAGTTTCCCATTCCCCAAAGCACAAATTGTTTGACTTGTTGTGCGGATGCCATTTGTTCGATGATGTCAACCGCAGCCCCAAAGAAATATCCGAGAATTAATCCCAATAAAAGCAAACTGTGAAGTTGTTGCAATCGTTTGTGAAGCCACAATTGAATCCCCATTACCATTAAGGCTCCAAATAAGGCAGCAATGGGTTGAAATGAAACACCCCATCCGCTATAGTCACTAAAATAGTATCCTCCGAAGAAAGTAAGCACCGCTATACCAAATGATGCCCCCGGTGTAATGCCTATCAAAAATGGTCCAGCCAGGGGATTGCGAAACAATGTTTGCATCAGTAGGCCGCTCCAAGCCAGAGATATTCCAGCCAAAACAGCACCCAATACCCTTGGCAAACGAAGTTGAAAAAACAGGTTGCTGTCGAAAGTCGGAGATACATTCCTGCTCAGTATCGAAAGCCCAGCCATAAGGTCATAGCCCAACAATGCCAGAATAAAAACCCCTAGAACGATTTGTATGGCTGTATCTTTTTTCATTCTTCTCGTTTGGGTTTGGGTCATTTATTGCAATTGAAGTGGCGCAGGATGTTGTGGTTGAAGATCATTGCATTTTGGCCAAGAATATTATTTAGAACAGGGTAGATAATAATGGCTTTTCTCAACATCAAAGCTTGTGTCCTGAAAAATCATGAACAAATCTTGGAGTATTAGATTGGGATAGATGCAGCCCAAATCCCAATAAGGATTGCTTCCATTGGGGTTCAGTTTTTTGTTGTAATGGTATAAACGATTGTTGTTAAAAGCCTTAATGGATGAAATACGTTTATCCATAGCAAGTAAGCAATCACGGCTAGAACAAAGGTCTGTATTGATCCAAATATCGGCATTTGAAAAAAGTCGAATGGCTTGTTCAATCCCCAGGGTATTGGTTCCAGTCCCCCGGCTTGGCGCCACCAATAGATCAGCCCCTGCGTCGTAAACAATTTGTTTTTGGTAGGCGTCTTGTTGTGGCACAAACCAATGGCCATTATAGGGGAGGTTGCTGGCAACCTTCGGACGGAATTTTACATGGCGGGCTTTTTCTCTTATTCTTTCATAGTCTAATTTGACGTGTTTGAATAGTTGTTCGCCTTGAATGGGTTTTCCCAAAATCCATGACAATGCACGAATCCATTCGGCCCTTCCCAAAGGATGAGGTTCGAGGTGATTTTGACACCACAATACCGGAAATTTGTCTTTGCCAATTCTGTCAATCAACGCAACATCGCTCCCATTGATGAAATATCCAATGAATAAATCGGGTTTACACAAAAATACCGTTTCGGGCAGAATCGACCCATTGGGTGCAACCTCAATCAATGGATGGAGAATGGCTTCATTATAAATCAAAGGATGAGATATATAGGCTTTAGATTCTATACCCGCCAATTCGTGCATTTTCCCCAGCTCAGCAATCATCGCCGTATGAATGGCAGAAATACTCACAATGCGTTTGTGGGTTAAGATTTTTGTATACCCAGAGATTTGCGGTGACGTTCCCCAAAAAAACTGACCCAAAATCGTTTTGGCTTTGCCGCCAGAATACAGAATCAAAAAACTGTCTGATTCTGAACAACCCAGTGAGAAAAGTGAAGCATAGTCATTCTTTATCCACACAATGTCTGATTTGACTTCCAAATTTGGATTCGAATGGCATGAGAAAATGTATAAAAGGCATAGCGTAAACGCCCCAATTACAAGCCTTTTTGGTGTTTGTTTCATCCGGTGTTCAAAATTAGTACAAAATATCGCACAGCCATCGAAAGATTGTATTGTTAACTCCCTAAAATCATAGACATTTGATACACTATGTTTCATCCCCTTTTTCGATACCGATATTATATTTTATTTGGTGTTTTTGCCATTTGGATGTCGTTTTTTGATTTAAACAATATATTTTTTCGCTACCAACTACTCAGAGAAATTTCGATTCTGGAAGACAATATTACCGAACATAACCTCAAAATTGCTGAATTGGAGACGCTCAAGAAAGATCTTCTTGGCAATGATCGCAATCTCGAACGATTTGCCCGCGTAAAATACCTCATGAAAAAAGATGATGAAGATCTTTTTGTTATTGTGGAGGAAGAAAAAAAGGCGGAAAAGGATGAATAGTGTTCATAAAACAGTATAAGTTGTGTATTTTTATTGCTTGAGATTCAATAAGTTTGCACCCAGTAAGTTGATAAATAATATCTATAAAACATGAATTTCATAGCTACATCAAGCGAACTTTTACAACATCTGTTAACTGTAAACGGAGCCATTATGTCTAAACCAATTATTCCAATTTTGGATAATTTTCTGTTTGACATTAGTGAAAATCAACTCAAAATATACAGTACAGACCTCGAGACAAGTATGATAACCACCATGCCTGTTACTTGTAAGGAAAGTATAAAAGTGGCTGTCCCAAGTAAAATGATCATTGATATTTTACGTTCTTTGCCAGACCAAGGCGTTACCTTCAGTGTTGATCCACAAACCTTTGGAATTGAAGTGGTAAACAACAATGGTCGGTATAAAATGGCTGGCCAGGATGGTGTTGATTTTCCTGCTGTCCCAGAAACTCCTCCCGAAGGAAGTTTTACCTTACCTGCAAATATTCTATTGCGTGCTATCAGTAAAACATTGTTTGCTACCGGATCTGATGAATTGCGGCTCAATCTCGCAGGACTCTATGTTGAAATTAAAAACAACTCTATCAATTTTGTGGCCACGGATGCCAATAAGTTGGTTCGCTTAACACGAAAAGATTTCAATGTGGGGATTGATGACAATATTCTCATTCCAAAAAAGCCTTTGAATCTGCTTAAAACTGCATTGCCAAATGATGAGACCCCTGTTGTGGTTGATTATAATAAATCAAGTGTATATTTCAGCTTTGGAGAAACCCGTGTATTATGCCGTTTGGTGGACGAGAAATACCCCGATTACGCTGCAGTTATTCCTGCAGAAAACAACAATGTCATTACAATTTCTCGCATGGCTTTATTGAGTTCAATCAATCGGATTAGTATTTTTGCGAGTAAGACCACCTATCAGGTTCGTTTTAAAGTAATCGGAAATGAACTTACCATCAGCGCCGAAGACATTGAAATGGCAAATGAGGCTGTAGAACGCATTGCTTGTGAATACGATGGCAGCGACATGGAAATAGGTTTTAATGCAAAGTTTTTTAAAGAAATGCTCGCAACCATTGATGGAGAGCAAGTGCAGTTGCGTTTGTCTGCCCCCAATCGTGCCGGTTTGCTGGTTCCTTTTGAAAATGAGCGGGATGAAGACATTACCATGCTCATCATGCCCATGATGTTGAATAACTATTAATTCAATTATCCAAATACTGCGCTTCCCACACGAATAATTGTACTTCCATGTTTGGTGGCAAGTTCGTAGTCTGAACTCATCCCCATCGACAATTCCTTAAACGACTTCTGTGCAGGAAAATATTTCTTTCTAACGTGCAGGAAGAGTGTTTTCATAGCCATAAATTCTTGCTCTATTTGTTGTTTGTCTTCCGTGAAAGTTGCCATCGCCATCAAACCGCAAATTTGCACATATTCCAGTTTTTCTAAAGCACACGCCCCAAAAAACGCATCAATTTCATTTGGGGGTAGTCCAAATTTTCCTTCTTCTTTGGCAATGTGTATCTGTATTAAGCAGGGTATTATTCGCCCCAGTTTTTTGGCCTCAAGATTAATTTCCTGCAACAAAATTAGGCTATCAACTGAGTGTATCATACAGATAAACGGAACAATGTATTTTACTTTGTTGCGTTGCAAATGCCCTATTAAATGCCATTCGATGCTTGGGGGTAATGCGTGTACTCTTTCTAATAATGCCTGAACCCGATTTTCGGCAAAGGCCCGATGACCTGCCTCAAATGCCGCACCGATCTCTTCGATAGATCGGTATTTGCTCACCACAATTAATGTGCTTTGTGCTCCAATGCTTTCCTTGATGCGTTTGATATTGTTAGCAATGCGCGTCATTTTTTGTAAATTTGCCCAATCGTGATACAAAGGTTTGTTGCTTGCAAAATTACCCTATTCCTGCTAATTTGTTCGGTATTTGCTTGCCATTCATCGCCAAATAGGGTTTCTGACGAAAAAATGATTGCTATTTTGGCAGATGCTATGGTGCTTGAGGCATCCAATCAAATACAGTATGATTATGCAACTCTTCCCGATTCTGTGTGGCTGAAAGAGTATTCTTTTGTGTGTAAAAAACACGCGATAAACTTTGAAGATTTTAAATCACAACTCCATTGGCTCAAAGAAAATCCGGATGAGTTTAGTCCAATCATGGAGAAAGTCATTACCCGCTTACAATGGGCCGATTTGAATGCCAAAAAGGTGGCGCCATGAACTATCCAGCAGATTTTGAACGTGTTGTCGGGTTCGACTTTGTGAGAAGTGCCATTTTGAGTCGATGTCGTTTCCCAAGCAGTCAATTATTGGTCGAATCATGGCAGATGTCTATTCAATTTGAGGAGGTTCTCCAACGATTGGATTGTATTGACGAATTGCAACGTTTGAATGATGAATGTCCCAGTGCTTTGGAGTTTCAGGGTTCTGATATTACGCCATTCTGTGAAAATCTGGGCATTGAGAATTACATGTTGGAAGAGGAATCTTTATCCGCGATTCTGGAGATTGCGAAATCGTATGTAAATCTCTCAAAAGCTGTCATTGCTAAGGCTGAAAAGATGCCTTTGCTGGCGGCCAATCTTCCCTTCGAAGAATCTTGTAACATTGTGGTCATTGCCATCGATAAACTATTGGATGATTTTGGTCAGGTCTCTCCCAAAGCGTCGCCACAGTATGCCAAGATTTCGGATGAAATTGTTCGTTTAGAACGCACTGCTCGTCAGACAATGAGGGGTATTTTTCGCGATTGGAAAGCCCTTGGATATACCGCTGAAACAGATGTTACGGTTCGAGAAGATCGATTGGTAATTCCTGTTTTGGCTGAGTATAAACGCATAGTGAAGGGGTTTGTGAAAGACATTTCGGCGACTGGAAAAATATTTTTTGTGGAGCCTACGCAGATGCTTGAAATGAACAATCGATTAAAGGAGCTTGCGGCCGATCGAAAAAGAGAACGAGAAAGAATCCTTAGGCAAATCACAGCTGTTTTGGCACCCCATAAAACCGCATTGCAACGCACAATGCACCGTTTGTCAGAGACAGATTTTTTATTGGCAAAATGGAGTTGGTGTATGCAAGAAAATGCCCAGCGACCCAAAGTAAGCGCTACCCCACAAATCAACCTGCTAAACGCCGTTCACCCCATTCTCCGAAAGGAATTAAAATTCCGAAAATTTCCCGTAATCCCCTTAAATATGTCTTTGGAAAATCGGCGCATTATGGTTGTCAGTGGACCCAATGCTGGGGGTAAAAGCGTTGTCCTCAAAACAGTATTATTGCTTCAATACATGGTGCAAAGTGGATTGTTTGTGACCGCAGACGCCGAAAGCCGTTTGGGTATATTTTCATTCTTAGGCATTGATTGTGGAGACGGACAAACTATTGAGAAGGGATTGAGCACATTTAGTGCTCATTTACTGCATTTAAAAAACTTGCTCAACAATGCCAATGAACTTTCGTTGATAGGAATAGACGAGATTGGAACTGGAACCGACCCTCGATTTGGAGCGCCCATTGCCCAGGTTGTGTTGGAAAATTTACTAGAGGCTGGCTCTTTTGTCATTGCGACTACCCATTTTTCTCAATTGCGTGAGTGGGGTTTGGATTCAGCAGAGGTAGTGCAGGCGAGTATGGCGTATGATGTTCAGGAGATGAAGCCCTTATACAATTTGGTGCTTGGTAAACCAGGATCTTCTTTTGCCCTAGAATTGATGCGTAAAACGGATTTTGATACTACGTGGATAGATAGAATTAAAGCCTTGACTGGACAACAAATGGTTAAATCCGAAGGATTGATGTTGGATATTGAAAAACAAAATCAACGCCTTGTACAGCAGTTAAAAATGGTTGATGAAAAGTTGGAACACCTTCAAAATCTCAGTGATTCATACCATCAGTTGAAGGAGACTTTACAGCAAAAGCGAAACGATTATATTCAAGTAGCACGAAATGATGCCAAAAAAATTCTTTCCGAAACCAATAAACAAATAGAAAACACCATTCGGGTGATTCGTGAGCAAGGTGCTGCTAAGGAAGTAACCCAAGTGGCCAGGCAAAAACTCACAGCGTACAAACGAAAGATAGATCTGCTTGGAAAAGATGACAATGAAAATGGATTTCGCAATGCCAAAACAGATTTGGCAAATCAGCTTGCTCCAATGACAGCAGAAGTCTCGCAAAAAAAAGTGCATTTAAAATCGCCAAACCTCTCAAAATACAATGGTATCAAAAATTCTATTGTCCATACTCTTTTAGTTGGAGAAGACGATAAGTCCATCACAACACTTGCCAATACGTTCGATTTTGTTGCGCCACAACCCACTGTAAATCTCCAAATTCTTTTACCAGGGATAAAGGTAAAGAGTTTGTTAACTGGAGCTGATGGCGAAGTATTGGATTGTAAAAAAGGAAAGGCATGCGTGGCATTTGGGATGATAAAAATGTGGGTTCCTTTTTCTGAATTGTCTGTTTCAAGGACACAATTGAAGGATAAATCCCCACGGAAAAGTTTAACGAGCGGATATCAATGGCTTGAGCGTCAATCAGTTTATAATTGGGTATTGGATGTCAGGGGTCAGCGCTTGGATGATGCATCGCAAAAGGTATTGTTTTGGTTGGAAGAAGGACATTCTTTGGGTAAGCAGCAGCTAAAGATTATTCATGGTCGTGGCGATGGTATTTTGCGAAAAGGACTAAAAACGATGTTGAAATCGGTCCATTTTGTTCGAAGTTTTGACCATGAAACAGAATCGGATGGGGGCGATGGCGCATTGATTGTAATGTTGTTATGATAAATAGGCTTTTCAGGGTATTTTTGCAGCCCCATGACATTAATTCTTGATGGCACTGTAGCTGCCGCGTCCATTCGAATTCAAATTGCTGCCCAGGTTGCAGAATTTAAGAAAAAAGGCCACCGCCCGCCCTGTCTTATTGCCATTTTGGTGGGAGAGGACGGAGCGAGTATGACGTATGTGGGTGCCAAAAAAATTGCCTGCGAAGAAGTTGGATTTACCGGTAAAGTTCGTCGATTCAGGGCTGATATTTCTGAAAATGATCTTATTTCTGAGATTCAAAAAATTAATTTAGATGATGCCATCGACGGATTGATTGTTCAATTGCCCCTACCCAAACACATTTCAGAAGAAAAAGTAACCCAAGCGATTTTACCCCAAAAGGATGTCGATGGCTTTCATTATATTAACATGGGAAAATTGGCCAAAGGTGCTTCCGATGGCGTTAAGCCAGCAACCCCTTATGGAATTACATTGTTAATGAAGCATTATGGCATTGATGCCCATGGAAAGCATGTTGTAATTATTGGCAGGAGTAACATTGTGGGTCGGCCAATGAGTTTGTTGCTTTCCGCTGCTGCACCCTATGGAAATGCTTCTGTTACACTTTGCCATAGCCGTACAAAAGACTTGTCGTTTTTTACCAAAATGGCAGATATTTTGATTGTTGCTTTGGGCAAGCCAGGATTTGTTAAGGCTGAAATGGTGAAAGAAGGAGCTGTAATTATTGACGTAGGCACCACGCGTGTAGAGGATACTTCCCGAAAGAGTGGTTGGCGCTTGAAGGGGGATGTTGATTTCGAGTCTGTTTTTGAGAAAGTTTCTGCAATAACACCCGTTCCAAAAGGTGTTGGTCCGATGACGATAACAGGCCTTATCATGAATACATTGGAGGTTTATAAGGCAAAGTTTGTATGAATATTTACCCTGTGATGGAGCATTTTTATACGATACAGGGAGAAGGTGTGCATACTGGGAAACCGGCCTATTTTATTCGTTTGGCTGGATGCGATGTGGGTTGTGTATGGTGTGATGTAAAGGAGAGTTGGCTTACGAAAGGGGTTGCTGTTCATACAGCCGATGAGATTTGTGTTTGGGTAAAGAAAACAATGGCTCAGATTGTTGTTATTACTGGTGGAGAGCCTGCTATGTATGATTGTAATGAATTGGTAGATGCTTTGCACAAAGAAGGGTATAGGATTCATGTAGAAACCTCTGCTGCCTATGCATTGAGGGGAAATTATGATTGGGTTTGCATTTCACCCAAAAAATTCAAACAGCCTGTCTTGGAAGAAATGAAACATGCCAGTGAATTAAAAGTAATTGTCTTGAATACTTCCGATTTCGAGTGGGCAAAGCAATGGGCCAATACTTGTAATGAAGATTGTGCCCTTATTATCCAGCCCGAATGGGAAAACCGCGATCGAATGCTTCCCCAAATAATTCAATTTGTTAAATCCAATCCACGGTGGCGTATTGGTATCCAATCGCATAAGATTATCCAAGTTCCTTGAGAAAAGGACATCGTAAAAATCCGTGTGTAACTTTGAATGCGGCCCCGAATAAATGGTGAGGACTGTGGGTATTTTTGTAAATATGCGAAGTAGATTAGCCTGGGTAGGCTTTTTTCTTTTGATGGCAATGTTGGCTTCATTTGTCTGCCCTCCCGATTCTCCCAAATCGCCGATCAACAACCCATACAATATGAGCCGATTTCATCGGTTTTCGGATAGTAGTCAGTTTAAAATTGACAGTTTTTTTCGGCGCATGTACCGTATAGGGATTTTCAATGGATCGTATTTATTTTATCGCAATGACAGCCTTTTATACGGATCTATGGGGTATGCTGCATTTGAAAAAAAAGACTCAATTCAGGCAACGGATTTATTTCAACTCGCCAGTGTTTCAAAAATATTTACGGGCATGGCGGTGATGTTACTGGTTCAAGATGGGTATTTAAAAATCAGTGATAGTCTCCATTGGTATATTCCAGAATTGCATCGACGCAACCTTACCATTAAACACTTAATGAGTCATACCAGTGGCTTGCCAGATTATTTTTATTTCGACCTGAAAGCATGGGAGAAACCCAAAGACCATATGGAAAACCAAGATGTAGTGCAATTACTCAATGCGCAATCGCCTACACACTTTGCCAAGCCTGGGAAATATGATTATTGTAATTCGAATTTTGCATTGCTTTCCCTGCTAACAGAAAGACTATCCGGAATCGATTTTCGCAGGTTTGTAAAAATACGTATAATGAATCCTTCGGGTATGAAATACTCGCATATATCCAATTTTGATAGTTTGGCTTTGCCCAATTATCCTGTACAAGGCTACGACAACAAACGTGTTTTTAATGACAATATTTTTAATGGAACAAGTGGCGATAAAGGCGTGTATTCAAATGTATTTGAGATGATGGCATTGGATCAGATGTTGCGCACGGATTATATGTTGCATTCCGAACAGAAAAATCTTATGACAAGCCCCCAAACCATCGTGAGTACAGATGCTTTTTATGCCTTGGGATGGAGGGTCAGGTGGATAGATGGACAGAAATGGGCATTTCACAATGGTTGGTGGAAGGGATTTCGCACCTATTTCTGGCGTTGTTTGGATGAAAATAAGTGTTACGTGGTGCTTACCAATAATGTACAAGGACCATTCTTAAAAACCATCGATATGGTGGCACTTATGAAGTAAAAAAATTGTGTTTATAGGCGACGGATTTTTTCTTTCAATCCCATGGATCTCTTTTTAACCAATACACAATAAGATACCATCTAAACAAACACATACAAACTTCTTTTTAACTGAGAAAATGCGTTGGGCGATTTAAGCAGGGTTTTCCATTGGAGCCATTTTAATGGTGATCGGATTTAAATTGACCAGGCAATTAAAAATTTGAAGTCAGGAGTATTCGGATTGTAGATGTCCCAACTTTTGCAATATAGATACCAACGGGTAGGTTTATAGTTGTTGATTGAATCCCGGACGGTATATATCGCTCTAATACCAATTTCCCTTTGGAAGAATAAACAGATAGTTTTTGGCGGTTTGAATTCGAAGAAACAAGAATCTGTGTAGCGGTATTAAAGTATGGTGGACGGGGTTTTTCTGTGATTTTTTCTTGGCCTAAGGTCGCCAATTGGTGTATTACACCTACTGCATCTAGGTCAAATCCAGAACTCCCGAAATTCGTTGGCCATGGGTCGTTGACAATGCGACCATAACGATCTCGGCTACCCCAAAGCGAATCTATACACCCCACAACGTCAACTATTTTAATGAATCGAATCGTATCGGTATTGATTGCATCCACCTTCGGCAAATCGGCCAAATCAAATGGCGTTCCGAATGGGTGGCGGTATTTGCCCGCAAGGTTATGAATTTTTGTGGCTTGGGTAAATCCAAAAGCCGGGGTTTGTTTTTTTGTTGGGCTCAAAGATTCTGAGGGAAATCTTACCCAATGGATACTATCTGAACTCACTTCTACAAATGCCAATTCCAAGAAACTATCCGAAAAGGCATTTTCAAAGACTGCAAAATCAAACCCTTCGCCATCAAAAATGGGCGAGTCAAATCCCAAAATTGCAATTCCGCCATCCCCCAAACTCACGACACCTTTGCGCGTAGCTTCTCCAATAGAAAAATCAGAAATTCCAATATTGGCATAACCAGAATCGGCAAGGTTTATTTGTTTAAGTCCCCGCTTTATTGTGCATTGTGTTGCCCAAGATATAAAGCAAGAACTATCTGCTTTTATGGCACTTGATCCTGGCATTCCAGCTGCAGGCGCAAATTGAGCTAAAGTAGGCAGGCAAAAGACAAAATTTGCCATACAAAAAAAACGGGTTAAAATTTTCAAGACTGCAGGTATGGTTTAAGGTTTACTTGAACCTTTGGGTGTTCCAGTAATTCGGGGTTTTGGTGCGTTCAAAATTCGATAATTAAAACAGTTAAATTGGATGTGAAAAAGATTTTTTTAGAATTATGCAGACAATTTTTTTTCGATTTCATTTACGATTTCGTCACACATTGAATGATTTTTAGCCAACAACGTGCGGGCCTTGGAAACTATATTGCTGGCCCACTCTGTGTCATCAAGGTTTTTTGCGTTGATCAATACATTCAACCATGCGCCGCGAACTGCAGTTTTGATGCATAAAATACCAACTCCCACGTCACTCAGGGAATTGGGATTGCCATGTTCGGCCATTTGTTTGAGCATGGGGATACATGAAAAGGCTGTTTGCATTGTCAGAAATGGAACTTCGGTCGCATATTTTGATGCATCTTGAATGGCCTTTTTACGGGAGTTTATTTGGATGTCATTGTCCTTTGGTAGGCCGTAAGCCTGCATGATTTGATCAAAGGCCCTTGTGTCTTCGTCTATCAGCGAAACAAGGGCTGTTTTGTGTATTTGTCCTTGTTCGGACCAGGGTGAAAATTCGTCTAAACGTGTTTCCCATCCTTTTTTGATTGCGCTCAAGTTGGCGACCATTGTTCCCAATGCTGCGCCCAAGGCGCCCGACAAGGCAGCAATACTTCCACCACCTGGCGCAGCACTGTCGCGAGCGGTTTCGTCGACAAAATCACTGAGGGTCATGTCAGCCAATATGGATTGGGTTTTATTGCGCATGAAATATTCGACAATTTTTTTATTGGGATCAAATATACCCAATTCGGCCAAACCCATACTTCTTACTGCGGAATCTATTAAATCTGCTTCGCAAACCCCACAGCTTAGGCCTTGTTTTTTCAAGAAATACCGGCCCGCTTCCAACATTGGCTCCAAAGGTATCAATCCCACCAATTCAGCGCCTGTTACCCTCAGCCCCCTGTAGTATGCGGCTTTTCGGGTTTCTTCAAATGCAATGTGCATGGGTGTTACCTGTGTATTTGTAAGGTTCATTGATATTTGTGCCATCTTGTATTCTTCAATATACCACCCAATGGCTTTGACTGACTTTAGTTTTCCGGGGATTCGAACGTCTTCACCATTTTTATCTTTGACAATGCTTCCAGTGTAGGGATTTCCTTCCCGTTTAACCCTTCCGGCCTCACGAACATCAAAGGCAACTCGGTTGGCAAGGCGGGTACTTTGGGTATTGAGGTTAATATTGAACGCAATTAAAAAATCTCTCGCCCCAAATACTGTTGCTCCTGCGCGAATGTTCATAATGGATTTTCCGAAATCGGGTTTCCAATCTGGATGTTTTATTTTTTCAAAAAATCCTTCGTATTCTCCACTTCGAATGTTAGAGAGGTTCTTTCTTGCGGGATTGTCTTGTGCATATTCATACAAATAGGCTGGGATAGAAAGTTCATCTGCTACGCGTTTTGCAAGTTTTTTCGCAAAGATGGCTGTTTCGGCCATGGTAATTCCAGCAATTGGGATGAGCGGACATACATCTGTGGACCCCATTCTTGGGTGTGCGCCACTGTGCTGACGCATATCTATTAGTTCGGCCGCTTTTTGAATGCCGCAAAAAGCAGCTTCTATAACTTCATTGGGTGGACCCAAAAAAGTTAGGACTGTCCGGTTGGTGGCCTTGCCCGAGTCTATATCAAGAATTCGTATGCCGTCTATTGTTTCGATTGCATCTCTGATTGCATTGATAATTTGTGGGTTGCGCCCTTCGCTAAAATTGGGTACACATTCGATAATTTGTTGCATGATGCAAATTTATTCGTAAACCATCGAAGTTCGTTGTGATATTTAATTCCGTTTTGTGGAAGTTCTTCGGGTGATTTAACAAGAAAGCAAATTTCTCACAAGCCAAAGCGCTAATTTGTGGCTATATTCGCCCCTCTTTATGACACTCATCAAATCAATTTCAGGAATTCGTGGAACTTTGGGTGGTATAGCGGGTGAAAACCTAACTCCCATTGATATTGTAAAATACACTTCGGCCTACGGTACCTGGGTTTTACAACAAAAAAAAGGCAAGAAAGTTGTCGTTGGAAGGGATGCCCGTATCAGTGGTCCCATGGTGCACGAATTGGTGATCAATACCCTTTTGGCTCAAGGGATAGATGTTGTAGATGCCGGGTTAAGCACAACACCTACGGTTGAGATGGCGGTGATTGAAGAAAAAGCCTCTGGTGGGATCGTGATTACAGCAAGTCATAACCCCAAGCAATGGAATGCCCTAAAATTGTTAAATTGTAAAGGAGAATTTATGAGTGCCTCAGACGGTGAAAATTTGTTTGGATTGGCCGAAACTGGAGTAATTGATTTTGCTGTAATTAATAAAATTGGATCTAGGACCCACAAAGATTTTCTGGGTATGCACATCCAAAAAATTCTTGCCTTGGATTTGGTGAAACCCAATCTCATTGCAAAACAAAACTTTACCATTGTGGTGGATGCCGTAAACAGCGTTGGAGGCATTGCGGTTCCTGCTTTGCTGCGGGCCTTGGGAGTAGAAGAAATCGTAGAATTAAATTGTCTGCCTACCGGAAATTTTGCCCACAACCCAGAACCACTTCCCGAGAACCTGACGCAGGTGTCTTCAATAGTTAAATCATCGAAGTCTGATTTGGGCATAGTGGTAGATCCAGATGTTGATCGCTTGGCTTTTATTTGTGATGACGGAGAGATGTTTGGTGAAGAGTATACCTTGGTTGCTGTGGCTGATTATGTTTTAAAACACAAACCAGGACCCACCGTGAGCAATCTTTCGAGTACCCGGGCCTTGAGGGATATTACCGAAAATTATGGGCAGTTATATGAAGCCAGCGCAGTCGGCGAGGTAAATGTTGTTGAAAAGATGAAAGAAATTTCTGCCGTTGTCGGAGGAGAAGGGAATGGGGGCATTATTTTGCCAGAGCTGCACTATGGACGCGATGCCTTGGTTGGCATTGCGCTTTTTTTAAGCCATTTGGCCGAAATGAAAATGAGGATTTCGACTTTGAGGGCTTCCTATCCCAACTATCAAATGTCAAAAAACAAGGCAGAACTTCAACCTGGAACAGATGTAGATCTCATTTTAGAAAAAATACATAAAAAATACAAAAAACAACCCATTAGCACCATCGACGGGGTTCGGATTGAGTTTGATTTGGATTGGGTGCATTTGCGCAAAAGCAATACCGAGCCCATAATTCGAATTTATGCAGAGAGTGATAGTGCAAATACAGCCGAAAATCTTACCCGAAAAATTTTACAGGATATTGGTGATTTATTAAACTAAATTTGCGCCCCAATGGCAATGCAATGTGGTATCGTTGGACTTCCCAACGTCGGGAAATCTACCCTTTTTAATGCGGTCTCTAGCGCCAAAGCGCAATCAGCAAATTTTCCTTTTTGTACAATAGAGCCCAATATAGGCACCATTACGGTTCCGGATGTGCGCATGAATAAGTTGGCGGCACTGGTAAATCCCCAAAACCTAGTTCCCACTACCATCGAAATTGTAGACATTGCGGGTTTGGTAAAAGGCGCAAGCAAAGGCGATGGGCTTGGCAACCAATTTTTGGGAAATATTAGAAACACCCATGCTATTTTGCATGTTTTACGCTGTTTTGATGATGACAATATCATCCATGTTGATGGTAGTGTTAACCCGGTGCGCGACAAAGAAATTATTGATACTGAATTGCAATTAAAAGATTTGGAATCAATCGAAAAATCGATTTCGAAGATCCATAAACAAGCCAAATCTGGAGACAAAGACGCTGCGAAGGTTCTAGAAATTGCCGAAGCGTTTCAGGCGTATTTGCTCACTGGGAAAAACGCCCGAACTTTAGAAATGGAACCCGAAAAGCGCCTATTGATTAAGGATTTGAATCTATTGACCGACAAACCAGTATTGTATGTTTGCAATGTAGATATAGATAGCGTAAACCAAGGAAATCGGCATGTTGAGAAGGTCAAGAAGTCCATTGCCGGTGAAAATGCTGGACTCATTCTCATTTCTGCTGCCATAGAAGCAGAGATTGCAGAGTTAGATAGCTTTGAAGACCGACAATTATTTCTTTCTGAAATGGGGTTAGAACAAAGTGGGGTAGAAAAACTCATTCATGCGGCTTATAAATTGTTGCATTATTTCACCTATTTTACCGTTGGGGTAAAAGAGGTGCGGGCTTGGACTATTACTGAGGGAACAAAGGCGCCGGGTGCTGCGGGGGAAATTCACAGTGATTTTGAAAAAGGGTTTATTCGTGCAGAGGTAATTTCGTATGATGATTTTATTCATTATGGTTCTGAGGCCGCCTGCAGAGATGTTGGAAAACTCCGTGTTGAAGGAAAAGAATACACTGTGAAGGATGGTGACTGCATGCATTTTCGTTTTAACGTCTAATGCATTCGAAACTTGTCTTTTTTAAGGCAATTCCTTAAACAATGGGGTGTCTCTGTATTGAACTTTGTACAATTTTTTAATATATCCCCAGCAAAGTGTTTGAAAATCACCAGATCGATCCCGAATTTTTTGGCTACCGATGGCTTTACCGCCTTTTGCTTTTTCATCAAATGATCGTCTTACCGGTTCTATGATCTCACGGGTAATAAAATCGGCAAAATAATTTCCAGCTTTTGTGCATCTTTCAGTAAGCAATTGGGTCAATCGTTCAAGGGCTTTTTCCTGCTCTTCAGCGTTGGGCATCCGTGAAAGAGAATCCCACTGTGTTTCATGGTCTTTGAACATAATGGATACTGAACGCTGAAAGGATTGTGCAGTAGCCTCCATGGTTTGAAAATGTATACGTAGTGGAGATAATTCAGCATATTTGGCAGAAATTTTGGCATTTTTCTCCATCGAAATAGCATGCAACAATCCACTGAATTCGTTGGTTAATTGTTTTACGCTGTAAAGTTCTGTCAATTGTTCTTTATGAAAGGCATGTCGTTTTTCCTCAAAAATACCAAACAAATCAGTGTTTTTGGTCTGGTTTTCGTAGAAAGCGAGAATCCGACCGTCTGTCATGATATTTTGTGCCCGAATGGCAGTTAATAAGACCAGTGAATCGAGATTAGTACAGCGGCTAAGTGCCACATATACTTGACCAGGTGCAAAACTTTTTCCTGCATCGATCATCGCTTTTTCAAATGTGAGTCCTTGGCTTTTATGCACGGTTATGGCCCAAGCCAATCGAACAGGAAATTGTTCAAATGAGCCAATTTCTTGCTGTTCTACTTTTTCTTCTGCTGGGTTATAATTGTATCGAAGGTTTTTCCAGGTTTCTCTTTCTATATCGATGGGGGGGGCTCCGTCATTGCAATCCACCCCGATACTTTCATTTCCAATCCGGATTATACGGCCAATTTTTCCATTGTAGTAGCGGCGGTCAAAGTGGGTGTCATTTTTCACAAACATGACTTGGGAATTTTCTTTTAGCCTCAGAATTCCATCGGTGGGGAAGGAACCCTCGTTAAATTCCCCTAAAATTTTTGCTACGTATTGTTTCTCGGCGACAGGCAATTTAGCCAGTTCTCTTTCGTTAATGGCATCGGCTTGTTTGTTGTGGGTGGTTAGGGTAACCCATCCGGGATCTTCGGGTTGAAATTCGGGTAATATTCTATTTGCCAGGGATTCGTAATCCCAACTTTCCATTTCGTTGCTGCGAATTTGATTCAGCAAATGAATAAATTGTCTATCGCTTTGGCGGTAAATGGTTTTTAATTCAATGGTTAGTACACCCAATTTGGCATAACATTGTGAAGAAAAAAAGAATTCAGTGGCGAAGTATTGAAAGATCAGTGGACGTTCAATCTCGGTTACCACGGGCGGCAATTGTAAAAGGTCGCCAATCAGTAATAATTGAACTCCACCAAAGGGTTTACTGCTGTTTCTCGCAAATCGCAGGGCGTTGTCTATGGCATCAAATAAATCGGCGCGAACCATCGATATTTCATCGATTACAAGCAATTCCAGGGCTTGAAAAAGAGATCGTTTGGATTTTGTATAATGAAAATGTTCTCTTAACATGGCCGTATTATTGGCCAAATTGGGGTCAACGGCATCGGTTGTTGGGACATAAACCCTGGTGGGTAAGCCAAACATGCTGTGAATGGTGCTCCCTCCTGCGTTAATTGCAGCCACACCTGTTGGCGCTACCACAACAATTTTTTTTGTGCTTTGGAGTACTATGTTTTTTAAAAAAGTGGTTTTCCCCGTCCCCGCTTTTCCTGTTAAAAAAATGTGTTGTGATGTTTCGTTTATAAACGAAAATGCAAGATCAGTTTCTGGATTGCTTTCGTTTGGGGTATCACGCATGACGCAGAGAATTTTTTTGGAGAGTTTTAGGCTTTTTGGCTATGGGTATATATCGAAAGTTGTATACCAATATTTTTTGAAACTTTTGTTTCGTGTTATGGCAAAGTTAACCCAAGTCAGGGGGCATTTTCGCGAAAAAAAAAGTCATAGAGAACAATATAGACTTTTTACATATTTCTTTGCAACCATTCATGATATCTACGTCTTAATACCGAAGCTACTTGCTAACAAATAATGAAATCATAGCCCGGTGTATCCTCAAAGACCGACAGGCGCAAAAAGCTCTCTACGAGAAATATGCAGCTAAAATGTTCGGGTTTTGTTTGAGGTATTCTATTGGCCGCGCAGATGCCCAGGATTTGTTACAGGATGGATTTATTAAGGTCTTTGACAGCATAAGTTCCCTCAAGGAAGTTGCGCAATTGGAAGCTTGGATGAGCCGAATTTTCATCAATCTTTCCCTCAGTCGGTTCCGCAAGTCAACACGCGGTCCCGTCATGGTGGTGGTGGATGACATTTTGGATGATTCTATACGTGATATTTATTCGGTAGAATTGGAACCCATGGAAATCAACGAAGTGCTGAAATGTATGATGACACTTCCCGAGAAATATCGTTTGGTTCTTAACCTGTATGCCATCGAAAAGATGAGTCATAAAGAAATATCCGAAATGCTCGGTACAAGTCTTAACAATAGCAAAAGCCTCCTTCACAGAGCCAGAATTATGCTGAAAGAAGTTCTTGAAAAAAATAGAAACAAGGAAACTGAAAAATAATAGTAAGCATATTGACAATTGGTTAAGCCAACAGTTCGAGGATTTTACCCCAAATCCGCCCCAAGCTGCATGGCAATCAGTCCATGCTTCCCTTGACCGCAAAGAGCGCCTGCGCAAATTCATATGGTATTGTTCTGCTGCCGGCGTTCTTTTGATTGCGGTTTTTTCTCTTATTCAGTTAAACCCCAAACAATCTTTGCAAAATTCTCAGGTATCCACTATCTATCAGAACCCAGCTGCACCCCATAATTTGGCCTCTAAGGGAGCCTCTGATAAAGCGTCTAAAGTAGCCTCTGATAAAGCGTCTAAAGTAGCCTCTGATAAAGCGTCTAAAGTAGCCTCTGATAAAGCGTTTTCAAATAAGCCAAATATTTCCGTTGTCGAAGCCGGCGTTTTACCGCTTACAACTCCCGTCATTGATTCAGATTCCGAGACCAAAAAGCAGGTAGAACAAGTCCTGCATTCTGCCCTTTCTATCCGCAAAAAAAATCCGAAAGATGAAAATCTAAAAACACCAGCACGTATTCGAACCGAGCGCGATGGCAAACAATCCAAAGACCAAACCAATGGACAGCTTTTGAATGGTTTACTTGTCGGGCAAATCCAAGATGTGCAACCGACTAAATTTTTCAATCAATCGCCCTCGATTATTCCAATAAGCACCAATAATATCTCACACTGGACTTCTGATTTGGTCGGATTTGGCCTAGAAAAAATACTGATTCACCCTGCATTGAATAGTATGGGGGTTTTCGAAAATCTACCAAAATTGGAGACCAGTCCTTCGCCTGTTTCACAGAAATTGTTGGGAAGATGGAGTCTCGAGTTGTCAGCTGATCAAAACCAGACCGGAATAATTTACAGTGCGGCGAATAAGTATAGCCATTACATCCATAAAAATTATTTTGAGCGTATCAAAGCGGGTGAATTTTCAATGGGTGCTTCCCGTTTTCAAACCGCGGGGATATATCAAATCTCAGCCCAAAATTCTATCAAAGTGGGTGTGAGTTGGGCACAGAATCGCAGCCGACAACAATTTGATTTTTCCGATAGTATGCCTGCCACGGTTGTGCAAGGTCAGTCTCCCGATGGATTGGGTTATTATCCCATTTTCTCATATCTAAACTTGGGTCCTCAAGTCAAATTTTCTTCTCAATCAACCTACCGCATACTTTCTATTCCCTTGGGTTGGGTTGGGCATTACTCTCTGGTTAAGAAACTCTATTTTAGCCCCGAGGTTTTGTTGCAAGCGAATCAATTGAAGGTGTTGAATGGATCTAAAACCCTTGATTACCAAACATTATTACAAAAAGATGTAGACAATGCCATGTTTAGACAATGGATTTGGAGCGCGCGCGTGGCATTAGGACTCGAAAAACGTTTAAATTATATCCAATCAATAGGATTGCGATTGAATGCCCAAGGAATGGTAAGCCCAATGTATTTGACCAACGCGGCGGTACAATCGAGGGGATGGTCATTGGGTTTATCGGCTCATTATACATGGAGGATTCAATAAATTGAAAATAAATTGTTTTATATTGGGTAAATTGCACAAGATGAGCGTCAAGTCTTTGTTTTGGGTATTTTCTTTTCTCTTTGGGTATGCCCAGGCCCAAGTATTACAACCACTGGGATCGGGACTGCCAGCCAAAGTGGTTTCCTCGTTTGCGGCAGGAAATGAATACCTCGCGCTGTTTGAAGAAACCAGTACACTTGAAACCAATGATTTCACAATGGCGCGTTGGAATGGTGTGAATTGGAGTTATTACCCTGGACTTAGCACGCCTGTTCCAGTGAAAACTGTCAAGGGAACGTATAATTTCCATTCTATTGCTTTATACCACGATACCTTGTATGCGGCGGCCTATATGGTTGATGCTATTAGGGATGCAGATATTCCAATAAGTCATTTATACAAGTGGGATGGGTTTAAATGGGTACCTGAGATTGGCGTAATTGATACGCGCAATGATGGCATTATTGCCATGACAGTTTTCGATGACAAACTCATTGTTGCAGGGTTATTTAACAATATAATTGATGGGAAGTCCATTCAAAATATTGCTGCTTATAATGGTAGTAAATGGTCTTATATCGGAAATAGTGGAACCACACAAGGAACGGACGGAGTGATACGCACATTGGCAGTTGTAGGCAATCGTTTGTATGTGGGGGGAGATTTTCAAAAATTTGCGGGTTCTAATACCGGTAATATTGCCTATTTCTCAGCAGCCAATGGCGGCTGGGGTGGAATAGGCAGTCCGTTTGCAGGCGAAATTCTCGAATTGGGAGTGTTTAACAACAAGATTGCAGCTTTGGGAAAAGACGCCCAGGGCCAGAAAAAGATTGCTGTTTTCCAGGGCAATTGGTCATCTTCTTTGGGGTTTGATTCCTTCAGCGTAGCCAATCCTACGACCTTAATGGGTGCAGGCAATGATTTGCTCATTGGTGGATCTTTTGTTAAGAATGGGAACGGGACATCTTTGTTGGTTTATGATGGGTCTTCTCTTTCGTTTACAGGAAATCGTATCAATGGAAACTTCACACTCGGTCAGCGGGGTGATGGCGCCTTTATTTGGGGAGATTTCACCGAATTAAATACAGACATTCAATATTTTTCTAAAATAGAATCGGAATCGGGAAATCTTTGTGGCGACCTATTTTTTGATGCCAACTCTAATTGCATGAAAGACGATGCTGAAATTGGCCTTTCTGCCAAGTTAATTAGAATGTCAAATAAAGTTTCGGGTACTGTGTATTTTGCTGTTAGTGATTCGCTGGGTCATTTTAGCATGGCATTGCCAGCGGGAGATTATGATTTGTCTACGGTGGCTGGCAAACATTTGTATTCTGTCTGCCTGGGCAATACAACGGCACGCATTCGCAATGGGGTATATAGTTATGTAAGATTGGGTCAATATCAGCTTCCTTCCTTACAAGATCTCCAAGTAGGTATCGAGGCAATGGTTCCTGAGAATTCCAAAGCCGGCGATGAAGTCCGCTTGATTTTGGCTATTACAAACCACGGAGCAAGCCCAGTAAATAATGGAACTGTTCATGTATTGCACAGCAATGCCATAACAGCTTATCAATCGATTCCTCCACCCGACAATTATGCCAATGGGGAAGCAATTTATTCTTTGGCAAATTTGCCGGCTTTTGGGGTTCAGTTTATCTCAATCAAAACGAACCTACCCGAGGATGCTAAACAGGAGGATGACTTTCCAATCTATATTAAAACCGGTTCTGGCATTAGCCAAAAAGATGCAGACAAAACCGACAATGCCGACACGCTTAAATTGCGCTTAGGGAGAAGGGGTGGTTTGGTGACGGTGCTGAAAGAAAGTGATGAAAAAAATACAGTGGATTATAGGGCCTTACAATGGAATTACCGTGTTGATTTTCGCAATACAAGCACTTCGTTCGTAAAGCGTGCAGTCTTTGTGGATACCCTCGATGTCAATTTGCCCCTCATGCGTTTGGTATTAACCTCTTTTTATCCAACAAAAGCTATGTACAGTATTGAACAGGGTAGAATTTTGGTTGTAGATTTTCCAGAAGCAAACTTGAGTGCATTCGAAATATATCCTGTCAATAGTGTTGGATTCGTAAAATATCGTGTCGAAATATCAAAAAATTTACCCATTAATTCCCTGATTAACAACCGGGCTATGATTGATTTTGATAGCAAATGGAAAGCGTATTCTCAAAACTGTTTGGTGCGGTTGGTCGACAAAACCCTTTCCGTAAAAAAACTTTTAGGCAATATTCATGTGTATCCCAATCCAGCCTTAAATACACTAACGGCAAGTGGCTTACAGGCTTTTTTAAATGTCAAATGGCAAATGCTTTCTGTATCTGGAGCCATTGTTCTTGAGGGAATTGTCCTTGAAGACCAATTGGAGATAAATACCCGTGGTTTGGCCAAGGGTTTGTATTCGCTTCGGATTGGGAATACCCAAGCCTTGATTCAAATTCAGCAGTAATTCAACAATATTTCTTGGCAAAAGCATAGAGGTTAAAATCCCCATTTTTAATTTCTTGTGCAATGCGATCTTTAATTTCTAACAAGGAATGCTGTTTCATTTTGTCTCGTTGCACTATACGGTATACTTTTTCGGCCAGCAGATGAATGTGTCTACCCTGCAAATGGGCAATTTTTTGGTGGGCATTGATGGCCTCACTGAGGCTTATGATTCCCTCATTTCGGGTTGCGATTGTTTTGATTACTGGAATTTCCCAAGCATCAATTGTGCTACGTTGGTGTGACAATTTTTGTAAATGGTTGGCAAATGTATCGGAACCCTCCCTGTCAGATTTGTTAACCACAAATATATCGGCAATTTCCATGACCCCACTTTTAAGTGTTTGTATTTCGTCCCCACTCTCAGGAACGGTCAGTACCAAAGTGGTATCGGCAAGACCAGCGATTTCAATTTCACTTTGCCCGACACCCACAGTTTCAATAATGATTCGGTCGAATTGGGCATGTTTGAGTATGTCACACACTTCGATAATACTGGCCGTCAATCCACCCAAAGAACCGCGTGCCGACATGCTTCTGATATATACCTTTGGATCGAGAAACAATCCTGGCATGCGCAATCGGTCTCCAAGCAGTGAACCCAAATTGAATGGAGAGGAAGGGTCTACTGCAACAATGGCTGTTTTTAGTCCTAGACTACTCCAATACAATACCAACGCATTGACCAAACTACTTTTTCCTGCTCCAGGAGGTCCTGTGATGCCAATTACAGGGGCGTGACCATGCAATTTTTCTAAAAGGGCTATGCCTTTGGGATCTTGATTCTCGACCCAGGTAATTGCCCTCGCGATGGCTCTTTGGTTGCCTTCAGCAATGAGTTGAGGGCTTGGGTTAAATGCCATAATGCGAAGATATTCAAATTGGTGATGTAAGCAGTAAGTCACATTGACAAAAATTTCAATCCCCAATTGGGGTATTGATTTCAAGGCAATGCGTTTTAAGGTTGCTTTACCCTGCTATAAGGCAATGCGGAGAGCGATGTGTAATCTCCATTTAAATACTGGTGATAACCAGCCATGGCTACCATCGCGGCATTGTCTGTACAGAATTCAAATTCGGGAATGAGGGCTGGGATTGCATATTTTTTCCCCAATGTCAAAAATGTTTGTCGCAATTCACTATTGGCCGATACGCCACCGGTTAATCCTATACTGGCGGGTTTGAAGTGTTGAATGGCTTTTTCAAAGCGCTTCATAAGACTCACAATAATTTGTCTTTGGTAAGAGGCGCAAACATCAGCCAAATGAGCCTCTAAAAAAAGGGGGTCTATCGCAATGCGTTTATGGAGGAAATAGAGTAATGATGTTTTAATACCAGAGAAACTGAAGTCAAATTCTTTGGTTTGGCTGTCGGGAAACCCAAATGCCAATGGGTTCCCATTTTTTGCATAGTTGTCGATAAAGGGCCCTCCGGGATAGGGCAATCCCATGAGTTTTGCTGCTTTGTCAAATGCTTCTCCTGCTGCATCATCTTGGGTGCTACCCACAATTTCCGTGTTCAGAGGTGTGCTTACAAATACAATTTGTGTATGCCCTCCGCTCACCAATAAGCACAACATTGGCAAGGCTATATCGCGGTCTATAAATAAGGCAGCAATGTGCGCTTGGAGATGATTTACCCCAATCAAAGGCAAATCTTTTGCGATGCACAATCCTTTTGCCACATTGAGGCCCACCAACAATGAACCCATTAATCCAGGGCCTTGGGTTACCGCTATTGCAGACAGTTCATCCATCGTAATATGCGCTTTTTCTAAGGCCATTACAATGACGGGAATAATATTGCTTTGGTGTGCCCGAGAGGCCAATTCTGGAACAACCCCACCGTATTGCGCATGTACTGTTTGCGTCGCTGTTATATTGGCAAGGATTTTGCCGTTACACAAGACCGCAGCGGCAGTATCGTCACAACTGCTTTCAATGCCCAAAATAGTGGAGAGTGACATTTTAAGTGGATTTAATGGTGAAGTTGAATAGTATGTTTGATAGATTGAAAAATACTGGCACAAAACTACGGAAGTTTATACTTCTGCTGTTGTTTTCGTTTCTGTTCATTATAGGGACGGCTGCCTTTTTATTGTCTCAAGAAAGTATACAAAACTACTTTGCCCATCGATTTGTTTCGAATCTAGAGAAAGAACTGAATACCAATATTAATTTGGGGCATATCTCAATTGATTTTCGGGGGAATATCCACATCGAGAAACTCAGAATACTTGATTTATACCATGATACGCTTCTTGAGTTTGAACAACTCGATGCAAGAATATACGGTATTGGATTTAGAAAGCATGTCATTACATTGTCGGATGTGAGGCTTGATAATTTTAAAGTAAAACTGGGTATTCATGCCATTGGATCCGGATCAAATCTTGATTTTTTAACCGACTATTTTGATGGGGAAAATCAGGATTCCCACAACAAACCTTGGCGTGTATGTATTCAAAAAGCGTCCTTGATCGGGGGCGATTTTGTGTATTTTAATAAACAAAAAGATGCCATTGATGGTCTTTTTGATCCCAACTATTTGCATTTTAGTGGTTTGGGAATTGACTTTGATTCAATGGGCTTTGGGAAACCCATTTTCTATGCAAAAGTGCATCATATTCAGGGAGTAGAAAGGAGCGGATTGACAATTTCAAAAGGTAGATTCAATATGCTACTGGATGAGAAAGAATTAATTTTTAGCGAAATGGAGCTCAAAACTCCTTACAGTACGATCGCCAATCGGGTAGAATTGAAATACAATTCTGTTGACAATTTATCTGATATATTTGACAGTATTCGGTGGAATATTTCGCTCAATAAATCCCTCATTTCTTTGGGAGATTTACAAGCGTTTAATCCATGGTTTAAAAATCACACCCTTCCATTGCATGTGGATTTAAATGCGGTGGGAACCCTTTCAAACCTGCGACTCACCCATTTTAGTGTTGCAACTGACCCACAGAAAACTTTGTTAAAAGGAGTGGGTCGAATTTCATCTTTGGAATCACTTTCAGCCATGCGTTACGAACTTGATTTTGCGGAATCGCAACTAGCCATGGACGATATTGTTGGCCTTTTCAAGGATTTAGATTCTATTCCCCAATTGAAGAATTTCCCCTTGAATACGGTACAGGGAAAACTTTCTGGATCGCTTAATGGGTTAAAATTTGACGGACTAATGGATGCAAATCCTGGTGAATATTTGGGGAATTTCGTTTTGCAGTTTAATAACGATGGTTCCATTTCAAATTTTGGCGCATCGGGCAGTTTGTCGATGTTTGATTTGTCGAGAATAGGCGGTGATAGACTCGATGTAACACTCAACCAAGCCTCTTTGACCTTAAATGGAACTGGCAGTACACCCAATGATTTGCAGGCCGATTTAGCAATAGATATTCAGCAAATTAGTGGAATTGGTCGTTCAATTAAAGACTGTACAATACGTATTTTGGCACGTCAAGACACCCTAGATTTGGATGCGATATTTTCCGATCCAAAATTCTCAATGGAGGCAAATGCGCGTATTTTGTCTTGGCATTCTAAACCAAGAATTCAGGCAACGCTCATGGCATCGAATCTTGTGTTCGACAAATTGGGATTGGAAGGTTTGCCATTGGCTCTATCTTGTAATGCTTTTTTTGATTTTGGGTCAGAAGATTTGGGAAATACCAATGCCAACTTTTCTGTTCAACAATTGGTTGCTGATCATGGCGCAACCCGATATTTTTGCAACAATCAACAACTTCATGTTACCGAGAACAAAGGCTGGACATTTGCTGGTGATTGGATTAATGGAAATATTTCTAGGGCTTGGAATATTGCTGAAGCCCAGAATTTGGGACAATACCTTGTATCATCATTTCTGCCCAATCGATTTAAATCCCCCAAAAATTTTCTGCTAGAAGACATGGATTTTGATTTGCACATCAATCAAACGGGGTGGCTTTCTTCTGTTGTTGAGCCAACATTGGAAACAGGACCTATCAATCTTAGTGGAAAAATCGTGTCAAAAAACTCGGTGGTTCAGGCGATAATAGGCCCTGTAGATTTTGAATTTCGGGGGTCGAAATTTGCTGGTGTAACAATGGATTTACACAGCAATGATGCTGGAACGCTGCGTTTCAATCTGGAAAGTCAATCTGCAGAATTTGGAGAAGTCAAACACGATACGTTTGCCATTAATGGAGAACTAGAAAAAGGTATTTTGAATGTCGGAATCAATATTCATGAATTCAAAGACCAGTATGGGGTTAAGTTGGGCTTTAACAGTTTTGTAGAAAAGGACTCCTTTCCAACTGATATTTTGTATGCTGACATACATATTTACAACGAGCCATGGCAGCTAGATAAGCGGACGCACCTCAGTTTTGAAAGAGGAAATCGAATCAAAGTGAGCAATTTTATACTCAATAGCCCATACAATTTTATTGATATGCATGGCATTGTTTCGGCCAGCTTACGGGACACTTTTTCTGTGGAAATGGAAAATATAACACCCCAAATTCTCGAACCATTTTTTGCTAAAGGAATTTTCGATAGTCTCGATTTTCATTGGGGAGGCAAGTTGAATATCGCAGGTGTATTGGGGGATGTTAAAATGATGGGCACAAGTTATCTAAACAATGTGCGCTATCTTGGGTATGATTATGGATCATTTAATTTGAATTTGCAAGAGAAAGGATATGCGGGGGTCATTGGCATCAATTTCAAAGGGAGAAAAGGGCCGCTTAAGAATGTTGCCATTGTGGGCGATTTAGATTTGACTGACAAGGTTTCTAAGATTGATGCCAATTTAGACATTCCACTCAAAACCCCCTTACATATTCTTCAACCTTTTCTCAGGGGTATTGTTGTTACTGAATCAGGTTTTATCGATGGAAGAGTCAGATTTGTCGGAGCCCTCAACAATCCGATAGTGCAAGGCAATGTGCAGGTGAGAGATGTTTCCTTGGGTGTGGATTATCTCAAAACAAAGTACAATTTCAATGGTGATTTTCAGGTGCGATCAAATGGCCTTTTCACCTCTAAGCCGATCTTGGTTTCTAGTGCAGATAATCTAGGAACAGCCAAGGCAATCCTGTCAATTAAACATACCAATTTTGCCAATTTTGCTTTAGATTTGTCTATTTATGATGCCAATAATCTGCAATTAATCCAAACCAAAGAAGTCGACAATTCAGTCTTCTACGGAACTGCTTGGGGCAATGGGAGCTGTCGTATTTCGGGTCCATTTGACAAAATAAGCATCAAGATGGATATGGCACCTTGCAACAATAGCAGGCTGGCTATTTTATATCCAACCCTCAGCAACAATTCCGTTGCTGGTAATATTAAATTTCGCAATCATTTTGGCATTCTAACCACCAAGACAGAAAAAAAATCGTATGGATCGGGTTTGGGTGATATTGAAATTCTGATTCGCGCAAATCCTGAATTAGAGACCGAATTTTTAATAGACAAAAGGCTAGGAGATTTAATCCGTGGGAAGGGGAATGGAGATATTCGCATTTTATACGATGAAAAAGAGAATTTTTATCTCAATGGTCAATACGTCATTAAATCGGGGGAGTATGTTTTTTCATTGCCAGGAATAAATTTACTTACCAAAAAGATCGCCTTGGATGAAGGGGGTAAAATAACCTGGTCAGGAGATCCATTTGATGCAAATTTGGCGCTTTCGGGCAGGGTTGAGAAACGTATTTCTCCCAGACAGTTGATGCCCTCAGGTTCCACGAACAAAGGAGAGACATTTCCTGCAACCCTCATCGTGAGTTCACTCAATATTTATGGTAGTTTGTTAAAGCCGCAGATAACATTTGATTTGCAAGCACCTGAGTTGTCTTCTGGTGGTGCGGGTATGAATAGCGAAGTAAATTCTGTTATTCAGCGGATTAGGCAGGATAAAGACGAAACCCTTCGCCAGTCTGTTTCCTTGTTAATATTGGGCAATTTTTTACCGCCCTCATTCTCCAGTGGAAATCCTACCAATGTGAGTGTAATCAGGGGTGCAGGTGTTGCAGGAAATAGCGTTTCTACCATTGCCTCAACAGTAATGAACGACATATTTTCTAAATATGCGATACCTACACGAATACAAATGAATATAGATGATGTACAACAGAAAAATGGAAGCACAAATCCCCAACTTTTTGTAAATAGCGAATGGGAATTGAGCGAAAGATTGCGTTTAGATTTAAATTATGACCCGACCGTTGCAATGCTTGTAAACAGTGTAGCCGTGCCTTTGAATTTCAATCTTGAATACAATACCCGCAATGAAAATTGGCGCCTTAAGATGTTTTCCCGAAGCAGCAATATGCTCTCTCAGGCAAATGGAAATAATGTCGCATCTGGAAATACCCTAGGCGGATCAGCCGTGTATCGCCGTGAATTTGAAACATTTCGACGAAAAAAACCTCCGGTCAAAGAGATCATTGGAGAATAATGAAAGGATAGGGTTAATTTTGGTGAATTTTCCATGAAAGTCGGTATATTCATAGCAGAAACACTTCGTGTTTCAATAGCCGCAATTAAGCAAAATAAACTGCGAAGTATATTGTCTGTTCTTGGAATCAGTATCGGTATTTACTGTATTATCGCTGTTTATGCATTGGTTCATTCTTTGGAAATGAATATCAATAAACAATTTACAAAATATGGTACCAATGTATTGTTCGTTCAAAAATGGCCTTGGGATGAATTTACTGAAAATTATCCTTGGTGGAAATATTTGAGTAGACCCGTTACTTCTCCCGATGAAGCGGCTTTTCTTGAAGATAAATTACCGATATCCAAAGCTTCTTTGGTGGCATATACATTTACCCGAAACGACAAGGTTAGTGCAAAGGGTATAAGCCTTGAGGGAGCTAATGTGGTTTGTGTTTCGCATCAGTATCTTGCAATTCAGAGTGTTAGTGTTGAATATGGACGATTGTTTACCCAAGAGGAAAGCAAGGGGGGTCAGCCAGTGGTAATATTGGGTCATACAATTGCAAGCAATTTGTTTGGATTGGGGAACAGTGTAGGTGAGAATCTCCGAATAGGAAATAGGGTTTGTAGGGTGGTAGGGGTTTGTGCAAGCGAAGGCCAGAGTATTATTGATAATTCGAAAGATGAACAAATTATTGTTCCTGTAAAATTTGGATTGGGGATGTATTCTTATCGTGAAAGTGATGATGCCCAAGTGGTTCTTGAAGCAGCGCCCGGAATTGAACTTGATGACTTGTCGATGGAAGTTAGTCAACTGATGCGCCAATATCGTAAGATTAAACCAGGAAAAGAATCGAGTTTTTCTGTAAACAAAATAACGATGATCACGCAAGTAGTTTCTGAGCTATTTGGACAGATTCAAAATATTGGCATTGTTATCGGTGGGTTTGCAATGCTTGTGGGATGTTTTGGCGTGGCCAATATTATGTTCGTGAGTGTAAAAGAGCGCACCAAAGAAATTGGCATTCAAAAAGCCTTGGGGGCACCACATATATTTATTCAATTTCAATTCTTGCTCGAGGCAGTATGGCTTTCATTGATTGGTGGCTTCATCGGTCTTGTATTTGTGTGGATTACTTTCCAAGGATTGAATGTTTTGTTGCACATGACTATGGGCGATGGGTTTGAATTGATTTTGTCTGCAGGTGATACACAACTTGGATTGTGGGTTTCTGCACTTGTTGGAATCGTTGCAGGATTTATTCCTGCTACCCAAGCAGCCCGATTAAATCCGGTAGAAGCCATGCGCGCGAATTGATGTTCCACAGTAAATATACAAGGGCAATCAAATATTTTTATTTTGGGATTAGTAAAGCTAAAAAAAACTCAAAACATCTTGTGTTGGTTGTATGTTATAAATGGGACTAATTGAAGATATGAAAGTATATTTAGCCTGTTTCATGGCATTTCTTTTCTCGTATGCATATTCTGCAAAAGCGCAGAATAGTACCCATAAAGCATTCAATGAATTGCCTATTTCCGATGATTCAGGCAACTTGGGATATTCGATTGGCGGCAAAATTTTTGATGCAAATTCGAGAAAACCGGTGCATTTGGTGCAAGTTGAGATACTGCAATTGGATTCATCCGACATTCTATCCAGACAGTTTTCGGACTCATTGGGAAATTTTTTACTGCATACAAAAATTGGGGGCTTTTACAGAATCCAATTTTCGGCTGTAGGGTATCCTTTTTTTCTTTTTGATGATACAATTCAATTAACCAAGAATGGAATGAATTTCAGCTGTGGAAACATATTTATTCAAAAGGATGCTGAAGGCATAGAGACTATAAAGGAAGTTGAAATTCAGGGTTCAGGCCCATTGGTGGAGAACAAAATTGATCGTTTGGTATACAATGCAGCCCAAGACATTAACGCTAAAGGATACTCAGCAGCCGATTTATTGGCCAAGGTTCCGATGGTAGAAGTCGATATGGATGGCAATGCTTCGATTCGTGGAAGTAAAAATATCAAAATTTTAATCAACGGCAGAACTTCTGGAATGATGTCTGGCAATGTTTCGGATGCACTTCGGGCTCTGCCTTCGGAAGGGATTGATAAAATAGAAGTTATCACAAACCCCTCGGCAAAATATGATGCAGAAGGCAGTGCAGGAATTATTAATATTATTATGAAGCAGGTTAAAATACAAGGTAAAACGGGTTCTCTCACTTCAGGCTTGGGAACCCGTAGTGCGAATTTTGGCGGGGATGTATCTATTCTAAAAGGAAGCAATACATTTTCTTTCCGTTTGGGTGGATATTTTTGGCGTTCTTGGGGATCTGGGAAAACGGACAGAATGAATGCTATTGAAGGGAAGGCGTTCGAGTTGAAACAAAACAACAATGTAAAGAATTGGGGTGGGGGTCCTCGACTTAGCTTGAGTGCCGACCATCAATTTAATAAAAAATCTGCCATCACGTTCGCAGCCAATGTCAATAGCAGATTCAGGAATTCTGACAATAAATACAATACCTATACGGGCATACAAAACGAACCGCTGTTTTTTTTATGGAATCAACACACTACCAATTTGACGGTAGGGCTTGGCGTAGACATCAATATTGACTATAGAAGAACTTGCGATAAAAAAGACCGTGAGTATGGTATTTCTTTACAATTTTCTGGCAGTGAAGACGATGCAGATTATTCTCTGTTGCGCAACAACGCCATTCAACTTGAGACAAGAAAAGAAAAAAGTTTAAACAAAAGCAAAAACAACGAGTTGTCTTTCCAATTTGATTATTCAGAACCGATGGGCCAAAAAACAATATGGGAATCAGGGTTAAAAACAACCCTTCGAAAAGTCAACAGTGTGTATGATTTTGACAGTTTTGATTATCGCAATTTTGTTTACACATCGATCGCCGATCGAAACAATCAATTTGACTATTTTCAAAATATAGTAGGTATTTACAGTCAATTTGCACTCACCTATAATGCCAATTATTCTATGAAAGTTGGAGCCCGTTATGAGGCGACCCAATTTGGTGGCGTTTTGTATATGCCCATCAAGGATAGTTATTCAGGAATGCCTTACCAAAATGTTATTCCTTACATAAACATAAACCGAAAAATAGGGTCGGGTGGGTTTGTTCGTGCAAGTTTTACAAAACGAATTCAACGCCCGAGTTTGTTTTATTTGAATCCGTATACAAATTTTTCGGACCCCTTAAATACGCTTACGGGAAATCCCTATTTGAATGCTGAAATGTCTAATAATTTTGAGATTTCGACTGGCAATTATACCCAAATCGGGGGGATCGGCTTGGTGTTCTTTCACCGCAGAATTGGCAATGCAATTGAGACAATACGCGAGGTTGGAGCAGACAAGGTTTACCGAACAACCTATGGAAATATAGGTGTCAATTTTACCACTGGGATTGATGTAAACCTCAGTCTAAAGGGGAAAATCCGTGGCAACGATTGGACAATCAATTTTAATGGTGGCTTGGGGTGGGTAGATATTAGAAGCAGAATCGATACGGGTATTTTATCTGGTATAAGGAACCAAGGTCTCAGTTATAATGCTGGTTTGCGGTCCAGTTTTAAATTAAGCAAAACATTGCAAATAGAGGGCTGGGGTAGATTTAATGCCCCTACATTTAGTCTTCAAGGTTCTGCAACCAATTGGTTTTATCACATGGTGGGTATTAAATACAGATTTAACCAAGACAAGGGGGGATTTGGTTTTGGACTCGACAACCCTTTTATGCCCAAAACAGATTTTATTACCCAAACCAAGGGCAAAGATTTTTCATTCTACAGCGTTCAAAGAATTTACATGTGGGGTGTACGCATCAATTTTGATTATAAATTTGGCACAATTCAACTTGTAACCCCCAAAACGGTGTTGCGCAAATTACAAATTGATGATTTGAAGCCTGCAAGTGGACAAGAAGGTCCTTAATGTGGATTAAATTCAATTTTAAAAAAATACATTTGTTTCATGGAAATCACTGGAAAAATTGTTCAATCGCTTCCCAAACAAACAGGGAATGCCAAAAATGGGTCCACTTGGGAAAAACAAGAATACATCATTGAAGTTCCGGGTCAGTATCCCAAAAAAGTATGTTTTAATCTGTGGGGCGATAAAATTGCGAAGTTTAATGTGCAGGATGGCGATGAAGTTTCAATTTCTGTAGACATCGAAAGTCGTGAATATCTGGGTCGATGGTATACGGACATTCGCGCATGGAATATAAGCAAACAATCTAGTTCTTCTGCTGTAGATCAAGGATCTTCAGCACCAGTCGCCACAATGCCTCCCAACACTTTGGAAGCTGCTGAAGATGGACCTTTTGACGACAGTGACCTCCCTTTTTAATGTAAATAAATGCGTAGGCTTTGTTATTTTTTTGTCAGAATATCTCTACAACTGTAATTTTAGCCAACGTAAAATGTTATTATGGCGTCTACTTTAAAAGTAAACATTCTTTAGCATATGAAATCTAACTTAAACACAATTAGTTTTAAATTCAGCATCGCCTTATTTCTGCTCTTGTTTGTGGTATATCCATTTGCATCTGCTACGAGTTATTATGTTTCCAAATCGGGCGATGACGCCAATGCTGGTACAACTGCTGCTAAAGCGAAACTCACCATATTGGCCGCTACCAATCTGGCTAGCGCCAATGATATAGTGTATATTGGTACAGGATATTATGCAGAAACTGTTCGTCTAACCAAGAGTTTACAATTTTTTGTCGATAGTGTTCGGGTAAATGTAGTCAATATGAGTTCTGCAGGCATTACCCTCAAAATAGATGGGAATTCCAATGAAAAGTCATTCAATGTCAAAGATTCTTTGGTTCTGAACAATGGGCTTGTCAAAATTGGATCTTCATTGAATGCATTTCGGGTTTTGGCTGGGTGTATTATGACTGCAGGAAATAAGGGAAGTTATGTGGATGGTAGAATATATTTCGGACTTGCGAGTGGTTCTACAACAATAGATTTTCCTATTGGAAAGGGAAGTGACTTCCGTGCTGTAAAAGTTTCTTTTACCAAATCAAACAATACCCTCACGTATTATTGGTTTGAAATGTATTCTGGAGCGGCCTCAAATTCGGGTTCTTTGCCCACGGGAATCAGAAATTATTCTGACATGTCGTATTTTCAAGGGGGTACATTGCCTGCCAATGCGAGCAATAGTTCTGCATTTACCGTCACTCTCCGATACGATACAATTGTTGCTGATGATGGGGTGTATGACAATGTGAATTTGAGGGTAATTGGGTATTCTGGGACGAATTCATGGACCGATTTTGGGGGTTTAGGCAGTGCAGTTCGTAAAGGTCAGATTGCGACCACCGTTGGGTTTAATGTACTGGGTATTTTTACCCTCGCAAACAAAACCACATTAACTACTACGGAAAGAAAATCTGGGTACAATGTCTTGGGAAGTAAGGATGCCTTTGCGGCCTTTAAATATTCGGGCAGATGTTCAAACGACACCCTAAAATTCGTCAATCTGTCAAAAAGTTACAGTGTAATTCTATATTATAAGTGGAATTTCGGCGATCCAATTTCGGCGAACAATACCTCTAGTAGCGCCAATCCTGTGCATAAATTTTCTGGACCTGGTTCATACCGCATTGCATTAGAAATTTTAAATGACGACAGTTATATCGATTCTTGGGTACAAATCGTATTGATTTATGCATCTCCTGATATTTTTTGGAAAGCCACAAATGTGTGTATTGGAGAATCAACGACTTTTACCGATTTTTCCCAAATTACTTCCCCAGAAACGATCAATCAATGGAGTTGGAGTTTGGGTGATTTGTCATCGCCATCTCCAAAAAGTGGAAAGTCTGTAGTATATACCTATTCAAATGCAGGTGTATTTAAGGTCATATTAAGGGTGACTAGTTCCAATAATTGCATTTCCCGCGATACATTCGATTATTTGGTTCACGATAAGCCCACACCTACATTTGATGCCAAAAATGTTTGTTTGGGTCAGGCAAGTGTTTTTGATGACCAGAGCTCGGTTGCTATTCCCGATGGTATCGCCAGTAGAAAATGGAATTTGGGTGATGGCTTTTCATCTTTATCCAAAACATTTAGCCGAAAATATGCTGCTGCTGGTGTGTATAATGTCAAACTAATCTCCTACTCTAATTATATAGGTACCAAAGGCGCTTGCCGTGATTCTTTAACCAAGCCCATTGTTGTCTTTTCTCTTCCCGTAATTGATTATGCCCAATCCAAGACTTGTCTTGGTGTTCAAACCATATTTACCGATTATTCCAAAACAGACCCTGCAGATTTTGCTTCCACCTACACATGGTTATTTGGTGATGGAGGTATAGATACAACCATGTATACTGCTGCGCATACATATGCCAAAGCGGGTTCGTTTGTTTCGCGTTTGACGGTTCTTACGACTTCAGGTTGTGTAGGAACAGATACCTTAACCGTTTTTGTTCAGCCCAATCCTGTCGCCAAGTATACCGTAAAAGAGAAGTGTTTCGGCGATTCAACCGAAATTTCTCGGATCGCGCAATTACCGGCATCCCTTGAGCTTACGACATCTTATAACTGGTTGTTTGATTCAACCCTGCAGTATTTCAATAAAATTGAAAAAATTAAATTTGCATCACCGGGATTACATTCGGTCTTGCTATTGGCCAAGACCAGTCATGGTTGTATAGACTCAGCCAGGGGGAATGTAATGTCTCATTATTTGCCAATAGTTCGATTTGGTCTGGATACCAGTATTCGCCCCAATGATTCGATTCAATGTTTTAGAAATAACAATTTTTCATTTGCTTTTTCTGTTGCCATTGATCCCCTTGACACAATTGCAAAATCTGCATGGTATTGGGGAAATGGGAAGTCAGAATCGCCGGCCACTTCAACCAAATATAGTTTTTTGGATTCGGGACAGTATCGGGTAAAGCTTTATGGATGGAGTGTTTTTGGTTGTGCCGACAGTGCCAGTAATAGATATTTGGTTAATCCTTCCCCCAGTGCCAAATTTTACCACAGTGGAATTTGTGTTCCTGATTCCATTGCTTTTTATGATACTGCCACAAAATCATCGCGTCCTATAACTGTCCGTAAATGGGATTTTGGTTTTGCAAAACGCACTGGTAAAGCGCCATTCAAACAATATTATTCAAGCGGTGGCCCACAAGTTGTTTCTTATATTGTGACCAACAATTTGGGTTGTAGCGACACGAATACACAGAATCTCAATTTTATTCAACGGCCAATTTTAAATTTCTCTTATTTGGGTAGTATGCCCCTGTGTAAAGGGGATTCTATCGACATTACTGCCAGTGGGGGGGATACCATAAAATGGTTGGTAGACAATAGTATGAATCCTTCGCACAAATTTTATGGCAAGGGTTGGTATAAAGTAAAGGCTAGTTCGGGTATTTGTTCAAGTATAGATTCTGTTCAGGTAAAGGCATTCCCCCAAGCCAATATTATGGTATTTTCGGACACCACAATTTTCAGGGGTAAAAAGGTACAACTTACCGCCAAAGGAGCATTAACTTTCAAGTGGAGACCCAATGATGGGACTTTGGATATTGATTCGGGATCCTTGGTTATAGCAAGGCCATTGAAAAAAACAACCTATTATGTTTCTGGTGTCGATTCGAATGGCTGTGCAGACAATGATTCTGTCGTTGTGACCATCATAGATCCACCATTGCTGCGTATCCCGAATATTATAACACCGAATTCGGACAATGAGAATGATTTTTGGGATCTAAGCGAATTGGCCGATATTTTCCTGTTTGATATTAAAATAAGCGATCGCCAAGGCAAACCGGTCTTCCAGACCAATGACTACAAAAATGATTGGAAGGCCCTCAATTCAGATGGAAACGAATTACCCCCAGGGATTTATTTTTATTATATGAAAAACCGCTACACAGGTCAAGAAATTAGAGGGTATATCCAAGTAATACGCTAAGAGAAACCATGAAAAAAATTGTAATCTTATCTTCCGTTGCCCTTTTTATTGGTAGTGCTGGTGCACAAATGGGCGCCAAAATCGATCAATTTTATATGGATTATTCGCTTATTAATCCTGCGGCAATGAATACCCATAAGCAAGGGCATACCACTTTGTTATATAACAGAATGTTTGCTGACGTTCCGGGTGGACCCCAATCTTTGGTATTCAATGTGAATATGCCAGTTCCTTCCAAAAATACTGGATATGGATTGTATTACATGCGTGAACGGGTTGGGTTCTCTGAAATGCACAATACCTATGCAACCTATGCGTATTCCTTTCCCATTGTAGGCAGTACCAATTTAAACTTGGGAATGAGTGTTGGGTTGCTTTCTCAAAATTTCGATATGAGTAAAGCTGTCTTTATTAGTGGCAACGACCCCATTGTTAAGTCTTTGCTTTTGACACCTCCAGTAACCCGTGCAGATTTGCGTGCATCTGCATTTGTCAATGGAGAAAAATGGTTTGGTGGCATTGCAATTTCTCGCCTTTCAAAGCCCCGTTTTGAGTATACCTATTACAGCTATTCTGCCAAATACGCGCTGCAATCCCAGGCCAGTGTATTGTTTGGTTATACAATTGATATGGGCAAGGACATTGTTTTAAAACCTGCTTTGTATGTATCAGCTTACAATTTTGATTATTTTCGTATTCAGTATAACGCCACTGCTTGGTTTCAAGAAAAATTTTGGTTTGGAATTGGTGGCAATGATTTGGGACAGATAGGTGCAAATTTGGGTTTTTCTCCCCAATCAGACATCAAGGTTTCCTATTCTTACAATACACCCAGTGGGGGCCAGCGCAATATCTTGGGGCCGTCTCACGAGTTCCACACTTTTATTGGATTCTCTGCTTTGGGCGGAGGAAAACGCAGTGCAGAAGACGATTCAAATTTGGAGAGCAATGGCGATCAAGACAATGCTAATTCTGAAGACAAAACAGACCTTCATTCTCAAAATCTAAAACAAGAGGTTGTTGTTACCAAAATCGAAGATTTACGGGCATTTGGATTTGGAAAGGATACCAGTGGAATCAAACTTCCCGCCCTTGAAAAAGCAAAACCCCTTCCGGGATATTATCTTGTTGCGGGGCTTCACAGCGCAGAGTCAAAGGCCAATAAACAAATCAAAGACTTATACTTAAAGAGTATTGTTTCGTATAAAATATTTGATCCCAGTAACAAGAGTTTTTATGTTTTCATGAAAGATTTTGAAAATGAAAAAGATGCGAATAAAGGGATTTATTATTTTGAGTCTGTCGTACCGCAAGTTTGGATAAGAGAGGTTAAATAATTGTTCTCCTTTATGGGCAATTCTCAGGGTTTTCTGAGATCACGGGGAATTTTGTTTGGCAAGTTGTTCGTGGTAGTCATTGAAACTGAATGTTTTCAACGCAGCGGTATTTTCTTTTATTTTGACATGAGGGCATGGTAAATAAGGTTGCACCCCATTCTTAGGGCTATTGTCCTTATTTCTGTAGGGTCTTTATACACCTCAGCATCCTCCCAACCATTGCCCAAGTCACATTCGTAATCATAGAAACAGAGTAGTCTTCCCTCCCAAAACAGGCCATAACCCATAGGTGCTTTTCCACTGTGTTCATGAATTTTACGCAAGCCATTGGGAAAATCATAGGGCTTTTTATAGACCAGGTGTGAAAATGGGACCAATTCGAAACTGAGTTCGGGAAATACTTTTTTCATCTCTCTCCGAATGAAGGGGTCTAATCCAAAATTGTCGCAGATGTGCAAAAATCCACCACTAATCAGGTAAGTACGCAAATTTTGCGCCTCATCTTGAGAGAAAACAATATTTCCATGACCAGTCAGGAAACAAAAAGGATATTGAAAAATATCGACCGATCCCACCTCGGCTATCGCCTCGGTGGGCAATAACTGTGTTTGAATTTGGTTGTTTGCATAGACCGACAAATTGTTGAGCGCTGTTCGGCTGCTATACCAATCGCCACCCCCATTGTATTTTAGTCTGCACAGCTGAATAGACTGTGCGTGGGTTCCTGAAATGCCCAATAACAATTCTATAATAAGAGTGATAATGAACCCTTTACGCTTACATAATATTGAATGGGCACGGGTAAATATCGCCTTGCGATTCAAAATGGCCATGGTTATTGTAGTAAAAACCAATAGGCAAGAAATAGGCTTCCAAGAACGATGCGGTAGTATCCAAAAAATGCAAAACCTTTCTCTTTGATAAAATTGATAAAGAAGCGCACGGCGAAGAATGCTGTAATAAAACTCAATACATTTCCCAGTGCAATATCCCCTATATCCGATGCGCTAAGTTCTTTCCAATGGGTTAGCATTTTATATCCGCCGGCTGCTGCCAATGTTGGCAAAGCGAGTAAAAATGAAAATTCTGTAGCTTCTGATCGTGACAACTTAGCATGCAATCCTCCGGCGATTGTGGCGGCCGAACGACTCACACCCGGAATCATTGCAATGCATTGAAAGAGTCCAATTTTGATGGAATCTATGGGTTTGAGTATCGCAATTTTTTTGTCTCCCGGAGGGAAAATTCGTTCCAAATAAAGCAATACGATACCAAAAAAAATGAGTGTAATCCCTGGGATCCAAGGTGCTTGAAGCATTAAATCTAAGATGTCGTCAAACAAAAAACCAATGATGCCAGCAGGGATAAATCCAATCATTAGCATGGGATACAGTTGTTTGGCCTCGCTGGAAAAGAATTTTTTCCAATACAACACAAGAATACTGAGAATGGCCCCAAACTGAATTGCAATCAAAAACGTTTCATTTTCTGTAGCAGACATTCCCAAAAAATGACGGGCAATCATGAGGTGCCCAGTGCTGCTTACCGGCAGAAATTCAGTCAACCCCTCGACCAAACTGAGAATGAGGTTGTCTATCCAAGTCATAACTACTCCGTTTTTTTACGAAAAAATATGGCAACAATTCCTACAATGAAGCCAAATATTACTACAATGGGAGCCACTGTCAGTTTTTCGAAGCTGTCGATGTCTTCCGATCCCGACATAATATAGAACCCAATCACCAGAATCAAAACGGATAGACACAGTAAAAGGTAGTTTGTTCTGGAGAACAACATTTCTTGTGTTGAAGTAGACGTTGAGCTTTTTGGGTTTGTCGCCACTTTTTTGATTGGATTAAGATGGTTTACCGCTACTTTTTGTGGATTTAATGCCATAAGATTAGTATAAATTTTCAATTTTACTGCGAAGATAATGCTGGGTACTCAACCAACTGCTAATGACCGATAAAATCACTCCAAATGACGCCACAGACACACAAATAAGCAACAATTGAGACGTGGTAATATATTGGGTAAAATCGGCGATAATGGCAAATTCTTGAAATAAATAGGGCAGGCCATAAAAAATCATCAACAAGAAACCCAAGGCGATTGGAATTGCAAAAAGTGAATAACGAATGAAATTTACAACATAGGGCCACACGATAAAAGAATTTGTAGCACCCACCAGCTGCATACTTTTAATCAAAAAGCGATTGGCAAAAATACTCAGGCGGGTTGAAGATTGGATTAAGGTGATTGCAATAAACAATGAAATGATGCTGGCAATGGCAAAAATTATTTGCAATCGCTGCACATTTTTGGTCATATTTTCTACCCAATTGCGCTGATAAATTACATCTTCAACCCGGGGTCTTGTTCGCAGATTTTTTGATTCGCGGTCAATGAAGGTGATGTTTGCATATTCTGCTTTAGGATATATCTCCAAACTCAATGGCAATGAAATTGATTCAGCATAGGAAAGAAATTCGGGATCGTATTTATCGCGCATTTCCTTTACCCCGTCTGCTGGACTTATAAACTGTGTTTTTTTTACCCAGGGCTCTTTGAGGATGTTTTTTTCAATTTGCAATACTTGTGATTGGGTAGTACCATCAGTAAAATAGATGTCAATACTTGAACTTTCCATTAAATGTTCACTTAATCCCTTAAATCCAAACAATGAAAATGCCAATAATCCAAGCATAAACATCACCGATGAGAGGGATAAGACACTAGGCCATAAACTGGGTTTTCGTCTTTTGATTGCCATGAACAAAGAATTTCTGTGTGCGAAGATGTGATAAATATAATATGCATCAATCTAAAAGTTAACCACATCAATTAAAAGTATAAAAAGCTATAATTTTTATACCCATACAACGATTTGGTTGTTTAGCGTGTCTACAAGTAGTAATTTCGTGTTATCATTTAGTTTAGCGATGCCCCATAAACTTTTAATTTTTGCATTATTTTTTTTCTTGTTTATTCCATCTGCCTGGGCATCCGAACCCACTGTTCCCTCTAGTAATCTGAAAGTAGGAACAATAACTTGTAATTCTGCCCAACTGACATGGACGAGCGGAAATGGGACATGGCATATTATTTTACTGAAAGAAGCTTCTGCTGTAAATAGCAGTCCGTCAGACAAATCTAATTACTTAAGCAACTCAAATTTTGGTCTTGGATCTGAGTTGGGTTCGGGCAATTTCGTGGTGTTTAACAACATTACCAACAATTGTTTAATCACGAATCTCAAAACCAATACAAAATATTATGCAACGGTTTTTGAACATGATGGGATTGATCCAGATTATTTAACCTCCAAATCCGTGAGCTTGAATTTCACTACTGGAGCTTTATCATTGGGTTTTACTTTCAGTACCACTGCTGATAGCTGTGAGAAAAGCAATAAGGTGACTTTTAAAAACAGCAGTGTAGCCAATTTTGGTTGGATTAAATACACGTGGACTTATGGAGATGGTTTTCAAGATACGGGTGTAAATGTCAGTCATACCTTTATGAAAGGCGGGTCTTTCTCAGTGTCTATTCAGGCTTCACCCTCTTTGGGATGTTCGGATATTTTTACTTCTACAAAATCAATTTTTATTGTACCCAGACCTGTGAGCAAAGCTTTTGAGAAAAACAATGATACTGTCCAGTGTTTTGATGGTCATTTATTCAAATTTGATGACAATACCCAATTGGCAAAAATCCCGAAATGCGCGTATATACGCACTTGGTTTTTTTCTTCAAAAGACAGCGCAACCATACCAAATCCAAGCAAGTTTTATTCAAAACCCGGGAAATATCGTATTTTTTATCGGAGCGAGACTCTCTACGACAACAAGAATACAGGATGTATCGATACGACAAGTTTGTTCGTTCGTGTTGTTGCAAGTCCATCCACTGGGATCTCTATTAACGACAGCGTTCAATGTTTGAAAGGCAATAAATTCGATTTCTTCAATGACTTCACTGGTTTGACAAGTTACCGTTGGGATTTGGGAAACGGGATTACTTCAGTTTTGAAATCTGCTTCTCGTTCTTTTACTGCAGTTGGAGATTATCCCATTATTCATGAGGCTACTTCTGCTGATGGGTGTTCTGGTATCGATACAGTATACGTGCGTGTGAAGGCAAATGTTGACCCAACTTTTAGTGGATTGCCATCCTCGGTGTGTGAGGGCATTACTCCAATCACCCTCACGCCCATTACCACCGGAGGTAAATTCTATGGTTCAGTTTTTTCAGGAAATTCCTTTAGCCCCGTCAAATCGGGTGTATTTAAAATCACCTATTTTGTCGATGATTTGTATTGTCCAGATTCATCTTCACAAACCATTACGGTTTCACCCAAACCCAAATTAAATTTAGGCAAGGATACAACACTCTGTGATGGTGCTGGTATTGATTTGGTGATTGCTATTCCCGGTAATATAGTGTGGAATGATGGCAGTAAATTAAATGTTCGGAGTATTTCTTCAGCAGGGGTATATTCGGCTAATATTAACAATAATGGATGTATTGCAGATGATACAATTGTGATCAAGACAAATGTATCGCCGAGTGTAAGCCTTCCAGATGATACAACGCTTTGTCAGGGGTCTTTGATTAAATTGATTGCACCCCTTTTGCCCAATACTACAATTCAATGGAGTAATGGCTCAAATGATACGGCTATCTATGTTAGCACCTCAGGAACTTTCAGTGTTTCATTAACCAATGCCTGCGGAACTGCAACCGATTTGATTGTGATTTCTTTGATGAATGGCGATTGTGATTTATTTATTCCCAACGCCTTTACTCCCAATGGAGATGGCAGAAATGAAATTTTCCAATTTTTCAGCAAAGGAGCCAAACCAGTGTTATTTCAAGTCTACAACCGTTGGGGACAGATGGTATTTGATAGTCGTATTGCCAACTCCTACGAATGGGATGGCTATTACAAAGGAGATATTTGCCAAGCAGGCTTATATTCATATGTTTTTAGATATGAATTAAAAACCGGTGATCGAATTCGCCGTAAAACTGTTTTTGGTAATATTAACTTGATTCGCTGAGAAATTTTGGTCAATAAACGGGGTAAAAACTGTCCAAAAGTTTTTTTATCTCCATTCATGACTTTTGTAATTTTGTGATCCATGGTAAACCAACCCACTATCCTAGATCAAGCCAAGCAATTGGGATTATTGGAAGAAGAATTTAATATGATTTGTAATATTTTGGGTCGACAGCCCAATTTTACAGAAATTTCTATTTATTCGGTAATGTGGAGTGAACATTGCAGTTATAAAAATTCAATAACATGGTTAAAAAAATTGCCAAAATCGGGTTCTAAAATACTTGCTGAGGCAGGAGATGAAAATGCAGGTTTGGTTGATATAGGGGATGGATTGGCGTGTTGTTTCAAAATTGAAAGCCACAACCATCCGAGTGCTATTGAGCCTTATCAAGGTGCTGCAACAGGTGTGGGTGGAATAAACCGAGATATTTTTTCTATGGGGGCCCGACCCATTGCCCAGATGAATTCTCTGCGATTTGGAAATATCGCCTCGGATCGAACCCAATGGTTGGTGAAGGGGGTTGTAAAGGGTATCGGTGATTATGGCAATGCCTTTGGAATTCCCACCGTCGGTGGCGAAGTGTATTTTGATGATTGCTATGAACAAAACAATTTGGTCAATGCCATGAGTGTCGGCATTGTGGAAGTGGGCAAGAGTATTTCTGCTGGCGCGGGTCCTGCAGGTAATCCTGTTTATATTTTTGGCTCTGCAACTGGTAAGGATGGTATACACGGTGCTGCATTTGCCTCGAAAGACATGAGTGAAGACAGTATTGCAGATTTACCTTCGGTTCAGGTTGGAGATCCTTTTTGGGAAAAGCTTATTTTAGAGGCCAGTATGGAAATCATTGAAACTGGATCGGTTATAGGAATGCAAGACATGGGTGCCGCAGGTATCACTTGTTCAACCAGTGAAATGAGCGCAAAAACAGATGTTGGAATGGATGTGTGGCTTGATAAAGTTCCAATGCGTCAATCGGATATGAAGGCCTGGGAATTGTTGTTAAGCGAAAGCCAAGAACGCATGTTGGTTGTCATTGAAAAAGGAAAAGAATCTGCCGTTGAAGCTGTCCTTGAGAAGTGGGATTTAACATTTGCACACATTGGAATAGTAACCGATACAAAACGTGTTCGATACTTTATGAATGGGGTGTTGGAGGCTGATATTCCTGCCGTATCATTGGTTTTGGGTGGGGGAGCACCGGTGTATAGCAGAACTTGGAAAGAACCCCAATATTTTGATTTGATTCGCCAATTCTCGCTTCATTCTCTCGAAGATCTTACCAACGAAACAGCCTGTGAGGTTGCTTTTAAAATATGTGCAGAGCCTAATATCGCTTCGAAACGCTGGATTTATGAGCAATATGATAGCATGGTAGGTACCATCAATGAGTCTACCAATCTTGTGAGCGATGCGGCCATTGTCAAAATCGCAGGATCAGATAAAAGTTTGGCATTAAGCGTAGATTGCAATAGCCGCTACGTATATTCAGACCCAAATATAGGAACCCAAATTGCTGTTGCGGAGGCGGCGCGAAATATTCGTTGCTCGGGTGCGGTTCCTACAGCAATCACAAATTGCTTAAACTTTGGAAATCCCTATAATGAAGAAGTATTTTTTCAATTTAAGAGTGCGATCGAGGGGATGGGAATTGCGTGTAGAAAGTTTGATACCCCGGTTACTGGAGGGAATGTGAGTTTCTATAATCAAAGTTCGAATGGGCAAGCAGTTTTTCCTACACCCACCATTGGTATGGTAGGCATTGTCGAAAAGCCTGGGCACAGAATGAGTATTCCTTTTAAGAACGCAGGGGATGCCATTGTTCTTTTGGGTTCGACCCAAAACGATTTGGGCTGTTCTCAGTATGTGGTTAAAATCAAAGGCATTTTACAATCACCGTGTCCGTATTTCAACCTCGAGGAAGAATTTGCATTGCATCAATTGTTAGCAGAAATTGCCCGAACCCAATGTGTTCTTTCTGCCCATGATGTGAGTGAGGGCGGACTTTTTGTGGCTTGCTTTGAAAGCGCTGCCTCAGGAGAAAAAGGATTTGATATTGTCACCGAAAAAGGCCTTCGTTTAGACGCGGGTTTATTTGGAGAATCACAAGGGAGGGTCGTGGTTTCCGTTGCGCAAGAGTCTCTTGATATACTCTTAAAAATGGCTTTGCGCATGAAGGTGCCAGCCCTGCGTATTGGAACCGTAATGACAGAGCAAGTGCTTAGGGTAAATGGCAGTACTTGGGGTTCTATGGCGGCTTTTTCTGAGCCATATAATACAAGTATTGCTACCTATTTAAACGAGTGTTAAAAAGCAATGAACGCTTTCAGCTATTGGGAACAACAAGGCTTTGGTCAAGCGGATTGGGTTGTCATTGGTGCAGGGTTTGTGGGTTTGCAATCGGCACGTAGAATTAAAGAAACCTATCCAAAACAGCGAGTAATGGTATTGGATTCTCATGCCATCGGCAATGCTGCAAGTTTGCGAAATGCCGGATTTGCCTGTTTTGGGAGTGCGGGTGAAATGCTTGATGAAATAGAGAGAACCTCATTGTCCGAAGCCCTCCAATTGTATGAAAAACGTTACCAAGGAATTCAGATTTTACGGGAACGATACGGCTCATTGGCCATTGGATATGAACCCTGCGGTGGAATGGAGGTTTTTTTGCCCGAAAAACACGATGAATTCGCAGCCATTGAATCAAGATTAGACTTCCTCAATAAGGAATTAAAAACAGTACACAATTCCGATGCATACCATGTGTCAAATCCAATAGAAACAGGAATGCGGGTATTGAAAACCGCCATATCTTCTCCATTAGAGGGATCTGTATTAACCCACCAACTTTACAGTTGTATCCGTGAAGATGCTTTGCGTATTGGGGTAGAATTGTATGAAGGGATGCAGGTTTTGTCTTTCAGCGAATCTTCCGAATGGGTTGAAATATGCCTCCCGAATTCTATGCCCATTCGCACCCGACAATTGCTTATATGCACCAATGGGTTTACCCAGAAATTATTGCCAACCATTGATCTTAATCCTGCAAGAGGACAGGTTTTTGTGACAGAGGTCTTGTCAAAACAACCCTTAAACGGCATTTATCATGCAGACAAAGGATACTTGTATTTTCGCTCGCTTGGAGACCGTATTCTAATCGGTGGTGGACGCAACCAAGATTTCTTAGAGGAAAAAACCACAGAAATGCGGGTTACCGATAAAATACGAACGTATATCAAAGACTATATGGAGCGTGTGGTTTTGCCCGGACAAGCCATACGCTTCCAGTATGAATGGTCTGGGATTATGGGAATGCATGAAAACCGGAATCCCATTATTCGACAAGAATCCAGGCGTATTTTTTTGGCTGTTCGAATGGGTGGAATGGGAGTTGCCTTGAGTGCATGGGTTGCCAATCAGTTATTGAATATAATTCAAGGAGCCGCTGTGTCGGATAAACAGGGCGGGAATGGATAACCAAGAAATAGTTAAAGCCCTAACTTTGTTCGCAAATTTGGCTGAGTTGCACAAGGAAAATCCATTCAAATACAATGCTTTCTCTGCGAGCGCATTTACACTTCGCAAGTTCAAAGAGCCGATTGAATCCTTGTCATTGGATCAATTACTGGCCATTTCAGGTATTGGTAAAAATGTCGCTCATGTCATTGTGGAATATGTCAATACGCGTCAATTTCCAGCCCTCAATGCACTGCTTCAAATGACCCCTCCCGGGTTGATTGAACTATTGAAAATAAAAGGACTTGGCCCTAAAAAAGTGGGGGTGATTTGGAAAGAAATGGGCATCGAAACAGTTGAGGAATTGTTGGATGCCTGTAGGCAGAATAGATTGATATCGGCTGCTGGGTTTGGTTTTAAAACACAAACAAGTATCCAAAATTCGATTGAGTTTTTGATGGGTTCTGCGGGAAAATTTCATTTTGCACGATTGATGCCTTATGCAGAAGAATTATTGGCCGGGTTGCGCAATACTTTTTCAGAAGCGCGTTTTGAATTCACTGGGACGTATCGGAGATTTTCGGACATTGTCGAGACACTTGAAATTATTTCTACGGTCAATATCTTCGAGCAAATAGGCACGTCTTTATGGCCAAACCACTCATCCCATGCAAATACAGCGAAATCAATTGCCAATCCAACCCCAGCAAGCAAACAAACTAAAAACAATACCCCTAACAACGAACCCGAAAATACCCCCTTGCAGGCCGAAGAATTAGATAGGTTACCCTGCATTGGCACTTGGTTTTTGTCGAATATTTCGGGAATTCTGCGCCACGAGTTGGGATTTCAGGCGCATATTTTGGTCGTTTTGGAGGATGATTTTGATCGAATGTGGTTTGAAACTTCGGCAACTCCGCTGCACCTTCAAAAACTCGATTATTTTTCCGCCAATTGGTGTGGTTCTGAAAAAGAGACATACAAATCAAAAGGAATCCACTATATATTGCCAGAGCGGCGTGAAGGGCTGCGAGAATTTGAACGCCCTGTAGATGAAGAAAAATTACTGCAATACGCCCATTTACGGGGTGTAATCCACAACCACAGCAATTACAGTGATGGTCTAAATTCATTGGAAGAAATGGCAGAGTATGCCATGAATTTGGGAATGGAGTATCTGGCAATTTGCGACCATTCAAAAACCGCTTTTTATGCCAATGGATTGTCTGTAGAACGCGTTTGGAATCAGTTTGAGGAGATTGAATTACTGAACAAAAAATTGTGGCCATTCAAAATTTTTAAAGGCATTGAAAGTGATATTTTAGGGAATGGAGATTTAGACTATGAAGCCGATTTACTGGCCGAATTTGATCTGGTTGTGGCCTCTGTACACAGCAATCTGAACATGGGTCAGGAGAAGGCAATGCAACGTCTCATTGCTGCCATCGAAAATTCATTTACAACAATTCTTGGACACCCAACGGGAAGATTATTGCTGATGCGAGAAGCGTATCCAATAGACCATAAAACAATCATTGATGCGTGTGCCCATAACAATGTTGCCATTGAGTTAAATGCCAATCCCTATCGCCTAGATATCGATTGGAGACATATCGATTATGCCATGGAGAAAGGTGTAATGGTTTCTGTAAATCCAGACGCCCACCACAAAATGGGTTATTTAGACATGCATTTTGGAGTATTCTCTGGACGAAAAGGAGGCTTGGAGACAGGTTTGACGCTCAATGCCTTGTCATTGCCCGAATTTGAAGCGTATCTTGCCAGCAGAAAATAGGATTTGGTTCAAGGATGCTATTTTTTAGATCGCAAGATATAAAATTGAAACAATGAAAATTCTGGTTATTCGCTTCAGTTCGATTGGTGATTTGGTTTTAACCACCCCTGTATTGCGCGGACTTAAAAATCAGTTGCCCTTTGCCGAAATTCATGTGCTGACCAAATCGGTGTATGCATCATTGTTGGAGGGATTGGATAGTGTTGATACAATTTGGAATTTGGGAGAGGCAAAACTCATTCCCCAATTGCAAGAAATACAATTCGATGCCGTGATTGATTTACAGCGCAACTGGCGATCATTATTCGTAAAATTGTCTTTGTGGAGCGTCCCACATTATACCTACAACAAAAAAAGTATTCAACGGTGGCTGTTTGTCATTACAAAATGGGCACGTTTTAAGGTAAACCATGTTTGTGATCGATACTGGGAAACCGCATTTCCATTGGGGGTTTTCCCCGATAAGCAAGGCATTGAATTGCCCAGTTATAGGGTTGAAATTGAAGACAATATTGTGCAAGTGAAGCCTTATCTGGTGGCTATTTTAGGGGGCACGTATACAACCAAGAAAATTCCCAAAGACCTTTGGATTCGCGCACTCAGTTCCACTCCTTTGCCCATCGTCCTTATCGGTGGTGAGGCAGATTACACCTTGGCCCAAGAATTAGCAGCCTTGTTGCCCGAAAGAGTAATGAATTGTGTCGGAAAATTGTCTTTGCAAGCCTCTGCCAAGTATATTGAGAATTGCCAGTTTGCCATCGGTGGAGATACAGGGTTTACGCACATAGCGAGGGCCTATAAAAAATCTGTTTTGGTTATTTGGGGCAATACACATCCAGGATTGGGATTTTCACCCGATTGGAAAATCACTGAGGAAGATGGGAGGGTATTGCATTTGTTGCCGCAAAATTTGTCTTGTCATCCCTGTTCTAAACTGGGACACGAGGTCTGTCCTCGCAAACACTTTCATTGTATGAAGCTACATTCTGCCAAGGAGCTTGCATTATTGCTAGAAAATTTACAAGGCATTTCGTCTTAAGTATTTTAACTTGTTTTTTTTCCTTATTTTCGCGCTTCCATAATTTTGGATACATTATAAATAGTGATGAAAAGCAGTAAAACCATTGTAGGATTTTCAATTGTTCTGGCATTAGCTTGCTTGTTTCAATTATCGTTTACTTGGAAAACCCAAGGATTTGAAAAAAGAGCCAAGGCATTCTCTGAAAAAGCAGCCAAAAACAAAAAAGGGTTTGACTCAAAAGAGGCCTACCGAAGGTATGTTGATAGTTTAGGCAGCAAAGAAATTTATAGTTTGGGACTTGCGGGATACACCTATTTTGAATGCAAACAACGAGAAATTAATCTTGGATTGGATTTGCGGGGTGGCATGAACGTGATTTTAGAAGTAGACAAAGGGGCAGTGGTCAGGGTGCTTTCAAATGACTCCAAAGACAAGGACCTGAACCAGGCTATTGCAGAAGCCAATAGTATAGTTCGTGACGAGGGAGAGGATTTTATTGAGTCATTTGTAGCCCAGTTTAAATCAATCAATCCAGGTAGAAATATAGCCAACTTATTTGCCAAAGGTAACAAGGGCGTTATCCAAAGCAGCAGTTCAGAGGGTGATGTAATCACTTACCTTAAAACAGAGACAAATTCTGCAGTTGACAGGGTATACGAAGTGGTTGAAAAACGCATCAATCAATCCAATGTTACACAGCCTACCATTCAAAAAATTGATGGTGGACGCATCAGTGTCGAATTGCCGGGTGTTGACAATCCCCGTCGTATGGAAGATTTGGTGGAGAAAAGTGCAAAATTGGAATTCTTCGAAATGTATGCCAACGATGGACGTCGCAATGATGGAACTCGGTTGTTGAACGCTTTGTATAAATCCAGTAAAATGGCAGGCTCTATCGCTGCTGATTCTAGTGCTATGGAGTCTTCCAAAAAAATGGTTTCAACCATTCCAAAATCGAACACAGGGCTCAATGATACCTCAGGTGGAAAAAAAGACAAAAAATCTACCCGTAAAATTTCTGAATATGTTGGTAGTCCGCTGGCAAAAGTATTAAAACCTTTTGGAAATGGTGGACCTGGATCTTCGGTTTGTGTTATCAATAAAGCAGATCGTGAGATTTTTGAAAAAATGTTGAAAGACGAGCGGTATGCTTCCATTTTACGATTGGAGAATGCCAAATTGGCTTTTAGTGCCAAGCCTCGAGACTTTGACGCAAAAGGAAAAGAAGCTCTTAATTCGGATGAATATTTTGTATATTTCTTAAAATTAGACCGCGATGGGAATGCCGCATTGGCCTCGGAAGATGAGAATATTATTTCTGATGCCCGCGTAAACACATCTTCTACAGGACAGTTAGAGGTGTCTATGGAGATGACAGCCGAGGCTGGCAATCGTTGGTCTCAAGTGACAGGGGCCAATGTGGGTCGATACATTGCTGTGGTATTGGATGATAGGGTGTATTCTGCTCCCGTTGTCAATCAAAAGATTAGTGGTGGAAATAGCCAAATAACAGGCAATTTTGATATTCGTGAGGCCAATGATTTGGCCAATGTGTTGAAAGCGGGTAAACTACCTGCACCTGCCAGAATTGTTGCCAGTGAGCAAGTGGGTGCGTCTTTGGGAGAGGAATCTACAAACCGAGGATTAAATTCCCTCTTGTATGGGTTTTTAACGGTGTTATTGTTTATGATTCTCTATTACAGCCGTGCAGGTTGGATGGCGATCGTCGCAGTTTTTGGCAACGTCTTTTTAATTATGGGTGTTTTGTCGAGCCTGGGAGCCGCTCTTACTTTGCCTGGTATGGCGGGTATTATTCTTACTGTAGGTATGGCTGTAGATGCCAACGTGCTGATATACGAGCGTATCAAGGATGAATTGGCAAATGGAAAGGGAATTAAAACCGCCATTGCCGATGGATTTAAATTTGCATTAAGTGCAATTATTGACTCTAACATCACTACACTCATGGCGGGATTTATTTTAACCTTTGCAGGAGCAGGACCCGTTTATGGCTTTGCAGTAATTTTGGTAATCGGTATTTTTAGTTCAATGTTTACCGCTTTGTTCATTACACGCCTGCTTCTTGATTCTCGTGCCAATAAGGGCTTAGACATCCCATTTGATACAAAATGGAACAAGAATTTTTTGAAAGGGAAAAACATAGATTTTGTGAGCAATCGCAAAAGGTATTATATTTTTTCTTCGTTGATTATTCTTCTCGGTGTGCTTGCTTTTATTAGCAAAGGAGGTATCAGTACCGGTATTGACTTCAAGGGGGGAAATTCATATGTAATTCAATTCGATCAAAACAAGGATTACCAATCCGAAAAAATTAAATCAGCATTGGACAAAAACTTACCCGAATCGAGCAATGAGGTTAAAACCTTTGGTTCGGCAGGGCAGTTTCGTGTTGTCACTACGTATATGATTGACAAGGAAGGAGCGAATGCAAGGGATTCCATTCGTGCTGCTGTTCTTTCTGCGCTGAAAGAGTTTAAAATGCTGGGTGCTGATCCAGTATTGTCTTCAGCCAAAGTGGGCTCTGCGATTGCTACAAGTACCCGTGATCGAAGTGCATTTTTGGTCATTCTGACGGTGTTGGGTATTTTTCTGTATATTTTATTCCGTTTTCGCAGTGTTGCATATGGATTGGGAGCGGTTGTTGCTTTGATTCACGATATTTTGGTGGTTCTATCAGTATTTGCCATTTTGGATGGGTATGTTTCTTTCCCAACAGATTTTGACCAGAATTTGATTGCGGCCTTGCTCACATTGTTGGGGTATTCAATCAATGATACTGTAATCGTATTTGACCGAATTCGTGAATTCTTATCTTCACGCAGGGTTGACAAAAATGATATTACTTTGATCAATACTGCCATCAACGATACCCTAAGCCGAACCATTATTACCTCGCTAACGGTTTTTGTTGTGGTATTGATTTTATTTTTATTTGGCGGTGATGCATTGAAGAGTTTCTCATTGGCGCTCTTGATTGGTGTTGTAGTGGGTACCTATTCATCCATTTGTATCGCCACGCCCATCGTCATTGATTTCACAGCTAAAAATAAACAAAGAGCCTGACAATCACTTCGAATCATTGAAAAAGCGGGGTGACAATCACCCCGCTTTTTTTGTATCGCGAATCACATAAAAACCCAAAGACAAATCGTTTATTCTGGCATCCTACCTATCCAAGTCATATACCTACAACAAAATCAATTTAAACTGCGCATCAAACTGCTTGTCTTACTTTCAGGCCAATAAAAAAAATCAAATCCATGATCCCTCCAGAAATACCCCACAAATTAGTATTAGAAATAGCGAATACCTTTGGCACGCCCGTTTATGTATACCATGCAGAAGCAATACAATACCAATATAAACGATTGCTTATGGCGTTTCCCAATGTCAAGGTAAAATTGCACTATGCATTAAAAGCATTAAACAATGTAAATATTCTTCGTTTGTTAAAAGCGGAGGGGGCGGGACTAGACGCTGTTTCTATTCAAGAAGTTCAACTGGGTTTGCGGGCGGGATTTAAACCTTCACAGATCATGTATACGCCCAATTGTGTAGATTTTGAAGAGATTAAGCAAGCGGCAGAGTTGGGTGTTCATATGAATATCGACAACATCTCAATTTTAGAGCATTTCGGAAATGAATTTGGATCTTCTCTTCCCTGTTGCATTCGACTTAATCCGCATATTATGGCGGGGGGACACACCCATACGTCTGTAGGGCATATAGATTCTAAGTTTGGAATTTCGATTTATCAAATTCGCCATGTTTTGCGTATTATTACCTCTTTAAACATTCGTGTTAATGGTCTTCACATGCACACGGGAAGCGATATTTTGGATGCGGGTGTTTTCTTGCAGGGGGCTGATCTCTTATTTGATGCAGCGAGGAATTTTCCCGACCTTGAATTTATGGATTTTGGTTCTGGCTTCAAGGTCGGGTATAAGCCCGACGACATCGTAACCGATATTGAAGAAATTGGAAAAAAAATATCGCTTGCTTTTTTGGCATTTTGTAAGGACTATGGGCGGGATCTTGAATTGTGGTTTGAACCAGGGAAATTTATTGTCAGTGGTGCAGGATCACTTTTGGTAAAAGCCAATGTTGTCAAACAAACGACTTCTACTGTATTTGTGGGAGTAGACAGCGGTCAAAACCACCTGTTGCGCCCGATGTTTTATGATGCCTATCACCACATCGAAAATATCTCGAATCCGGATGGAGTTCGCCGCTTATACAGTGTGGTTGGCTATATCTGTGAAACAGACACATTGGGGTATGATCGCAATTTGCCGGAAGTGCGAGAAGGCGATATTTTGAGAATAAAAAACACAGGAGCTTACGGATTTAGCATGAGCAATAATTATAATGCGCGATTGCGACCCCCAGAAGTGCTCGTGATGGATGGCGTTGCTCACCTCATTAGAAAGCGGGAAATCATGGAAGACCTAACCCGCAATGAGGTTTGGATTGATACAATCAAGCAAGAATCGTAAAATCGGAAGTTGGCGTTTCAAATTGGGCCAGCAACATTTCGAGTATTTCAATTGCCAAAATTAAATCCGACACCATATCTTTTTACAAGGTGATTTACGGCCCAAAATATTGACAATTCTGACACTGGGCCGAAAAACTCAAAGGAATTTCTAACGCATGGATTGGGCCCAGTTTTGGTGGTGTCTGCAATGCGTTGGAACGAGGTCAATTATTTTTGCTCCCGGTAAAAGCGCATTACGGGTCGAAACCCCAAATAAGCAGCACTGTGATTGATTTGTTTCAGTTCAATTGCCATTGGATCGAGGTAATGTAACTCTTGCAAATATGATCCGCCTTTGATCGCATTGTGATTTTTAAGTGCTGTTTCATCAACCAGATAATGACTTAAATCAAATACAGCGGTCAGTTGATAATCATTTGTTGCCAATTGCCCTTGTGTATTGAGAATTGTAGATTTATTGTTGTACAAATGTTGCCAAGCAGGGGTAGAAGTCCATTCACTTACATTGCCCAATAAATGTGCAATCTGTCCATAGGGTTTGGGTGGAAATACAGGGCTAGATTCGGGAATATTGGTGGAGAAAAATTGCTTATTTGAGATCGGAAATCCACGATTGGTGGTGGTTCCACTAAAGTTTGTTCTGTATGTTTTGTTGGGCTGTGAATAGATGAAATTGAGCAATTCTCGCCCTTGGTTTTCTTCTCCAAAAGCATTGAATATTTGTTTGGAAAGCAATTTTTTTGGGTACAATTTTTGGGGCTTAACAACACATGCTTCAAACAATGCCATCCATTCTGTTGCCGTGGGCAAATCAATTTCTAATCGATAGCGAATTCCTTGAGATTGAAGATCTTTGGCAAGCGCTTCGCTAACTTTTAAACCAAGCCAATCGCAGTAAGCTTTTGCCTGTAAATAAGTGATGCCAACAACAGGGTAGTTTTGGTAGTATGTGCTTTGAAAATAGTAGTGGCGATAGGGGTTTTCTTGGATACCCGCAAATTCATTCGCAGCAATCAAGGGCCATGCATTGGTATCGGGGTAAAGTTGCCGAGCATTGTATCCCAGATGGGTCTTTGTAAAATCGCTGTCGCTTAAAAATTTGGCATATTCAAAATTTGTAATTTCTGTTTTATAGGCCAAAAACGGGCTGCAGGTTAGTGGTTCTTCGATGGAGAAAATAGAATCAAATCCCAATTGTTTTTGGGAGTGGAATTGAATATTCTCTTTGCCTAAGGTATTGGGAATGGGGAGGAACCCGAGCAAGGGTTTTTTATTTAACAGCAATGCCGGGGGCAAAACGGATCCTTTAAGGGGTTCGGAAGCCTTGAAATAATAGTGCATCAGGTATTCGGGATGGGGCGATTTTTGCCCGAATAGCCCCAATGTAAAAAGAAATAAGGCAATTGTTGTCAAGGGACGATAACACATCCTTCAAAAATAATACTTCTATGCCAAGGTGTTTAATACTTCTTTGATTTGATTTATATCGGGAAGTAAACCGGGATTTTCAGTGATTTCAGCATGGCGGACAATGCCTTGCCCATCGATTACAAAAACTGCACGTTTTGAAACGCCTTTCATTCCAAATACAAAGTCTTCGATATAGCTATCGTAGGCTTTACTTACGTCTTTATTGAAGTCGCTGAGCATTTGAAAATTAAAGGATTGTTCTTGTTTCCAATGGTCGAGAGTAAAAACCGAATCTACGGAAATACTGAGCACTTCGGCATTCAATGATTCAAATTCTGAAAGTGTGTCACGCACAGAACATAATTCTTCTGTGCACTTTCCTGTGAAGGCTTGGGGAATGAATAAAAGAACCACATTTTTGCCACGAAATTGGCGTAAATTTATTTCCTGTTTTTCGGAATTGAAAAGAGTGAATTCAGGTGCGGGTAATCCTATTTGATGGTTCATTTGTTGTGCGATATTAAAGGTTATTTGGTCAATTGCCAAGAATTTTAAGCGATGTTGTAAAATAAATGTATAAGCGTAAATTACAATGATGGTATGTGACTATTACAATCAACCAAACTCAAGCAAAGCAACTGTTCTAACGCTGACAATTTAACTCGTCCGTGAGATTTTTCCAAAAAGATCTGGAACCTTTAGTATTGCGTAAACAATTTGGTTGGGCAACTATTATTTATATTTTAGTGCACGTATAAAAAGGGTTATTGCATCAAAACAGGGTTGCTAAATATTCTTTTGTTGAGTTTTAGGTCTTGCAAAAGCGAACTTTTTGGTCTCAATGTAAACATCCATTGTTTGCCATACCCTGAGGGAATCCAATGAAATTCCAATTGCCAGCAATGGAGATTTCTCGCTACAGAAAATTCGCTACTGGCCATTTCTTTTCTTTTTACATCGTAGCCTGTTTGATAGGATATCTTCCATTCAGGGGTAATGCCAATGTCTCCATTGACAGATATGCGATGGTTGTTGATTCGCTGCATACGCGATATTGTTTCGGCATTGTAGGAGATGTTATAATTGACATTGAGCGACCAAGGGATACTGAAATCATAATAATTCCAGGGTTGTGTTTGCACTTGATTGAGTTCATCGGCGTCGGTAGCGAGTGGGTTGCTGAGTTTGTTGGCTACCGGGTCTTGCGATTTTTTTCCTCCAAACATTTCGGGCGTAAACCTGGAATTTAAACTTGCATCCAAACTGCGATACCGCAAAATAGGGCCGCCATTAAGGGCCGAAAAGGAATGTATGGCCCTGCCGTTTCTAAATCCATACAAACTGTAATTGGCGTTCATTCCAATCCGGACTTGTTTTAAAATTACAGTATTGAAGCCCAATGTTACATCACTCCAATTGAAGCTATCTGCGGTAATATTGTAATTTGTTGACAGGGTTAATTGGTCTATTAAATTTTGTTTCTCAAGTTTTTCCTTGCCAAGGCTGTCAGCAGAAACGACTTTTTTGGATTGAAGGTTGTTGCTAAGATTGAATCCTATCGAGCCACTTTTTTCTTGACCCATACTGCCATACACATTTTTTGAAAACAGGCCATATTCGACTTTTTTCCCGTTTGAATCAATATAGCTGCTCGACCAACCTTTTCTAACTGCGTTAATTTCGGGGCGGTATCCCAAACCAATAGTGGGTGTTAATGTGTGGCGAATCGCCCGCAATTTCCCCAGTTTGAGATTGCTGTAAGTTCCGTAGATATTTGTGCTAAAACCCGAACTCAGGCTATAAGAATTGAGCCTAAAAAATCCATTTGTATCTGCGGATTCCACTTTTTTGAGAAGGGAGTTATATGTCTGGGTGGCTGCCTTAAAATACCAAATTTCTTGGTAGTTTGCAGACGGACTTATATTTAATGCGCCGTTAAAAAGCTTTATATTGGTAGAGATTGGAATAGAATGCCGAATACCTGTTTTAATCGTACCCAAAGTCTCACGAAATTTTTCGCTAAACAAGAGGGTGTCTTTTGTGCTGAGCGAATTGCTCAAATTGAGGTTGTATGTTATGCGCAATTGTTCGTACCATTTGGTATTGGCACCCGCTTTTTTTGAAAATGGTGTCAAGCTCGAGACCCCCATATTAAGACTGGGCAAATCGAGATGAAAATCGCGGGTTTGGGTGTTTTGTGAATGCCGGGCTGATACCGATAGGTTTACCTTGTTGTTAAAGAAAGTGCGCCCAAAATTGATACCCGAAATAAATTCATTTCGAGACAAACTTTGGATGTCGCGGGAGTTGCGTTTGTTGAAATTGCCTGTAACAATATTTATATTTCCATTTAATGTAATTCCAGGTAGCAATTTCTGGTCGAGATTGAATTGGGATTGGACTGAAAAATCATTGGATTTTGCAAATTCTGGATTGGCAGGATCTAGGCCATTGCCAAACCGACTCATATTTATTGCCAAAGAACCTTGGTATTGATAACGTCTAACAAAATGCGTTTGTGCACCCAAACGAAAATCGCCGTTGAAAAACAAATCGGAAGTAAGCTGCATGTCGGCATACTTTCCCAATCCCTGGTAATAGCCCAAATTAGAAAGGAAAAAACTATTATTAGAATTATTGAATCCTGGGTTGGGCATAATGAGTCCATTTCTGCGTCCCTTTTTCAACGGTGCGATTCCAAATGGCAAAGCAAGTGGCGTTGGGATATCCGCAAAAACAAGGTTTGCAGCTCCAAAGAGAACTTTGTTATTCGGCAAGATTTTTATTTTTGATGTGTTAAGATAAAAGTGGGGGTGTGCATCGGAACAAGTGGTTAGTTTGCCATGTTGTCCCATAAAACTGCCATCAGATTGTTTAAGCACTTGTTTTAATTGAATATAGGCTTCGTCTTGCTTCAGTAGAAGCCCATACACTTTGCCTTGTTTTGAACCACTGTTATACAATATGCTATCGGCAGTATATTCTTCGGCCCCGTCTTTGAGAATGGGCAAGTCTGCATAGTTGCCAATACTGTCTTTTCCACCGCGGGCAAAAAGCAGTTTTCTCGCAATTGATATTTCGATATACTTCGATTTTAGGGAAGTGTTTTGCATATCAACCGATGCTTTTGTAAATAGGTATGCTTTGTTGTCGGCTGCATTAAAAATGATTGAGTCAGCTGCCTCATAGTGAATGGGGGCATCTAATCCTTTGCGTTTTTTCTGTTCTGTCAGAACACTGTCCTTTTTTGTGGACTCTTTTCCCTGGGCTTGGGCTGTTTGAAGTGCGGTGAGTGTGGATACTATAATAGCCATGAATATCCACATTCGTTGTAGGGATGTTTTGCGATATGGTTTGTTATGATTTGACAAATTTCAGCGAATTTCGGCAAAAATATTGCCATACTTATAGAGCCAAGCCAAAAATTGTTGTATGCATGAAAAAAAAACAATCAATATTTTTTAAGAAGACAGGTATTTTTATGGTGGCGATCATCTTATTATGGTGTTTGCCATCCAGCCAAGTATCTTCTGTAAACCAAACAAGTATGACTGTGGTTATCGATGCAGGGCATGGAGGTGTCGATCCTGGTTGTAACGGTGAAAATGAAATTTGGGAAAAAGAAGTAACCTTAGCGGTTGCGTTAAAACTTGGCAAAATATTGAAAGACAGTTTGCCTGGGATTAGTGTGTTGTATACCCGAACCACTGATAAAACTTTAAAGTTGTGGGAGCGTCCTCACTTGGCAAATGTTAATAAGGCGGATTTGTTTATTTCTATTCATTGTAATGCAAATAGAAACAAAGAGGCCTCGGGCAGTGAAACCTATTTTATGGGGTTACACAAGACTGAAGGAAATTTAGAAGTAGCGAAACGAGAAAATGCCGCCATTACGTTTGAAACAGATTACAAAGACAATTCCCGCTATGGTGGTTTTGATGTAGATTCTCCAGAAGGACACATAATTTTCAGTTTGGTGCAAAATGCATACATGAAACAGAGTCTTAAACTAGCATCAGGTATTGAAGCACAAACGAATAGAATGCGTAAAATTAAAAGTCGGGGAGTAAAACAGGCAGGATTTTTGGTTTTGTGGCAAACTTCTATGCCCAGTGTTTTGGTGGAAACAGGATTTTTAACAAATTCTACAGATAGAAATGTGTTGAAATCATCAGAAGGCCAAAACAGCATTGCTTTGGGTGTGTTTGATGCAATTCGTGATTATAAGTATTATATTGATGCGTTGAAATTGACAAATGAATAATTTTTTTCAATGATTTTTTGTTTTCAGGGTTAAGCAATTGTGCAGCGAAACACTTGGATCACAAAACCACTAGCGTATGTTTTATAAAATAATTTTCAATTAACTTGCAACTTTCGAACAGAATGACGTCATTTGTAAAATAACTATAAATTAAAATTTATGAAATCAACAATTACACAACTGAAAAAACTAGCTTTCGTGTGCATTTTATTGGGGGGATTATTTTCTTCAATTAGCCTAAAGGCTCAAACTCCGTGCAGTGGGACCAATTCTTGGGGTTGCGGCGGTGCTATTCTAAACAACGGTTCGGATTATCCTGGCGATATGCGTTCTGTCGAAGTAAAAGACAAAAAAGGCAATACCTTAGCCAGTTACTCTGGACTGGGTTGTACTTCCTACAATGCCTCAGATACTTACAAAGGAATTTTGAACTCTGGTAAAGGATTCGACCTAACTGCAAGTGAAGAAATTTCCGTAACAGTTGAGGGAGGAATTTGGGCTTCACAAAGTTGGGGTACCAGGGTAGGTATTTGGATTGATGCTGACCGAGATGGGTCTTTTTCATCATCCGAGTGTCTCGTTGATCCCGCATCTACCATAGCAACAGGGTTGACAACTTTCGGTTTGAAAATGCCTTGTTGGAAAGCTACAGGAACAAGTCATTTGCGTTTCCGTGGGGGTTGCCCTCCTTATTCTACCTTATCGAAAACTAATGGTTGCGGTTCTGTTCTAAATTATGGCAATGTGTTTGATTTAGAGGTTAATCTTAAATTGGGTGCCTCTCCAACGGCAAATTTTATTGTACCCACCAAAACCAATTATACCAGAACAAATGTTAAATTCAATGCCGTCAACCCATCCGCTGGGTATAGGTATCAATGGGGATTTGACCAATCAGATAACCCACCATATCCAGGGTATTCTAATAATTCTCAAAGAGGCGTTGCCCGGTGGCCAAAAGGTGGCAAGTTTGATGTGAAAATGTTAGTAGATTATTGTGGGATTGCCGACTCAATTGTAAAGCAAGTTACCATTACGGCTCCTACGGTTGTTCCGAAAGCAGATTTTGTTGCATCCAGCAACGAAGTTGAAATTTATTATGATCTTATTATGTATGATTTAAGTGATAATGGTGCGTACAAGTGGTCCTGGGAATTATTGTCACCCACTGGAGTAGATGATCAAACAGCTACTAGCCAAAATCCAAATTTTACCCTTAATGAGACGGGTTGGTATAAGGTATGTCTCACATCTGAAAATGATATTGGACCATCAAAACGCGTGTGCAAAGATCGTTACGTAGAATGTATTGCTCCATCACAATATTATATGGGACCTTCAAAAGAAGGTACAAGTAAAAATGGAACTCTATTTGACAATGGTGGACCAAATGCCAATTATGGCAACGGACGTAAAACTTCAATTGACTATTTTGCCATCATTCCTTGTGGAGCAGAAAAAATCACATTGAGTTTTACAGAGTTGAAGCTGTTTGATGCAGGTGATAAATTGAAGATATACGATGCAGGCCAAGCAAATATTACCAAATTGGTTGCCACCATAACTGGAGATAATTATAAAAAATATGATACAGCCAAAATAGTTCTATTAAGTGGTTCTGCTTACATAACCTTCGAAACCAATGGAGCGGGCAATGACAAAGGCTTTATTATGGAGTGGGTTTCAAAGTTATACCCACCTGCAAAGCCCAAAGCTTCTTGGAAAACTGACTTCAATCCTGCAGCAAATGGTTTATCTGTTGAGTTTAAAAATACAACTACGGGTGCCCAAGGTGTTCCTTCCTATGTATGGAATATAGACGGACAGCCTGAAAGTGTAGATGCTAATTACTCTCGAGCTTTTTATACTGATGGTACCTACGACGTTTGTCTGGTTGCAGTTACTTGTACTGGTCTTGATACTTTTTGTAGCAAGATGACAATCAATACACCTACTGGTCCCGGTTCATTAGATTACATTGCCAATAATCTTCGTCCCAACTTAGGAAGCAGTGTCAAATTTTCTACCAAAACTGATTTTGCCAATATGTTTGAGTGGACAATTTTCCCGACTACATTCACTTACGAAAATGGTACTAGTAAAAATAGCAGGAACCCAGAAATAAAACCTGATAAGGGTGGTGCTTACACATTTACCTTAAATGCATGGAATTCTGTGGGAGGTAAAGCAACCACTGAGAAAAAATTAATCAAAAATAAATACATTATTGTTTTGGATTATTGTACACCCTTGGTTGATCTTCTTGCATCTGACGTAGGTATCAATGCCGTTAAGGTTTCTAGAAATTCAAAAAGCTTGTTAAGTTCATCATCATCATCTGGAGATGCCAGTTTCACCAACTATACCGAGGTGTATCCTGCCTTTACTTTAACCTATGGTGCTTCTTACGATTTTAATGTTGATCGTACTACAATTGCTAACAGTGTAAATTTCAAAGCATGGATCGATTACAATATTGATGGCGATTTTGCAGATGTTGGGGAAGAGATTGTGAGCAGTGGTTCAACCACTAAATCTTCGTATAGCTCATCCTTCAAAGTTCCAACGTTAGCCAACAGTTTTGAAGGACCTACTCGCATGCGGGTGGGTGTTTCTTATTCAAATTTTGACAACAACCCTTGTGGTGTTAATACTGTTGGAGAATTTGAAGACTATGCAGTTATTTTAGCCAATGATGGTAAACTACCTGTTATTACTCTTGTCGGTTCTGACACAGTTCGTGTTGAAAAGAATGCTGTAAAAACGGCTTGTTATTCTGAGGTTGCTAGCAAATCTTATTCTGGTTTCGATGCAACTGAAGGGGACTTAACCAATTCAATTGTTGTTATTTCTGATTTGGATTGTTCAGCTCCTGGTATTTACACCATCCAATTTGATTTAGAAGATGCCTCTGGTAATCGTGCAGCAACTCGTTTCCGTACCATTGTAGTAGCATTGGACAAGAGCGCACCAAAACTTACCTTAAATGGAAAAGACACGCTTATTCTTGAACAGTGTGATACATATGTAGAGTCAGGTGCAGTTGCTATTGATGCGAATGATGGAAACTTGACAACAGCTATTAAAATTACGGGTAAAGTCGAAGATACTAAGGTTGGTGTTTATGTAATAAACTACACTGTTAAAGATGCTCAGAACAATTCTGCTTCAATTAAGCGTGTTGTAATTATAAGGGATACAAAGAAACCTTCTATCAAGAAGTTATTGGCTTCAATTGTTGATGGATCTATCATTGATGTACAAATTAGGTCTGCTTTCGTAGATGATGTGTATGCCACAGACCCTTGTAATGGTTCTATTTTCTTATCTAAGAATCCTGGATTTAACGGTCCTGTAAATACAAATATCCGTGCTACCTATCCTGTAACTTACAATTCTACAGATCCTTCCGGTAACAAGGCCGTTGAAGATGGATATGTTCTCAATTATCGTGTGGATGATTTTATAGCACCTGAAATTGAATTGAATACAAGCGATACGGTTATTCATGATGTGAACAATGCATACTACTCTCGTTCAGTAACCGTTATTGACAACTTCTACACCAAATCTCAGTTGTCTATAACCAGAGTAGGTAAAGTAGATGCGTATACACTTGGAACCTATGTAGAAACATACACGGCCACAGATGGTAGTGGTAATGTATCAACCAAACAACGTTTCATTAAGGTTGTTGACAGAATTGCTCCAAGCATTACTGCACCTTCGGTGTCTGTATGTATTGGTATTCCTTTCTGGGCAATGTCTGGTTTGATTGTTCGTGACAACTACTATTCAGCAATTGATTTAACCCCCTTGGTTAAAGTATTGGGACATAATGTGAACATTATGGAAGCGGGTGTTTATTACATCAACTACACATTAACCGATCCTAGTGGTAACGAAGCTATAACTGTGTCTCGTCCTGTATTTGTTGCCTATCCACCAAATTGTTTCAATACCTACATGGGTACAGAAACAATGAAGTTGGAAAATGCGGTATCAGTTCATCCAAATCCAACATCAGGTATTATTACCATTGGTTACAACTTGACCAATAACAAACCATTAAATGTTATAGTAACCAATACTTTTGGATCTGTTGTTGCCAAATTGGATAATTTGCAAGGTGGTTTTGGAGCTACTCCAATCGACTTGAGCAATGTAAGCGAGGGTATCTACTTCGTTAACATGACCAATAATGGTGAGACAGTAACAAAGCGTGTTGTTGTTAAGCACTAAATTGTATCATTTTTTAAAAAAGGCTCCACTTTTAGTGGGGCCTTTTTTTTTATAATACGCTTGATAATTTTTCGTAATTTTGAATTGAATATAGGTGAATGTTAAAAGGTCTTTCCAATGAATTTAAAGTAGGTGTATTGACGATTGTATCGCTCTTTACACTATTTATGGGGTATAATTTTATGATTGGGAGAGAAAATATTTTTAACAGGGGCAGAGAGTTTATCATAATTTACAAAAACACTCAAGGTCTTTCAGTAGGGACAAAAGTGATGTTGAACGGCTATAAAGTTGGATCACTTCGCAGTCTATCCATGAATGACAACCAACAGATTGTTGCAGTTGTTGAAATCACCTCTTCAATGTCTATTCCAAAAAATTCTAGTATTAAAATTCAGTCCGAGCTTTTGGGGGGTGTTTCTTTAAGATTTTTAAAGGGTAATTCTGTTGTGATGGCCATGCCCAGAGATACGCTCATTGCTTCGTATTCAGACGATATTTTTGAGTTGATCAACAAGCAAATTGTTGGCGTCGCATCAAGTACAGATTCTCTCTTTAATTCTCTTAACGTACTGCTTAAGAAAGAAGAACTTAACCTTGCATTGAATGAATTGCCCAAGATTATGCGTGAGCTATCGGCTACCATTATTGATATTAGATTGCAGATTGAAACTTTAGGGCCATCCCTGAATACAAGTGCTAACAATATGGCCAAATTTTCTACAAATTTGCCTGAATACGACCAAAAAATACGGGAGGGGTTCCACCATATTAATGCCTTGGGTACCCAAATAGATACTATGCAGGTAGATAAATTGGTGGTCAATCTTTCAAAATCACTTTCTCAGATTACTGTTATTCTTGACAATTTGGGAGAAGGGAAGGGCAGTTTGGGTAAATTACTCAATGATGATAAATTGTACAATACCCTCATCAAGAGTAACGAGGAAGTTCAGAATATAATTCTTGACTTAAAACGCTATCCAGAAAAATATATTCCTGTACCCTTATCCGTTAAGCAGCGCACTAAGGCGAAGAAAAAAAGCAATTCTGATACTGCGATTTCTCACTAGCTGTTATTGCGTTCTATTTTCTGTATTTTTCGGGTTGATACAATAAATCACTTGTTGTTGATTTCATATTTAATCGAAGAATGCATTAGAACCACCCTGATTCCTACGATCTGCGGTGCGGATGTTGTGATGCAACTCCGCAGGATTGAATCCCAACGATTTATTTGGCGTAAAACCCTATTGGACAGTTGGGTGGGATTGGAGGAAGCCAATTTCTATCCAGACGCACATTTTAGCGACCTTTTATAATACAAATTTCCCTTGTTTCGATTTCCAAAATTCATATATATATACCATCCATATCATATAAACCAGGTTGTAAAAGAAATCTTCAATCGGAATTGTACCTATTCTAATGCCCATATTTTCAGCATTGTTGTATATTAATATGGGTTTTCCAGTTAATACCCCATTTACGAGAGCCATTGGGATAAGTGCAATCATCCATGATAGATAAATATGGTTTAGGTGCTGGGTTTTGTGGGTTAGGGTAAAATAACATAGACTAAGAAATAATAAGCCAAACGTAGTGGCAGTATACAGTTGTTTTGGATGTAAAGCCAACAATGAAATAGACAGTAAAATCAATCCTATACTCAAATATGTACTATAATTTTTGAATCCGATTACTGGAATATATTTTTTTAAACATGCATAAATAAATAGGCAGCAATAGGGTATAACTATAAAAAATCCGTATTCTTCCAGTGGTATATTCGAAAAATACTGGCCCACAAGAAAATCTTTGTTAAATTCCCAAACCTTTAAATTTGTAAAAATGATGTCCCAAATTAAGTAAAACACGCTTACCGGAAGCATTGATAGCACAAAGAATTTCCACTCTTTGTAAAAGGATACTTTTTTATCAAATGAAAGCAAAAATGGCCCTGAAATACAAAGAAGAAGCAGGTAAAAATAGGTATTTGTATTGGTTGGCATGCAATTGTCCCAAAGATGACTGTAACAAATTTAGGCCATTTGTTGGTCAAATGTGATGGAGTAGTCTTGAAGTTGTTTGCGAAGAATCCGGCGGGCAACAAAAATTCGTGTTTTTACAGTACCGATGGGTATGTGTAGTTCATTGGAAATCTCATGGTATTTATATCCTTCTGCATTGAGTTTAAATGTAATTCTTAGATCGCAGGCCAGAGAGTCAATCGCGTTTACGAGGTCTTTTCGGATAAATGAAATTTCGGCTTCGTTGTCAATACGGTGTGATGGCAAATCGACGAAGTATTGGTTGTCTGTTCGATCGATAAATGTATTTCTATTTATTTCGCGGCGGTAATTGTTGATAAAGCTATTCTTTAAAATAGTGTACAGCCATGCCCTCAGGTTTGTACCTTCTTGAAATTTGTCTTTGTATCTATAAGCTTTCAATATTGTTTCTTGGACCAGATCTTTTGTTTCATCTGTGTTGTGGGTAAGTGAAAGGCCATAATTTCTGAGGGGCAACAAAGCCTCTTTTATTTCACTATCAAAATCAAATTGTGTAGAGTTCATTGTAAAATGTTAAACAAATTTATGGCAAATTATGGCAACGACCTTTTTTTTTGTTTAATTTATATGTAATAAAAGCTCTACAAAAAAAAAATATTTAATGGCTTCTATTTTTCAATCAAATGGGTTTAAACCCGCTGTATTTTTCTACATGTTATGGATTCGAGGATCAAAGTTCTTTTTGGTATCTAAAACCCCAAACGCACTATACTTTTCAAATAGTACTTTAATATTCAGCGCATTTCAAATACCAAAGAATATGCCTAGCGATTGATATAGCACCCTCTACCTTGGACTTGTGAATGTCCCAGTTTTGGGTGGGGTCTGACAAGCGGTGGAAGGGGGCTAGAAAGGGTAATTTTTGTCAATTACAAGGAAGTCTAAGGAAGCACAAGGTGTATTTGGTTTTATGAAAGAATCAAAAAAGAATCGGAGAATCCCGAACCATCAAATCAATACAACAACCTTATTGTTGAGAACTTCAACCAAGCCATTGTTTACCGAGTAGGTCTTTTTTTGATTGTCTAATCCAGTAATTTCGATCGTACCCACTTTAAGATTGGCAATCATGGGTGCGTGCATGTTTAATAGTTGAAAACTGCCTGCCACACCCGGTAATGTTATTACAGCGGCTTCGCCGCTGTACAATGTTTTATCTGGGGTTAATACTTCTACAAACATGGCATCAGGCATTGGCATCTTCTAGCAGTTTCTTCCCTTTTTCGATTGCATCTTCGATGGTTCCAACCAGGTTGAATGCAGATTCGGGGTATTCGTCTACTTCGCCATTCATAATCATATTAAATCCTTTGATGGTTTCTTTAAGGTCTACCAAAACGCCAGGGATTCCTGTGAATTGCTCAGCAACAAAAAATGGCTGAGACAAAAAGCGCTGGACACGGCGTGCGCGGTGAACTACGAGTTTGTCATCTTCACTTAATTCATCCATGCCTAAAATGGCGATAATATCTTGAAGTTCTTTATAGCGTTGCAATAATTCCTTCACCCTTTGCGCGCAACGGTAATGGTCTTTGCCCAATATTTCTTCGCTTAGGATACGGCTGGTAGAATCTAGAGGATCTACAGCGGGATAAATACCCAGTTCGGCAATTTTTCGGCTTAATACAGTTGTTGCATCCAAGTGAGCAAATGTAGTTGCAGGTGCCGGATCGGTTAAATCATCTGCCGGAACGTATACAGCCTGAACAGAAGTAATAGAGCCGCGGGTAGTAGAGGTAATTCTCTCTTGCATTGCACCCATTTCAGATGCCAATGTAGGCTGATATCCTACTGCGCTAGGCATCCGTCCCAATAAGGCAGAAACTTCAGAACCCGCTTGCGTAAAACGAAAAATATTGTCAATAAAAAACAATATGTCTTTTCCAGCCCCAGTTCCATCGCCATCTCGGAAGTATTCAGCTACTGTTAATCCGCTCAAAGCAACGCGGGCACGGGCACCAGGAGGCTCATTCATTTGGCCAAACACCAAGGTTGCTTGGCTATTTTTGAGTTCATCCATGTTTACGGTGTCTAAATCCCAACCGCCTTTTTCCATGCTTTCTTTAAAAGCATCTCCATATTTGATTACGCCTGATTCTATCATCTCGCGCAGCAAATCATTTCCTTCACGCGAGCGTTCTCCAACACCGGCAAATACAGACATTCCGCTGTATGCTTTTGCAATGTTGTTAATTAATTCCATAATCAATACTGTTTTACCGACACCAGCACCACCAAATAGGCCAATTTTCCCTCCTTTTGCGTAGGGTTCAAGTAAGTCGATTACTTTAATTCCAGTATATAAGGGTTCTTGGCTCGTGCTTAGATTGTCAAATGTTGGAGAGGGCTGGTGGATAGATCTTCCATTCTCGTTTGAGATGGGGGTCATCCCATCGATCGCTTCCCCTACGACGTTTAGCAATCTGCCACGAATTGCTTCGCCCACAGGCATGCGAATTGCGTCGCCTGTATCCATCACATCGATTCCCCTCCGCAAACCATCTGTACCATCCATCGCAATGGTACGAACCATGTTTTCGCCTAAATGCTGTTGAACTTCTAAAACAAGGGTTTGTCCGTTGTCTTTTTTTGCTGTTAGGGAGTTGTAAATTTTGGGGGGTGTTGATCCGGGTTCGTTAAAACTCACATCTACCACGGCACCAATGATTTGAGATATTTTACCTACGTTGGCCATCGTTAATTTTCGGTGTGCAAAAATAGTTAATCCATTTGCCATCTCCAAGATTTTTTTTGCTTTATTGTGTTCCGTGTGTTTTTTTCTAAGCACCCTGTTTTCCAAAGGAAATAGATCAACAGTATCGAATACAAAAATGGGGTGTAATGATCAGCCCAAAAGGATTTGTTGAAGAAAAACCCCCGTACCTTTAATAATCGATCAAATTCCGCAGACGAATTTTAGTGGGCACTTGAAAATACATTAACTTTGCCATTTCAAATTATGGATCGCAATACAATCGCTGGATTTTCGCTCATTTTCCTCATTCTAATTGGATATTATTATTATACGGCTCCCTCTGCTCAAGAGTTGGCCAAAATGGCCGAACAGAATGCAAAACAAATCAGCTTGGATTCAGCAAAAAAAGTGTCTGAAAGTGCCCAACAAATCAAGGAAGAGGGTACCCAGAAATCGCTTATAGATTCAACCCAAATTGCGATTTCTTCAGCCTTGCAAGACACAGCACTTAGGTCAACATTGGGCGAAGGGATTGCCACGCAAAGCAAAGGAAAAGAAGAAATTGTTTTGTTGAAAAGCAAAGAATTGTCTGTAGAAATTAACAGTAAAGGGGCATATATGGGCCGTGTTGTCTTAAACACGCACAAAAATTTCGACTCCTCTGCCCTGGAACTGCTCTCTTCAAATACACTGTACAACAAATGGTTTTTTGAAATTTATACCACAAATGGGGCTTTGAATTCTAGCGATTTTTATTGGAAAGTTATCCAGAAAACCGAGCGGAGTGTTACCCTTCGACTCGGAGATTCTCTCCGTTATATAGACCAACAATATGCCTTATCCGAGGATGGCTATACGGTTCATCAGTCACTTGTGTTTAAGGGAATTGACCAGATTGTTCAATCTCGGGCTTCGGGCATTAAAATCTCTTGGAGGGCGCAGTTGCAACAACATGAGAAACAGCTCAAATGGGAAATGCAAAATTCTACAGTTGTATACAAATTGCATGGCGAAGATGCTGATTATTTGAGTACAAGTGAACCTGAAGAAGAAAAATTGAAAAACAATTTGGATTGGTTTGGATTTAAGCAACAATATTTTTCGGCCATTATGGTCGCAGATTCCGGATTTTCTTCCGGATCCATTCTATCTTGGAAGGATGTTTTGGTTCAAAATAAAGACAGAATTAAAGATCTCAATGCAGAAGTATATGTTGACTTCGATCGCAGTTCGTCAAAGACATATGGTTTTAGTTATTATTTGGGTCCCAACCAGTACCACACGCTTAAAAATGCAGATGTTAAGTTGGTGGACGCGGGCTTAGAAAGAACAATTCCTATGGGTTGGGGGATTTTTGGATGGGTAAATCGCTACGTTGTAATTCCAGTTTTTCACCAATTGGATGGTGTGATTGCAAGCATGGGTATCATTATTTTGCTGCTTACCTTGATTATCAAAACAGCCCTTCTTCCTCTGGTATACAAATCGTATATGAGTACAGCCAAAATGCGAATTCTGAAGCCTGAATTGGATGCCATAAAGGAAAAACATGGCAGCGACATGCAGAAAACCCAGCAAGAAAATATGGCGATGTATCGCAAAGCGGGGGTGAATCCCTTGAGTGGCTGCATCCCAGTTCTATTGCAAATGCCCATTTTGTTTGCGATGTTTCAATTTTTCCCAAATGCATTTGAACTGCGTCAGAAGTCTTTTTTGTGGGCCGCAGACTTGAGTCGGTACGACGGACCCATGTTGGGATTTACCATTCCTTTTTATGGCGACCATGTGAGTTATTTTACCTTGCTGATGACAGTGTCAACCCTTATTTACACGCACTTTAACAACCAATTGTCTGGCATAACAGGGCAGATGAAGTGGATTGGGTATTTTATGCCGATTATATTCTTGGGTGTGTTAAATGATTATGCAAGTGGTTTGACATGGTATTATTTTTTGAGCAATATGATTACTTTTGGCCAGCAATGGGTTATTCGCAGAACAGTGGATGATAACAAATTGCATGCGCAAATTGCCGAAAACCGAAAGAAACCCGTAACCAAATCAAAGTTTCAACAGCGTATGCAGGATGCCATGAAATTGAGTCAGGAGAGAGCCAATTCTACGAAGGGTAAAAAGCGCTAATAATTTGATATTGATTGCCTGGGACTGCGGCAATTAATCCTTTCAATTCTAAATCGAGTAGGGCAACTGAAATTGCCGTTGCAGACCATTTTTGTTGTCGTACCATGCTGTTTGAATTGTCATTTCCTGCGACGATCCATTCCATTACTTGTTTTTCGGTAGGACTGAGTGAATCAAACAATTCGAATTGTCTTACAGTTTTTTTTGGGCTGGGGCATTTTTTGCTTTTGTCAAATAAGGGTTTGTCGAATGAATCCCAGTTCATGCGTTCAACAATATCTTGTGTTGATACACATAGGCTCGCCATGTTTTTTTGAATGAGAAAATTACATCCTTCTGCATTTTTATCGATCGGTCTGCCTGGGATTGCAAATACATCACGGCTATAACCATGGGCAATACTTGCGGTAATCATAGATCCACCACGAACCCCACTTTCGATGACAAGAAGTGCATCGCATAATCCGGCTACGATTCTATTCCTTCTTGGGAAAAAGTTGGGGTTAATGGGAGTGTATGCTGGAAATTCAGAAATCAGACCCCCTTTTTCCATGAGCATTTTCCTCGCAAATTGTTGGTGGTCGGATGGGTAAATTTTTTCAAGGCCGTGAGCCAATACTGCCCATGTGGGAATCTTACATTGCAGGGCAGTCTCGTGGGCAATGACATCGATGCCATAGGCCATGCCACTTACAACAACAACATCCAATTCTTGTAAATCCGTAATCATCTGAACCACCATTGCCCTTCCGACGGGTGTGGGTTTCCGGGTCCCCACCACTCCAATTACCCTCTTTGCATTCCATTCCAATTCGCCTTTGTAAAACAATACCAATGGGGCGTCTGCAAATTCCTTTAATCTGTATGGATATGCTGCATCTAGTAGCGTTATACACAGTATATTCAACGATTCATGTTGCTGCATTATGGCCTTCGCCTGGACACATTTAGCACCATTGACAATGGAAGTGATCTGGCTTGATCTAAGCCCTGAAATTTCTTGTAATGCTGAAATACTTGAGCAGAAAATGGCCTCGGGGTTGCCAAAATATTGGAGTAAATGGCGACCCATAACAGGACCTATACCCTCGCACAAGGCTAGTTCTATTAGATAAATGGTTTGTTCGTTGTAATAAGGAAGTTTCACGCTTCCCCAAATTTACGCTAGTCGTTTAGCTTTAATACAGCCATAAATGCGCTTTGGGGAATATCGACATTGCCCACCGACCGCATGCGTTTTTTACCAGCTTTTTGTTTTTCCAATAATTTTCTCTTGCGAGAAATATCGCCACCGTAACATTTAGCTGTAACATCTTTGCGCATTGCGCTAATGGTTTCCCGCGATATTATTTTTGCACCGATTGCCGCCTGGATTGCAATTTCGAACTGTTGACGTGGAATCAGATCTTTTAATTTCTTGCATATTTTGCGTCCCAACTCATGTGCATTGTCTCGGTGAATGATAGCACTCAAGGCATCAACGCCCTTTGCATTTAACATGATGTCTAATTTAATCAACTTGCTCTCTCGGTAATCCAAGGGGGAGTAATCGAAACTTGCATAACCCTTTGAAATGGTTTTTAAACGGTCATAAAAATCAAATACGATTTCTGCCAATGGCATTTCAAAACTCATTTCAACGCGATCACTCGTTAAATAGACTTGGTTAATAAGAATCCCTCTTTTATCTAAGCAAAGGGTCATGATGGGGCCAACATATTCCGACTTGGTAATTACGCTAGCCCGAATATAAGGTTCTTCAACGTAATCAATCTGTTCGGGTGATGGTAGGTCGCTGGGGTTGTTTACCAGTATTTTTTCTCCTTTTGTTGAATAAGCTACATAACTCACATTGGGGACAGTGGTAATTACGGTCATGTTAAACTCTCTCTCCAAACGTTCTTGGATGATTTCTAAGTGCAACATTCCAAGGAATCCGCAACGGAAACCAAAGCCCAGAGCCGCCGAACTTTCGGGTTCAAAGACGATACTTGCATCATTCAATTGCAGTTTTCCCATGGCTTCCCTCAATTCTTCAAAATCGTCTGTATCTACAGGATAAATACCGGCAAATACCATGGGTTTTACATTTTCAAAACCATCAATTGCCACCGTGGCTGGATTGACCTTGTCCGTGAGGGTATCGCCCACTTTCACCTCTTTTGCATCTTTTATACCTGAAATGATATAGCCAACATCGCCTGCAGAAACAATGGGTCGAGGACTTAAATCCAGTTTTAAAACACCGACTTCATCGGCAAAATATTCGCTGCCAGAATTCATAAATCGAACGTGCTGTCCTTTTCGAACCGATCCATCTATAACCCTATAATAGGCAATAATACCCCTAAACGAGTTAAAAACAGAGTCGAAAATAAGCGCCTTAAGGGGGGCATCTGGATTTCCTTTTGGGGGAGGAATCCGCTCAACGATAGCCCTCAATACCTCGTATACACCTTCGCCAGTTTTGCCACTGGCCGAAATTATCGTATCTCTATCACAGCCAATTAGTTCCACAATTTCATCCTTCACTTCTTCGGGCATAGCGCCGGGCAAATCAATTTTGTTGAGCACAGGAATAATTTCCAAATTGTGCTCTAAAGCCATGAATAGGTTAGAAATGGTTTGGGCTTCAATTCCTTGAGATGCATCAACAATGAGCAAAGCACACTCGCAAGCCGCGATGCTTCGGCTCACTTCATAGCTGAAGTCAACATGGCCAGGGGTATCGATTAAGTTGAGAATATAATCTTTTCCATCCAGTGAGTAATTCATCTGTATGGCGTGGCTTTTAATGGTTATCCCGCGTTCGCGTTCGATATCCATATCGTCCAATACTTGTGCTTGCAAATCGCGTGCACTAATTGTATTCGTATACTCAAGCAAACGATCCGCAAGGGTGCTTTTTCCATGGTCGATATGGGCAATAATACAGAAGTTGCGAATGTTTTGCATAGGAATTAAATAAATAGCCGCAAAGATAGCCATTCAAACCCATGGTTTTAAGTCTGTCGGCCTTTGATTTTGCGGTTTTTCATAAATTATGCATTGTATTTTTCCAATAATTTGAGCATCACTGCCATGTCTTTTGGGTAATTTGCTTCCAATTGGATGGTTTCGCCCCCAGGTTCGGTAATGATCAATGATTTTGCATGTAAGGCAAAGCGTTGAATAAGGGGAGAATCGGTTCCTTGAAATTTCCTTTTTATTCCCGACAACATTGGAATAGAACTGCCGTATAATGTGTCAGCAGCAATACACGCATTTTGTGATTGTAGGTGAACCCTTATTTGGTGTAATCGACCTGTTTTGGGTTCACATTCCATCAGTGTAAAATGCCGAAACAATTGCAGTGTGTTAAAACGGGTTTGGGCAGGTTTTCCATTCTTGCGATCAATTTTTATTTTTCCTAGCTGTTCGTCCAAAATGGGTAGATCAATCCATAAATCATCAAATTGAATTTGCCCATTTACGATGGCATGGTATATTTTTTTCACTTTTCGTTTCTCGAATTGAATCGAAAAATGGCGGTGGGTGGCTGCATTTTTTGCGATGAGCATAACCCCGCTCGTTTCTCTATCGATTCGGTGACAAAGTATGGCTGTTTCCCATTGTTTTTTGGCCCATTCATGAACAGAAATGGCCGTAAATTTTCCACGCTCCGGCAGTGATGGAACAAATGCTGGTTTGTTGATGGCTAACCAGTCTGGGGTTTCCTTAATGATTGCTATTTTCCCAATTTGTGGTCCGCGCTTTCGGGGGTCCATTGCCTCCTCGTCAAAATCATCGATTATTTCAATAGCTTCAATATTCAGTATTTTTAATCCAGAAAGGAGGCCTTTGGTATTCTTGTCTTTAGGTATTGCTTTAATCATGAATACTTTGGCGAATCCGTGTCAGAACATTTTTGGTTTGTTGGGGAAAATCGCCATCCATCATCCAATGATAATAGCCACTTTCTGTTTTTAATACGTCTTTTACCAATTTCCCACGGTGTTTTCCAAAATTAAACAAAATTTCGCCTTTTTCATTCAATACCAATCTGCCAGCAAGGTCGGCAAGTAGATTTTGTCCAGTAATCTTGTGCAAACCTTCAATATCAGTTGGTAAGTCGGGGTATTTTTCGAGTTGTGCTTTGATAACTTGCCAGGTTGCAATGGTATCGGCTTCTGCACTGTGTGCATTTTCCAACTCTCGATTGCAATAAAATTTATACGCAGCCGAAAGGTTTCGCGGCTCTTTCATATGATAAATTCTCTGGGCATCGATAAACATACACTGGGGAACATCGAATTCAATCCCTGCACGAAAAAATTCTTCGACAATCATTGGAAAGTCGAATTTGTTAGAATTAAATCCACCAAAATCGCATTCAATTAGAAAGCCGTGTATTTCTTTTGCCAAATCGGTAAACCTTGGCTTGTCTGCGACGTCGGCATCGCTAATTCCGTGAACAGCAGTTGCTCCAGAAGGAATGGGGATTCCGGGATTGATGCGGTACGTCCGTAATTCTTCGCGCATGTCTGGGTAAATTTTCAATAAACAGGCTTCGACAATGCGGTCTTGTGTAACACTAATTCCTGTGGTTTCTAAGTCAAAAACAACAAGTGGTCGGCGTAGGTTTAGCATATAGTTTCAAACTTCGGTTAGATAGCCTCCTAGTTCCAAATTTGCTGCTGCAATAATTCGGATAAATATCAACATCGCGTGCAATACCTTTGCAGTATGAGGTTTGATATCATTTCAGCGGTGCCAGAATTGCTCACCGGTTTGTTGGGCTATAGCATTCCGAAAAGGGCGTGTGATAAAGGCTTGGCAGAAATTTTTATTCACAATCTTCACGATTACGGATTTGGCAAACACAAGCAAATTGATGATTATCCATTCGGAGGAGGAGCAGGTATGGTTTTGATGGCCGAGCCACTGTCGAAAGTTATTGAAGAACTTCTTGCAGCTAGAAAGTATGACCAGGTTATTTATATGACACCAGACGGCACATCACTCAAGCAATCACTATCCAATAAATTGAGTTTGGGAGAGAATCTGCTTATTATTTGTGGACATTATAAGGGTATTGATCAGCGTGTGAGAGATTTGTATGTAAGCATGGAGATTTCTTTGGGCGATTTTGTGCTGAGCGGGGGTGAAGTGGCTGCTGCTGCCTTGGTAGATTCTGTGATTCGATTAATTCCAAATGTTTTGGGCGATGGAGAAAGTGCCTTGGGTGATTCTTTTCAAGATGATTTATTGGCGCCACCATTGTATACGAGGCCTGAATTGTTTCAAGGCTTATCAGTTCCACCGGTATTGACCAGCGGCAATCATTCCAAAATATCTGAATGGAAACACGCACAATCGTTAGAGCGAACCCTGAAAATGCGTCCTGATTTACTGGGGCTGAAAGAAGAGTAGGGGCGGCGTATCATACACTACAAGAAGAGACTCTGTGGGTCTATCGAGGATCCAATTGTTGGCAGAGTGAAAGCGATAGAAAGTGTGGTTTCTGAAAGATGCTAAATCAATGAATCGTTGATGCCAATGAGGCCCTCTGGGAGGAACATGGTTACGCTGCGTTCTATATTGTCAATGTCAATGATCCACTCTTTTACATAGGGAATCAGAATGGTCTGCAGGGGGTTAGGGTTATTTACGCTGGTTTTTAACCCAACTTTTGGGGTTTTGATCAAATCAATATGGAATGGCTGAAGAGAGTTTTCATTTTTTGCGCAATTAAAAACGGATGTGGAACCCGCGATTTCAACAGAAAACATAAGCCCTTGCGGGAAATCTATTGCATCCGTAATGCGGCCTTTAAAGCCCGAATGGGTGTCAATAATGATAAATCCCATCAAATGATGGACAGCAGGGGAAGAGGGATTAATGCTTTCACTTGCGATTCCAAAACTGAGTCCAAGAAGCTTTCTTGCACTTTTCTCATTGTTTATTCCCGCAAATTTTATTATTTCTTTGGTCTTGTTGACCTCTTCGATACAAAAGGGGACTCCTTTGCCGTCTAGTATAACAAATAGGTAATTCCCTTTTGTAAACATTGAGTTAGAAGGAATAAAGCACTCTATAGAGAGTTTTCCATCGTAGCCATGTTTACTGTGTATTTTCCCCACCAAGGTAAGGGGCGGTGGCAATACATTCATGGTTGTATGAATTATTCTGCAGAAGGTGTTTTGTCGTCGCTGCCTTCTGCTGGGGATTCTTCTGAAGCCAAAACTTCTTCGGTGGCAGTATCGGCAATATCTTCGGTGGCAGTATCGGCAATATCTTCGGTGGCAGTATCGGCAATATCTTCGGTGGCAGTATCGGCAATATCTTCGGTGGCAG
>NSIM01000030.1 GCA_002737705.1 Flavobacteriales bacterium
TCCATGGGGTTCGGAGTTCCATGCTTCCATCAACGAGTTTCACATTTCCCGAAACGCGGGCATTGTGATTGGCATTATTATAATCAAGGATTCTTCCCGTAACAATGGCTCCGTCAGGGTTAATAATTCGCACATTCCCACTTCCGTGAAGGTTTTCGCTGATGGGATCATATTCTGCTTCGTCACAATAAACATTTGATCCACTTTGTTCAAAATGCACGTTTTCGCGCAATTTTTGTATGGTATGCCCATCTCGTTTGATAGACTTCATTCTTCCAGCCTGTAATGATATTGGCTGTGCTTGGATCGTTAGTGCAAGCCCAATACACAGTAGTACACTTAAAATTCTCAATTTATCCACGAAGTTTCGGCTTTGTACAATTACTTTGCAAAGTACGTGTTAAATGCATTTCAATCAGAGGTAAATCTACGCAATTGGGATTTGGAGCGACGGCCGACGTTAGTTGCTGTTAGCGGAGGTGTAGATTCTGTTGTTTTGGCCCGATTGTTTGCAATGGCGGGGTATATGTTTGATATAATCCACGTAAACTTTGCTTTGCGTGGTGCCGAAAGCGAATTCGACGAAGTGTTGGTCCGAAATTTGGCAAAAGATTTAGGGGTTAAGTATTTCTCTAAAACAGTCGATACTAAATCCTATATCCAACAAAATGGGGTTTCATTGCAAATGGCGGCCCGCGATTTGAGATACGATTTTTTTAACCAAACAATGCGCGAGGGTAACTATTCTTATTTGGCGACGGCCCACCATGCCGATGACAACCTAGAACATTTTTTTATTTACGCTTACCGTGGTAATATGGCGGTTGCTTGGAGGGGTATTTTGGTTGAGAATCGGTCGGTCATCCGACCCCTTCTGGGCTTCAAGAAGCAACTGTTGGTAGCGTTTGCCAATGAAAATGGTTGGGATTGGCGAGAAGATTCAACCAATTCTGGTACAAATTACCTGCGCAATAAAATCAGACATTGGATTATGCCTGCGGTGCAGGAATCGGTAATGGAATTTGTCAAAATTTCTTCTATCGTCGAGAGGGTACAACACAAAGAGCATGAAAACGAATCGATTTTGTGGGATTTAATGTGTTCGATTTGGCGCGGGGGTTGGCATATACCCTCGGTTTATTATGATGATCCAAAGAGACGAAATTACCTGTGCGAACGCTTGTTGACGATGGGGTTTTCTAAAACCCAGGTATCGCAGGCTTTGGGGGTAGAACAAGTAGGCAAAAAATTTCAATCCAATCAATTCACCCTTTGGATAGGTCGTGGGGCTTTTACCATAGAGCCAATGAACCTGGAGGCACCCCATACCATCGCCATTGAATTTGTCGAAGGTTTTTACGAATGGGGGCAATACCGATTCAAAATAAGAATATGCGATGGTTCGGCCGGAAAACAACCTCTATCGAAGCAGCAACGTCAATTGGGAATAGACCCGGGTTCAATGGTTGTATTGGACGCAGCAACAAAGGAAACCAGCAAATCAGCGATTGATTCGACCCCACAAACCCCCCACCAAAAACCCCATGCCAAAGGCGTATCTCCGCAGCAGTGCTATTATTTTTCTACTGCCCTTATTGGTAAAGTTATCGTATTACGCTCTTGGGTCGGTGGCGATACGATGGAAATCTTTGGTGGAAAACATAAAAAGTTAAGCGATTTGTTAATTGATCATAAAATTGAGCCATTTGCCAAGCCCTGGATTCCGATTGTTTCTTCCAGCAAAGGCATACTTTGTGTGGTTGGATTGCGTCGTTCTTCACTATTCCCTATACAATTTGGCGAAACAGAATGGATTGAACTGAGTTGGGAGCATATTTAAAATAAGAATATACCCCAATCTTGATACCTTTGTTTTAGAATGAAAGCCATAATTCCATTGGCAGGTATGGGCAGTCGCCTTAAACCGCATACCCGTACCCAGCCTAAGTCAATGATTCCCCTTGCGGGTAAACCCATATTGGGGCATATTATGGATCGCTTGATTGGAGCGGGTGTTACAGAATTTGTTTTTGTAATAGGATACCTCGGCGATCGAATAGAACAATATATTACTGAAAATTATGGCAAGTATACATCGACATATGTAATACAAATATTGGGGCTGGGTATTGGACATGCCATTTGGCTAGCCAAAGATGAGTTTAAGGGGGGACAGAATATGTTGGTTGTATTGGGAGATACAATTTTCGAAACAGATTTCACGCATGTTTTTTCTAATCGTGAAAATGTTTTGGGAGTTAAGAAAGTAGAAGATCCCCGATTGTTTGGCGTGGCAGAATTAAACGAAGATGGAATTATTACAAAGTTGGTAGAAAAGCCCAGCATCCCAAAATCCAATCTTGCCCTTGTGGGCTTGTATTATATCCAGCAAACAACTGAGCTTTTTGAATGTCTCGACTACAATATTAAAAATGATATTCGCACCCAAAACGAGTACCATCTCACCGATGCCCTGCAACGCATGATCGACCAAGGCGTGGTATTCAAAAGTTTTCCGGTAGATGTCTGGTTCGATTGTGGTAAGAAAGATATCATTCTTCAAACCAATAAAAATTTACTCAAACGGGTAGACCAAGAATTGTTCAGACAATTTGAAAAAGGAAATATTATTGTTTCACCGGTTTATATAGCCCCTTCGGCAAAGATTGAGAATAGTATCATTGGCCCTGATGTAAGTATTGGAGAAGATGCTATTATCAAGCGTTCCGTGCTAAAAAATAGTATTATTGGACAAAATGCGGAAATTAACAATGTTATTTTAGAAGATTCTTTGGTAGGGGGTGATGCCCGTTTGCTTGGATCTGTTCACAGTCTAAATATTGGAGACAACGCAGAAATTAATTTGCGTAGTTCCTAAACAGTGAATTTTTCTGTTTCCGATATCGCAAAAATAATGGGCGCAGTAAGCCATGGAAAATCTGGGTATTTTCATATTGGATCTATTGTTTTTGACACCCGAAAATTGTGGGTAATTGAAGCCCAAATGGCCAATCCCATCACTGGTAGTAAGCATATATCTCTTGCGCCCTTGTTTGTGGCTTTAATCGGCAGAAGAAATGGACATGATTTTATTGGTTCAGCCTATGAAGGAGGGGTTCGCGTTTTTTTGGTTTCACACTATGATATACAGTGGCAAATTCAATATCCCGATGCGCAATTTTTAGAGGTCGATGATGTGTTATTGGCCTTGCAAGAATGGGCGAAATGGCACCGCAGTCTTATGAGCAGCTTGGTTATTGGAATAGCGGGTAGCAATGGTAAAACCATCGTTAAAGAATGGCTGGGAGAATTGCTGGCCAAAGATTTTACGGTGTACAAAAGCCCTCGCAGTTTCAATTCGCAGTTGGGTGTTGCCCTCAGCGTATTAGAAATTGAAACTGCTGTTGAGGTTTCGATAATAGAGGCAGGAATTTCATCCCAAAACGGAATGAAAACACTGCAAAAAATGGTGCAAGCAAATCTGGTTGTTCTGACTCATTTGGGCGATGCACATAGCAGCGGATTTGAATCCATGGAGCAAAAAGCCATAGAAAAAGTGTCCTTGGCACAGGGGGCAGATGTATTGGTTTATCCGTTTGACAATATGGTATTGCGCAGTGCAGTTGATGCGTTGAAAAAGAAGCAGCCTTTGATGAAAACCATTCATTGGGGATGGCAAGAAGGAGCCACCATGAGGGTATTGCATATTCAAGTTTTGAATGGGAACCAAGAAATAACCTTTGTAAATCGCGGCACAGAACATTGTCTTGTCATCCCTTTTTTGGACTCGGCTTCGGTGTCCAATGCGATGAGTTGTTTGTGTGTATTAACTGCCTTAGAGCGATGGGATCCTTCTCATATTGAGCAATTTTTGCAATTGCCCAGGCTTGAAAATCGTTTGTTAATGGCCAAGGGTAAGCGCGGAAATTACATCCTAAATGATAGCTACTCTGCCGATTTAGCGAGTTTGGGTGTGGCTTTAGACATGCTGAAACGACAATCTCCCAATTTGCCTTTGGTGGCCATTTTGGGTGACTTTGAACAAATGGCATTGCATAATTCGTTTGTCTGTTCGGGTATTAAACAATTGCTTCAATCTTATGGTGTATCTAAACTATTGGCGGTAGGCAAATTGTTTGCGTGCGAAAAAACACAATTTGCCGACATGGTCGTAACTTTTTTCCCCGACATGCCCTCATTGTTGGCTTCTTCTTCTTTGTCTGAATTAAGTGAAAAGGCAATTTTGGTGAAGGGCGCTCGTAAACTTGGCCTAGAGCGTGTGGTATCTCAATTACAAGAGCGGTTTCACCAAACACAACTTGAAATTAATCTGGGAGCCCTAAAAAACAATTATTTATATTTTCAAACCTTGTTGCCAGAAGGGGTTAAAACCATGTGTATGGTTAAGGCATTTGGCTATGGCAGTGGATCTTTTGAATCTGCCCGCGCTTTACAGGCGCTAGGATTACATTATCTTGGCGTTGCATATATTGACGAAGGAATCGCGCTGAGAAAGGCGGGTATTGTTTTGCCAATCATGGTTATGAGTAGCAATGCCAGTGATGTCTGTGTTTTGCAAGAATATGGCCTTGAACCTGTCATGTATAGCAAAGAATCTTTAGAGGGTTTTATCCAATCTGGAATAAACAGTATTGGCATTCACTTAGAAATTGATACAGGAATGCATCGACTGGGTTTTTCACCCGAATCACTTCTTGGGTCTGTTCGCATGCTTCCGAAGGGTATTCGTGTGGCTTCAGTATTCAGTCATCTTTCTGCTTCCGAAGATGCTGCTTCCGATTCTTTTACCCGCAATCAGCTGGATGTATTTTTTAAGGTTGCTTTGGAAGTAGAACAACTTTTGGGTTATTCTACGCTTAAACACATTCAAAATACGGGAGCTATTCTGCGTTTTTATGATCCGCGATTCAATGCCGTTCGTTTGGGCATTGGTTTGTATGGCATTGATCCGCGGGGCAATGTTCAAGAAAATTTGCAGCGCAATCGAAAAGGGGATTTTCAGGATCATCCAAAGGCCAGCTCTCAGAATCATCCGCAGCCCAATTCCCTGAACGTAAACCAAGAAGTTTTACAATTACAACCGGTAGCCCGGTGGCTGACGAGAATCATACAAATACAAAAAGTGGCAGCGGGTGAGGGGGTTGGCTATGGCATGAAAGATTCAGTTACCCATGATAGAGACATCGCCACTATCGCTGTTGGGTATGCCGATGGACTTTCTCGACGCGATGGCAATGGGCAATCTGGGGTATGGATTAATAAGCAAGAGCGGCCTTTTGTTGGCAATATTTGTATGGATATGTCTATGATCGATGTAACAGGTTTGCTATGTCACCCTGGCGATGAAGTAGAAATTTTTGGTTTGCACATTCCGGTCGAAACGCTTGCCAAAAGAAGAGGTACTATTCCGTATGAGGTTCTCACGGATGTCTCTCAAAGGGTTGCTCGGGTGTATGTTGAAGAATGATTATTTAATCAATGCGTTGAAAGGGTTTTTTACATTGTCATATGTAATTAAATCAACTGTCAAGGAACCCACTTGAATTTCAGTTTTTATTCTAAGTGGGACATGATTTTCATCATCGCTTACCCAAACCGTCATGCCATCTGTATTTTTAAATACCCGGTCTACCACCAATTTTGGCTTAATTTTGATGCAACGCACTTTGCCAATATCGGTTTTGATTGTTTCTTTTCCTATGAAGGTAATATTGAGGTTGTAAACTTGGTTGTCTAGGTAAATATCTATCGGAAATCGTTTTCCAATATTGGCTGAAGAATAATCGAGGTTTCGAAGGTAGTAAATGGCCGAAGCAATGTCTTGTGTGTATCGCGGGATTTCCAGTTCACCCTGTTTGTTGCGTAAGGTGGCCTTTTCATGGTCATAAATGGCGACATCTTGGTTGAAATACGTATTTTCACGGACTGTTTTGGCATACCGCAAGGGCGCTTGAGACTCTTGATCTACCCAGCTTTCGAATTTGTCCCTTACTTTATAGGCCCAGTCAAAACTTTTGAGTGTTTCACCCTCAACGCGCAAATTATAGGCGGTTTTTCCGTTTATAGTATGTGTGTTTGGCAATACAGACATCGTAACGATTCCTGCGTTGATGGGTCCGTAATGGATTCTGTATCGAAGAACTTCACCAAGACCATAGGAAGTATTTTCTATTTTTCTGCCTTGGATAAGCGTGGGTAAATTTTTAAAGGCACTACAAATTAGTGCAAGTCCAGAGAAAACAATTACTCCGATCAACAATTGTAAAGGCTTTTTCATGGCTTGTGAATTTCGGTTATTTTGTGTGGTAACACTAATTATTTGCAAATCCCCCAAAAGTCTGCTAAGCTTTTGCGATTTTTGCATAAACAATGACAAAATCACTCACACAGTATTCGAAAGCCAGTGGATGTGGCTGCAAGATAGCACCTGCTGTATTGCAGGAAATATTACAAGGATTAACACTGGATGTAGGTGATTTCCCAAAACTCGTGCAGGGCAATCACGGTAGCGATGATTGTTCTGTTTACGATCTAGGCGATGGGCAATATTTGTTGCAGACCCTTGATTTTTTTACGCCTTTGGTTGACGATGCTTTTGTCTATGGTCAGGCTGCTGCGGCGAATGCATTGAGTGATATATGGGCAATGGCAGGAAGGCCTGTAATGGCCAATGCAATAATGGGCTGGCCCATTGATACCTTGCCGGTAAGCATCGCACGGGAAGTAATGAAAGGCGCTTTGTCTATTTGCAAAGAAGCTGGTGTTGCTTTGGCTGGAGGCCATACCATTGATAGTACAGAGCCGTTTTTTGGATTGAGTGTAACGGGATTGATACATGCTGCACATTTGAAAACCAACGCAGGGGCGAAAATAGGAGATACACTTTTGTTAACGAAGCCTTTGGGTATTGGCATGCTTTCAGCTGCTCATAAACGGGGCATTTGCAGTGTCGAACAAAATGAGGCCTTGACTATGTGGTTGGTTAAAACCAACCACATAGGACAAAAATTGGCCCCCATGGTGGGGGTCCATGCCCTAACGGATATTACAGGTTTTGGACTAGCAGGTCATTTGTTAGAGATGTGTAATGCGTCTGGCGTGGCTGCAAATATTCACATGGCGATGATTCCAAAATTGGCGGAAGCGGAATCATTGGCTGCAAATTTTGTGCTTCCCGACAATGCCATGCGCAATTGGAATGCCTATTCATCAAACATTATTTTGTCCGACTCCAAAGCCTTTCCCTGGCTGGTTGATCCCCAAAGCAGTGGCGGGTTACTCATTGCCGCAGATCCAAAAACGGCATTGGAAATCTTGACCCTCTGTAAAGATTCAGAAAACTTTTGTAGTATTATCGGAGAAATTACCCCTGGCAATTCCAGAATAGTTTGTGATTAAACAGGGCGGTAAAGAACCGATTTTACGGCCTCAATAATTTGCTTGACATTGGGCAGAAAAGTTTCAACAAAAATTGCTGCATAAGGCAAGGTTGTATCTTGGGTAGTAATGCGGTGAATGGGTGCATCGAGAAAGTCAAACGCCCTGCGCTGAACAATATGGCTGATCTCTGAACTAATACTCGCCAAAGGCCATGCTTCTTCGACAATAACCAATCGATTGGTTTTTTTTACACTGGCAATGACAGTATCGTAGTCTATGGGTCGAATCGTTCGCAAGTCAATTAAATCAATAGAAATTCCCTCTTTAGCCAATTCTATAACCGCTTCGTGACAAATCAACATCATTTTACCAAAACTCACAAGGGTTGCATCGGATCCGGAAACGACAACTTCTGCTTTTCCTATCGGGATAAGGTATTCTTCACTGGGCACCATGCCTTTGAAACCATACATCTGCTCACTTTCCATAAATATAACCGGATTTTCATCGCGAATGGCGCTCTTTAGTAATCCCTTTGCATCTGCCGGATTGCTGGGAACGATCACTTTCAATCCAGGGGTATTTGCATACCAATTTTCAAAATTTTGAGAGTGTTGCTGACCCAGTTGACCGGCGCTGCCGGTTGGTCCACGAAAAACAATTGGACAGGTGTATTGGCCATTGCTCATGCTATTTATTTTGGCAGCTGAGTTAATCACTTGGTCTATAGCCACCAATGAGAAGTTAAAGGTCATAAACTCACAAATCGGCCTGAGTCCATTCATGGCAGCACCGACAGCAATTCCAGCAAACCCCAATTCTGCGATGGGGGTATCAATGACACGTTTTTCACCAAATTCGGCAAGCATGCCTTGGCTAACCTTATAAGCACCGTTGTATTCAGCGACTTCTTCACCCAACAGAAATACCCGATCATCCCGGCGCATTTCTTCGTTCATGGCTTCGCGCAAGGCTTCTCTGAAGGCAATTTCTCTCATAAACTACAATTCATTATGTCGCAAAATTACATCTTTCGCTTCGATTCTAAATTGCTTTTTTAGCGAAGAGTTCAAACCAGTGCGTGGTTGCAAATCGCCAACACAAAGTGGACCCAAGTGTTACGCAACAAAGTCGAAATTTAAAGAGTAGGTTCTCCTCTGTTGCCCTGAAAAAACCTCGCTAAACCCAGACCCAAAAAAATGACAAAACCCACTAAAATTAAAATTTTCACAATTGTTTTTTCTTGTCAGTTTTTGAATCGGATCATAAATTTTTTCAAAGAACGACAATCAAAAACAAGCATTTTCCAATTTTGCTTTGGCGCATTGAGGCAAGAATTTGTTATATTGAAAATTAAACTCAAGTTGCTTAAATTCGTTGGTTGGAATGTTAAATTGCAGAAATGATAGTGTACAATCGATTTCACAATAGCAGATGAAGGAAGAATCATTAAGTGAAGTGCATTCGAGTGTAAAGATTCCTACTGGAAAAAATAAATGGAGAAAATTTGTTGCCTTCGTTGGTCCAGCGTATCTGGTGAGCGTTGGCTATATGGATCCAGGCAATTGGGCAACGGATATTGCTGGAGGAAGTGCATTTGGCTATCAGCTTCTTTGGGTGCTGTTGATGTCAAATTTAATGGCTTTGCTTTTGCAAAGTTTAAGTGCCCGACTTGGCATTGTTCGTGGATTGGATCTCGCCCAAGCATCGAAGTATAGCTACCCACATTTTATCAATATACCCCTTTATGTATTGGCAGAAATCGCAATAGCGGCTTGTGATTTGGCGGAGATTATTGGAATGGCCATCGGTCTTCAATTGTTGTTTGGTATGCCCTTATTGGTGGGTATATGCATCTCAGTTCTCGATACGCTATTGTTGCTTTTTTTGATGAATAGGGGGATTAAGCTACTCGAACGCTTTATCATTTCATTAATTTTTATTATTGGAGCCTGTTTTTTTACCGAAATGGTTATTGTGGGGCCATCATTTATTGAGATAGGCAAAGGACTGATTCCCAGTTCTCTTCATGCCAATGCATTGTATATAGCCATAGGGATAATCGGCGCTACAGTGATGCCTCATAATTTATACCTGCATTCTTCTTTGGTTCAAACACGTGCAATTAAAAAGAATCCAAGTGGACTTAAAGACGCCATCCGGTACAATTTTATTGATTCAACCATTGCCCTCAATTTGGCATTTTTTGTCAATGCCGCCATCCTGATTTTGGCAGCATCGGCGTTTCATAAAAATGGACACACAGCGGTAGCAGAAATTCAAGATGCCCACTCACTATTGAGTAATTTATTTGGCAATCTTGCGCCAACCCTATTTGCAGTTGCGTTAATTTGTTCTGGTCAGAGCTCTACAGTTACTGGTACATTGGCGGGTCAGGTTATTATGGAAGGGTATTTAAATCTTAGAATTCGTCCTTGGTTGCGAAGGTTGCTCACCCGATTATTGGCCGTAATTCCTGCAATGTTAACCATTTTTTATTTTGGAGAATCCTCATTGGGTAAATTATTGGTTCTTAGCCAAGTGGTCCTTAGTTTACAATTGGGATTTGCCGTAATTCCTCTGATTCATTTCACCTCCGATAAATTCCATATGGGAGAATTTGTCATTGGTTGGAAAATCAAATGTATCGCCTGGATCAGCGCAATATTGATTATTTCATTAAATATCAAATTGGTAGGACAAGAACTGACGGCTTGGTTGGCAAAAACCCCCAATGTTTGGTCGATTGGCGAGATATTGGTTCTAATTTTATTGGTTTTTTTTGCTTTGCTTCTCCTGTATATTTTTATATTTCCTTTTTTCAATAACCAAAAAGAAAGAAATCTTTTACCCCATGGAACTGCAGTAGAATTGGTATTGAAAATTCCACCCAAGCCTTCTTATATTGCCATTGCCATTGATTTTTCCAAGGTAGATCACCAAACCATTGCGGCCGCACTGCAACAAGGCCAGAAAGAAGCCCAATACATCCTCATACACATTGTTGAAACGGTGAATGCGCTTTACTCTGGTAAGTCTAGCGATGACCATGAGAGTCGACAGGATCTAATCAATTTAGAAAAATACAAGAGCGATATGCAAGCACAAGGATATACCGTTAAACTCGAGTTGGGCTATGGCAATCCTGCGAAGGCCATTGCAGAAATTGTGAATTCTTCTGGGGTTCAATTGCTGGTTCTTGGGGCACACGGACACAAGGGTATTAAGGACATTGTTTTTGGTACAACCCTAGATTCACTTCGGCATAAGATTGCCATTCCAATGTTAATTATCAGGTAAATGTCGAATTTGATGTATGATTCTATCATTGGGCGGACATTGTATTGGAGTAGATACCTTCTATCTGGCATTTAAAGCCAAATCTGTGGGCCATGATCCCAAGGTTATTTTGAGTGGCAGGGCTGTGAACGAATAAATGGCCAGCCACATTGCCGAGAAAGCAATGCGATTGATGCGCCTTCGTGGCTTGGTGTTGAAAGGAGCCAATTAAAAATGCCAACGGACAATTTGGTTCTGCGGGAGTGGGTCGGTTTTTATAACACAATCAATTGCCCTGTTTTGGATGGGTTTCTGACCCAGCCCCGAAACACAAAATGGTAGCGAAAAGTTAATGTAAGACAATGTTTTAATAACACTAAATTAATACAATGGTGTACGTCGTCAGGTTCATTTGGACAAGTGTTAGACAAAACTAAGTGAATGAATGCATATCGGTAGTTAAAAGCTTTTGGTGTTTTCAATACTATACATGTTGCGATATTTAAATTATTATTGTAATATTGCAATATGGGATTAAGTAAAATTGAGTTGTTCGAAGCCAGAGAAAACGCCGTGGCCGACATTGCTCGTGTATTGTCGCATCCTGCAAGGGTTGCCATTTTGCAGCACATCATTGAAACGGGACGATGCGTAAACAGCGAGTTGGTGAAAGATTGGGGATTGGCCCAACCCACCGTTACCCAGCACCTGAAAGAACTGAAAATTTTGGGACTAATCAAAGGCATGGTTTTGGGGAAACAAGTAAATTATTGTATTGATCCCGTAAAATGGAAGGAGTTTCGGACATTGATGGTAGATTTTCTTTACCAAACCTTGCCCCAAGATATTTCTTGTGGTGGCTAATCCACGTGTCTAAATTGAACCATTACCATGAAAAAAATAGTAGTATCACTTATTCTATTCTGTCTTATGAACCCTTTTATCCAAGCACAAAACTTCGAGGTCTTGCAAAAATATTGGACCAAAATTGAAAACAGCCCCAACAACATTTCGGCCGATCGCAAACGCGATTTGCAATCTTTGGCAAATTATGTGGCCAATTCTTTGAAGAAAGACAGTGTTGTAGATGTGATGTTCATTTGTACGCACAACAGCAGACGGAGCCATTTTGGTCAGATTTGGATGGCCGCCGCCGCGCATCACCTCAATATTTCTGGTGTCAATACCTTTTCGGCAGGCACCGAAGCCACTGCATTCAATCCCCGCGCCATTGCCGCCCTTGGACGGGCGGGTTTGATCGCTGAACACATCCCCGATCCCATCGCGCTGCAACGATTGGATAGCAGCAACGCACAATTGAAATATATAGATGCCATGAATAGTAACAACAAAGTAATGGTGATTACCTTTGGCATGCGGGCCCGTCCGGTGTTCTGTTTCTCTAAAACCATCGATCATCCGCTGAATCCCAAAGTTGATTTCGGAGCGGTAATGACCTGCTCAAGCGCTGATGCCGCCTGTCCTGTGGTCAAGGGTGCCGATTTCAGGGTTGCGATTCCTTATGTGGATCCTAAGCTGTCAGACAATATGCCAGAAGAATTATCAACCTACGATGAGCGCTGTTTGCAAATTGCCACAGAGATGCTTTGGGTGATGCAATCGGTAAAACAGCAGTTGGCGCATTGATTTCCAGTGAAATAACAAATCCCATCGGACCAGCTCAAAAAAAATCACGTTTCTTCATTTACACCAATTATATAACATGTTCATGAAAAAATTGTCGTTTTTAGATCGTTATCTAACCCTTTGGATTTTCTTGGCCATGGCGTTGGGTGTTGTGATTGGTTTTTTCAACCCGTCTGTTGCCGGTGACATCGAGATGCTGAGTGTTGGAACCACAAACATCCCTATGGCGGTGGGATTGATTTTGATGATGTATCCGCCACTGGCCAAAGTAGATTACAAATTGTTGCCGAAGGTATTTAAGGATATCAAAACACTGGGCGTCAGTTTGTTTTTGAATTGGGTGCTTGGGCCGTTGCTGATGTTTGGGTTGGCTTTGCTATTTTTACCCAATGACCCAGATTACATGGTGGGTTTGATTTTGATAGGATTGGCCCGATGCATTGCCATGGTCTTGGTTTGGAATGATTTGGCTGAAGGCAACAAAGAGTACGGTGCGGGTTTGGTGGCGTTGAATTCATTATTTCAAGTTTTCGCTTACAGCTTTTATGCTTGGTTGTTCATCACAGTGTTGCCACCTTGGCTGGGTTTTAAAGGCAGCGTGGTTCAAGTTACCATGGGCGAGATTGCTCAGAGTGTGCTCGTATATTTGGGGATTCCTTTTTTGGCCGGCGGATTGTCGAGATTTATCGGCGTAAAAATCAAGGGGGATGTATGGTATAATGAAGTGTTTTTACCGGGGATTTCAAAGATGACGTTGCTTGCATTGTTGATGACCATCGTGTTGATGTTTGCGCTGAAAGGCAATGAAATTGTGGCTCTCCCGGGCGATGTGCTGCGGGTGGCGTTGCCCATGATGATTTATTTTGTTGTGATGTTCTTACTCGGCTTTTTGCTGAGTAAGAAAATGGGTGGCAGTTACGATAAATCAACGGCCATCGCATTCACCGCGGCGGGCAACAATTTTGAGTTGGCTATTGCTGTGGCCATTGGTGTGTTTGGCCTGAATAGTCCACAAGCCTTTGTGGGTGTGATTGGTCCACTGATCGAGGTGCCCGCACTTATTCTATTGGTGCGGGTGTCTTTTTGGATTAGGGATAGGTATTTCGTTGCCCCTGAGGACATTTCTTAACTCAAACCGGTTATAATGCCATCTTTGATGTCCATTCCCATGGCAGCCGGTTCTTTGGGCAATCCTGGCATCCGCATGATGTCGCCTGCCACCGCTACAACAAACCGGGCACCGGCATTGACAATCAGTTTTTGAATGGTGATGTTGAATTGGGTTGCACTGCCCACTTGCTTTGCATTTTCGGTGAATGAGAACTGTGTTTTGGCGATACACACCGGCCAATGGTTGGCGCCGAGATTCTCGATTTCTTTGAGGCTCTTTTTGGCGACATCGGAAAGAATGACCCCGTTACCACCATACACTTTTTGAACAATTTTATTGAGTTTGTCGGCCACAGTATCGGTTAATTCGTAGGTATGATTGATGGGTTTGCTGGGGTAGTTCTCTACAATTTCAACCACTTTTCGCGCCAAATCCGCTGCACCTGCACCGCCTTTGGCAAAGCCTTGATTTTCGGCGTAGTGTGCATTTTTTGCAGCGCACCAATCCGAAATCATCTGAAGTTCGTCTTCGGTATCAAAATGAAATCGATTCAATGCCACCACAACGGTTTGTCCGAATTGTTGCAAGTTGTTTACGTGCCGCTCAAGGTTCAGCAATCCCTGTTCTAAGGCCTCTTTGTTGGGTAGTTTGATTTCTTTTTCAGGACAGCCACCGTGGAGTTTCAAACTTTGTGTGGTGGTTACCAAAACGGTTGCCGCTGGTGTAATACCCGCTGCCCTACATTTGATATTTAGGAATTTTTCTGCTCCCAAATCTGAGCCAAATCCCGCTTCGGTAATGGCATATTCTCCGTGTTGTAGTGCGGCCCAAGTGGCCATGATGCTGTTGCATCCATGGGCAATGTTGGCAAAAGGTCCGCCGTGCACAAATGCCGCGCCCCCCTCCAATGTTTGCACTAGGTTTGGCTTGATGGCATCTTGCAGCAAGATGAGTATGGCGCCCGTGGCCCCCAAATCTCTCATGGTAAATGCGGTACCGTCGTATTTATACCCCAATAAAATGGAGTCTATCCGATTTCGCAGGTCTTCTACGCTGGTGCTCAGGCACAAAATGGCCATGATCTCAGACGCGGGTGTGATGTCGAATCCGGTTTCAGTGGGGATGCCGTTGGCCGATCCACCCATGCCCGAATTGATCATCCTTAAACTACGATCATTTACATCCAATACCCTGCGCCACAAAATTCTCTTCAATCCGGTGGGCGTTCCTTGGTTGTTGTAGTGGTAGTTGTCTAGTAAAGCCGCAATGGTATTGTTGGCAGACGTGATGGCGTGGAAATCGCCTGTGAAATGCAGGTTGATGTCTTCCATGGGAAGCACTTGAGAATAGCCACCGCCCGCGGCGCCGCCTTTCATGCCAAAGCAAGGACCCAGGGAGGGCTCTCGCAAAGCTACGATGGCTTTTTTGCCAATGAAGTTGAGTCCTTGTGCCAATGCTACTGAAGTGGTGGTTTTTCCACTGCCACTTTTGTTGGGTGTGGTGGCGGTGACCAAAATGAGTTTGCCTTGTTGTATTCGGCTGGGGTTGGGCACGAAATCTACCTTGGCCTTGTATTTTCCGTATTGTTCAATGATTTCAGTGTTGATGTTGTTTTCTAAGGCAATCGCTTCGATGCGCTTTAACTTTGCCTGTTGGGCAATTTCAATATCAGTAAGCATATATTTTGTGTAAAAATATATGAAAACAATGAAAAGAAGAAATGAAGGAGGGGTTGTTTTTTAAAAAATGACCAATCTGTAGATAGCCAAATGAGGCAGTGCAGGCAAAACTGCCGGCAGTTTAACTTGATCAAGTTATTGAATTGGTTATGCATTCAAAAAAAGCCGATACGTGTATCGGCTTTTTTTGAATGCAAGAAAGAAAGGTAGGCTGAAAGGAGCCTGTTTATTTCAATAAAAATCAACTGCGATTTTTGGTTGAGATCGGCAAAGATGGGTTTTGAATCCATTTGCTGAAGGTTTCAACCATTCCATATAAGAAATTATAAATAGCAATGTTAACATACATAATAGCCAAACCAATCATAACATTGATAAAACCACCAGCAACCATCAATAAATCGTTGCGATACCATTTCATATCACCCAATAAACCGGTTGGCTCACTGTCTAATCTCATAGCGGTAATGTTTGCTATAAATTCAGAGATATAGTCTAATTTTAAGGCACTCAACAGTTGGTTTAATGCTTCCCCTGGTAAGGCTGTAAGTTCACCAAGACCACTTAGATTAAAGGTATTGCTTGTATTGTACAAACTGGCATCAAACAAGAAGGATAAGCCAACGCATGTAGCAGCAATAAACGCACTTACAGCGGCTACTTCTCCCAAAATTCTAATATTTGCGATCACAAAGTCTTTAAACCAAAAACCCACTATTGCACTTTTAGAATCACCCAGGGCTTCACCCCGCGAACGGATGATGTGCGCAATTGGGAATGCTGAATACATTAACAGCAAAGAGGTAACAATACTTCCAATCTTAGACATGGCTGAGCATTTGTCATCAGAAATACAATCTAAGGCACCTGCAATAATTGACACTTCCATAGTCAATAAAACCACTACAGCTAGAACTTGATAAATGGTCTTAATGTAAGATTTTAAGCCACTTTGCGAGTCAAAATTGGCTACGGCAGTATTTAACTCCGCATTCATAATTTTTTGATTCACCATTCCAGGAAAATCAATCATTTGTTGGTAGATTTTTTTCATTTTTTTTCATTTTTTTTCTACTCATAAGGCTTTTCGAAATACGCCCCGTTTTTTTGAGTGGATTCTGGCCTCCACTTTTCGTAAATCAATAATAATCAATATCTACCTAGTTGCAAATTATCAATTCGGTTTTTGAAGGAAAATGACCTTTTTGACAATAGACTTTATCCACATAATAAAGCAAAGTTGTAAACATATTTACTCTTTTTCTTTTGTGATATAGTATTAATAGTAAAATGTAATTCGAAGGAAAAGGCAATGGAAATAAACATTAGCGCTATGTATTTCTGAAAAAATGTGATCAGAATAGCTAGGGACGACACCAAAAATATTTTCTAAATAAATTGTAGAGAAACAGATTCAAGAGTTTCAACGAATGCCGAGGCGGTTTGATTGGCGAAAACAAATTCTGCGTTGGTGGCAGCACCAGCCATGATAAACATCCCTTTTTTAATGGGTTCGCCATATTGGGTGGCCAAACGTGTTGCTGCGGATAGGCTTTTCCAAGGGTTGTTCATGATATCGTTTGAGGAGCCGTAAGCAACGATTTTGTGATCGATACGCAGTTCCATATTGAGGTTTTTGAGTGATTGGGATACGGGCATCCAATCGCCCACAACAAAGCCAATTGAAGAGCAATTGTCGGCCACTACATCTTCGAGTGAGAATTTAAAGTTTTGGTAGCGTGAGTCAATGATTTCAAGTGCAGCGGCAACGCCATCTATGTAGTTGATGACTTCTGTCTCGTCGAGTTCGCCATCGATATCTTTTCCAACGCGAAAACATATTTCAGGTTCTACACGGGGGTGGATATACCGATTTGTTTGGGTTATGTGGTTATTGGGAATAAGCATGGAAGAGGTTAGTCTGCCCCAGATCAAATCATGCACGCCCATTTGTTGCATTTTTGCTTCGGAGGTAAATCCCATTTTTAATCCGATCAAAGTTTCTCCATCATCGAGTCTATATTGAATAAGTATCTTTTGTATTTCGTAGGCTTGGGTTAAGGAAATGGGTTGAACTAGGCTGATTTGTGGTATGGGTTTCGCTTGAAGGGCCGCTTGGTGAAGGGTTTCTGCGATTTCTTGAATGCTTGCCATGGTGGTTTGTATTTGCTGTAAAGTTATGAATGCTTGATTTTGATCACGATTAACGAGAACAATCCTTTTTTTAATTGGACGATCTCAGGTGGATGAATGGTGTTTGCAAACAGTGTTTGATACTGTTTCAGCGATTTTGATTTACAAACTGATACCAGGCCATCAAATGTAATGGAGAAGAGATTGATTGGGATTGGGTATGTGAATAGTAAGCGCCGCCATGAGAAAGGTTTGATAAAAGGGGTGAATAAAAGTGTACCAAGGGTGCAGGTAAAAAAGATTTTTATACAAACAAATATTCCAGGAGTCAGTATTTCTACAATATAAGCTTGTGCGTTTTGCAAACGGATTTTCGAAATAAGTTCTTGTTGCTCGAAAGCTTTGAAATGATGAAAGGCATTAAACATAGTATAAGTATGTGAAGAATCAAATGACGTTTTAAGTGCATCTACAGATTCTTTGATATAGACTATCGGGGCATTAAAATTCGTATTGGTGGAGGGAAACTTGTCGCTAAGTTGAAGTGATTCAAATTGCGACACCCTATTAAAGATCTCTACAGCGGGTTCGCCACTGCCCGAACACAAGTCGAACATACTGTTATGTAATGAATCTTCTTTTTGCAAATGGTCAACAAAGGATGCATATACCGCAAATCGATTTGCCATAAAACCAATGAAGTCGGTTTGATATTGTCTTAGTATGGGTGGAAACCACCGATAGTCTTCTAATTCTTTCAATGCAGCTAGATAATTCGAGACAAATTTACATGGATACTCTGGATTACAAAAAAATTAAGCAACAATTGCCATCTCCCAGAAACCCAATAGAAAATCCCCTCTGCTGAGTAACTTTGATCCATGATTTTTAATGAATTTATTCAGCAGGCTGCCGCGCGTTTGATCCAAGCCCGTGAGTTGGGATTGCCCTGTGCACCCGTGAGAGACATTATTGGGGAAACAGATATTGAAGCAGCCTATACTGTTCAACGTTTGATTAATGATGTTAGGTTGGCTGGAGGAGCGCGTGTGGTTGGAATGAAAATTGGGTTAACCTCCTTGGCGGTTCAAAAGCAGTTGGGGGTAGGCCAGCCCGATTTTGGATTGTTATTTGCAGATACACAGGTGAAGAATGGAGGAATTTTGTTGGCATCAGAGGTGATGCAACCCAAGGCAGAGGCCGAAATCGCGTTTGTGATGAAGCAGGATTTGGTGGGTGACATTTCGGAAGATTCAGCCATAGAGGCCATTGACTTCGCCTTGGCAGCCATTGAGATTGTGGGGTCACGGGTATTGAATTGGGATATTAAGATTACGGATACTGTTGCTGACAATGCCAGTGCGAGCCATTTCGTTTTGGGGGATGTTCGCAGAAATATGGGTGAAGTTAATTTGGCGTCGGTGAAGATGCAGTTGCGCAAGAACGGCGAACTGGTTTCTGAGGGGATTGGATCAGCCTGTTTGGGTAGTCCGATCAAAGCACTGGTATGGCTTGCACAAACTTTTGCAGCTTTGGGTACGCCATTGAAGGCCGGAGATATTGTATTGAGTGGTGCCTTGGGTCCGATGTGCGTCGGCGAAGCTGGCGATACATTTGTGGCCAGTATCGAGGGTTTTGGTGAAGTGTCATTTTCGTTTCTATAAAAACCCCTCGTCTACATTAAAATTGATTGGTCTAACCTAAATTTGTTTCTTGTGTGGCAACTTTGCCATGCTTTGATGGATGCACTGTTAAAGGACTAAATGGGTAAGATAAAGGTAGCAATTATTGGTTCAGGGAATATTGGCACAGACTTGATGATCAAGGTGATGAGAAATGCCAAGCACTTAGAAATGGGGGTTTTTGTAGGCATTGACCCCAATAGTGATGGTTTGGCGAGGGCCCATAGCATGGGAGTTTCCACTACCCATGAGGGCATTGCAGGTTTGTTGAACCACCCACTGTGGCCAGAAATTGGCTTCGTGTTTGATGCCACATCGGCCAAGGCGCACATTCTCAATTACGACAAGATCAGGGCTGCCTGCCCAGGAAACAGTCCCACGTTTGAAGAGAAGCGTGTGATTGACCTAACCCCCGCTGCGATTGGTCCGTTTATGGTGCCACCCGTGAATTTTCATTTCCTGGCAGATGTGCCGAATGTAAATATGGTGACCTGTGGCGGTCAAGCGACCATTCCCATTGTTGCGGCAGTGAACCGTATAACCAAGGTGCATTACGGAGAGATTGTGGCCAGCATTGCATCAAAAAGTGCAGGACCAGGAACCCGTGTGAACATTGACGAGTTTACCAAAACTACTGCCCATGCTATTGAGCAGGTTGGTGGGGCAAGCAAAGGCAAAGCCATTATTATTTTGAACCCAGCAGAACCCCCAATGGTGATGCGCGATACCGTTTTTACCCTGAGCGATTTGGCTGATACCGAAGCGATCCGAAAAAGCATCACAGCAATGGTGGCAGATGTGCAGCAATATGTACCGGGTTATCAGTTGCACCAAGAGATTCAATTTGAAGAAATCAAGCCCGAGAATGCAGTATTTATAGAAGGCTTGGGCAAGCTGAGTGGACTTAAAACTACTGTGATGTTACAGGTAAGGGGTGCAGGACATTATCTGCCAGAATATGCGGGTAATTTGGACATCATGACCAGTGCTGCATTGGCTACGGCTGAGAGAATGGCTGAGAGAATGGGCACTGTCTCAACCATGAGCTCGGTGAAATTGTAGTCTCGGTGAAGATGCCGAGTACCCGCATAGAACCTATGGGTTAATTAGGGGTTAAAATATGGAAAATAGGATGAAAAATAGGATGGGAAACTATGGTGAACAAATTACGGGGATGGTCACTGGGTTTA
>NSIM01000031.1 GCA_002737705.1 Flavobacteriales bacterium
ACCCCTGATTTCCATGAAATCTATAAAATCAATATCTGGGATCAAGAATAATTCCATCTTCTTCAAAACATGTGCTCGTTCAGTAGCATAATCATCGTTCAATACACACAAATGCTTATCCAAGGAATTTCGTACAATTTCTATTGAAGGCTTTTTCATTGCGGTTGGATATGCAATAAACCAACAATGCCCCAAACTTCCATCCGGATATTTCAAACCCCGAACAGAATATTCTGCAATATTCAAATTCAATTCTAGGGCTGTTCTTTCTATCCCTTGGTTCATGTTGTCTACGGTCAAATGCTCACCACATAAACTCAAATATTGCTTCGTTCGTCCTGTGATTTTAATTTCAGAGGCAGCGGTATTGGTAAATTCTATGGTATCTCCGATTAAATAACGCCAAGCCCCTGCACAAGTGGTAATGACTATTGCGTAATTTACCCCTTCTTCAACATCTTTGATTCCAATGGCTCTGGCGTTTTTAGTCAATTCTCCATCTTCATCAAAATTGACTTCATTAAATGGCAAGAATTCAAAAAACATATTGTTTCTGAAGGCCAAACCCATCCCCGTAGAATTAAGTTTCTTTTGGAAAGAAATGAATCCTTCGCTGGCAATATAACTTTCAAAATAATAAATGGGCTTTCCCAACATGTCGTCAATTTGTTTCTTGTAAGGGCTTATCGATGTTGCACCCCAACTATACACAGTCAAATTTGGCCATAACTCATGAATATTTCGCAATTCGTAGCGTTGAATTATTCGTTCAAGAAGCATTTTAATCCATGCGGGGCCACCTGACAATATAGCCACATCCCAATTCGGAGCTTCTGCAACCATACGTTCCATCTTTTGATACCAATCTTTCTCAAAGCGAATTTCTTTTGAGGGTTTTGATAAACGCTCAAACCAAAAGGGAAATCGGGAGCTAAGAATTCCACTCAAATCTCCACTGTATTTTAAACCGTCAAAATTTAAATCGGTACTTCCTCCCAATTGCAAATAGTGTTTCGCCAAAAAATTTTTGGGTATATCTGTTTTAAAAATTGAGAATAGTTGCCTCTTTCCGGCGCGTAGCATCGCTTTTAATTGGTCATTGGTAACGGGGATGAATTTTGAACTGCCCTGGCTGGTACCAGAACTCATGGCAAAAAACTTGGGTATTCCTGGCCAGGAAACATTTCGCTCGCCAGCAAATTCGAGACTCCACCAATTGTGCATCAACTCATAATTGTGTATTGGGACCCGTTCCCTAAATTCATTTTGGACATCTTTTTGAATCAATATTTTATCAAACCCATAGTGTTTCCCCAATTGCGTATTTCGGGCCTTGTACAACATTTTTTTTAGGGTGAGGTCTTGGGATTGAATATCCCGTTCCTGTTTTAAAAAAACGTTTCTTACTGTTTTTTTTGAACGTGTAAAAAAAGATGAAACAAAACGGAGTTCTAGTGCCATATATTACTTTCAAATCTATTGTATTACGAATACAAACCCATGATTTATATTTCATATATTCAAGCAGTCCCCCTAATTTGGACATAAAAATTTTCAGTGGCATTCTTGTTTTACCTCAACCCCATTGACTTTCAGCAGACAAAATTTTCATCATCTTTGATAGATGTAAAATTACATGCGGATTATTTGATCATAAATACCCAAAAGATTCTGATAACAAACACCCCCACATGAGAATATTCTCTCCGACAACAAAAAATTTATTTAAATAGAATAACTTTGAAACTAAAAAGATGGCAGACGGACTAATACAAGAAATACGTGACAATTGGTTGAAGGTGGTGGGATTTGTCGAACAGAATTTCGAACGGAAACCCGATCTAAATGCAATTTTGTTCTTGATTGGTATTCGGGAACTGGGTGAAATACGCGAAACCACTTTTTCAAAAGAAGAAAAAGTACACCTCATGCATATTGCTACTTGTAAAATTTTGAGTTATTCTGGATATTACCAACACATTGGTTCTGATCAAAACGGTTGGCCCGCTTGGGAAAATATTCAGGCGCTACCCAATTTGGGATACCTCGAACAAGAAAATTTAATCAGACAACACATTGTGGAATATTTCGAAAAAGAAGAAATTTTGTCTTTTGATTCTGTTTAAAAACCTTAGTAATCCATGAAAAACCGACTAATCCTGATTGCCCTCTTTGGCATCATTGGCTGTACAAGCAAACAGAATGATGAAAATTTGTATTCTGAAACTGATACCATAGGAATTGAAAATAACGCGCAAGAAAATCCGGATTACAGTGACTCAAGTGCCCCTGCCAATTGGACACGCATCGAATTAAACACAACGTTAGGCAAGCTCATTCTGGCGCTCAATCCCGAACAAAAAATACACAGTGACAACTTTATAAAACTCACAAAATCGGGATTTTACAATGGACTATTATTTCACCGCATTGTCAAAGATTTTATGATTCAAGCAGGTGACCCAAAATCTAAAACAGCCACAATATTCGATACATTGGGTGCCGGTGGCCCTGGATATACACTTACATCAGAAATCAAAAATACCGTTTACCATTTTCGGGGAGCCTTATCTGCTGCTCGCCAATCCGATGAAATTAATCCAAAAAGAAACAGCTCTGGATCACAATTTTTTATCGTCTGTGGAACAAAAATTGACGCACCTTCGTACAAAAAAATACTCGAGCAAACTGCGTTTAATATATTTAAAAGAAATCCTGTAAACAGAGCAACAATTGAGAAGGGGAACAGGCTTTACAATTCTGTAGACAGTGCTGCATTCTTCGAATTTGAACAAACTGTCAAAGTCAAATTATTGTCTATGGTTGATCAGCTTTTCGCCTCAATTCCAGAAGAAATTAAAACCCGCTACAACTATTGGGGGGGTACACCCAACCTAGACAATGAATATACTGTATTTGGAAAACTGATTTCTGGCTATGGGGTTCTCGATCAAATTCAGGGCATTCCAACCAGTAAAATAGACCGCCCAAATAAAGATGTTCGCATAATTTCGGCACGGGTACTTCCATAAAAAATAGAAGAATTGTTATTCTCATCCATGTTGCTAAATTTCTAAATTATGTCGTATATTTGCATCACTTTCCGTTTAAATTTTGGAAGGGGACAAGCCACAAGCAGTCCCCTTTTTTGTTGACTTATGGTAAACCTTGCAAAAAAACTACGTGCACTCGTCGAACAGGAATCTTCTTCGTTCGGATTGTTTTTGGTTGCCCAAACAGATAGCCCAAGCAACCTATATCGCTTTTACCTCGATAGCGAAGAGGCTCTTTCTATGAAATTAATTACCGATTTTACCAAACACATATCCGAAAAAATTGATGCTACTGAATTGAGTACGCAAGCATTCACATTTGAAATCTCATCTCCTGGAGCCGATCGACCCCTTGTTCACCGCAAGCAATATCCAAAGCATGTCGGCCGCAGTTTTGATTTCGAAACCCTTGCTGGTAAAGTCAGTGGTGTATTGAAAGACATTTCAGCCAATAATATATTTACCATCGAACAACTTGTCAAAGAGAAAGGCAAAAAAGCGTATCCCGTTTTAATCGAACTCCCCTATACTTCAATTATATCCTCAACCATTATAATCAATTTAAAATAACATGAAAATCAAGGCAAAAGATTTAGGCATCAACCTTGTAGATAGTTTCTCTGAATTTAAAGAATTCAAGAATATCGATCGCGCAACCATGATGCGCGTATTGGAAGATGTTTTTCGCAATATTTTAAAAAAGAAATTTGGCAACGACGCCAACTTCGATATCATCATCAACACCGAAACAGGAGATATAGAAATGTATCATTTGCGTTTGATCGTTGAAGATGGCGAGGTTGAAGACATCTCGCTCCATATTTCTATATCTGATGCACAACTACTCGAATCTGACTATGCCGTGGGTGAAGACTGCATTCAACAAGTTTTTCTCGACGATTTCGGACGCCGCAGTATTTTAAATGCCCGCCAAACACTCATGAGCCGTATTATAGAGCTTGAAAAAGACGAACTATTCAAAAAATACAAAGACAAACGGGGTGAAATTATTGCAGGTGAAGTATACAATGTTTGGAAGCGCGAAATTATGGTTCTTGACGATGAAGGAAATGAACTTTCATTGCCCAAAGACCATATGATATCCCGCGATATGTACAAAAAAGGCGATACCCTTAGGGCTGTAATCCACGAGGTTGAAATGGACAAGGGTTCCCCAAAAATCATACTTTCCCGTACCTCTCCCGAATTTCTAGAACGCTTATTTGAATTGGAAGTTCCAGAAATATTGGATGGTCTAATTACCATTAAAAAGGTCGTGAGAGAACCCGGTGAGAGAGCAAAAGTAGCCGTTGAAAGCTACGATGACCGTATCGATCCAGTAGGGGCTTGTGTTGGGGTTAAAGGTGCTCGAATTCATGGAATTGTTCGTGAATTACGAAATGAAAATATAGATGTTATAAACTATACAACCAATACCAATTTATATATTCAACGATCCCTCCAACCCGCTGCAATTTCTCGCATCGAACTCAATGAAACAAAAAAAACAGCCGATGTTTTCCTAGATGCAGACCAAGTTTCCTTGGCCATAGGTCGGGGTGGACACAATATCAAATTGGCTGGAAAATTAAGCGGCTACCAAATTGAAGTATACCGTTTGGCAGCAGCCATAAACGATGTTGACGATGTTGATTTGATAGAATTTTTGGATGAAATTGATTCTTGGATTATCGATGAATTCAAAAAAATTGGTTTGGACACAGCAAAAGCTGTTATAAATACTCCTGCCGAAGACCTGATGCGCAGGACCGAACTAGAAGAAGAAACAATTGTCGAGGTTCAAAAAATTCTCAAAGCGGAATTTGAAGACTAATACGAATAAATTTAGATCCTGTATGACTCTCAAGAATGCAGGATTTGTTTTACCCGAAGTGTCATACACACAAGGTAAAATAAGGCTTCACTTGGGAATTGTATTGAATAGAACTAATTTTGAAAGAAAAGATGGCGGAATACCGTTTAGCGAAAGTAGCCAATGAATTGAACCGGAGTTTTCAAGCGCTTGCTGATTTATTAAATCAGCGTGGTTTTGATGTAATACCGAAGCCAACGACGAAGATTACTGAAGAAATGCACCAGGCATTGCTTCTGGAATTTTCGAAAGACAAGGCGGCAAAAGAAGAATCTAAACTGCTAAAAATAGCCAAAGATTTTGAAGTTGTGGCTCCAAAAATTAGCCCTACCAGAGAAACTCCGATTCTAACAGTAGAAGAAAAAGTTGTTTTACTGCCCATTGCTGAAAAAACTTTACCCCCCACTTCAGAAAAAATTGCGTTTAAAAAACAGGATTTGGCAGGACCCAAGATTATAGGGAAAATTCCCATTGCCTCTACCGAGAAAAAATCGGCATCAGAAGCGGCAGTCACTCCAAAAAAAATCTCTCCATCCGAACAAACAAAGGCAATAGAACCCACTGTTGAACCCATAGTTGAACCCACTGTTGAACCCATAGTTGAACCCATAGTTGGTCCCCCAGTTGGGGCCACTAAAAAAGCGTCTGAAATTGTTGTTGAGCCCCCAGTTTCGGCCCCGACTTCAACTGAAAAAGTGCTTGATGAAGAAGTTAAAAAAATTGATACCAAATTCGAGAAACTGTCTGGAACCAAGGTGTTGGGCAAGATTGAATTGGCAAAAACTGCCCCCACTGGCGTTAAATCTCTGGCGGGAGAAGCCAGAGATGAACTCCGGGAAAAGCGCAAACGCAAACGTTCTGGAACAGAAAAAGTAGCCGTTCAAGAACGGGTTAAAATTGAGCAACGATCTGAAATTAAAAGCCCCGACCCCAAGGCAATTATTAGCAAAGAGGCCGTTCAACAAAAAGTTAAGAATACCATGAGGCAGATGGGCTCGGCTGGTAAAAGTCGCGGTTCGAAAAGAAAAATAAAATTACAGAATAAAGAAACCCGTGCTACAGAAAAAAAAGAAGACAATCTTCGCCGAGAAAAAGAAGACAAAATATTAAAAGTTAGTGAATTTCTTACCGCAAATGAATTGGCCACCATGATGAATATTGGCGTGACCCAGGTTATTTCTACCTGTTTTATGCTGGGTGTTGTGGTTTCAATTAACCAACGACTGGATGCTGAAACCATTCAAATTGTTTCAGATAATTTTGGATTTGAAGTTGAATTTGTGGATGCTGAATCGCAAATTGAAGCGATCGACAACAGCACAGAAGATTTAAAAGATTTGGTCCACCGTGCTCCTATTGTTACGGTAATGGGACACGTAGACCACGGAAAAACTTCTTTGCTCGATTATATTCGCAAAGCCAATGTTATCGCCGGTGAAGCGGGTGGTATTACACAACATATCGGGGCCTACGAGGTAACACTCGCTGACGGCAAAAAAATAACCTTTTTGGATACACCCGGACACGAGGCATTTACTGCAATGAGGGCAAGGGGTGCCAAGGTTACCGATTTGGTTATTATTGTGATTGCAGCGGATGATTCCGTGATGCCTCAAACCCGAGAAGCCATTTCTCACGCCCAAGCAGCTGGCGTTCCGATGGTATTTGCCTTTAATAAAATTGACAAAGAGGGTGCCAATTCCGAAAAAATTCGGGAGCAATTATCGGGTATGAATATCCTTGTTGAAGACTGGGGTGGAAAATTTCAGTGCCAGGAGATATCTGCGAAAAAAGGATTGAATATTGAAAAACTGCTCGACAAAGTATTACTGGAAGCAGAAATGATGGATTTAAAAGCCAATCCAAACCGCCGTGCTAAGGGAACTGTAATCGAAGCTACCCAAGAAAAAGGACGTGGAATTGTATGTAGCATGTTGGTACAAAATGGAACATTGCGCGTGGGAGACCATGTCGTTGTTGGCCCCTATTATGCCAAGGTACGTGCATTGTATAACGAACGTGATGGCAAAATAGACAGCGCTCCTCCAAGCACACCGGTTAAAATGTTGGGCTTTACCAATGCCCCAACTGCGGGTGATGCGTATATTGTTTTTGAAGATGAGAGTGAAGCGAAAACCCTTGCAAATAAACGCCTTCAATTGGTTCGAGAACAGGGAATTCGCACAAAACGCCACATTACACTCGACGAAATTGGCCGTCGCTTAGCCATTGGAAACTTCAAAGAATTGAAATTGATTGTGAAGGGTGACGTAGATGGTTCGGTCGAAGCACTTTCTGATTCATTGCTAAAATTAAGTACCGAAGAAATTGCTGTCAATGTGATTCACAGTGGTGTGGGTCAGATTACAGAAAGTGATATTTTACTGGCTTCCGCATCGGATGCAATAATTGTTGGTTTCCAGGTTAGGCCATCCGCCAAAGCCAAGCAAATTGCTGAAAATGAAGAAATTGACATTCGCACATATTCTGTTATTTACCAAGCGATTGACGAAATCAAGGCCGCAATGGAAGGTATGTTAAGCCCTGAAGTGATCGAGAAAATTATTGGAAATGTTGAAGTCCGTGAGGTATTTAAAATTTCGAAGGTTGGCACAATTGCAGGTTGTTATGTTACCTCTGGGATCATTGAACGGAAATCTAAACTACGGGTAATTCGGGATGGCGTGGTGGTTTTTGCGGGAGAATTGTCTTCGTTGAAACGCTTCAAAGATGATGTGAAAGAAATTGCAAAAGGCTACGAATGTGGCTTACAAATCGATCGTTATAATGACGTTCAAGCCGGTGATTATCTCGAAATTTTCAAAGAGGAAGAAGTAAAACGAAAACTTTAAGAAGCCCCATTTATTCAGCTTGACTATCCATTAAATTTTCAAATACTACCCCAAGATTTGAATTTGGTACGGACTTTGTTAATAACAAACAAAAAAACATACCATGAAAAAAACCTTGACATTACTTACTTGTGTATTGGCATTGTTCACAAGCAGTTTTGCGCAGACTGAAGATGCCATCAAATGGGAAAAAAAATCTTTCGATTTTGGTTCGATAAAAATGGGTCCAAAAGCCGATGTCACTTTCAAATTTACAAATATTTCAAAAGCCCCAGTAATTATTACTGCTGCAAATCCATCCTGTGGTTGCACAGCCTCTGATTATACCAAAACGCCAATCATGCCTGGAAAAAATGGTGAGGTTCTTGCCAGCTATGGCACAGATGGTCGCCCCGGATTTTTTCAAAAATCAATCAAAGTGACTTTCGATAATGGAACCATTACCGATTTAATTATCAGCGGTACAGTAACTTCTGATCCCGCCCCTGCTGGTAAAAGTAATGAATTAAAATGATGAGACTATCACATAGCATAGTCTTGGGTATAGCAGTATTCTTTTTTACTACTACTTCGGCACAAGTCATTACCGAAGGAAACACGGCAGCCACTACAGGAAGTAATGCAACCATTAAATTTGAAAATACATCGCATAGCTTTGGCAATATTATAGAAGGTCAGATTGCGCGTTACGATTTTAAATTTATCAATGCAGGAACTGAATCTTTGGTACTTTCAAATGTTTCTGCGAGTTGCGGTTGCACAACACCCAAATGGCCAAGAGAAGCCATTGATCCCAGTAAATCCAATATCATTACCGCCGAATACAATAGCCAAGGTAGGCCAGGCACATTCACAAAAAGCATATTTGTGAAAAGCAATGGTGGTGAAGTGACGCTGACAATTTCTGGAAATGTAATTAAGGAACCAGAAGCGCCACGTTCTCCGATTATAATTCGATAATTGCTCAACAAGCCCTCTCCCCTTGCACAATCAATATATCAATGGTTCTGCACATGCAAACGTCGAAATCAAAACACACTGTTAAAACCCTCTTTTTAATAGCAGCATTGTTTTTGCCATTTTTTTTCTGTCCGATTGCATTTGCCCAGAATGGAACCCACCTTGGTAATGGCCAAATCCCAAGCATTGAAATTTTGGGGAGCCGAATTATAGAAGTTGATGCGAAAGTGGGTGATATGGTCGAAGCCGTTTTTTTGGTTCGCAACAATACACTCGACGATTTTATCATAGAAAACATACCAACTGACTGCCAATGCACAGCCCCTGTTTTTCCTAAATTAATACCCAGGAACTCCATTGATTCTGTTCGAATTGTATTTAATACATCCAATACACCACCCGGATCCTTTGTAAAAAAAGCCTATTTGGAGATTCCCGGAGACAAGGTAATTGAGCTTATTATTCAAGGCAATTTACAGGTAATTAAAGCCATAGTAAAGATCGGATCAAAGCCCATCCTCTACAATCCAATTCACATTCAATTGCACAGTAATACAGTAAAATTTATGCCGGTTGAATGGATTAAAACGCAGCATGATTTTGGGTATATCAAGGCACCCAATCCTGCGATTACCGAATTTAGATTAGCCAATAGGGGAAGCGGCCCCATTGTGATAAAAATGGTAGAGCCTGGATGCAGTTGCACGATTTCTGAGTATAGCCATGGCAATATTGGTCCAGATGAAATGGGCATTGTCACAGCCTCCTATACCACGAAAGGCGCCTTTGGATATTTCAAAAAATTTATCAAAGTAGAATTGGAAGATGGCCGAATCTACAATTTGTCTATCACTGGAAATGTGGAGCCAGAGTAAGAAGACATACCAAGAATCGATAACCATGGGCGCTTGTGTTTTGCTGAAGCCCTAATTTGAGTTTTCAAAAAAATGCATTTTATTTCCGAAGGTTTTAGCCAAGCAATTCTTACATGAATACCGACATATTGGTGGGTTCCTTAGCCCAAGCAAGGCATATTTCAGTTATTGGGGTTTAGAACTCCACCAGTGTGCAAAAAAACAATGTCTTTCCCTTGATTATCCGAAGACAAAAGCCCTTCATTGAGGGCAAATAAGGCCTTGGCAGTGTATACTGGATCGAGTCTTATTCTATTCATTTTTTCAACTGTTTCCATAAACCCAAGTAGTATTGGCGTTGTTTTGGCATACCCACCAAATTCGTATCCCTCGATCCAGTTTATCTTTGATTCTACAGAAAATTCCTTTGCCATTGCGCGCTGCTCATTGATGTTTTTGAGTACCAATACCGCCTCTACTGTTGATTGCATTCCATATTGATGCACTGCTTTTACCAAACCAACCGCTGTTGTACCAGTTGCACTGGCATGGTAAATAGCTGTCGGGCTTACTCCCTTGTTTTTCCAATCTTCTATTAAATCAATAAAACCCAGCAACCCATCTTCCCCTTTTCCGCCCTCATCAATGACCAATACTTTGTCCCAATGGGTATTCTTGAAAACTGGCAGTGCTTTGACCATTGAGAGTGCTTCCGCTTTGTTGCGGTATGATGCCCTGCTTATTCCTAGCAATTGCATAGTATGCTGCAAACATATTTTTGTATACCCATTGCTCATTTTCTCTTCCCCACGAAGAATACCGATAGATTTTAATCCAGCAAATTTGGCTGCACAAGCAGTCGCCAATAAATGATTGCTGTAGGCACCTCCAAAAGTAAGCACTGTGGTCTTGCCTTCGTTTATTGCTCGACCAATCCATCCTTGTAATTTTCGCCATTTATTGCCTGAAATAATCGGGTGAATAAGATCGTCCCTTTGAATGCGAATACACCCATTTGGGAGCCAAAATCGCTCTAAGGGTGGATTTGTGTTCAGAATGTCTTGCAGTGCCATGAGATTCAATATAGCGGGCTCTCGTTGGTGGGGATGAAGTATTGATTGCTTGGACTGGAATACAATGAATGACGCAATAACAGGGTCATTGCCAATAAACACCGATAATAAGGTGATGCACAAATTATTGTCATTTACTTACAAAAGTACGGAGCAATGACATATTTTTGCACTGTTATTCGGGGTGCCTCTAGGAGAGCTGAGATTATACCCGCCAACTTGATCAGGATAATGCCTGCGCAAGAAAATGCTACAGCAATTGCTGGAAACATCTCGGATTCACTACTTCGATATGTTATGAAAAAATACAACTGCTTATCAATGAGTCTCTTTTGTTTTCTGCTCGGAAAAATTTTCGTTCCCCTTCATGCACAAATTGGTAAAAAAAATACCCTTTCCGACAGTATTGAATCGATTGAATCGGTTATGGTTCGGGCTGCCGATAGAAATAATGGCCAATATATGAGTTCGGAATTGTTACAGATGGTCAGCAATAAAGACATTTTGAAAATCAATAATACAGGCCGAGATATCCCACTTATGCTGCAAAATCAAATTTCGACACTGTCGACTTCCGACGCGGGAAATGGCATCGGATATTCAGGAATTCGGGTGCGGGGTTCTGATGCAACCCGCACAAATATTACCCTCAATGGGGTGCCCATAAATGATGCTGAGAGCCAAGGGACCTTTTGGGTAAACATGCCAGATTTGGCTAGCTCCTTGAGCCGAATTAGGCTTACCCGTGGAGTGGGAAGCTCTGTAAATGGCGCCGGCGCATTTGGTGCCACTGTGGCGATGGAAACCGAAACAAATACCAAACCCCAAATAACTGCCAATATCAGGAAAGGGTCATACGGAACAAGCCTCACAAGTATTGTAATGGGATCGGGCGATGTGCCTTTTGGGAAAAATTCCGCCCAGCGTTTCAACCTTGAAACACGTTTTAGTACAGGCCACTCTGATGGATACATTAACCAATCTTCCAGTGATTTAAAAAGTCATTGGGCTTCGATTGGGTATAAAAATTCTTCCTACGAAATTAAATTTTTGTCTTTTGGAGGTCATGAAAAAACCCATCAAGCTTGGTGGGGAATCCCGATCGAAAAGTATACTCTTGGGGATGGGGCAGATCAAAGTAAAACCCGGGAAGAAGCACTATTAAATCATTATAATAGGAATATTGGATCTATCTATCGCAACACAAACGACAGTGTGTCCCTGTTCAATAGCAGTCCTAATACCTATAATTATTATACCTATAAAAACGAAATTGACGATTACCAACAGCAACACCAACACCTGTATTTCTATGGTAAAACAGGAAATAAAGGAAATATGAGTACCACACTTTTTCACACACTTGGCAAGGGATTTTTTGAGCAATACAGAATTAATGATTCATTCAATCGCTACGGAATACATCCAATACGAACCGCCAAAGACAGCAATAGCACACAACTAATCAGCGCATCTGATTTGATTCGCCGACGCTGCCTTCACAATAATTTATTTGGGATTATCGCAAATTGGCAATATAAAACCATGAAAAATACCTGGATTATTGGGGGAGGCGTTAACCAATATGTGGGCAATCACTTTGGTATTGTTACACAAATTTTTGCCACAGAAAACCAAACCTTAAACCCCAAACAAGAATACTACCAATCAAATGGGAATAAGTTTGATGCCAATCTTTACATTAAATTAGACCATACATTCCAAAACAATATAATGGGTTTTATTGACCTGCAAATTCGCAAGGTAAAGCACAAAGGACTTGGCAAAGACAACGACCAAAGACCGATTAATTTTGTAGGAGATTTTGTTTTCTTTAACCCAAAGTTGGGAATCTATTCACGCATCAATCGCAATAATAGTATAAGCGCAAGTGCGGGTGTGGCAAACCACGAGCCCGCCCGTTCTGACTTTACAGACAATCCCACGCTGGTGATGCCAAAACCCGAATCCATGCTTGATATAGAACTAAATCATAAGTTTTCCTACATATCGCCTTCCAAGAAAAATACAGAAATCGTCACAACACTGTATTATATGAAATACAAAAATCAGTTGGTGGTAAATGGCGCCCTGAATGATGTCGGCACTGCTTTGCGTGTCAATGTTCCCAATAGCTATCGATCGGGTATAGAAATCAATGCTGCGCAACAGATTTTTTCGATCACCAATGCCAATAAATCAAGCAATACTGAAAATGAACACCTATTGACTGTAGTTTCTGCCCTTTCTCTAAGCCAAAATATCATTGCCTTATCGCCAGTTTCTTGGATGAATTATGCAAACAATTCGCGCTTTGACACCCTTTATAAAAATGCGCCCATTGCGTATTCTCCCAATCTGATTGCAAGTGCTGGACTCGACTATCACTACAATGAATTTTCTGTCTTTTGGAGAACAAAATATGCGGGCAGACAATACCTCGACAATACAGGCAATCAATCGCGCAGCATTGAAGCTTTTACCCATTCAGAACTAAGCATTGCCTGCACACGAAAAACCCGCAATGGACTGAGAATCGAAATAAATTTTCAACTCATCAATATTTTCAATACACGGTATGTGAGCAATGCGTATACCTATGGCTACTTTTATGGGAATGATCCCCAAAAAACCCCCAATACAGCCCAGTTAATCCAAGAAGTATTTGTTTTTCCGCAAGCACCCAGAAATATTTTAATGGGTTTGCGAATCGGATTTTGATTTTGGGGTATTCAATGATCTGGAAGATTTAATACCACACCATTTGCGTTGGAATAAAATTCAAGACGTCTTGCAATAGAACCAATTGCCTCGGTGTTTGACATGTACCAACCAGGTTTGATATACGATTGGTCTTCGGGAGATAAAATAACTTTTTATCGGGTCGTAGCTGTTTGCAATATTGCCTGAACTGCAAAAACACGCGACAGCCAACCGAATCCAATCGTTTCTCCACTCGCCCAATACCTCGCAAGAAACAACCTGTGTTCATCGTAATATTCAATTTATTGTTGCCACTTTGTCTAAAAACAGTTTGTGTCTTCAGTCAAATTCCCTTCGGTCGGAACAAAAAATGCTTGTTAAACAATTCCGTCTTTTGCCAATCCTGTAGCAAGGTATCAGACAAGGGCATCTTGATATTCCAATTGGGGAGATTGTTGGGTTTGGGGGTGATCATTTTCTTGAAGTTACCCATGTGATTGCTAACGATTGGCAATGGACGTGACAGATTTCCGGATGATGGAAGGAGTGGATGGTCTGGAGGGGTTTTGGAAGGCGAATGGGTATTTTTTTGGGCAAATTCTGAGGCGATTTGTTCTGCAATAAATTGTCTCATGTGTCCGTCTACATGTTCGGTTGGATACCATTGGTCTGTATAGTGTTGTCCGCTTGGATAGTCACCATATTTCTCACGGTATAATGTGGGTATATCGATATAGGAAATACCCCATTGGGTCATCCGATCGCGCAAAAAATTGAGATTGAAATCGATATACGAAACGAGTGCATTTCCAAATAATAATTTTGCGTGGTCGCGATTGGGCATCAATAAAACAAATACCACATTCAGATCTTTTTGCTTGCATAGTTTGGCAATGCGTTTCAAGGAATGAATTCGAGGATTGGCATCGTTTAATACAAAGGCAAATTCTTTTACATAGGCATCGGCCATGTTTCGAATTTTCTCTGGCTGATTTGGATTTGATTGAGCAAGGTCTTTGAGCCACGACTTTGCTGTGGGATAAAACGAATTCACAGCACTAAAACTCTGTGGCAATGACTCATTGACAAAACAGTCTTGGGCTATCGCTAAGTTATGTGTCCTGAACCACCGAACTTTTTCGCCTTCCATCTCCCTTGCATTGCGGTTGTCGTAGTGGTGCAAACTAACAAACATTCTGTTTAAAAGCGGCAGACGGCGAGCATAAAAAACAGCTTCTTGTTGGTTGCTTGCCTCGTTATCGCTAAACATTGCCGATGGGCCACACGTTCGCATATTAAGGGTTATAAGCAATGTTAATGGTTTGCTGCCTCTCTCTTGCTGGGGGGGTATTAATGCCAACATCTTTTCGAAAATCCCAAGGTGTACCCCATCGTGTGAAACTGAAGCTACCTTATTGTTGGGCAGGTGCATTTGCACAAATTGGCTGATGCTATAGCCAAAAGTATCGGTCCATGGGTTAAAGCTGGTATTGGAACTTTCTCCCAAATACACTACGTCGGATTGAGAAAAAGCGCTGTCGAGTTCGATGGCCACCGGACTAAATTTATTGCGTTCATCAGAATATAAACAATGCTCATAGTAGGCGTTTGCAACAAAGAAAATTGCAACGGCAAGTGCCATCCGAAGAAAAAGTTTGGGTGCTATGTCAAGGATCCAATGTTTCATTAGAATTGAAAATAGACAAATGGATGATTAATGGCTCCGCCCCAAATCCATATACTGATGGCCATCATACAATACATAATCCAACGCAATGGCAAGGCAAACTTACCCATCCACACATCAGCACGTTCTTTCATAACACATAAATCCAAGAGTAAAAAAATACACAGGAAAATGGGAATTTGCATCCCAATTGTAAGTTCTGCTGAACTTTCTTGAACCTCGATGGCAGCCGAATAAGGCGCTGTTAATCCGATATTTTCAGAACCACCAAACCACAACTGATTCCAAATTTTGGCCGCTTGATGCATGCTAGAACTTCGAAAATAAATTAGTGTCAACATAAAAAAGAATCCCGTTTTACACTGCTTAAACCCATCCCAAATCTTGAGCCGCAAAGCACTCCATCGTGTTGTTTCTGATTGGCTCTTTCCAATCCATTCGAGGCGTTTAAATACAAATCGATCAAACAAATAAAGTATACCCTGAGAAAGCCCAAATGCAATCATTGTTGCGCTGGCTCCATGCCATAAACCACTCGCAAAAAAAACCAATAGCACCGCTGCTGACAGCACCAAGGGGCCCCTTTTATTGCCACCCACCGGAATAAAAACATAATCACGAAACCAAGTGCTCAGAGAAATATGCCAGCGATGCCAAAATTCAGGAATACTTTTAGCCAGAAAAGGTTTGTTAAAATTATCCATGAGATGAATACCAAACAACAACGCGCTGCCCTGTGCCAAAAGAGAATACCCAAAAAAATCGGTATAGACTTGAAAAGCAAAAAAGAAACTTGCTACCCAGGCGTCAAAACAAGAATATACCGGGCTGTTGGCAATCGCAGAAGTGCTACCAGCATAATATGTGTCAACCACAGATGCCAAATTGTCGGCCACTGCCACTTTTAAGAATAACCCGTACATCAACAAACGGGCGGCATTGCGCAAATCCTGCCAACAGGGTAAATACGGCCGAAATAGTTGGGCATGGAGTTTTCCAAATCGCTCAATGGGGCCTGCGACCAATTGGGGGAAAAACGATACATACAACATGAATTTGGGCAAACTTTGCTCTGCTTTCTCTTGTCCTCTGAATACATCCACCACATAACTGATACTTTGAAACGTATAAAATGAAATACCTGCGGGGATGGTGTATTTTCCCAATTCAATAATCCACGCGGTAGCATTGTGGTCTGCCATCCAACGGGCTACTGGTGATGAACCCATGCTAAAGTCTAAATATTTAAACATAAAAAGCATAAGCACATTGCTGCCTATACTAAACCACAGCCAAAATCGTTTCCAGCCTATTCTCGGAGTTGACTCGATATATTTTCCACAATACCAATCAATGGCAGAGGTCAATAACATCAAACCTGCAAATTCCAATTTCCAGAATCCATAAAAAAAATAGCTTGCAAGCAGTAACCAAATCCAACGAAATCGGACTGGCAACATAAAATAAGACACCCAAACTGCCGGCAAAAATAACCAATATACAATTGAGTTGAAAAGCATGAACCTCTGCGAATATAACACCATTGGCCATTTTGTTTTCGGACAAATTATGCGAAGTAGGGATACCGTCATATTTTAACGATATTTGTAGAACAATTGCATGGGGTTGACCGGATTCGACGGGGTGATTGGTTGCAGTGTAAGCATGTGGTGCCTTGGAGGCCGGCACCTTAAACTCAACCTTCAAACCATTAAGAGGCGAATCTAACTTTGCCTTGGCTGCTTAATCGGAATGATTGAGTAATTGCCAACTATCTCGAATGACTCTATCTGAGCCGTTGTTCACCAGAGATAGTCGACCCGCTCAGGTATGACCCCCAAATTCAACGCAAGGGCTCATTATACAGTTGAATAAGGAATAATGTTGGCCTGGGGCGAGCCGGCTTATTCCCGAAACCAATCGCTCCTAAACATGTAGAAAGCGCTCGTAATTGCATGACCGGACGGGGGTTCGATTCCCCCCAATTCCACTCAAAAAACACTCTAAACCCCTGTATTTACAGGGGTTTTATTTTTTCTGTTAAAACATTTGTTAAAACATTTTTTTAACCACTTGAAGACAATTCAAATAAATGAGGTGATATAGTCCATTGGACTTGACTTTTGGATTTTAAGAATTATTATCTTCATTAAGGATAATGGTATTGAAATCAGCCCACTTATGATTAGATGTAAAACCCATCACGTAAGTCATACCAGTAGAAAAAGTGGTTCAGAAGTCGGGTTGTATGAGTAATCCATTGAGATGAAAAGAGTTGTCCCCGATAATCTTTGAAAATAAAACTTGTATAAAACCAAGAGAAGGAGTTCAATAACGGCTTGGTGGAAATCAAATTTTTAAATTGGTCTTACAAGGGGATTTCCTATGCATTAAAACCACTAACGCATTTGTCTAAGTCAGAAAAGAGCTGAATATATTGCTAATGACTTGAATAATTTTATTGGTCCAATAAGATTTCCTGATGGTAGAACGATATCCGGAGCGTTTCCAAACGGTTTTAAAAATTGGGCAGTAGGTGTTGGTAAAGGTGAAACAACCCAATTTGTTGATAAAAAATGGCCAAACACTAAAAATACTGATGAAACTGCACCGAATAGAAGAATTGTTTTTACACCTAAATTGGTTGCAAATATTAAAGAATAATAAGGTTAGCAACTGCGTAAAAATTACCATTACTATCTAATTTTATTGATATACCAATAAAGCTA
>NSIM01000032.1 GCA_002737705.1 Flavobacteriales bacterium
TTTGTCAATTTGTTTGAGGGTTTCCGCCAGTTTTTGTTGTTCATTAAGCCAGTTTTTGACCTTGTTTTCTCCATCCCAATCCATGGTTTGCCTTTGCATGGTTTCCTGCAATTTCGCTGCCTCTTTTTGAAGTTCCTTCAGTGCCTTTGCAGAATTACCCATGCCTTTCAAAATATTGGCTTCTTGTTTTTCCAATTGGCGCATGACTTCTTTTTCTGAAATCACTTCCAAACTTCGGATCGGAGTGCGAAAAACCTTGCCTCCATGAATTGCATCATTGTCTCGCAATACAAATTGGTATTCCAATTCTTCTCCACTTTGCAAGCCCATTGACAACAAATCAATTGCATGCATAACCGGTATATCTAATCCCAATCCATCAAACAATATTTTTTTAGACCATGCACTGTCTTTAGAGCGTAATCCAATGTGTTTGATCCGAGACAAAAACAAAACTTCTTTCAATCCGTAATCATCGTTTGCCAAACCCATAAAATACCATGTCCCCAATCTCACACTATCGGGCAAAGCGTCAACCCGAATAGAAGGATATCCATCGGCTTGTACCACCAAATTTGAACTAAACGTATCAACTGAGAAACCGGCCGGCCCTTTCATTGAAAACCTTAAGCGTTCGTTATTTCGGGCTATATACTCAATTTGGGTAGTTCCTCCCTCTTTGGCAATAACAGTTTTACCCTTGTTGGAAGAGTTTTTTAACTGCCAAGCACTCACATTCAAACCGCGTAATTCCCAAACCAAACGGGTACCTTCAGGAACCAGTAGCGTTTCAGGATTCGGCATTTCTACATCGGCAAACCCTGTATAGGAAGGGAAATAAGCCTTCACGCTTAAGGATTGCCACCTGGGTTTTTTGGTTACCGTTATGGCATAGCCACCAAGTGTAAATCCCATAGATTCCAATCTAAAAAAGATATTGTCATGAACAGATTCAAATACATATTGAAAATGGTCGGCATCTAGTTTTCTAGCGCGAATGGATTGATTGTTTACAACAATATCTACAAAATCTGGGACCATGACTCCAGAGGCCTTAATATCTAAAACAAAACGGGCATCTTGATCTACAATGAGCCTTGACTCATCGATAAAAAGTTGAAAAGGGGCTTCCTGAATGTATTCTTTTTGATAATTAAAAATACGTTTGGCCCCCAACAAAATTCCGGAAGATTGAGAAAAAACAATGGCCAATAAAAACAATAAGAGTATGGAAAAACGAAGTGTCCATTTGCGGTGTTTTTTCCAATCTAAGGCCATCAAAAAAGGAAATACTTTGAGCGATTGCGTTTTCTGCTCAATCCCTGCCAATAGCATATAGTTGGCATCCGAATGTTCTGCCATCTCTTCCATTTGCAACAAATTCAGCAACTTGTCTTGGACATCATTAAAATGCATGCCTATAAAGTTTGCGGCCTCTTTGTGTGAAAGCACCTTCCCAACGCCCCGCATTTTGAGAAATGGAAAAATGATTCCATAAGCCAATAAAGAAGAGAATCCAAGACATATTGCCCAAAAGAAAAACAGTCGCATAGAAACAGAAAGCCAAAGATGGTACTCCAACAAAAACACAACTATGCACAAACACACAGAAGCGACTATGGCAAAAAGGGACCCCCTCAACAACCTGTGTCGATAGTATGTGTGAATAAATTCATCCAGTTTATCCCGAATCCCTGTTTGCATCCTCAACTACAAATATAAACCAAGCAAAGGGGTGTTTTAACCCCCAGTATAAACAATGGCGTTTTCGCTTGGAATTTTGTATGGCTATAAGCCGTTATAGGCATGTCCGAATGCAGCGCTAAATTTTGCCCAAAAAGGAAGACCTTGACAACTATTCTAGGAAATTATCGCAATAGATTGTCTAATAATATAGCAGAAGCCATAGCCGCATTGAGCGATTCTGCACCCCCATTCCCTGGAATGGTAATGCGCTTTGTTACCAGTGATTGGGCTTCTAATCGAATTCCATGAGACTCACTTCCCACTATGAGCATACTTTTTCCCGTGATTTTTTGATTGTGAATTGAGACGCCATCCAAAAAAGCACCATACACGGTTCGCCCTTCAACCACTTGGTTCAATTTAGTATACACAACTGAAACCCGCAAAAATGATCCCATACTCGCGTTCAAACACTTCGGATTAAACATATCTACACAATCTTCTGACGCAATAACCTGTTGTAAACCAAACCAATCTGCCAAACGGATAATAGAACCCATATTGCCTGGATCACTAATTCCATCCAATGCCAGCATGAAGTTAACCCCTTGGTCCAAGGCATCGGGGACTGGAATACGCACCAGTGCAAGCACACCAGGAGCCGTATCAAAAGCTGTCAGCTTTTTATTTTCATCTACAGATATGATGTCGAATGGATAGGTGGGTTCATGTCGATTAACAAATGCCTTGGTGGCCCAAATGCCATCAATTTCCCAATCGCTGTGGAATACTTCCTCCACCATCTTTCGGCCCTCAATCACAAATTGGCCATATTTTTGCCTATACTTTGGCATTCGAAGAGAAGCGATATGCTTAATTTGAGCAATAGATGACATATTACAAGGGCAAATATCACGGTTTTCAGGATAGAATTTTTACGATACTGTTATCGCTGTTTTTTTTGCAGTCCTGCGGCGTTAAAAAAATTATTCCTGAGCACCAACACCTGTTAAAGAAAAATAGTATATCTACTGAAAGCAACAAGCCTGACAAAAGATTGTTGCACTTGCAAATATTACATCAGCCCAATAAGAGGGTATTGTTCAACAAACTACCAGTTTATCTTTGGGCTTACGCATTGGGAACAATCAAGAAGTCGGCATTGCCACTTCGGGGGGGGGGGTTGTACAAGCTGCCAAGCGACTCTATCGCTTGGCGTAGAAAACTGCGCAAAAAATGGGGCGAGCCTCCTGTTTTTATTGATACTTCGCTGGTAAGAATCTCCGCTGAGAACATCAACAATTACCTTTTCAATCGGGGTTATTTTGATGCCAAAACTGATTATAGCATCGTATACGGAAATCGCAAAGCCAAGATTTTATACAAGGTAAAACAGGGCACACCTTACCGTTTAAACTCTTTTTTTCGTCAGCCAAAAGATTCTGCTCTCACATCATTAATCGATACATTGGTTGCAGAAAATAATGCATTTCGCCTCTGGTGGGGGATCGATCTTGAAGAATTAAACTCCGCAAAAGAAAAACTCTCTTTGGCATTGCGTGATCGCGGTTATTACGATGCAAATCCCGACCTGTTTCACTATGAAATTGACACACTCCATGACAAAAAAGAAGGTGCGATTTTCTTAAAAATCGACAACCCAATCAATCAAAAAACATTTAAAAGATACCGATACGGACCCGTTTTCTTAACCATTGAATGTTCAGAAATATACCAAACCAATACATATCCCCAATCCGTAATTTTTGATGGCAATTATTTAACGCTCAATCATTATCCCATCAAATCTAGCGTATTGGACAAAGTAATTTTAATCGATTCTGGAAAATGGGTGAATCAATCTGTAACCAATCTAACCTATACCGGTCTTGTCGACATGGCATTGTTCTCATACATCGACATGCACCAAGAAGTCGATTCTGTAAAAGGGCAAATTATCACAAGAATCAGAGCGAAAGCATTGCCAAGGATTTATACCCAAATTGAACCACAAGGATTGTATTCTCCCAACGGAAGTTCTGGCACCAATATGCAAACTGGAAGTCAACGAAGTTTTGGATTGGCAGGCATTGCATCTTTTTCAAACAGAAATATTATGGGCAATGGAGGAAGTTTTAAAATTAGTTCGGTTACAAGCAATGAAGCCATTTTCAAAAGAGACAAATTGGGGGATTTTGCCTATGCCTTTCAACAAGGATTTAACCTTACCCTATCCATGCCAAACTTTAGATTATTTGAAAAAATCAATGTGAAAAATCAATATCAAAGAAAAAATACTGTTTTCTCATTGAGTTACCAATATGAAAAAAATCCGAATTTTATTCGCACTTCTCTTCCTGCTTCCATTTCATTCCAATTTATTCGCAAAAATTTCAGTTGGTACTATACTCCCCTTGAAATTAGTTTTAACCGCAACAAAATTAGCCCGTCCTTCTTGGGCAATTTGGCCAAATTTGACCAAGATTTTGTAAAACGCGTTTTTACAGACCAATTGATTACTGCTTCGAAAATTGGTGGCATCTATTCAAATAACCGAAACAATACCGGGCAAACCTATTTCTTTGGTCGAATGGGAATTGAAACATCAGGCAATTTACACAGAATGGTTCGGTCTTTATACGAGACCAATTTTAAGTCCGATAGCGCCTATCAATTCTTGGGCGTTAATTATTTCCAGTATACAAAAATAGAGTCTGAAATACGAATTCGTCGATCCATTGACAATTTAAACAGCGTGGCATTTCGCGCAAATTTTGGCATCGCAATTCCCTACGGAAATAGCACAATTATCCCCTATGATAAACGCTATTTTATCGGAGGGAGTACGAGTTTAAGGGGTTGGCGTCCAAGGGGTTTGGGACCGGGAAACACACCCGATACCGCTGCATCAATTATCGATCGATCGGGTGAATTTGCCATAGAAACCAACCTAGAATATCGCTTCACACTCATAAAAAACTTAATTGAAAGTGCCTTGTTCCTGGATGCAGGCAATATCTGGAATCTTAGCAAAGCAGGATCATCATCTTCTGGATTTGGGGTGTTAACATCCCAAAATTTCCTCGAAGAACTGGCCCTAAACACAGGAATAGGGTTTCGATTTGACTTGAGTTTATTTGTCTTTCGAGTGGATTGGGGTTTTCCAATACGAGACCCGCGCAGACCCCTTTCAAAGCGTTGGGTAATGACAGGAAGCGTGAACGATTATTTTCAAAAAACTGCAGTAGCCATCGGGATAGGCTATCCATTTTAAAGATCCTAAGCACCCGTTTCATCCGCACAATCAAAGGCAAAACATGAATCCCCCTATACTTGTAACGAATAACGCCCTCAAATTGGGACCTGAAAAACTGTATTTCAAGGCCATGCTGTGCAACACATATTTACTGTTAACATTCTTCTTTGTGTCTCATCTTGGAGCCCAAATAGACACATCCTTTAATTCTAAAGATACAAAAATTGGTGCCATAAACACCTTGCTCACGGAAGTATTTCAACACCTCAAAACCCCTTACCGTAGTGGAGGAAAAAATCCGAAAGGATTTGATTGTAGTGGATTTGTTGCCTATTGTTACAATAGAACCTTGGGAATCCGAACCCCCCCAAGTTCATCATTATTTTACAACCAAGGAGTGCATGTAAATAAATCCCAAGCGCGGCCTGGAGATATAATTTGTTTTACCGGCTACAATGCCAACAGACGGATAATGGGCCATGTGGGCATCATAACGGAAGTGAGTCCTACAGAAATTTTTTTTATTCATTCGGCAGTTAAAGGAGGTATAAAAATAGATGCAGTCAGTAGCACTTACTATCGATTGCGTTTCATGGATATACGCCGTTTTTTTTGAGATTTTCCCTATAATTAGGAATACCCTGTATTTATTCTATAGAAATTAAAACCCCATTAAAAAACATTATGTTTTCTTGTCCGTGGTCTTGGCAGCCTTTACAATTTTCAATACTTTCGCTTTGGGGGTCTTCAAGGCCTTGGTTTGGGGAATATTGGTCGGCGTGAAACTCAATTCTTCCGCTCCCTCGATGCAATCAACCAACAATTCATTTCCTTCCTTAAGACTACCCTGTAAGACCTTCTCCGCCAAAGGTTCTTCTAGATATTTTTGCAAAGCACGTTGCAACGGGCGTGCTCCGAATTCTGCATCATAGCCTTTGTCTGCTAAGAAATCTTTGGCAGCATCTGTTAAAGAAATATGGTACCCAATGTCTTCAATACGCTTGAGCATTTTAACCATTCTAACATCCAATATTTTGACAATTTCTTCTTTTGACAATGAATTAAAGACAATAACATCGTCAATCCTATTTAAAAACTCAGGTGAGAAAAATTTGCGCAATTGGGCCTCGATAACCTGTTTTGAATCGACATCCTGGCTTTCCTTTTTCGCTGAGGTTCCAAAACCAACACCCGTGCCAAACTCTTTTAATTGACGCGAACCAATATTCGATGTCATAATGATAACAGTATTGCAAAAATCAATCATTCTTCCCATCGAATCGGTCATTTTCCCTTCATCCAAAACCTGCAAGAGCAGATTAAAGACATCGGGATGGGCCTTTTCAACTTCATCAAACAATACAACACTATAGGGTTTGCGACGGACTTTTTCGGTGAGTAATCCGCCTTCTTCGTAGCCAACATAACCCGGAGGGGCACCAACCAAACGACTAATAGAGAATTTTTCCATAAACTCACTCATGTCTATCCGGATCATGGCATCATCTGAATCGAACAAGAACTGACTCAATGCTTTGGCCAATTCTGTTTTCCCCACACCAGTAGGGCCCAGAAATATAAACGATCCAATGGGTCGATTGGGTTCTTTGAAACCTGCACGGGCTCTCTGGATGGTTTTGGTTAATTTTTCAACAGCTTTGTCTTGGCCAACCACACGACTCTTTAAGGTTACAGACATTTTTAACAATCGGCTACTTTCTCCTTCTGCCATTCGCTTTACTGGAATACCTGTTATCATACTAATAACTTCTGCGATATCGTCCTCGGTAACCGGAAACTTTTCTGACTCACTTTGATTTTCCCATACTGCCTTTGCAGTTTCTAAATCTTCAATGAGACGCTTTTCTGTGTCGCGCAATTTGGCAGCTTCCTCAAAATTCTGACTTTTAACAACCCGATTTTTCTCAAGTTTTATTGCCTCGATTTGATTCTCTAATTCTAAAATATCAGGTGGTACATTGATGTTATTGATATGCACTCGTGCACCCGCTTCATCTAAAATGTCGATGGCTTTGTCTGGAAGGTGCCTAGAACTCATATAACGGACACTCAAATTGACACACGCACGAAGAGCCTCCGGAGAATATTTCACCCCGTGGTGTTCCTCATATTTATCACATATATTGTGTAAAATCTCAATGGTTTCCTCGGGAGATGCAGGCTCAATAAGCACCATCTGAAAACGGCGTTCCAAAGCGCCATCTTTTTCAATATGCTGCCTGTATTCATCCAATGTAGTGGCACCAATGCACTGAATTTCACCACGGGCCAATGCGGGCTTAAACATATTGCTGGCATCCAATGAGCCACTGGCTCCTCCAGCGCCTACAATGGTGTGAATTTCGTCAATAAAAAGAATGACGTCATCGGCTTTTTCCAATTCCATCATCAAGGCTTTCATGCGTTCTTCGAATTGCCCTCTGTATTTGGTTCCCGCTACCATGCTTGCAATATCAAGGTTCACAACCCTTTTATTAAACAACACTCGGCTCACCTTGCGTTGCATGATTCTCAAAGCAAGACCCTCTGCAATGGCAGTTTTTCCAACACCTGGCTCACCAATCAGAACAGGGTTGTTTTTTTTGCGCCGACTCAGAACCTGACTCACCCGTTCTATCTCTTTCTCTCTGCCAACAATTGGATCGAGCTTTCCCTCTTCTGCAGCTTTTGTTAAATCGCGTCCAAAATTATCCAAGACGGGGGTTTTGGTTTTGGTTTTTCCTTTTTTTGCCTCTGCAGATTTCTGTTCTTCCCGGTAATAATCTTCTGGTGTTTCATTTTCTTCATTCGGAAATTCAACCCTTATATTGTCAACCCCGTCTTCTAGAGTAGACTTAAAAATATCGTAGTTTACACCAAATTGAGATAGAATTCTAGACGCAACATTGTCTTCATCACGCAAAATCGAAAGCAACAGATGTTCGGTTCCAATTAAATCAGTTTTGAAAATCTTGGCTTCTAAGTAGGTTATTTTTAGGGCTTTTTCGGCTTGTTTTGTGAGTGGTATATTGCCCAAATTGACCGATTTACTGGCTGTGGTACGAATGGCATCTTCGATGCTTTTCTTTACGCGAAGCGAATCAATGTCCAACATCTTAATGGTCTGAATGGCTTTGCCTTGCCCTTCACGAATGATGCCCAACAACAAATGTTCACACCCGATATAGTCATGTCCCAAGCGAATTGCCTCTTCCCTACTAAATTGAATAACCTCTTTTACCCTTTGAGAAAATTTTGCTTCCATCGTGCCTCTTATTGTATACAAATGTAAACCCCGTTTATCTCTTTTTAGATATCAAAAACAAACAAGTGGATAAACTGTATATTTTCTTGGATAACGCATACGCCAAACCCCAAAAAATGGCCGCGCTGTTGCAGCAACAAATTGCTTCTACATCACATTTATTATAGGCGCAAAAATGTTCAAAAGTTTTATTTTTTTGATTGCTGCAATTGGAAAACATTTCGATTTACTTTGTAGGTCTTATGGACGATAAAACTCGCTACACCGGAGGCAAAAGGAAAGTTAATATTCCGCAAATTATCGGTCCCGATCCCAGTGGCCGCATGCCGCCAAATACCCGAGAACTGGAAGAAGCCGTTTTGGGTGCAATGATGCTAGAGCGAGATAAAATTCATTCCGTCATAGACGTATTAACCGAAAAACATTTCTACGCACCTGAAAACAGCATTGTATTCAAAGCCATTAAAAAGCTGTATACAGATTCTGGCGCAATCGATTTACTCACTGTCGCCAATGAACTTCGCAACAGTGCCGAATTGGATATTATCGGTGGACCCTATTATTTAGCACAACTAACAAACCGTGTTTCTTCTGCCGCCAATCTCGACTTCCATTCCCGTATCCTATCCCAAAAATTTGTTCAACGCGAGCTAATACGGGTTTCAGGAGAGATATCCTTTGAAGCCTATGATGACACGCTCGATTCATTTGAAATGCTCGATGCCTGTGAGCGCAAATTATACGAAATTAAAAATGTAGGGTTAAAGCAAACGTTTCGCGGAATCAGTGATTTAATTACCCAAGCCATGAAAGACCTCGAAGCACGGCAAAATACCGATACCGATGGAATCACCGGTGTGGCGTCAGGTTTTTCAGATTTAGACCGCATAACCAGTGGTTGGCAACCCAGTGATTTGATTATCCTTGCTGCAAGACCTGGAATGGGTAAAACTGCGTTTGCATCCTCTCTAATGAGAAATGCCGCTGTAGATTTTGGGAAAAAAGTAATGATATTTTCGCTGGAAATGGCCGATGTTCAATTGGTAAATCGACTCATCAGCGGTGAAAGTGAAATTGAAAGTGAAAAAATCAAAAAAAGCAATCTGACCGAGCAAGAATGGGCCAGATTACATGAAAAAACCGTTCGTTTGAGCGCAGCAAACATATTAATAGACGATACTCCCCAACTAAGCATATTTGACTTAAATGCAAAATGCCGGCGCATCCATTCCCAAGCCGGGTTGGATTTGGTGGTGGTCGATTACCTCCAACTCTTACGCCATGAGACAAAAGGACAAACAAACCGCGAACAAGAAATTGCCTTCATTTCACGGGCATTGAAAGGCTTGGCAAAAGAGCTACGCATTCCAATAATTGCCCTTGCTCAATTGAGCAGAGAGGTTGAAAAACGCGGAAACAAACGTCCACAACTTTCCGATCTGCGCGAATCGGGGTCAATAGAACAAGATGCAGACATGGTTTTATTCTTATACCGCGAAGAATATTATCAAAAGATGGGAATGCAAGAGCAAGGTCAGCAGTCAACTGTTGATTCCAATGACAACAATATTGTGGGGCTGACAGAAATAATTATAGGTAAAAACCGGCATGGTGAACAAGGATCTGCCTTCGTAAAGTTTGCTGGTAAATTTACCAAATTTGTTGATCTTGAACCCCAAGATAGGTTACTACTGAGCAATAAACGCAATGGTGATTACAATACACTTGGACAACAAAGTGTTACCGTCCAGAGCAAAATGAATAACAACAACATGGATGACAATTTAGGAATGACACCCAATATTCTAGAAGATTACTAGTCTTGGCTCTTTTTGGGCAACTTCAAAGCAAATACTTGTTCTACCCCGCTGGCGGTATATCCTTCTATGATAATTGCACCTGTCATTGATTTTAACTGAGTTACCAGAGCCTTCGCAGAATATACAGGCTCATTATTGATAAATGCAATAACAAAACCATTGCTTATACCAACATCTTTAAAAATTCCCTTGCCTATATCTTTTACTTTTACTCCAGATTTTATACCCAAAGCGACCTTTTCTTCACGCGAAGCATTTACCAAATTCATCCCCAAATAAGCGTCCGTTTCATCTGCGCTTGCCATGTCTATTTTGGCTTTTCCATCGGCATTTAATAAAATTGTTTCAATATCTAGTAGCGTTTTTTTGCGGCGAATATTGATGATTACTTTATCTCCAGGGCGGTATTTTCCGACTTCTTCTTGAAGACGACTGGAAGTATTCACTTCTGTTCCTGCTACCTTAAGAATTACATCGCCTTGTTTTATACCAGATTTATCTGCTGCACCCCCTTGTACCAAATCGGCAACAAAAACGCCTTTTAAATCTGCCAATCCATTTTCCTGCGCAAGCTCCTGAGAAATTTCCCGAATCGAAACCCCCAACAATGCTCTTTGCACCTTGCCAAAATTCATAATGTCATTTACAACTTTCTTAAGCAGGTTAACAGGGACAGCAAAGCCATAGCCAGCATAGGAACCTGTTTCTGAAGCAATGGCCGTATTGATTCCAATGAGTTCACCCGCCACGTTGACGAGGGCCCCACCACTATTTCCTGGATTTATAGCGGCATCCGTTTGTATAAAATTCTCGATCGCATAATTATTTCCTTTCGAACGAATGAGGTCTATATTTCTACCCATTGCACTTACAATTCCCAAGGTAACCGTACTGTTAAGATTAAATGGATTGCCCACGGCAATGACCCATTGTCCTACCTTAACGGCATCAGAGTTTCCCAATTTTAAAAAAGGCAAGGATTTTTCAGAAATGCGCAACAAGGCAATATCGGTATTGGGGTCGGTACCCACCAATTCTGCCTCATAAGACCGTTTATCATTCAAGACAATAACAATCTTAGAAGCTCCATCAATAACATGATTGTTTGTGACTATAAACCCATCTTCGCTGAGGATCACACCAGAACCACTGGCTTCTTGTGGGCCGGGCTTTTGGTATTCGAACCCTGGACCATAAAAAAATTCAAATGGATCCATTGGCATCTGTCGATTGCGTCCATTATTTCCCATTGTGCCAACCGGTTTTTTTAGGGTAGATATAATATGTACGACAGCGGGATTGGCAATTTCACAAACCCCGGTAAAATCAAAAGCGGGAATGGGACTTAAACTAGCGTACCTTGCCTGTTGTCCAGCTGTATTCTGTTTCTCATCAATAGACCAGTTTTGCTTAGGAACAAGCGCAAAATAGGCCCATAAACTGGCGACGCCGCCCAAAAGTCCTGCAAAAAAGAATGAGAATAATTTCTTGTTTTCTACAAATAGTTTCATGTTGTTCTATCCATCAAATTTTATACCGAATTTTAACGCATAAAAGATTCATCTTCGTTTACTTTGTACCATAAACAATTCATTTTAATCGACGAAGTTATTTTTTTACTTTATCAATGGCAGCCATAACCGTATCCGATACGAAAATTCTTAAACGCATAAAAGAAGCAGACCGTGAGGTACTCATCGAATTATACCTCAAAAACGAAGTTTTTATTTCAAATTATTTACTCAAACAAGGTGAAACTAAAAATCATGCAAAAGAAATACTGCAACAAACCTTAGTGCTTTTTTGGCAAAATTCGCGCAGAATACCATTTGAATTGCCTGCAAAATTAGATCGATATTTATTGTCCCTTTCCAAAGAAATCTGGACAAAAAAAACCGCAAATAGCGCAACTATTCCGGTTGATGAAATAACCGATAGGGAGAATATAATTGTAAAAGAGACCAATAAAACCGGCACATTACGGCAAAAAAAAAGACAAGACTTTCCTTCGATTGCGATGCAAGAGAAAAAAGATTTTACTGTCGTTGAACATGCACTTGATTTGATGGAAGATCAATCTAGAAATATCTTGATCATGTATTATTTTGACAGATTTGACATGGACACAATCGCCAAGGCAAACGGACTCAACAATGTACCGGAAGCCTCAGCAAGAAAAAAAGAGTGCATGGAACAACTTCAAGCAAGCATAATTGAAAACTACAACCCTGCCAATCGCCCCTTTTCTCTGAACCATTTCCCGGGTTTTTGTGGCAGCGGTTCGATCTGGCTTGACGATGAACGCATTGACCATTATCTCGATGGTGAGATGTCGAAAGAACAAGTCCATGCTTTCTTAAAAGAGGTCCGTAACAATTCCGATGTATTGCAGTATATAGAAATGCAACAATTTATCATTGAAGGAATCCAAAATGATGGCTCAAAAGAATTAACCGATTTTATAGCAAACCGCATCCTAGAAGAAAAGGAAAATAAGCTTGGAAAACGAAATATTTGGAATTCCATCATAGGCATTTCAGTTCTTTTGCTTTTTGGATTCGTTCTGTCAACCCTTTACAATAAAAAATCCTTATCAGAACAATCTCTTGAAGGCAAAAGCGGAAATAGTCAAGAAAAAAATATGGAAATCCCGCAGCAGAAAAAAAGTTCCATTGAATTTGCAGAACAAGAACCGTTTGGATTGGATTCACTAAAAACCCAAAAACTGGACATTGTTGCCATAAAAATAGGCAGTGATTCTATGCGAGAAGCAAATTCTGATTCATTTTATTTTTCCAAACCCATAATTCCATTTGTTCGCAATTTTTCTGTTCGATTAACCGAATCTACAGGGCCTTCCAAACCCACAATTTATACCGATTCTCTCTATGGGAATTCGATTGCTATAACCCTTCTCAATATAGGTTCCGACAACATTTTGATTTTTTATCTTAAAGATAAATATTATATACAATTGGGTCATGATTTCTACGAGTTGTCTACCCTGCCTAAAAGCACTACACAGTTAACCCCTATTTCAAACTCAACCCTATTAAAACAGCTAAAACAATGAATTTACCTTTCGTAAAATACCATGGGACGGGCAATGATTTCGTTTTAATAGACAATCGATCCGGAATCTGGGAAAATTTCATCGAGAATGCACCTGAATCGTCTGAAAAGAATTCTTGCCAAAAACTGGTTTCTTTTATATGCAACAGACATATTGGCATTGGTGCTGATGGATTGATATTATTGCAAAATATAGACGGCTATGATTTTGAAATGATTTATTTTAACAGCGATGGGAAGACCAGTTCTATGTGTGGTAATGGTGGTCGATGCATTGCCCATTGGTCTTTTTCTTTGGGGCTGGGCGATGGGAAATTACTCAACTTTTGGGCTGCTGATGGCGCGCATCAAGCGTCCAAAAAAGATTATATCGGAACCCAAAAAACATCCCCCAAGGTCGATACCCAAACTGAATTTATTCAACTTACAATGAATGCGGTTGACGATTGCAAATTGATTGATTCGGATTGTTTTGAAATCCATACAGGTTCACCGCATTATGTCCAATTCTCGAAGAAAGAGATCAATACAATCGATTTGATCTCGTGGGCAAAATCGATTCGGTACAATGAAGCATACAAAGAAAAAGGGATTAATGTAAATATTGTCCATATACTTGGAAACCGAAGTATACAGATGCGCACCTATGAGCGGGGTGTTGAGAATGAAACGATGAGCTGTGGAACAGGTGTCGTAGCAGCTGCTTTGTCTTTTTCAATATTGAATGATTTGCATGGTGGTGACATCGATGTAATCACCTGTGGAGGAGAGCTTCGCGTTCGCTTTTCTCGCAGAGACAACGGCAACAAAAGTTCCTTCTCCTCCGAAAAAAACAAACCAGATATTCTTTTGGGAATTATTCCGATACCAGACAATGACGCTAAGCCAGCAAAATCCAAACCAGTAATCGGAAACCCAACAAGCAAGAAAAATATCCTGCATTCCGACAAGGGAAATGGGCCTGAATCCAATCCAGCGATTGGCTTTCATCAAATTTTTTTAGAAGGTCCAGCCCAAAAAGTATTTGAGGGGAGTATTCCTTATTAGCTCCTTGAAAAGAATTTCCCAACTATCCAACATGTTTTTGACTGATATATAAAAAAGGCCGCTCTGTGAACGGCCCTTTTTTATATATACAATTTATATACTTAGTGAATACATACTTTTACTGTTCCTTGAACAGAGTTCCCTTTTAACCTCGCATAATAATATCCCTTTGGAAAGGCATCCAAATTGATTTCAAATTGATTGTCTCCATTTGAAACCAATACTGTTTTCTCCAATATAACTTTCCCTTGAATATTGAGTAGGGTAAGGATTGCATTTTGAGAAACTTTTGATTGAAACGACAGTGTCAAAAAATCTTTTGTTGGGTTCGGATACGCATTTAGTTTCAAACTGAGATTGTCTTTCGCATTGTTGGTTGAGGTCAACAAAGAACGACTGCGAAAGTATCCCCGACCATGTGAACCAATATACATAGTCATGCCTTCCCAAGGCCGCCATTCGTAACCACGAATTTCATAAACTGGGGTTCGGCACATGCCATCATTCGCCTCCTCCCAATTTATACCACCGTCTTCTGTGGTAAACACACCTAACTCTGTGGCCAAAATGATGCGCTTATTGTTGTCTACGTCAATGATAGCGTCATACACTGGAATCAAAGGCATTGTACCGGTGATATTTTTCCATACTGGCGCAGATGACAACGCATTGTTTGTTTCATAAACATAGGAAGTATTTCCATATCCACCCAAAGTTGCAACTACATGATTTGCATTCATTTGATCTACATTAACCGATGAAATTGAACGACCACTTGCTCCAGAAGGGGTTATGTTTGATAGTTTAATGGGCTTGGGAACAACCAATACAATAGGATTTGCAGCCAAAGTGAACGTGGCCGCATTAATGCTGTCCAAACGAAAAATTCTTCCACTCTTGCAAACAAAAAGATGATCGCCATCCGCAGAATAATCCATTTCTTTAATTTCATCATCGCCAAGACCGCTCGCAACCATATACCAACTTACAGGCTCGGAAAAATCAGTAGGGTTATTGGCCATCCAGATTTCAGAATTTTTGGCTAGAAATAAACGAGAAATTTTGGCAGAAGACTCCCACAATGTATACGTTGTATTAAAATCTGTTTTTGTTGTACCGGGCTGCCGCTCATCCCAAAAAGTAGAGCTAGATTGCCCATTATTTCCACTTCTGGCAACATTGCCGTAATAGGTTGAAACAAATACTGTTTTGGGACTGAACCGGGAAAACTCCACATCAAAACCATCGCCCGAATATATTTCAATGGCATTTTTTGATGGCTTGACCCCAAAAGAATTGCCTGTATAGCTTATGAGTTGCGTACCATTGTCTTGGGCACCACCAACAATATGCCCCAATTCATTGGCTGCTACATTGTATAATTGTAGGGTGGTAAATCCTCGATTGATAGGTGTCCACTGGGTGCCACCATCTTTGCTTCTAAACAATCCACCATCAGAGCCAACAATAATTGTTGGTGGACTTGTACGGGTGTCCCATTCAATCACGTGTTTGTCGGCATGAATATAACTGGTATTTGAAGGAGCATTGTACGTGTTGGCTTTACCGAGAAATCCATTCACATTATCCCATGTAGCCAGTGTCACCCCACCCATTATCACACTTTCTTTATTTGAAGGATTTACACTGATAACATTGTCATAAGAACCCTGGCGATTGCTTCCAAAAATATCATTAAAAGAAGTTTTAAGAACCAAAGTATTCCATGTAGTACCCCCATCAGTAGTTCTAAACAATCCTCCGAAACTACCATTTCCACTGGATCCCAACAAATAAACATAATTGGGATCTGAAGGTGAAATGCCAATTGAGGTTACACCACCAGATATGGGGGCCCCAGTGGGCTTCATTGAACCCAAAATCATTTTTAAAACCGTCCCATTGTTTGAACTCGCCCATAAAACACCATTGATATCAATTCGTAAATGTTTGATAGAACCGTTATACAATTTTTTTTGTACTGTACCATTGGCGGTAAATTCATAAATACCGTCACCAGTTGCCGTGTAAATTTTATCTTCCGTTGGATGAGCGACCATGCTATTGCATACCGTAAAACTCGCAGATTTTGTATTGGACATTTGAGAAAATGATACCCCTCTATTATCAGCACTTTTAAAAATTCCAGAACCCAGAAAGGCAGGACTACCCGAGCGGGTTCCAGTCAAGTTTACGAATCCACCCTCACCCGTACCATAATAAATAATACCTGTGATTGATTGCGCTATACAGGTGACATTGAGATTTTCTTGCTTGTCGTTAACTGGGTACCAACTCTGCCCTTGAGTGGATGATCTAAACAATCCTCCAGCGACACCACCTGCAAACCAAAGATTGACTGAATCGCGGTGCATCAAAAAAGCGCGAACTCGTCCCCCAACATTATCGGGGCCCATGGCTTCCCATTTTACAGGCTTTTGGGCGCGACGCTTCAATTTTAAGGCATCTGCTTGGGCTATAGCGGCATTTACCCATTCAGGTTCAACCGTTCCAGTAATTTCATTTAAACGCAAACTATAAAAAGAACGAATCGCCCCCTCTATCGATTTGTTTTCATCATTCTCTTGTATGCGGTTGAATTTATTGGTCATTGTGTAAGGCATGTCCGCAACAAAAAGACACATCCCGACAGACAAAATACAAGAAACAAATAGCGTACTAATTAATTTTATTTTCATAGTGGTTTTGTAACAATCAATTATTGAACAAATATAAACCCAAATGAAACTTTTCCAATAGATTGAGAAAAAACCAACAAAAGAACTAGTGATTTAATCAATCCATTTTAAATGAAAAAGCCCTTGAACCTTGTATCACCGCTTTCTGGTTTCTGGGCAAAATTATAAGACATGCTTTTCGGCGTGATAAGAACTGCGAACCAAGGGCCCACTTTCCACAAAACGAAAACCCATTTTTAGACCCACTTCTTCCCAATATGTGAATTTCTCTGGGTGAACAAACTCATGAACCGATAAATGCATTTTGGTGGGTTGAAGGTATTGGCCAAGGGTTAGGACGTCGCAGCCGTTGTCTCTCAAATCATTCAACAATTTTTTTACCTCCTCATCGGTTTCACCCAAACCCAACATGGCACCAGACTTGGTTCTGCAAGAATATTCATGGGTTCGTTTTATTTGCTCTAAGCTGCGCACATATTTTGCTTGCGGTCTAACAATTCGATACAGACGCTCAACCGTTTCCATATTGTGGCTAATCACTTCTGCCCCCGCGTCCAACACTTTGTATAATAAATCCCAATTGGCTTTAAAATCGGGAATCAATGCTTCAATCGTAGTTTCAGGATTCAATCGCTTAACCGCAGTTATGGTATCAGCCCAAACAGCAGAGCCCTTG
>NSIM01000033.1 GCA_002737705.1 Flavobacteriales bacterium
AATATCGGCAATATCTTCGGTGGCAGTATCGGCAATATCTTCGGTGGCAGTATCGGCAATATCTTCAGTGGCAGTATCGGCAATATCATCGGTAGCAATATCGGCAATATCTTGGGTGGCAGTATCGGCAATATCTTGGGTGGCAGTATTCAATGCAGCAAGTTCTGCGGCATTTGCCGAAGCCGCTGCTTGCACCAATTTGTCTGCCAATTTGGCTTCTACTGCCGCACGTCGCTTAGATTCTGCAACCAATCCTGCGTCTTTTGCTTTTGCAGCTTGGGTGGAGAGATTCGATTTTTTGGCATCTACTTTAGACGCTTTTTCAGCTGTCCAAAGTGCGAAGCGTTCGTCGGCAATCTCTTGGGTGATGGCACCCTTGTTTACCCCTACTTGTAAATGTTTTTTGTAAGCCGCGCCTTTGTAACTTAAAATAGCCCTTGCAGTGTCAGAGGTTTGTGCTCCGCTCAGAAGCCATTCAGTAGCTCGTTCTAGGTTGAGTTCAATTGTAGCAGGATTGGTGATGGGGTTGTAACTACCGATTTTCTCGATATATTTTCCGTCCCTTGGAGCACGTGAATCCGCTACCACAATGTGAAAGAAAGCGCGTTTCTTTCTGCCTTGTCTTTGCAATCTAATTTTGGTTGCCATGTCTTTATTGTGTAGTTGTTTTAAATCCGAATTTTACTATCGGGGGCGCAAATATAGGGGAAATACCCCAAAAAATAGCAAACGGTTGTGGGTATTTATTGTATTTTTAATTCACTTTGGTTCTGCACATTGAGATTAGGCCAATTAAGTTTCAACGTCGTGAACGCGACTTCTATAAAATCCGCATTTTTGCAAATTTTAATACAAGGGTTTTTTGGCCCAATTGGTCAAAATTTACGACGGCTTTTGCATTGGCATTTATGCCGTCTATACTGGAGACCACTCCATCTCCAAATCGTTGGTGCTGAACACGATCTCCAATTTTGAGAGCCCGTAAATCGCCTTGTACAAAATTCGGGTCGGCTTGGGGCGCTGGCGGGAAAATGGGCTTGGCTGCGCTAAACAATTTGCCCATGTTTGTGGGTTTTTCGTTTTGATTTTTATCTTGCGCGAAGGGGCCTGTTTTAAGTGATCTAAATTGTGCTGGAAATTGAGTTGAATCTACTGGAATGTCTAAATATTGGGACTCAATCTCTTTAATAAATCGGCTGGGTTCACAGGGCATCAGGCTGCCATATCGAAATCGGCTGGTGGCAAATGTGATGTACAATTTTATTTTAGCACGTGTGATGGCTACATAAAACAGCCTGCGTTCTTCTTCCAGTTCTTCACAGGTATTGAGTGACAATTGGGAAGGAAATAAATTTTCTTCCAATCCGACGACAAAAATGACGGGAAATTCTAATCCCTTGCTCGCATGAATTGTCATCAATGAGATGCAATCGCGGTCTGGATCTTTGTTCTTTTGCTCGTCAGTAAATAAGGCCACATCTTCTAAAAAAATGGCCAATTTTTTTTCTTTTTCGCTCTCGTCGTCTTCTACAAATTCTTGAATTCCGTTGAGTAATTCCGTAATGTTTTCGTAGCGTGAAACACCTTCAATCGATTTGTCATCGAAAAGAGTTTTTAAAATTCCCGTTTGCTTTGCCACATGCATTGCCAAATCATAGGCATTGTGTGTTTCCAACATTGTCCTAAAACTTTGTATCATGAGTGCAAAATTTTCAACTTTTCCACCGCTTGGGCCCAATTCTGGAATGTTTTGAGCGGAGCAAATAATATTCCAAAGACTTACGCCATCTTGTGAGGCTTTGACCAGAATTCGGTTTACAGTTGTGTCACCGATGCCCCGACCCGGATAATTGATAATCCGTTTCAAGGCTTCTTCATCACTGGGGTTTACGATCAGACGCAAATAGGTAAGTAGGTCTTTTACTTCTTTTCTTTGGTAGAAGCTTTGGCCACCATATATTCTGTAGTCTATACCTTGCTTTCGAAGGGATTCTTCCAAAGCACGACTTTGACTATTGGTTCGGTATAAGATTGCAAAGGCCTTGTTGGGAAGTTTTGACAACATTTTTTCATCAAAAATAGCCGCACTTACTTTCCGGGCTTCTTCGCCTTCGGTGGCATTGCGCAAGACCTTAATTTTTTCGCCGACAGCATTTGCCGACCAAATATTTTTTTCTAACTGCGCTCGATTGTATTTGATTAGACTTGAAGCAGCCTTTACAATCGTTTGTGTTGAGCGGTAATTTTGTTCGAGTTTATAGGTTTTTACGTCTGGATAATCTCTTTCAAAATTGAGAATATTTTGGATATTGGCGCCCCTAAATGCATAAATACTTTGCGCATCATCTCCTACAACACAAATATTTTGGTGCACTGCGGCCAATTTTCGAACAATCATGTATTGCACATGGTTGGTGTCTTGGTACTCGTCTACCAGGATATACTTAAACTTGTGTTGCCATTTATTGCATATGTCGATATGTTTTACCAATAATTTAAAGGTATTGAGCAGTAAGTCATCAAAATCCATGGCCCCCGCTTTGAAGCAACGGCCAGTGTATGCGGCGAAAATTTCTGAAAATTTGGGACGATTGGCTGCGGTATCTTGTTTTGTTAATTGCCCGTCTTCTACGTAGTGTTTGGCCTCAATTAAGTTGTTCTTTGCCATGCTAATTCTGCTCAGAATCATTGAAGGCTTGTAGATTTTTTCATCGAGATTCATTTCTTTAATGATGGATTTTAGCAAATTTTTACTGTCTTCGGTATCGTAAATGGTAAAATTTGCTGGGTAACCCATTCGGTCGGATTCTTGTCTAAGAATTCTGGCAAATACGGAGTGAAAGGTCCCCATCCACAAATTGCGGGCTTGTGCTCCTGTTACTTTTTCAATCCGGTTGCGCATTTCTTTTGCGGCCTTATTGGTGAATGTGAGGGCAAGAATTTCAAATGCATCGACATTTTTGTGAAGCAAATAGGCCATGCGATAGGTAAGGACACGGGTTTTTCCTGATCCGGCACCCGCAATTATCATCACTGGGCCATCAATGTGAATGACTGCTGCTTTCTGTGGTATATTTAGCGTATCCAAGAACGGAGGAAATTGTGAAGAATCAGAGTCGTTTGGCCTTTGCATGAATTGCAAAAATACCATTGGTTTCTTATCCAATGCACATAACTTTTGAACGGCATGTTTCGTATCTTGCAACAGTATTTATGTGGTACTTATTGTTCGCCAAGCCCGATTATTCGTTGTTATTGCTCATCTTGTTGAGTGGAATTACGACGACTATGAGCTTGCTATGGATTCGTAGAGAACGAAAATTGTTGAGAAGTTTACAGGAGTTGATTGCAGAGGAAAATCAAGAAACGTTCGTTTCCCGTCTAAAAAACCCCACAGACACGAAGCAAGCACTCAGTGCGGTATTTCAAAAACGAAAAGAAGAGCACTTGCAAATGAACAGACTCGAAAATTACAGAAGGGAGTATATTGGAAATGTTGCACACGAACTCAAAACCCCCATTTTTTCCATTCAAGGTTATATTGATTCAGTTATTGATGATCCGTTATTAGACAGGAAAACCCTTGAATTATTTTTATCTAAAGCCAATAAAAACGCAGATCGTCTCGGAGAAATCGTAAAAGATCTCGACACCATTACCAAATACGAAAGTGGGATGCTTACGCTTAATCTTGAGCCGTTTGATATCCGAATTCTCTTGTCTGAAAATATAGAAATGCTTGAACTCCAAGCCAAGAAAAAAAATATTTCATTGCATATGATAGCACCCGCAAATTCCTATATGGTACTGGGTGATAGGGCGCGAATAGCACAAGTAATCACCAACCTGGGGTATAACGCAATTCGATATGGAAATAACAATGGGTCTTGTCGTTTTACAATCAGTTTCACGGGTTCCAAAGTAATTTTTGAAGTGGCAGACAATGGGATTGGCATCCCTTACGAACAACAGTCTCGGGTATTTGAGCGGTTTTACCGGGTAGACAAACACCGCAATCGCTCAACGGGTGGTAGTGGACTCGGATTGAGTATTTGCAAGCATATCGTCGAAGCACATGGAGAAAAAATTGATTTAATAAGCACAGAAGGAGCCGGTTCTGTATTTAGGTTTTGTTTGCCTTTGCCCGATCACACATAATGGTTTGGCCCAGCAAACTCTTGGTCTTTTTCCGTTCGGCTTGCCGCTGGCTTTTGCCAAATTTATGTCTTGCAAAAAAAACGGATTGTATAGGCAGTTGCTGAAATCCAATTTCACAACTTTCTTTGGTTGGTTTCGCTTAACCCAAGCAAGTCCAAACGGCGACATAGGTTTCCCAACATTGATAGTAGATTTTACATATCTTGTGTAGGTCGGGGAGGATAATCTCGGCCTCAAAAAAACCCTTGTTTTTAACATCAAAGGGGTAAACAAGCAGGTGAGCCTTAAAATCTGTTTTTTTCTTTCCAATGGCCTTGTACAGAGATTCTTTGGCAGACCATATCAGTAAAAGATGCAAAATAGAGGGGTTCGGTCCCAACCATTCTTGTTCTTTATCATTGCAAAATCGTGGATATATTTTGTGCAATTGCGGCCGTGTCTCTTCAATGTCGATACCCATTGCATGCCTAGGATGAACAGCCAAGATTGCATAATCTCCGGCATGGCTGTGATTGATGTGTGCCGAAAAAGGTGACAATAAGGGTTTTCCATCCGAACCATACACTATTGAATGATTGGGAAATGCCTGGCCAATTAAAATCCTCGCGGCGAGTTTGTGTCGGACATGCCCACCCAATTCAACTATTTTAGCCCAATCACCGCCCAATTCTTTGTACTTTTGTGATAAGGCATCAATAGACTCTGTGATGTGCCAGCGGGAAATCTGTGCACCTGATTCACAAGTCCAACTCAAATCGATGGGCATAAGTGCAAAGATAACAGTAAATGAATACACCCAATTGGCTGGTCATAAGCAGGGGGTATACGCTATTATTCAGTTGCGTGGTGGTGAGATTCTCAGTTCAGGTGGCGATGGGTCAGTGGTGAGATGGAATCCATTGAATAAAGATCCCAAGGGAGTTCTTTTTGCCCAATTACCCGAACCAGTTTTTTGTTTGTTGGAGCATCTCGACGGAAGTATTTGGGCTGGTACCCAAGCGGGGAATCTTTTTGTGTTAGAACGAGGACAAAAGCCAAGGGTTTTGAATTTCGAAAAAAAGGGAATATACTTTTTGACCCCCGATTTTTTGGGCAATGTTTGGCTTGGGTTTGGCGATGGGTATCTGATCATGCTCAATCGAGAACTTCAAATTATTCGTCAAGTCGAAATCAGCGATAAGAGTTTGCGGTGTATGAAACCGATGGTTCAAAATCTTAGTAGACCTGATACAGACCGATTTTTTTTGGGTTCAAGTGATGGAATATTGCGAAAATTACAAGCCGATGGAGACGTGTTGCAGTGCGTAAATGCCAATTCACCCTCCATATTTGCGATTTGTTATCTCCATGATGGGATGTTGATTACCGGGGGTCGGGATGCTCAATTACAGGGGTTTGATGCAAATTTGAATCCCATTATTGAGCATATTAAGGCGCATTTATATACCATTCATGCTATCGAATATAACAATGAAGGATTGATTGCCACGGGAAGTATGGATTCAACAATAAAACTTTGGGACAAGGATCTGCATCTGTTAAAAGTGATAGATCGCAGCAAGTTGCCTACAGCCCATCGTCATTCTGTGAATACGTTACTTTGGCTATCTCCCGAAATTCTTGTCAGCGCTGGCGATGATTCAATCATTCGTGTATGGCAATTATAGCCCAAGAATGTGTTCAATCTGTAGAATGATATATTTTTGAAAAGGAAATTTGCGATGATGAAATACACGGGTAGGAAAAAATTGATGGTATGCGTATGGATATCGTTTACAGCCATTGGTTCCAATTGGGTCAGTGCCCAATTCGTTAAAAGTCCAATGACATCCAACACCACCAATGAGAGTTTAGCATTACAGAATTTGGTCACAAAGGAAAATGCAGTGGCTAAGAATTCTGCTACAGCGAAGGATTCTGTTCCAACTAAGCGCGCGCAAAAAGAAAGTTCTAGAGTCTCTCAAAATTATTATACGCCCAATTGTGTTTTATCGTCTTCAGCATTTCCGATACCCAAAGGCACTGTACAGTATCAAAATTATGCAGTTTTGTTTAATGAGGTTCAATTTGGAATGGGCCATAATGTGGGGATCTCTTGTGGAATTTTTTTGCCAAAATTTATATATATCATTCCCAAATACAGCATTATTATCCAACGCAATCATACTTTTGCCATTGCCGACCTTGCAACATTTTCTGTATATGGGGGCAGTAAAAAACCGGTTTGGGGAAATACTATTTCTGGAATATATACCTATGGCACTCCACAAAACAACCTTAGTCTTGGAATAGGGATGCTCCGGAGCAGTGAATTAGAGGGGGCTTCAATGGTCAATACTTTCGCGGGGATGCTTGGCCTAGCGCCCAATTTGAGTATTGTTGCAGAAGCCTGGTATAATCACCGAAAACAACCGATTTATATATCCTATTCCGATTGGATTATGAATGCAACAGGCATTGACTATAGCGAGAGAAAAATAGAAATTAGCAGAAATTTCAACAGAAATACTGTTTGCGCGTCGTTGCAATTTCGTTTAATTCGGAACAAAGAGCCAAATTCTTCTTGGTCATTTGGCGTTTCAAGTTTTTGGCAAAGCGGAGAATCTGTGTATAAGGACATTGTGCATATTCCCAAGCAGATCACAATGGATAGGGTTGTGAGTGTAATGCCAATCGCCATTAAAAAAGGCCCCAAGAATTTATTTGTATTCCTTCCTTCCTTTACCTATGTGAAAAAATTTCAAAAAGCGAGGTAATCTCAATGTTGGTTCTATTTTTTCAATCATTGTTAAACATGACGGCAAGCAAACCGATCTCAATTATACCCAGTGATGGGATATCTAAATCCCAGCAAAACTATCATCACCCCCTTGGGTTATATTCCTATATTTGCGAGAATTAATAGATTATGATTTTAACTGACCAGCGTATTCTCGAAGAAATAGAGAAGGGAACAATCAAGATCCAACCTTATGATAGAAATTGTTTGGGGAGCAATAGCTATGATGTTCATTTGGGAAAATATTTGGCTCTTTATATCGATGAGGTATTGGATGCCAAGAAACACAATACCATTGAACATTTTGAAATTCCTGTAGAGGGATTTGTTCTCATGCCAGACCAATTTTACTTGGGTGTTACCCAAGAATATACCGAAACCCATGCACATGTTCCTTTTTTGGAAGGGAAAAGTAGTACGGGTCGATTGGGGATCGATATTCATGCTACTGCAGGTAAAGGGGATGTTGGATTTTGTGGCAATTGGACTTTAGAGATTTCCGTAAAAAAACCGGTGCGTATATATCCTCATATGCCGATTGGCCAATTGATTTATTTTCCTGTTGAAGGCGAAATTTTGGTTCCCTATCACGCCAAGAAAAATGCAAAGTATGCGGGTCAAGCAAACCGACCTGTAGAAAGTATGATGTGGAAAAATCATTTTTGATTCTCAACCATGGTATATAATTCGCACACACTTATTTTTTGATGCCGTATCTTTGTTTTGAACATGGGCAATCCTGCAATATTTGAAAAAGTTATTTCACACTGTAAAGAATACGGATTTGTATTCCCTTCCAGTGATATTTATGGAGGATTAACAGCTGTTTATGATTATGGTCAAAACGGAGTAGAGTTGAAAAACAATCTCCGATCCTATTGGTGGAAATCCATGACGCAACTCAATCAAAATATTGTGGGCATTGATGCCTCTATTTTCATGCATCCAAAGGTTTGGAAAGCCAGTGGTCATGTCGATGGGTTTAGCGATCCGATGATTGACAATAAAGATAGCAAAAAACGATATCGGGCAGATGTACTGTTAGAAGATCACCAAGAAAAAATTCGCCTGAAGATTGAAAAAGAACTCGAAAAAGCCGCCACTCGATTTGGAGAGGGCTTTGATGAAATAGTGTTTAAACAAACCAATAGCCGAATTCTTGAATATCAAAAACAAGTTGACCATATTTATACGGTGATGAGGGAGGGTTTGGAAAAGGGTGATCTGGCAATGATCAAAGAATTGATTGTTGCTGAGGGGATTGTTTGTCCCTTGAGTGGCTCAAGAAATTGGACCGATGTACGGCAGTTTAATTTAATGTACAGTACACAAATGAGTGCTACCGATTCGGGAGAAGACAGTCTTTACCTTCGACCAGAAACAGCCCAAGGCATTTTTGTAAACTTTTTACATGTGCAAAAAACCAGTCGTTTAAAACTGCCATTTGGCATTGTACAAACCGGCAAGGCGTTTCGCAATGAGATTGTCGCGAGACAGTTTATCATGCGCATGAAGGAATTTGAACAAATGGAAATGCAGTTTTTTTGTAAACCCGGCACAGAGTTAGAATTTTATGAGTTTTGGAAAGCCCATCGATTGAAGTGGCATAAGACATTGGGGACGCCAGATTCAAAATACCGATTCCATGAACATGTTAAATTGGCCCATTATGCCAATGCAGCCGTAGATATTGAGTACGATTTTCCTTTTGGATTCAAAGAAGTAGAGGGCATCCATTCCCGTAAAGATTTCGATCTATCAAAGCACGAAGAGTATAGTGGAAAAAAAATGCGTTATTTTGATTCTGAAACAAACGAAAGTTATATTCCTTGCGTGGTTGAGACATCCATTGGTTTAGATCGTTTGTTTTTGCTTGCGGTGTGCGAGGCATACTCCGAAGAGGAAGTGAATGGCGATACCCGCACTGTGTTAAAATTACACCCAGCCATCGCGCCGGTGAAGGCCGCCATTTTGCCATTGATTAAAAAAGATGGATTGCCGGAACTTGCCGAAAAAATTTACAATGATTTGCGCATGGATTTCAATGTGTATATAGAAGACAAGGACAGCATAGGAAAGCGGTATCGCCGGATGGATGCCATCGGAACCCCTTTTTGTATTACCGTAGACCACGATAGTATTTTACAGGGTGATGTTACAATTAGACACCGTGACAGCATGGAGCAACAGCGGGTCAATATCAAAGATTTGTCAAAAATATTAAACGATGCGGTAAACATGAATTGCTTGTTAAAACAATTGCTTTAAAAGACAAAAGAATTCTTTGGATATGCCCCCAGAAAGTGTCATACCCCTTTCCCCCAATACCCTAGTCAAGCCAATCTAGTGGGTGCCACAAAATTTTGGGAAATGGGTTTTATAAAAGAGCGATACACACCATGAATACAGTAGAAAAATTTTCATTTTCTGGCGAAAAAGTACTTGTTCGCGTCGATTTTAATGTGCCCTTTGACGCAGAATTTCACATCACAGATGATTCGCGGATCAGGGCGGCAGTGCCCACAATCAAAAAAATATTGGCTGATGGGGGATCGGTAATTTTGATGAGTCATTTGGGTAGACCCAAACAGGGCCCTACCGAAAAATATTCTCTTAATCACCTGTTGTCTCACCTCACAGAATTGTTGCAAATGCCAGTAAAATTTGCCAATGATTGCATCGGTGAACAAGCCGTGAGATTGTCTGCAACATTGAAACCAGGGGAGGTATTGCTTCTCGAGAATCTTCGTTTTTACAAGGAAGAAGAAATGGGCGATAAACCCTTTGCCAGGAAGTTGGCGGCTTTGGGAACTTTTTATGTGAATGATGCGTTTGGAACGGCGCACAGGGCTCATGCGAGTACGGCGATCATTGCTGATTTTTTTGCTGGACGTAAGGCGTTTGGTTTGTTGATGGCCAAGGAGGTTGCCAATGCGGATCAGGTGATGAAGGCGCCACAGCGCCCGTTTACTGCCATTGTGGGTGGTGCCAAGGTGAGTGATAAGATTTTGATTGTTGAGAATTTATTGAGTACGGCCGACCACATCATCATTGGTGGCGGGATGGCCTATACGTTTTTCAAGGCTCAGGGCGGAGAAATTGGCAACAGTTTGTGCGAGATGGAGCGTTTGGACACTTGCTTAGATATTATGAAAAAGGCGGAGGCCAAGGGCGTGAAAATTTATTTACCGATAGATTCTATCATTGCCGACAAGTTTGCAGCGGATGCCACTACGCAAAACCATCCGAGCAATTCCATTCCAAGCGGTTGGATGGGATTGGATATTGGTTTAGAAGCCTGTGAGAAATTTCGGACTGTTTTGTTGGATAGCAAAACAATTTTGTGGAACGGTCCCATGGGTGTGTTTGAGATGCCTGCGTTCGAAAATGGAACCAAAATAGTTGCGCAATCTGTGGCGGATGCTACGGTTTTGGGTGCATTTAGCTTAATCGGTGGGGGCGACAGTGCGGCAGCAGCCCACCAATTTGGATTTGACGAAAAGGTGAGTTATATCAGCACTGGTGGCGGCGCTTTATTGGAATATTTCGAAGGAAAAACATTGCCCGGGATAGCGGCGATAGAATCTTAAGGGTGTATTATTGGCCTTATTTTGTAATGGCTGGAATGGGGGCATGCATGCCCAAAAATTTATTCGGAAAAAGCCATCTTTTCGGTGGCACTAAAAAGCGTGCAGTCTTTCACGAAAGCCTTTACTATGTCAGCAATGGGGGAGCTGTCGTGGGCCATTTGTAGTAAAAATGGTTTGTCCTCCTTGAGATGGGTTTTCATGTTTAAAATAGACGGTGTGGCATATTCAAAACTGAAGCGCAGAAAACGTATTTCTGTAAGGGTTTTATTTTTTTCTACAGCTTGATTCAGGTGCTCTTCGGCTTTTTTTGCCAATGATAATTTTGTGGTTGGCAACCAAGAATCTCTACATTTTAATGCAAAAAAACTGCCATAATAAGCATTGGCTAAAGGATGTGAGGTGAATGGCTTACAACTTGTTTCTAAACTGGCCATTGCATTATTGTTGACCAGCGACTTGCGATATGCCGACCGTATTGCATTGAATTGCGAAGGCGTTTGGCTATATGCGGTGAGCATACTACTGAAAAGTATACCCAAGCAAGCAATATTTTTAGATTGAAAGCCTTTGCAGTTCATTGGATCTAATCGGGGCTGGCTGGGGAGATCTCCGCCCAAAGCTTCGCATAAAAGTACTACACCAATATAAAATTTTTATAGCCATTTTTTTCGGCGGAAAAAAAAGAGAATTCCCAGTGAGGATAGAGCCATTAGCCCGAGAGAAAATTGAAATCCATAGGGCCAATTCTGCCAGTTGGCTTGTTGTGACTCACCAGAATTCCAGTTCATTCCGTAAATACTGGCAATGAGTGTGGGAGGCATGAAAATAACCGAGGCCACCGTAAAGATTTTGATTATTTTGTTTTGTTCGATATTTATCAGACCCAAAAATGTATTTTGAAGGTATTCTAATCGCTCAAAATTGAAATTGGTGTGGTCAATCAATGAGCTTATGTCTTTAATAACGATGCGCAATCGTTCGTAATCTTCGCCTTCAAACTCCCGACTTTTTAAAATCGCGCTGAGCACCCGTTGTTTGTCTACGGCATTTTGCCTTAACTCCATGGTGAGTCCTTGCATTCGGTTGATATCCAAAATTAAATCCTCGTTGGGACTTTTGGCAAAAGAGAGTGCTTTTGAAAGTTCGGCAACTTGTTTGGCCAATTCTTCAAGTAAATCAGCATCGTTGTCGACACCCATTTCAAGTAAAGTTGCCATGATTTGTTTGCCAGTATGAAACAAGCGACCGCTGGCTTTTATTTTCTTAACACAATCCGAAAATGCGATTAAATCTGCATCACGGTAGGTAAATAGAATGTCGTCTTGTAAAATGAAAGAAACGGCATTTGAAACAAATTGACCCCCCGATTTTTCGTAATGTAAAAAGTTGCTGTTGGCAATAATTTCATCGTCAGTTTCAAAATACCGCGATGAACTTTCAATTTCAATTTGTTGTTGTCGAGATTGGAATTTAAATTCAAAATTTGCTTCTACATCGGCAATTTCTAAAGGTGTAGGGTCTTGTAAATCAATCCAAACGATTCCATCAAATGTCTCTAGCTGAGACAGATTTTGCACTTTCTGCACACGATTTTGACGCTGGTAGTATACACGCATCATGGGTCTGGTTTGTACTTCGGGGTTCGCCTTCCATTTCGAAAACTTCTGCAAATATAAGTTTTTATAGATAAAGAGACTATTGAAATGTCATTGGTGCATATCACCTGCCGATTCATCTCGACTACGCCACACAATAATCCCAACGTGGCATTCTCAAAACGATGGCGCATTGGGTTGGGGATTTCGGAATCCCAAGCGGGGATATACACTTTTAGGAGCAAAAGAATCGGCCAATTTTAACTGCAACCCGAATGAATCAGAAAATTCAGTTGCTGTATAAAAATAGCTATATTCGACCCAATATGCGTTTTATTTTTAGTTCGACAACACCAAACAACGCTTCCCGAAAAATCTTGGTGCTCATCTTGGAATTTCCTGCAATGCGATCGGTGAAAATGATGGGGTGTTCAACAATTTTAAAGCCACTGCAAAAAGAGCGGTATTTCATTTCAATTTGAAAGGCATAACCCCGAAAACGGATGTTGTTTATTCCAATTTTTTCCAATACAGTGCGTCTGTAACATACAAATCCTGCTGTAGAATCTGCGATTTTGAGTCCGGTGATGAAGGTTACATATTTGCTGGCATAGTAACTCATCATCAACCGACCCATTGGCCAATTAATCACATTGACCAATCCGTTGCAATAACGAGAACCTACACATACATCTGCACCATTTTCACATTCAGAAAAAAGAGTAGGAAGTTTGTTTACTGGATGAGAAAAATCGCAATCCATTTCACATATGTATTGATATGACCGGACCAAGGCCCAATTAAATCCAGCGATATACGCAGTCCCCAAACCATTTTTCTCAGTCCGTTTGAGAAGGTGCAAGCGTTTCATGCTATCATTGTTAAACGACTGCATCAATTCTTCAACTTTTTGGGCTGTACCATCGGGTGAATTGTCATCCACAACCAATAGGTCTATCTTTTTTTCTAGTCCCATTACGGCATTCACCATCAACTCGATATTTTCGATTTCGTTGTATGTTGGGATGATAACCAAGAATTGCGACATGATAATTAGTGAACGAAATTAGGTTATTTTGCATCATAATGAAAAGCGATTCCAAATCTGTTGCTGTGAAAAAAGCACTTTTTCTAGACCGGGATGGAGTAATCAATTTTGATCCAGACGATTACACTACCTCTCTTTCAGAATTCCAAGTTCTTCCCGGTGTACTTGAAACCCTGAAGCAATGGTTTGATGCTGGGTACATACTCATTGTTGTTACCAACCAAGGGGGATTGGCTAAGGGACGTTACACAAAAGATGCGGTGCACGCGATCCATCAATATTTTCAGGGCTTATGTATTCAGTCGGGTTTTGTAATCGCACACTTTTATTTTTGTTCTCACCACATTGATTTGTTTCGTTGTTTGTGTCGTAAACCAGGTAGCCTAATGGTTGAAAAGGGGCTCCATCATTTCAATTTAGATTCTACACAATGTATACTTATTGGAGACAGACAACGCGATATCGATGCAGCCTCTTCTGCGGGTGTACGGGGTATTTTAATCGAAAGAAATGCACGTATTCCCAAGCCTGAAGAAGTCTGTTGACTTTCTTTTTAGAATTTGCATACAATCAATCAATCAAAAAAATACCCAGACAATCAATTCCTATGAAGACCATTTATTATCCCGAAACACAAAGGGGGGGAAACAAAATCGAATGGCTAGATTCTAAATTTAGTTTCAGTTTTGCAAATTACCACAATCCCGCAAAGATTCATTTTGGTGCGTTGCGGGTATTAAACGACGATTCTGTCTCGCCTTCAATGGGTTTTGGGATGCATCCGCACGACAATATGGAAATTGTAACCATAATATTGGAAGGAGAATTACAGCACAACGATTCTATGGGCCATACAGCGTTGATAAAGGCTGGTGAAGTTCAGCATATGACCGCAGGAACAGGAATTACCCACAGTGAAATAAATTCGAGCAAAACACAAACCTGCAAATTATTGCAATTGTGGGTATTCCCGAGAGCACACAATTTAATACCCAGTTATGACCAACGTTTTTTTGATGCTTTCGGTCGACAGAATCAATGGCAATATTTGGTCACTCCCAATGGGGGTGATGCCATAAAAGCTGAGCAAGAAACCTATTTTGTGCGCAACGAAATGCAGAGTTCATCCAGTACATCTTATGATTTGCACGGAGAATATCAAGGCGCATATGTTTTTGTTATTGAAGGTACAGTTGAGGTAAACGGCCACTTATTGAGCCGCAGGGATGCCATTGGCATTTGGGAAGTAGACCGTTTAAATTTTACCGCAGAATTTGGAGCAGATGTGTTGATTGTTGAAGTTCCGATGCGATGGTAATGGCAAGCCGAGAGAAAAATGGGTTGTTCGCCCAATCAATCAAAAAAAATGATTTGGTGGGTTTATTTGGTTAATTCTTGGAGCTGCTTTTCAAGTTCATCTTCTCCACCAGGGGTATATCCTTGGTGTGTGTAGACGAGCTTTCCATTTTTGTCATAAATAAACATCATCGGGGGATTATTGACATTCATAGTCCTTGCCAAATCCATATTTTCGTCTAATACAATCTCATATTTCCAGTTTTCTGCGAGTACTTTGGGTTTTACTTTGCGGCTATTTCGGGCATCGTCAATACTAACTGCAATTAATTTAACAGCATATTTTTCTTGCCATTCGGCATAATGCTCGTCTATCGCTTGCAATTCTTTGATGCAAGGCCCACACCATGTAGCCCAAAAAGAAACCAATGTAATGGTATTTTTGGTGATGAAGGTATTGAAATTCACTGGAACACCATCAATGGTTTTGACCTGGACAGATGGGGCATCTTGGGGTACTTCTTGTGCTAAAAGAGACGAAGCCATGCCCATCAAACTCAATAAAAAGACAGTGATATAATTTCTGTTCATGGACTATGTATTTCAAATAATATGCCAAAGACAAACCAATTTGCGTAAATTTCGATACAGATTTAGGCCTTTGCTTCTCACTCCTTAACTTCGCAACATGGAAAAGCCTAGTTTGCCTTCAGGAACACGCGATTTTTCGCCTGCGGTGATGCAAGGTAGAAAGTATATTTTGTCTGTAATGGAGACCATCTTCGTTTCTCATGGTTTCGGTGCAATGGAAACACCAGCATTGGAAAATCTGCAAACGCTTCAAGGAAAATACGGCGATGAAGGAGATCAATTGTTGTTCAAGGTGTTAAATTCAGGTGATTTTTTATCCAAAGTAAATGAAAAGACGATTCAAGAGAAGGATAGTAAAAAGCTTGCAACGCAAATTGCAGATCGTGGATTGCGTTACGATTTGACGGTTCCATTGGCTCGATTTGTGGTGATGAATCGGGATAAAATAACATTTCCTTTTAAACGGTATCAAATTCAACCCGTTTGGCGTGCGGATCGTCCACAAAGGGGTAGGTACCGCGAATTTTGGCAATGCGATATAGATGTCGTTGGCACACAATCGGTGGTTTCTGAATCTGAATTGATTGAAATGGTTCAGGAGGTATTTTTTCGTTTGGATCTAAGGGTGAATATCCGAATCAATCACCGGGGGGTTTTAGATTCTTTTTTACCGATTTTGGGAAGTGTTGAAAATTGGAATTCATTTATGATTGTGATAGACAAAGCCGATAAGATTGGAAAGGAAGGCGTAATACGTGAATTAGAGGCCAGGGGATTGGGGATGGCAGTTTCGGCTTGGAATTGGCTTTGGGATTCTAAATCTACTACCGGAAATGAGGCCAAAATTGCCCTTGCAGAATCTGCTGAATTGATTCAGGGGAGTGCATTGCAAAAGGCCCTTACAGATACGAAGCAGATACTCAATTTACTTGGATCGACTGCCAATGTTGTATTGGACTTTACCTTGGCCCGAGGTTTAAGTTATTATACGGGCATGGTGTTTGAAATTGAATTGAACGATGGTCGATTGCCTGAAGATTTTCGTTTGGGAAGTTTGGGTGGTGGAGGCAGATACGACAATCTCACAGAAATTTTTGGCCTTCGGGATGTTTCTGGTGTGGGGGTTTCGTTTGGATTAGACAGGGTATTCGATAGTTTGGAGGCGGGTACCTTATTTCCTGTATTTGGTTTCAATCAGCAATCTGTTTTGGTTTGTGCGATGGATGATACCTGTCTACAATTTGCGGTAAATACTGCCCGCGCGCTTCGCGCTGCGGGCTTGCATTGTGAATTGTATCCCGGAACACCCAAATTAAAAAAACAACTCGATTATGCCAATAGCAACTCCTTGGGGTATGCGGCCATTATTGGGAATGTAGAGAGAGACGCCCAAAAAGTAAGTTTTAAAAACCTTCATGCTGGAACCCAACAATTGTTGTCGATAGCAGAAATCATTCAAGTGTTAACCCTGCCCAAATGAAACCGCATTATACACTAAAACAGGCCCTAGAATCACTGAATCAGGCGGTCGAGTTGTCGCCAGAAGATAGGCAAAGAATGGGGGGTAATGTGGCTTTTTTACAGCGTTATATTGCCCAATCAGATTCTCCCATTTATGGGGTTAATACAGGATTTGGCTCACTGCAGAATGTAGAAATTTCGGCTGATAAACTGAGCGAATTGCAAAACAATTTACTCATTACCCATGCCGCAGGCCTTGGGTTACCCATAGATTCTATGTTGGTTAGGGCAATGTTGTGGTTGAAAATGCTGAATATCTCCAAGGGGTTTTCTGCCATTCGACCCATTGTATTTGAGCGTTTGGCGGCAATGTATAACCAAGGATGGTATCCCTTGGTTACCGAACAGGGGTCTCTCGGGGCTTCAGGCGACCTTGCACCTTTATCACAGATGTCGCTCCCGTTGATAGGCAAAGGCTTTCTTTGCTTGAAGGGAAAACAAACTATTTCTGCTGCCGAATGGCTAGAACAGAACCATTGGTTGCCCCTACAATTTGGTCCCAAAGAGGCCATTGGCTTAATCAATGGGACGCAATTTATGTTGGCTCATGCTTTGATTTCTTTTCGAAGTATTACCCAATTATTCAAACAAGTGCCCGTGATAAGCGCACTTAGCCTGGATGCCTTTGATTGTAGGATGGATCCATTTGATGCGCTCATTCACCGCATACGACCCCATGCAGGCCAAATTGCGGCTGCGGCAGAAATCCGGGCCATTTTGCAACATTCTCCCATCGCCAAGCAACCCAAAAAACAAGTCCAAGACCCTTATAGTTTCAGGTGTATTCCACAAGTTCATGGGG
>NSIM01000034.1 GCA_002737705.1 Flavobacteriales bacterium
TAACCGCAGTTATGGTATCAGCCCAAACAGCAGAGCCCTTGTCTTGTAATTCATCCCGGTTGACTGAAGTAATCACACAATGCTTTACGCCCATAAGTTTAACCGCTTCAGCAACACGATTGGGCTCATCAACATCATAGTGGCTTGGTCTTCCAGTGGCTACAGCGCAAAATGAACAACTTCGGGTGCAAATATTGCCAAGAATCATAAAGGTTGCCGTACCTGAACCCCAACACTCCCCCATGTTTGGACACCGACCATCCTCACAAATGGTATGCAGAGAATGTTCCCTGACAATTCTTTTAACCCGTGTATAATTTTCACCCGTTGGGAGTTCAATCTTGAGCCAAGAGGGTTTTGGGTTCCTTTTTTCTTTGGATACAATTGGTAATTCAATCACAGAAATACTTAGTTTAAGATTAGGGCTTCAAACTCGATTCAAATCCTGTTACAAAGTTAACGAAAACTGCAGGGAAGAAATTCCGATTCATCTCATTTTTGTACCAAATCGGCAGTTTTTTTGCGAATTGATCACACGATATACCCACTGAAAGTGTATTGGTAATGGTACTAAAATTACCCCATTCTGCCTGGAGGCTTAGGGCAAAACCCAGTCCAGGAAAAAAATTTCCTTTTCCACTATTTTTGGTAAATGGCGCATTACCCCCTATCAAGTTTATATCATGAACCGCTGGATTGTATACAACAGCCACATACCTATCGCCAAATGCAGCTGGCTGGTATATCCAAACAGACATCGGCCAGGAATAGGCTATGGGAATTTGCAAGGACGTATTCAGCTGTAAACCAATTTCAGACTGACTTTTACGATCGCTAATGGGAATAATTCTACCAAACTGTATCTTACTGCACAGCGTATGTGAAACTTTTTCAATGACAAATAAACGGCTTGCAGGCAAACGCTCATTCAAAACCCTCACTTCGCGTGGATCTTTCATTAAGCCAAACCAGAATGCCGTCCATTTATAGGGCATACTATATCTGGATGTTTGGATGTTTTTCTGGTTGACAATTCCAATGTCATACCCAAAATGTCTAATCTGTAATCCAAAGCCTGTTTTCGACTTGCCTTGCGACCATCCCATCGATGTGGATAAGCCTGTCAAAAAACAGAAAACCCATCGAATGAAATGGTTTTTTTTCACGAAACAAAGATAAGGCATCTCAACAATCACAAAAATTGGTGCGCATATATAATTTTTATTCCACTTTATCCCACTACTTGAAAACCATTGATTTTTATACAATAAATGTTATATTTGAAGCGAAATAAGTGTATAGATTTTCCGTATTAATGCCCTTTCACCATAGTAAACACCAAATTGTGGACAATTAGTGATTAAAAAGGGAAAATTGTGGGAAATTATGGGAAATTGAGCATTTATTTAGCAGACAGAAAAACCAAGACCGAATGACCGCATTCATTGGAGAGTATAATTGCAAACTGGATGAGAAAGGACGACTGTCCATTCCTTCAAAACTTCGGGGCCAATTCCCGGAAGCTGCCTGCAATATTCTCATCGTGAATCGGGGATTCGAAAAGTGTCTGGTGCTCTACACCAAGGAAGATTGGCTGGACGAAACTGCCAAACTGAATGCCGTTGACGATTTTATGAGTCCCGATATCCGTCGGTTCAAACGAATTTTCACCAATGGAGCCAACTTGGTTCAGATTGACAATGTGCAACGTGTTTTGATTCCCAAAAAACTACTCGAATACGCCGGGCTGAAAAGCGAGGTTGTTTTGGTGGCCAATGGAAATAAAATCGAAATATGGGACGAAGACCTGTACACTTCTGAACTCAATGTTGATTCCACCGAACTATCTCAGTTGGCACAGTTGTTTCACAAAGAACGCAACCAAGGTAAGTAGCGCGCTGGGCCCATGGCCAACTGTTTGCGTATGTACGACTACCACGACCCCGTTTTACTCCAACCCAGTGTGGAAGCACTGGTTACAGACCCATCAGGAACCTATTTAGACCTCACTTTCGGGGGGGGCGGACATAGCCGAGCGATATTGAATAAATTGTCTGCAACAGGAATACTCATTGCCTTTGATCAAGATGAAGATACACTATCGAGGATACCCGACGATACGCGTTTTACGCTGGTAAACCACAATTTTCAATTCACCAAACAATACCTTCAATACCTAAACATCCCAGCTGTTGATGGCATATTGGCAGACCTCGGTATTTCTTCACACCAAATTGATGTAAAAGAACGAGGTTTTGCCCACAGGCTCAATGGGCCACTTGATATGCGCATGTCAGCCACAAACCCAACCAGTGCCGCCGACATTTTACAACAATCTTCTGTCCAAGACCTAACCAGTATTTTCAAAAACTACGGGGAAATAAGCAATGCCAAGCAACTGGCGGAAATCATTATTCAAAACCGCAATCAGAAAGATCTCGGCAATATTCCAGAATTCAAACTGGCCATCGCCAATTGTATTCCTGGCAAAACTCCTGCAAAATACTTAAGCCAAGTTTTTCAAGCATTGCGGATTGCAGTGAACAAAGAAATGGAGGTTTTGGAAACCCTGTTAAAAGACGCAGAAGAAATTATCAAACCCGGAGGCAAGCTGGTTGTAATTTCATATCACTCTTTGGAAGACCGGTTGGTAAAATACCTTTTTCAAACTGGAAATTTGGAGGGGACAAGACATACCGACTTGTATGGACGAATTGAAAAACCCTTTGATGCAACTCCCAATTCAGCCATCATACCCCAAAAAGAAGAGATCGAAAGAAACAAAAGAGCCCGCAGTGCAAAAATGCGTATAGGTCAGAGAAACACATGGAAGAGAACCCATTTTTAAATCCCGATTTAGACCTACAAACAAGGGTGGACAATGAAGGCAATCAGCCTGAAAATGGATACGCACCTATCCCCATCTGGAAATGGATAAAGCTCGCCATCGTTGGATTTCTTCTCATGATCTTTTACATATACAATTCCCACCATGCAACCAAAGCCCTTCGAAACAAAGAAAGGTGCATCAAGGAGTTGAAAAATCTTCACAGCAAAAGAATAAGCCTGGAAAGCGAAACTTCGAATTCATTGAAGCAATCTGAATTAAGCAAACGCTTCCAAGTCATAGGACTAAAAGAGATAACTACACCGCCAATAAAAATCGTCAAACCCCGTGAGCAAGACTAAATACAATTCCCGAAAAATAATTTTAATGCGGGCCTATGTGGTATTTGCGCTGCTGAGTATCTTTTGCGGTACAATTTTCTATACAGCCATCAAGCTAAATTTTGGAAAAGGAAAAGAATTGAGCAAACAATTGAGCGCTAAAAATACCCGCATCATAAACATTGATGCGTTGCGTGGAAATATTTATGCGGGAGATGGCAGCCTACTTGCAACATCGGTTCCAAAATACACCATGGTTATGGACATCCTTGCAGACGGACTTACTCCACTCCTATTTAAGGAAAAAATTGACAGTTTTAGCATGGTGATTTCGCAGATGTTCCCTGAGAAAAATAAAATAGAATGGAGAAATCATTTTATCAAACAGCGTGCGCTCAAATATCGCTACTTGATTATCGCCAAAGATCTAAACTACGGAAAAGTAGAAGAAATGAAAAAATGGCCGCTTGTACGGCTTGGAAAATACGGAGGGGGCGTCTGGTTTAAAGAAGAATACAAACGCATGTATTTTATGAGCGACTTGGCGAAACGAAGCATTGGCTATGTAAAAGACAAAACCAGTGTTGGACTAGAAGGCGCATTCGATTCATTACTCCGCGGAAAAAATGGAACACAAATGCAGCAGCAAATGACTGGAAAAGGATGGCGATCTATAAAACTCAATAGCAATCTAACAGCCATTAATGGAAAAGATATTGTAACCACCTTAGACATCGATATACAAGATATTGCCCAATACAGTCTACAGAAAGGCTTAGAAGCAGAAAAAGCCGACCATGGCTGCGTCATCGTTATGGAAACAGCTACCGGTGCCATCAAAGCAATTGCAAATCTAAAACGGGGGAGCGACAGCAATTATTATGAAACTGAAAACTATGCAGTAAACGAATTTACCACCCCAGGATCCACCTTTAAGTTGTTTTCTGCAATGGCACTATTAGAAGATGGATTTATAAATAATTTGGACAGTATCGACAACAGTTGGGGATCTTGGAATTGGCATAATTCTCTTCCCCTCACGGATAGCCGTAAACCCGACAAACGATTTTATACTTTGGGCGAATGCCTGCAATATTCATCCAATGTTGGAATCAGCAAATTTGTAATGAAATACTATAGGAAGCAGCCCGACAACTTTGTCAACCATGCGATTCGAATGGGTTTTCACGTTAAACCCCAGTTCGATATCTCCTATGGAAATAAGCCAAATATTCCAACTCCTTCGGATACCATATGGTCGCCAACTTCATTGCCTTCGATGAGTTATGGGTATTCATTACTACTATCCCCGCTTCAAATACTCATGCTTTATAATACGGTTGCCAATAAAGGTGTGATGATGCAGCCTTATATGGTTCAAGAAATTCGCCAAGAAGGGCAAATAATTTCCAAAATTGAACCCAAAATACTGAACAAAAAAGCCATAAAACTGAAAACAACCCAAATGCTCACCCAAATGCTAATACAGGTTGTAGAGAACGGAACAGCGAAGAATATTAGAACAGATATCTATAGCATTGCCGGAAAAACGGGCACTGCATGGATATACAACAACAAACTGGGATACAAAGACGCAAAACGATTTCAGGCCTCTTTTGCTGGATTCTTCCCTGCCAATAATCCACAATACACCATCGTCGTTGTGGTGAGCAATCCCAGAAAAAATGAACATACAGGTGGAACAATTGCTGCGCCCATATTTAAAACCATCAGCGACAGGATTTACAGTTCGCACATCAAAAATCAAGCGGTCTCCCAAACCCGCAATACCCCCCAAATACCCGGAATATTACCGGGTCATTACGACAAAACAAAATGGGTTCTCCACACTCTGGGGATAGCCTCGAGCCTAGATCTAAGCCAGGAAAAATTTTCGCCTGGAAAAAGATATGTAGAATCCAAAAAAGACAGTATATCTATACTACTTCGTCCCGTCTCAATCGCAAAAAATGGCATTCCTGATTTGCGTGGAATGGGATTGAGGGATGCCATTGCTATCCTTGATGACATGGGTATCCGGGCGCAATATACCGGATACGGCCGCGTAATTAAACAATCACCAGAGGCAAAAACACCCTTGGGCATACACAAAGAAGTCCTACTCTCACTCAGCCCATTTTAAACCATGAAACTTCTCTCTACAATCAGTGCACGCTCCCCCATTCTCGGCCGATATGGCAAAGGTGATACGGGAATTGTTGGTGTTCAGATTGACAGCAGGGAGGTTCAAAAAGACAATCTGTATGCGGCAATGATTGGAGGCACAGTCGATGGACACGACTTTATCGAACAATCCATTGAAAGAGGCGCCACTGCAATTCTATGCAGCAAACTTCCCAAAGCAATTAACCCATTGATTTGCTATGTTTTGGTCGAAAACGTGGCCGAGGCATTGGGAGAAATTTGCCTAAATTTCTACGATCGTAAAATTGAAAACCTACGCATCATTGGTGTTACCGGAACGAATGGAAAAACATCGGTATGTACCCTTCTATTCGATTTGTTTCGCCTTCGAAAACATACTTGTGGATTAATTTCTACAGTTGAAAATCGCATCGGAGAAAAAATACTGCCCTCCACACATACCACACCCAATATTATTGCATTACACGCCCTACTCGCCGATATGGTCGATGCAGGATGCGACTACTGTTTTATGGAAGTCAGTTCTCATGCAATTGAACAGAACCGAATTGCGGGATTGCCATTTTTGATGGGTGTATTTACCAATATTACCCATGACCATCTCGACTACCACAAAACATTTGACAATTACATCAAGGCGAAAAAACAATTTTTCGATAGGCTGCCCCCCAATGCATTTGCCCTCACCAATAAGGACGATAAAAATGGAATGGTCATGCTACAGAATACCAAAGCAATGCGGTATACGTATGCGATGAAACAAAGTGCCGATTTTACAGTCCGTGTCCGTGAGAATGACTTTTCTGGAATGCAATTGCAATTAAATCAGCAAGAGTTCTGGACTCCCCTTATCGGTGAATTTAATGCCTATAATCTCTGCGCCGTCTATGCAACTGCATTTTTATTAAGCAATTGTGATGACTCCTTGCCTGTTCAAATCAGTGCCCTGGGCAAAGTAAATGGCAGATTCGAGGTAATACAGGGGCCCCGACGCATAACAGCTATAGTAGATTATGCCCACACCCCTGACGCCCTAAAAAACGCAATCCAAACCATCAATACGATCCGAAAAAACAGTGTGAATTTAATCACTGTGCTCGGATGTGGTGGCAACCGAGATCAAGCAAAACGACCAGAAATGGCCCGTATTGCCTCTGAACTTAGCAACAAAGTGATACTAACCAGCGACAATCCACGACTTGAAGAACCCAGTTCAATTATAGAACAAATGGAACTTGGCGTTGCTGGACAAAATTTTAAACGCATACTAAAGATCGTTGACCGCAGAGAGGCCATCAAAACAGCTTGCATGTTGGCAAATCCCGGAGACATCGTTTTGGTAGCCGGGAAAGGACATGAAATATACCAAGATATTAACGGAACAAAATACCCCTTTGACGACAAAATTGTACTAAAAGAATCCTTCGAACTACTCAGCTAAAACCATGTTATACTACCTGTTTGAATACCTCGACAAATACGGCTTCATTGGAGCGGGCGTATTTAAATACATCTCATTCAGGGCCTCGCTCGCTGGAATTCTAAGTTTGCTAATATCCTTAATTGCCGGGAAAAAAATTATCGATTTTTTGCAAAAAAAACAAATTGGAGAAAGCATCCGCGACCTAGGGCTAGAGGGCCAATTAGAGAAAAAAGGAACCCCCACAATGGGAGGTATTATTATCCTCATTGCCATCATAATTCCAACATTATTGCTTGCAAAACTCAATAATGTTTATGTGATTTTAATGATTGTGAGCACGATTTGGATGGGTATGATTGGCATTGTAGATGACTATATAAAAATATTCAAGAAAGACAAAAAGGGGATGAAGGCAAGCACCAAACTGGTTGGGCAGTTGGTATTGGGAGCCATTATCGCAATAACCATAGATTACACACATACATTATCCCATTCAGATCTTTCTACCAATCTTCCCATAACGAAGAATATTCTTAACTACTCAGACCTTATTCCAGGGGCCAATAATGCCTGGATCATATTTATTCCCATAATCGTAATTGTGAGTATGGCTGTAACAAATTCCGTGAATTTAACAGATGGAATTGATGGTTTGGCCGCAGGCACAACCGCTATTGTTTGTTTTGGATTGGTGGTATTGGCATACGCCGCAGGAAATTTTAAAATGGCCGAATATCTCAATATTATATACGTACCCAACAGTGGAGAGGTTGTTATTTTCTTAGCAGCGGTCATCGGAGCCTGCTTGGGCTTCCTCTGGTACAATGGATATCCGGCGCAAGTTTTTATGGGTGATACAGGATCTATGGCCTTGGGTGGTGCCATTGCTGCCGTTGCCATTATCATTAAAATGGAACTTATGCTACCCATTTTATGTGGTATTTTCTTCACCGAAAGCGCATCGGTAATTGTTCAAGTAGGGTATTTCAAATACACAAAATTCCGATTCGGAGAAGGCCGCCGTGTGTTTTTGATGTCGCCACTCCACCACCACTTCCAAAAGAAAAATATTCCCGAGAGCAAAATCACAATTCGATTTTGGCTGATCACCATCATACTTGTTTTAGCAACCCTAGCATTGATAAAATTGCGTTGAGAAAAAGACTTGTCATATTGGGTGGAGCAGAAAGCGGAACAGGTGCTGCTGTGTTGGGCAATGCCCAAAACTGGGATGTATTTGTTTCGGACAATGGCCCCATTCAACCAAAATACCAAGATGAACTCAATGGATACAGTATTGCATGGGAACAAGGGCAACACAGCGAAAGCAAAATACTCAACGCGAATCTTATTGTCAAAAGTCCGGGCATTCCAAAAACAGCAGCCATCGTTCAAAAAGCCATTGAAAAAGGCATTCGAATTATCGATGAATTGGAATTTGCTTTTTGGTATACAAGCGCCACATTCATTGGCATTACGGGTACAAATGGCAAAACAACGACCACATTGCTTACCTATCATATTTTAAAACAGGCTGGTTTCAACGTAGGACTGGCTGGCAATGTAGGTCGGTCTTTGGCGAGGCAAGTCGCACAAAAAGACTGTGCAGTTTACGTAGTTGAAATGAGTAGTTTTCAATTGGATGGCATCGATACCTACAAAAACCACATAGCCATTCTCTGCAATATAAGCCCAGACCACTTGGATCGATACGATGGCCAATTTTCGCAGTATATAGACAGCAAAATGCGGATAACCCGCAACCAATCGACAGACGACTATTTCATATACTGTGCCGACGACAAAAACACAGCCGAAGGCATCAAACGCAACCCTCCCCTTTCTCAGCAATTGCCATTCAGTCTTCATAAAATTCAAAACCAAGGGGCATGGGCAGTAGCCAATATCCTCCACATAAAAATACACAAACAATACACACTCAATATGCAAGATTCAACCCTTAAAGGGCAACACAATGCCTACAACAGCATGGCAGCCGCCATGGCCACTCGTTTAATGGATGTTCGCAAAGAAAGCATCCGTGAAAGTTTCACCAACTTCCAAAACGCAGAACACCGCTTGGAGTTTGTTCAAAAAGTGCAGGGTGTCGAATACATCAACGACAGCAAGGCCACGAATGTAAATTCGACATGGTTTGCACTGGAAAGCATGAACCGCCCAGTAATATGGATTGCGGGGGGTGTCGACAAAGGCAATAACTATGACGATTTAAAACAACTCGTAAAGAGCAAAGTCAAAATGATTATTTGCCTGGGCTTGGACAATATCAAGATTCACCAAGCATTCCAAAATGATGTGGATTTGATAATCAATACCAGCAGTGCAAAAGAGGCGGTTCATGTTGCCTCCAGAATGGCAAAAATGGGCGATGTCACCTTACTTTCTCCCGCTTGTGCAAGCTTCGACTTGTTTGATAGCTACGAAGACAGAGGTCGGCAATTTAAGGAGGCAGTCCATAACCTTTAACCCATGAATACCCGGTTTACATCCCAATTTAAAGGCGATAAATGGATATGGAGCATTGTCGTCATCCTGTCGCTGATTGGAATCCTTGCAGTTTACAGCTCAACGGGGGCATTGGCATACTCAGAACAAAAAGGAGATACCGAATGGTATTTTCTTCGCCATACAAGATTTTTGCTCATAGGGCTTGTTCTATTGTATATAACCCACCATATCCCCTTTCAATACTATGCCCGTATTTCACAGATTTTTCTTCTCATTTCTATAGGCTTATTGTTTTCTACATTGTTTATTGGAACAGAGCTAAACAATGCAACCAGAGTCCTTCCGATTCCCCTATTGGGCATTACATTCCAACCCTCTGACATGGCAAAACTTTTTTTGGTCATGTATATTGCAAGATACCTCAGCAAAAACCAAGCAGAAATTGATAGCCCACGTGTTTTTTGGACCACGCTTACATACATACTTGTTGTCGTACTGTTGATTGCTCCTGAAAATTTGAGCACCGCACTGGTCGTATTTTTAACCTGCTCATTGCTGATGTTTATCGGACGGGTAAATGTTAAATACTTGCTTTTTTTATTGTTTTCAGGACTGGGATTACTTTCGTTTTTTGTGGTGGTTTTATTAAATATAAATACAGCAAATTTAGAAAATACCCGGATCCCCACATGGAAACAGCGCATCGAAACGTTTACGGGGCGCGATAAAGGAGAAGGAGAAGGAAATTATCAACAATTACAATCGAAGATTGCTGTTTCATCAGGAGGAATATTGGGAAAGGGACCAGGAAACTCAACCCAACGCAATTACCTCCCCCATTCTTATTCGGACTTTATTTACGCAATAATTATTGAAGAATATGGATTGCTAGGCGGATTGCTTGTAATGGGATGTTTTTTGGTATTAATTTTTCGCTGTTTAAAGATTGTGGTCGAAAGTCCGCGCGCCTTCGGCGCGCTAGTTGCAATAGGCCTTGGGCTCAGCATGGGTCTTCAAGCATTCGTAAACATGGGTGTAGCAGTAGGCTTGTTGCCCGTTACAGGACTAACCATCCCCATGGTGAGTATGGGTGGCACCAGTATTTTTATGAATAGTATCGCATTTGGGATTATTCTCGGCATTAGCAAATACACAGAAGAAGAAAAACAAAAAGAAAAAGAGGGCGTTTTAGCAGGAATATGATTGTACCCAGCAATAGAGAACAAAAACACAAATTTATCCTCAGTGGAGGGGGTACAGGCGGACATATATTTCCGGCTATCGCCATTGCAAACGCACTAAAAAATCGTTTTCCGGATTCCGAGTTTTTATTTGTGGGGGCACTGGGTAAGATGGAAATGGAAAAGGTGCCCAAAGAAGGTTTTGAAATTGTTGGACTGCCAATTGAAGGCTTGAGACGTTCTGCCTCTCCCCGCAACTTGCTCCTGATTATCAAAACCCTATACAGTTTTGTACTTGCACGGAAAATCTTGAAAAAATTCAAACCCAGTGCCGTCATAGGAACAGGTGGTTATGCAAGTTTGCCCATTTGTTTTATGGCAACAATGGCCAAAATACCCACCATTTTACAAGAACAGAATGGGTATGCAGGACTTAGCAACCGAATACTTGCAAACAAAGCATCTATGATTTGTACGGGTTTTCCTGATATGCAAACTTTTTTTACCAAAGGGAATTGGTTGTTTACAGGCAATCCAGTCCGGGAAAATATTCGAGCCATCGGACTGATTACCAACCCGTTTTTGGAAACTGAAAAAAGAACAGACACAGCCATGGGGTCTTCAACCATTGATTCGGGCAAACAAAATGAAGTCACTGAAATAGTGGATGATGCCCAAAAAGCCCTCATGCAAGAAGAAAAGGTGTCTGCCATCAAGAAAAAAGCCATTGCGGTAGCTGGGGCAAGATCGAAATTTGGGCTCGACCCGAATCTACCCGTTCTTTTTGTGACTGGAGGAAGCTTAGGTGCTTTTAGTATCAATGAAGCCCTATTTGCAAACATGGTATTTTTGGCAGAATCCGGTATCCAACTTATATGGCAAATGGGACAAGCATACGCCAAGTCTCATACCCAAGCCATTGCCGAGATTATAGAAAATCAGGCTACACTTTTTGTACACAAAACCTCATCGCACATATTTTATGCCCCCTTTATTGTTGAAATGGATCAAGCCTACCTCGCAGCTGACATTGTTATTTCACGAGCCGGTGCATTGAGCATTGCCGAAATTGCCGTGGTAGGAATACCTGCAATATTCGTTCCATCGCCCAACGTTACCGATGACCACCAAACCAAAAATGCCATGGAATTGGTAAACCGCCATGCCGCATTGTGCGTTTCAGATGATGCTGCAGCTGAACAACTTATTGCTACCGCCATTTCATTGTTGAAAGACTCCGAAAAACAGTCGTCCATAAAACATGCCCTTCTCCGTATTGCCAAACCATTGGCTACTCAAACCATTGCAACCATTATTGAAGAATGTCTCAAGAAAAAAGTCTAGCGCAATACCAACAATCCTATTTTTTGGGTATCGGTGGAATCGGCATGAGCGCGATTGCCCGCTATTTTCTTTCCCTTCAACTACCCGTATATGGATATGACAAAACCCCAAGCCCACTGACCGAAAATTTGGCAAACGAAGGGGCTTCTATTTCCTTTTCCGATGCGGTGATTGACTTGCCCGAAGCCGTGTGCAAAGGCATACACAATACCCTATTTATTCTTACGCCCGCAATACCAAAAGACCACCCACAATGGGTTTGGTTACTGGAACATGGCGCTTTTATCCAAAAAAGATCTGAAGTTTTGGGATTTATTGCCAAAAATAGTTTTTGCATCGCTGTTGCAGGAACCCATGGGAAAACAACCACTTCAACCTTAATCGCGCACCTCCTCCATGGCTGCAATATTAATTTCACTGCCTTTTTGGGTGGTATTTCTTCGAATTTTAACAGCAACTATATTCGAAAAATAAATGGAATTGCTTTATTTCAAGAAGATGCAAACAAAGAAATTGTTGTGTTGGAAGCAGATGAATTCGACCGCAGTTTTCATCGACTGAGTCCAGACTTGGCAATCATTACTGCCATAGATCCTGACCACCTGGATATCTATGAAAATACAGCGGCCTTTACTGAGGCCTTTGTCCATTTTGCAAGCCTAATTCGGTCAGTGGTTGACACATATTATGCTGATAGTACTTCTGCCCCTGTTGGTAAAATAGCGACAGGCGCTTTCTCTGGAAAAGATCCCAGCAAGGTAGATCGCAGCGCAGGAAACGAAAATCAAGCAAAACGAGATCCGTACTTCGCAGAAGGTGATGAACCCAGCGTATCAAAAACATCTAGCAAAAACCGAACAGGAAACCCAGGAGATGGAAACCCAGAATTCGACCTGCGCAGAGACAAGCCACATGGGGCGGGATTGGTTATACAAGAATCTATCCATATAACCACCCAAAAATCAATCGCCAAATGCACCTATGGATTGGGTGTGAATGCCGTGTTTCGGGCAAGGGATGTTCGTGTAGAACAAGGCGATTATTGCTTTGATTTTATTTATGCTGGGCAGTTCCTTGGTCGCTTCCGTTGTGGATTACCTGGCCATCATAATGTTCAGAACACCTTGGCTGCATTAGGGATTTGTCATGGATTTTTAGGCCTACCCATCAAAGAATTACAAGAAGGAATTGCATCATTTAAGGGTGCCAAACGACGATTCGAAACCGTTGTAAAAACAGCCAAGCATATCGTCATCGATGATTATGCTCACCATCCTGAGGAGATAAAAGCCATTGTACATTCTGTTCGGACGCTATACCCCAACAAACACATTACCGGATTATTCCAGCCGCATTTGTTTAGCAGAACAAAAGACTTCGCCCGAGAATTTGCCGATAGTTTATCTGCGCTCGACACAGTGTGGTTGATGGATATTTATCCGGCACGCGAGAATCCCATACCCGGAATAACAAGTACCTGGCTGTTGGAAATGATTCAAAATCCCCGGAAACATCTCCTTTCAGCGGATCAGATTCATACAGAAATATACAATTCCCCTCCAGAACTACTCCTTATTTTAGGTGCGGGCGACATAGACAGACTCATAGAACCCGTACGCAAACAATATGAAGAAATTTCAACTAGCCATCAGTAAACAGCAATGGATGATTGGCATCCTGGTATCACTCATTGTGGTCGTTGCCACGATGTGGGTCTCTTTCTCAGGAAAATCGGCCAACAGGGTAATACAAGGAATTGAAATTTCGCTTGTTCCAAACAAAAATCCACTCTTCATTACAAAGAAAATTCTATACGATTCGATTGTTTCTATTGTAGGAATCCCGACGGGTATAAACGCAAGTGCCCTTAATATTACATTGCTCGAATCCAAACTCAAACAAATTCCAACACTCCGAAAAGCTGAAGTTTATCTGAGACTCGATGGAATTCTCAAAATACAGGCAATGGAAAGAAGTCCCATTGCTCTGATAAAAAATCTACAGGGAGAAGAATTTTATATCGATACGCAAGGTGTTATGGTTCCAAACAAAAATTTACGGTTTTGCGATGTATTGATTGTAAATGGAAAAATCCCCAATAAAATGAATGGAGGAAGCATTATGGGAGGGGAAATTGCAAAAAATATTCTGGCATTGGCAACATTCATAGCTGCTGACTCACTGTGGAACGCACAATTTCAACAGTGCTATGTAGATAATTATAATGCCATGATTTTGATTCCCCGCATTGGAAAACATAGCATTGTTGTAGGCAACAGCTCAGAACTGGGTAAAAAGTTTGAAAACCTCCGTCTTTTCTATGCCCAAGGCTTAAAAGGCATGGGTTGGAATCGGTATAAGACGATAGACATTTCGAACATTACACAAGTGCTAGGAATACGCCTTGGCCAACAAAGTATACACATAATAGAAAAAAAGTCTAAAAAATCAAACACTTGAAATATACAATATGGATACCAATAATAGAATAATCGTAGGGCTCGACATCGGAACAACAAAGGTTTGTGCCATTGTGGGTCAACTTTCCGAGAACGGTAAAATCAATGTCCTTGGAATTGGAAAATCGCCCAGCCAAGGTGGCGTATCACGCGGGATGGTAGCCAATGTTGCCAAGGCTGTGACTGCAATCCAATCGGCAGTGGAAGAAGCCATAAAACAAAGTGAGGTCGACATAAAAACAGTATTTGTGGGCATCGCTGGCCACCACATTAAAAGTTTACAACACCGAGGAACGCTGAGTCGCAAGCAATGGGACATAGAAATTACCGAAGATGAGTTAAACAAACTCGAAGAAGAAATGGAAAACTTGGCACTTTCTCCAGGGCTAGAAATTATACATGTACTCCCGCAAGAATACCGCATCGACGGAGAAGATGGAATTAAAGATCCCATCGGCCGCGTTGGAGTTCGGGTAGAATGCAATTACCATATTATTACAGGCGAAACTTCTGCAGCCAAAACAATTTTAATGGCGGTTCGCCGAGCAGGACTTGAAGTTGCAGATCTTATAGTAGAACCTGTAGCCTCTGCTGCTGCTGTATTGTCCGACCCGGAAATGGAGGCGGGTGTTGCCCTAGTTGATATTGGGGGGGGTACAACGGATATTTGTATTTTTGACGATGGCTCTATTCGCCATACCGCTATTATACCAATCGGTGGCGATCGCATCACCAAAGACTTACAAGAGGCCTTCGGAATTTTGAAAGACCAGGCCGAATACGTAAAAACACATTATGGAAGCTGCTATCCGACAGAAACCATGAAAAACGAAGTGGTGGTTGTGCCAGGCTTACCGGGACGAAACCCAAAAGAAATTTCCCTCTTTGCAATTTCTCAGGTCATTCAGGCACGGATGGAAGACATTATACAAAAAGTCGATTTCGAAATTGTCGTTTCCGGTATTCGCAATAAATTGGCAGGAGGATTGGTGCTTACAGGCGGGGGCTCAGGCATGAAAGACATTACACAATTGTTTCATTATTTTATTGGATTAGAAATACACATTGGGAGTCCTGGACAGCGCTTGGGAAAAGGATTCATTGACGAGGTTAGAAATCCCATGTATGCAACCAGCATCGGATTGGTTATTAAGGGATTTGAATTGGCGCAGAAAAACGATGCATTGGCGGGAAACAACCAACGAATGTCAAAGCAAGACACAATCGCTACAGGAGAATTTTTTACAGAAACGGAAATAGAAATGGAAACAATCCCCGGGTATATACCCACACCCCAAACTATAAAATCCAACCCAAGAAGCTTTATAGGTGGCTGGGATTTATTTAAAAACTGGATGAAAGATGGGGAAGATTTTAAAGAAGATAAAGTATCATAATACCCAAGCGTATGATAAGATTTGAACCCGATGTTAAAATTATGAGAGGCAATCTAATCAAGGTGATTGGAGTTGGGGGTGGCGGAAGCAATGCCGTAAATCACATGTTTAGGCATGGAATTGAAGGCGTAGATTTTTACATCTGCAATACAGATTTACAGGCCCTTTATAGCAGCCCAATAGGAAACAAAGTTCAATTGGGAGCACAACTCACAGATGGACTTGGTGCGGGTTCTATGCCCAATATGGGAGAAAAAGCCGCCATGGAAAATTTGATACAGATTCGTGAAATAATGGAAGACAGTACAAAAATGGTTTTCATTACAGCAGGAATGGGTGGTGGAACCGGAACAGGTGCAGCACCTGTGATAGCAAAAATTGCCAAAGAACTCAATATATTGACTGTAGGAATTGTGACACTACCCTTCGAAGATGAAGGGCCCCAAAGAATTTCCCAAGCCAAAGAAGGATTGGAGAAACTCAGGCCACATGTAGATGCCTTACTTACCATTTGCAATGACCGCATTGTCGAAATGTATGGTGATCTAACCATTACGGAAGCCTTTTCAAAAGCCGACGACATACTCTCGACAGCCGCCAGGGGAATTGCTGAAATCATTACCAAGCCTGGGCAAATGAATGTAGATTTTATGGATGTTCAAACCGCAATGAGAGACAGCGGAAGGGCAATCATGGGGACGGGGATAGCCACTGGAGAAGCAAGGGCAGAAACTGCAGTTCGGATGGCATTAGACAGCCCCTTACTCGACAATACACGCATCGCGGGAGCAAGGCATTTATTGGTAAATTTTGCGTATGGAAGTAAAGAGCCCGTAATGAGTGAAATTTCTAAGGTAAAAAAATATTTGCAAGAGGAAGCTGGCCATACCGCACACCTGAAAATGGGCATTACAAAAGACGACAGTTTGGGAGAAGCTATTGCCATAACTGTGATTGCCACTGGATTTGAAATACAGGCTGAAGCTGCAATCTCCAAACCCATTTCAGGAGAAAACCCCTATGGCTTTAATCCTCCTCCAACCACATTTATTCACCCAAACCTCCACTCCAACAACCAAGCCATTCACCCATCCTTTCAAATAAATCAGCAAGGGATACAGCCCACAAATACAAGAACCCCCAGTGGATTTGGCAGTGTGCAATCCTCACTTTTCCCAGCTCCGGCAGAAAATCCCACTGTCATCAATCGGGTACCCTCTTCATTTGAGAAAGAAGAAGATGACGACCAAACTGTGCAATCCAATCCGCAGCCAACCGAAAATACAGACTCTAGCGATACACAAAGAGACGATTCATTAACGCAATTGTTTGGGGATACTCGAATGGAAAATGGACGCAGAGAAAGAGAAAACTTGCTGGATAACGATGTAGATTTACCAGCCTACCTCCGCAGGGGTATTCAACTTGAGGCT
>NSIM01000035.1 GCA_002737705.1 Flavobacteriales bacterium
GGGGATTTTGCATTCCCATATCGCTCGTGCCATTCATTCCTGGCAGTGATTCTGGATTGGCATTGTTGTTTGCTTGGTTGTTATAATTGATGTTTTTCTTTTTTGAAAGTGCTGCTTCCTGTAAGGTTTTTTCCCGCTTAATGGCTTCTTTAATTTTTTTGGTTCGCCAAATGGGGTCATTGGCCATTCTGAGCAAGCTGTCATTTTGGGAGATCGTCATAACGGCTGTTAACAAATCCGACAATATGTCGTTTCGCCTAACAATTTCTTCAAAATCGGGGTGAGATTCGTCGATGATGTTATTGGCTGAATCGTAATACAAAGCGGCTTTTTCGTACCTGAGATTTGAAAAGAAGTAATTCCCCAATGCAAGGTATGCATTGGTTTTATGTTCTTTTGCCGAAGAGAGTTGGATGGCCTGGTTATACCGTTTGATAGCCAATGGTATATTGTTTGCCTTTAGTTCATTGTTGCCCATGCTTACATAGATCTGCCCATAAAAATCTATGTTTTTATCGTCTTTTAGCATTTTCGAGAGAACTTTGTTTGCTTTCGTATAGTTCTCTTGTTTGGCCGACAAAATGCCAACTTGTGCCATTCGGGCGTGGAAAGCCAATTCGTAGGGGGGGTTTAATTTGGGAACTTTTGAAAAGTGAGAACCTGCCAGGTCAAATTGTTTTTCAAATTGATAACATTGCCCGAGTGCAAAATGAAGGCGGTATTGGTCCATTCGATTGTTGCTATTGGGCAGAGCCAATTCGAGTTGCGCCGCTGATTGGGTGTATTTCCCTAAAGCAAATTGTATGCTGCCCAATACTTTATGGGTTTCTCCAAGCAAAGAATTTGGTAAATCTTGATTGATGAGAATGGATTGAGCCAATACTTCTGCATCCACCCATTGTAATTTTTGGTACAAACATCTTGCTATCCAAAGTTGCGCACTAAAGCGAATTTTAGGGTCCGTGAAATGTTCATTTACATATTCAAACAAATCTTTGGCTGCACTTATTTCCCCCTTTAGGAAATAGGCTTTGCCATTCAATAAGTAGGCATCATCAACCCATCTACTTTTGGGATGCTTGTCAATCATTGTTGAGGCCTTCTTAATGATCTCATCCATTGCACTTTGATTGTTCTTTAGTGCTTCATTCCCGCCGTAATTAAACAATACCAAAGGTTTTCTGAAATCGTCTTTGAAGGATTCTCTCGTCAATTCTTCTGTTTCTAACCATTTTTGTTCCGCATTGAAAAAGGTATTGTAATGGGCTAGTGTATTGTGCCAAGCTTTATAAGACCAAGATTCTTGGTTGCTACAAGAACTAAAAAAAGCCCCCAATAACAGAAAAAAATATAAAATAATTTGATTCATAGACTGACGCATTTTAATGGTATTGGATTAAACGCTATTTTTGATAAATTATTGATTCAATTTTGATAAAAATGCCCAAAACTTCTCGCAAGCGCAAAATTATCGCCAATCTTCTTAATAAACATCGTTTTGTATTAATAAACGACACAACATTTGCGGAGGTGTTTTCAGTTCGTTTAACTCCTATCAATGTTTTGATGCTTATTAGCAGTCTGTTATTGCTTTTTTCTTTGCTTGTATTACTTTTATTGGCATATACACCCATGCAAGCGATTGTTCCCAATGCGGTAAAATTTGAATCGCGTCAAGAGCTTTTAGAACTCAATCAGAAAATAGAAGATTTGAGCCGAAAATTGGAAGTCCGCGAAAACAAACAAGAGGTTTTAAATACAATTTTAGCCGGGAAAGAGCGTATTTTTGACTCTACATCTGTTCGGCCAACGAAAAAACAATAATTGATTCAGTTTTACTATATTTGCATTACAACCTATAAGCATGTCAATATTCACGTCGAACCCCACCCCAAAAAACAGTCCTCAGCAATCGCAAGGAATTTTAAATATTATTGGACAAGGCACGCGCATTACAGGAGATTTAATTTCGAATGGAGATTTTCGATTGGATGGCTCAATCGAAGGACATGTTAAGGTTGGTCAACGATTGGTTATTGGCAATACGGGTAAAATTCTAGGCAATATAGAAGTTGATTCAGCAACCATTGCTGGCCATATCAAGGGGAATATTACCGTTAAACAGGTATTGGAATTAAAGCCAACTGCCAAAATAGATGGCGATATTATTACCAATAAAATGGTGATAGAGTCGGGTGCACAATTCAATGGCCGTTGCTCAATGAATGTCGTGGTCAGTGTCCCTTCTGCAACTCCGATTCCTCCAAAGTAATCCTTTTCATCGTTATGAAACCCCTTCAAAACGGAACCCAAGAATCAGCGGGGTTTTTGAAATACACCGGTATGGCTTTTCAAATGATACTTATTATTGTAGTGTGTACTTTTTTGGGTTTTTATGTAGACAAAAATTTGCCATGGAAGACTTCCTTCGCCACCATTTTTGGAATGTTATTGGGTGTCGCATCAAGTTTATATGTAATTTTGAAAAAAATATAATTCCGTGCGAGCCTATAGTATCAGTATTTTTATTTTCGCTCTTATGATCGGATTGTCTACGTATTTGGCCGATCTGTGTAGTAGCAAAATACAGGTTCCCATCGATACGTATTTTGGACTTTTATACTTGCTTTTGGTATTTTGGTTGTTGCGATTCTATGTGAGTCGAAGCGCCATAAGCAATCCAAACCAATGGGTAAGAAGGACTATGTCTTCGAGTATGTTGCGCTTAGTGGCGGTCTCAATTTTTATGATAATAGCCTTCGTTAACCATGGCAAAGCGGACCTCCTATTTGCCATACCTTATTGTTTGTATTTTTTATTGTTTTTGGTGTTTGAAATGTCTAAAAAGAGCAGTAACTTGCGCCCCGATTAGAATACAAAGTTTTGAAATGAAAATGCCATATTCTACTGTACTCTTCACTATATCATCCTTTCGGAAACAGCTAGGTGTTTTATTTTTTTCTGCTTTTTTGTCCCTTCCATCGATTGCAGGGCATGTGGATACTGCTATTTCTGACAACCATTCTCATCATCAGAATGAAGGGAAAAAGTCTACAAAGTTTGATGCGGGAAAGATGATCATGGATCACATTTCTGATTCTCATGATTGGCATCTTTGGGGAGAGGGGCATGGCGCTGTTTCAATCTATTTGCCAGTCATCCTGTATGTTAAATCAAAGGGATTATTGGTTTTTATGTCTTCCAAATTTGAGCATGGGCACAAATCATACTTGGGATTTGTCCTCAACAAAGAAAATAAGGTGGTTTGGGAGTCAAGTGATACCATTGAACCCATTTACGATATAAGCATTACAAAAAATGTTGCCGCTATGTTTGTCTCTGTCCTTACTTTGCTAATTTTGGTTATCGGAATGGCTTCATCATACAAGAAAAGGGCGGGGAAAGCCCCTAAAGGCATTCACAATTTAATTGAGCCCTTAATTTTGTTTATACGTGACGACGTTACCAAGCCCGCTTTGGGACAAAAAACAGATCGCTTCATGCCGTTTTTGCTTACCATTTTCTTTTTTATTTTTGTTAATAATTTATTCGGCCTGATCCCAATTTTTCCCGGTGGTGCAAACGTTACGGGTAATATTGCCATCGCGATGGTATTGGCAACATTGATATTCTTAACGGTCAACCTAAAAGCCAAAAAGCAATACTGGAAGCATATTTTTTTACCCGATGTGCCAATCTGGATGTATGTCATCATCATTCCGATCGAGATACTGGGTCTTGTCTTGAAACCCTTTGTTTTGATGCTGAGATTGTTTGCAAACATTACAGCGGGCCACATTATTATTTTGGGATTTTTTAGTTTGATATTTATCTTTGGAGCAATGCATCCTGGGGTAGGATATATCGTAAGTCCTTTTGTTGTGGCATTTGCCATTTTCATGAGTTTGCTTGAATTGCTTGTCGCATTCTTGCAAGCCTATGTTTTTACCTTGCTTTCTGCCATTTATATTGGTATGGCATTAGAAGAAGATCACCACTAAAAATACATTAAAAAAAACATAAAAACAACAAAAAGCTATGAGTCTCATGAACATTATTCTTCAAGCCGCTGCCGATAACTCCGCAGCTGCCTACAGCAAAATGGGCGCCGCCATTGGTGCTGGATTGTCAGCGATCGGTGCCGGTATCGGTGTTGGTCAAATCGGCGCAAGCGCGCTGGAGTCAATTGCCCGTCAACCCGAATCGCTAGGCGATATTCGTGCAAACATGATTGTCGCTGCTGCCCTCGTTGAGGGAGCGGTATTTTTCGCAATCGTTGTTTGTTTATTAATTCTGTTTTTATAAAAAAAACTTTGGGGTCGAACCCCGGTTCGACCTCTTTTAATTAACCAACAAGAAAGATGCAGTTAGTTACTCCTGCCATAGGTTTAGTATTCTGGATGATTTTAACATTTTCAATGGTGCTTGTCATCTTGAAAAAATATGCTTGGAACCCCATCCTTAGTTCGATTCGCGAACGCGAAAAAACCATCGAAGATTCTTTGCTATTGGCCGAAAAAACCCAGGCCGATATGATTCGTTTTCAAGGTGAAAATGAGTCTTTGTTAGCAGAAGCCCGAAAGGAAAGAGATTTGATGTTAAAAGAATCACGTGAAATGCGCGATAAAATCATTGGGGATGCAAAAACCATTGCCGATGAAGAAGCCAAGAAATTAATAAACCGTGCACAAGACGAGATTGAGAAACAAAAGGCAGCTGCTATCGACGAATTAAAACGCGAGGTATCTGTTTTTTCGGTACAAATTGCTGAGAAATTGATGCAGCAACACTTGGAAAACAATGATGCCCAAAAAGCAATCATCGAGAAACAACTTTCACAATTAAATTAGGGTTACCCCATTTAGCATGTCTGAAATTAGAATTGCTTCTCGATACGCCAAGGCACTTTTCGATTGCTCATTGGAAACCGATTCTATTGGCTTGTGTGTGTCGGATATTCAGCAGATTCAGAAAGCCCTCATGGAGAGCCAAGAGTTGAGGCTATTCATCAACACCCCCTTGTTGAGAAAAGTGACTAAAAAAGAAGCCCTGAGCAAAATTTTCGCTTCTTGCTCTGCTTTAACTTGTAAACTGTTGATGCTGATGACCGATAAAAATCGAGAATCGTATATACCATCGATGACAGATGCATTTATGTTGTTGTATTACAAGCACAAAGGCATTACTACAGCCATTGTGTCTTCTGCGTTGGCATTGAGTGAGGCCAATCTTCAGGCCATAAAAACCTATATTGTCGAAGCGGCTGGTGCCAGCGATGTATTGATTACCCAAACCATAGATCCAACCCTAATTGGTGGAATGAATATCATGTTCGATGGAAAAATTTATGATGCCACCTTATCGAACCAATTAAACAAACTTAAAAAATCCCTTCAAATAGCCTAAATAACTGCCATGTCAAAAATAAGACCCGATGAAATTTCCAGCATTTTAAAAAATCAGATTACTGGTTTTGATATTGCTGCCACCTTAGAAGAAGTAGGAACTGTTCTCCAAGTGGGTGATGGGATTGCCCGAATTTACGGACTCTTGGGTGTCCAAAGTGGTGAACTCGTAGAATTTGCAAATGGAGTTCGCGCTGTAGCATTGAATCTTGAAGAAGACAATGTAGGTACCGTATTAATGGGTAGCAGTGGCGATATAAAAGAGGGTGACAAAGTAAAACGCACGGGTAAAATTGCATCCATCAATGTCGGTCATGGTTTGTTGGGTCGTGTCATCAATACCTTGGGCGAACCAGTGGATGGAAAAGGACCCATTGTTGGCGAATTGTTCGAAATGCCCTTGGAACGCAAAGCTCCGGGTGTATTGTTTCGTGAACCTGTAACCCAACCTTTACAAACAGGGATTAAAGCAATTGATGCTATGATTCCTATCGGTCGTGGACAACGCGAACTAATTATCGGCGATCGCCAAACGGGAAAAACCGCGATTGCATTGGATACCATTATCAATCAAAAGGAATTTTTTGCGGAGGGGAATCCAGTATACTGTATTTATGTTGCCTGTGGTCAGAAGGAATCAACCGTTAAACAAGTGGTAAAATCGCTTGAGGAAAGCGGTGCAATGGACTATACAGTAGTTGTAACAGCAGCGGCATCTGCACCTGCACCTTTACAATTCTTTGCACCCATGGCTGGTTGTGCTATCGGTGAATATTTCCGTGATTTGGGATTGCCTGCATTGGTTGTATATGACGATTTGTCTAAACAGGCTGTCGCCTATCGTGAGGTTTCGTTGTTGTTGCGGAGGCCTCCAGGTCGTGAAGCCTATCCAGGAGACGTTTTTTATCTCCACAGTCGTTTGCTCGAGCGGGCCTGTAAGCTAAATTCCAGCGACCACATCACGTGTAATATGAATGATTTGCCCGAGAGTTTAAAAGGGAAAGTAAAAGGGGGCGGATCCTTAACAGCATTGCCCATTATTGAAACACAAGCAGGCGATGTATCTGCGTATATTCCTACCAATGTAATCTCTATCACAGATGGTCAGATTTTCTTAGAATCAAATCTATTTAATGCAGGTATACGGCCTGCCATCAACGTGGGTATCTCGGTGTCTCGTGTGGGGGGAAATGCTCAAATCAAGTCCATGAAGCGTGTTGCTGGAACATTAAAACTTGACCAAGCCCAATACCGCGAATTGGAAGCATTTTCTAAATTCGGTTCAGACCTTGATGCTGCAACCAAATCTGTGTTAGAAAAAGGAGCACGCAATGTTGAGATTTTAAAGCAATCCCAATACAGTCCTGTGTCTGTCGAAAAACAGATTGCCATTATCTACCTTGGAACTTCAAATTTATTGCGCAATATTCCCGTGGGGAAAATTCGTGAATTTGAAGAGGCGTATTTGGGATATCTTGAATCAAAACACAAAAACACCTTAGAGTCTATGCGCAAAGGGGTTATCGATGATGAAGTTAAAGCGGTATTGAATGCTGCTTGTATTGAATTCGAAAAGAATTATACAGCGTAAACCCATACAATGGCGAATCAGAAGGAAATTCGGGCTAGAATAGCATCCACAATTAGTACGCAGCAAATTACCAAGGCGATGAAATTGGTGAGTGCTACCAAATTGCGGAAAGCCAGTGATTCTATCCTTCGCATGCGTCCCTATGCAGAAAAATTGCAAGGCATTATGGGAAATTTACAAGAGAGTAGTGACGATCCACTCTTGGCAGGTTATTTCAAATCACGTGAAGCAAAGAAGGTTTTATTATTGGTTGTAACGAGTGATCGTGGTTTGTGTGGGGCGTTTAATGCCAATGTCGTTAAGCGTGTTAGGATGCTGATCGAAGGGAATTATGCCCCGGCCAATCTAGCAGGCAATGTAACCATGATGTGTATTGGGAAAAAAGGAAGTGAGGCACTGAAAAGAGAGGGAATTGATGTCAATTTTGAGATGGCCAATTTGTCGCAAACCCTGTCTGCAGAAACAGCATTTGAAGCCATGCAATCTGTTATTGATACATTTTTGTCAGGAGATTATGATAGGGTTGAGGTGGTCTATAATAAATTTAAGAATGCCGCTACCCAAATTTTGGTCAATGAACAATTGTTGCCCATTGCTCCAATGAAAGAGAAAATGACCCAAAAAAGTGCTGATTATATTTTTGAGCCAGGCAAGGTGGAAATATTACAGGATTTAATTCCCCGCAGTGTAAAAACCCTTTTTTACCGGTCTTTATTAGATTCTCTTGCATCTGAACATGGCGCTCGAATGGTTGCGATGGACAAAGCTACTGAAAATGCTGGGGAGTTATTGCGCGACCTTCGATTGGACTATAATCAAGCCCGTCAGGCAGCCATTACCCGTGAAATTTCCGAGATTGTGGGTGGCGTCGCTGCGCTTGAAGGGTAATTAATCTTCTCTTTTTACTTGGATGTAGCGGTGTGTTGCTTTAATTTTTTCGATCAATTGTTCCAAGTGGAGTAAATCATAAATCATCAATTCAATTCGACCTCCAAATGTGCCATCTTCATTGGACAGAATATTTATACTTTTCATATTTACTTCCATATCCCTTGAGATAATATCTGTAATTCTGCTTACAATACCAATATCATCAATTCCTTTTACGGCGATGGATGTTTCAAACGATTTTTGGTAGCCATCGTTTTGCCATCCTGCAGAGACAATTCGGTATCCGTATTGACTCATTAATCGCGTAGCACCAGGGCATGTGGTCCGGTGAATTTTTATGCCTTCACCCACTGTTACAAAACCAAAAATCGGGTCTCCAGGCAGGGGATTACAGCATTTTGACAATGCATATGGGAGTTCGTGATCTTCTCCTATGATGATATGGGCTATGTTTTTTTTGGCCTTTAACCGAGGATTTCCAGTATCAATTTTCGGACTTTCAATCGTTTCTAATGGCAAGATTTTTTTTGTGATAATTGAAAACAACAATTCTCTATTTAATCTTATCTGACCCTCAGCAACAGTATGAAAGAATTCAGCTGAAAGAGGGTATTTAAAGTGGGATATCAATTTTTTGATATTGCTATCATTAAAATTGAGTTGGTGTTTTCGAAACAGTCTTTCGACAAGCAATTTACCCTGGTTGGCTTTTTGGGTCCGTTCTGCTTTGAGTGCCTCCCTAATTTTTGATTTTGCACTTGCAGTCGTTACCACTTCTAACCAATCCCGGGTAACCCGATCTTTGATGGTTGTGAGAATTTCAACAATATCACCATTCTTTAAGACACTTTTGATGGAAACCAGTTTATTATTCACTTTTGCACCAATGGTTCTATTTCCAATTTCGGTGTGAATGGAGAATGCAAAATCAAGTGCCGTAGATCCTATAGGAAGTCCTTTTACATCCCCTTTTGGGGTAAATACGTGTATTTCTTCCCCCAATAAACTGCTCCGAAATTCGCTTACCAAATCCATCGCTGAGAGGTCGCTATTGGAAAGTGTTTCTTTCACTGAGTCCAACCAATTTTCGAAGGCAGTATCTTGTGGCGTTGAAATAGATTGGTTTGCGCCTGCCTTGTATCGCCAATGAGCGGCAAGGCCTCTTTCGGCAATATCTTCCATTCTTTTGGATCGTATTTGTACTTCAATCCACCGTCTTTTTGGCCCCAATACTGTTGTGTGCAATGCGCTATAGCCATTGCTTTTGGGATGGCTGAGCCAGTCTCGCAATCGGTTGGTATGGGAGCGATACATGTCAGAAATGATACTATACACTTTCCAGCAGTCTGTTTTTTCTAAATAAAGCGGGGATTCTACGACAACCCGAATGGCAAAAGCATCATAGACTTCTTCAAAGGGAATTTGTTGCTTGTTCATTTTTTGGTAAATGCTGTAGATACTTTTCGGACGGCCTTTAATTTCGACAATATGCAAGCCAGATTTGTCTAATTCTATTTTTAAGGGGTCGATAAATTCTTTGATATACCGTTGGCGTGTATTTTTTGTTTCTGCAAGTTTCTCTGATATTTCGTGGTACATAGCCAGATTTGTAAACTTTAACGCAATGTCTTCCATTTCTGTTTTTATCGCGTTTAATCCGAGACGATAGGCCAAAGGTGCATAAATAAAGAGTGTTTCAGACGCAATTTTAAGTTTTGTATTTTCTGATACAGCCCCCAATGTGCGCATATTGTGAAGCCGATCACACAATTTAATGAGGATTACACGAAGGTCTTCCCCCAAGGTCAATAGGATTTTTTTGAAATTTTCGGCTTGTATACTTTGGTCTTTTTCTACGATTTCGAATACGGTTGAAATTTTTGTTAACCCATCTATTATAGAGGTAATCTTTGGCCCAAACCGATGCTCAATATCTTCTAAGGTAATGTCTGTGTCTTCAACCACATCATGAAGAAGTGCACATACGACAGAGGTAACACCTAGCCCCAATTCAGAAACCGCAATTTCGGCAACGGCCAAAGGATGAAAAATATAGGGTTCACCACTTTTTCTTACAGTGCCTTCATGCGCCCTGGCAGACATATCAAAGGCATCCCGAACCAATTTGGTTTTTTCCGGAGACAATTTATTACCAAGACTTCGCAGTAAATGTTTGTATCGTTTCAGCAATTCGCTGCGGTATGCTTCATAGGTTGCGCCTTGTAATAATCCCATATAATTGGTGTTTATTGGTTGTGGCAAATGACGGTGCCCACAAGCCCTATATTCTTATTGGTTGAGTGCTGCGAAGTGCTTGAAGAATTGCGGAATGGTTTCAATTCCCTTAAAGTAATTAAAAATTCCGTAGTGTTCGTTTGGGCTGTGAATGGCATCAGAGTCTAATCCAAAACCCATCAGTACAGTTTTGGTTTGCAATTCTTTTTCAAATAATGCAACAATTGGTATGCTTCCGCCCCCCCTTGTAGGGATTGGCTCTTTGCCAAAGGTCTCTTTCATTGCCAGTGCTGCTGCCTTAAAGGGAATAGAATCTGTAGGGGTAAGAACAGGTTCTCCACCGTGGTGGGGGGTAACCTTAACCCTTACTCCTTTTGGCGCAATGCTCTCGAAATAGTGTTGAAAAATCTGGGTTATTTCAGTACTTCTTTGATTTGGAACCAAGCGCATGGATATTTTTGCATAGGCCTTGCTTGGCAAAACAGTTTTTGCTCCTTCGCCAATATAGCCGCCCCAAATGCCATTTACATCTAAGGTTGGCCGAATACCGGTTCTTTCGATGGTCGTGAATCCTTTTTCTCCCATTGTATTCTCAATATCGAGGTGTTTTTTATAGTCTTCTAAATCAAAGGGAATGTTACCCATTGCTTCTCGATCGGTTTCAGAAACATCCAGAACCTTATCGTAGAAGCCTGGAATGGTAATACGGCGATTTTCGTCGTGCATTCCGGCGATCATTGAACATAAAATATTAATAGGATTTGCGACAGCACCACCATATACTCCTGAATGTAAATCAATTCTGGGACCTGTAACCTCAACTTCAACATAACTCAATCCCCTCAATCCAACATCAATACTTGGCGTATCATTTGCGACAATACCCGTATCAGAAATCAAAATCACATCGGCCTTTAGTTTGTCCCGGTGATTTTTACAATAGGGCCCAAGATTATTGCTTCCCACTTCTTCTTCACCTTCGATCATAAATTTGATATTGCAGGCCAGAGTATTTGTTTGCATCATGGTTTCGAATGCCTTTACATGCATGAATACTTGCCCTTTGTCATCGCAGGCTCCCCTTGCATAGATTTTTCCATTCCGAATAGTGGGTTCAAAGGCAGGGGTCTCCCACAATTCATCGGGCACACTTGGTTGAACGTCATAATGTCCGTATACCAAAACGGTTGGCAAACCAGAATCTATGATTTTTTCGCCATAAACGATAGGGTATCCCGCTGTCTCTTCAAGAACAACATTGTCTGCACCCGCTTTGCGAAGGTGATCCGCAACAGCTTCAGCACAGCGTCTAACATCACCAGCATGGGTTGAGTCGGCGCTTATACTTGGGATGCGTAACAAGTCAAACAATTCGCTTAAAAAACGATCTCGATTTTGTTCTATATATTGATTCACTGACATACCCGCAATTTACATCGCATTTTTTGCACCACACAAAAGATTTGTTGCAAAATGTAGAAATATCCTTGCTGAAAATACGTGGATAGAAACAATGAGACGTGGGTTGGTACTGGCTTGTATTATATTTGCAGTGTAGTAGAGTTGGATAACGCAACAGCCATATCAATAGAGACGTTTAAACAGCAAGTGTTTCTGTGGGAATTTATCATTACGGCATTGGTTTTTGGGTCTGCTTTTTTTGTGTTAAAGGCCTATAATAAAAAGGATGCACTGTCACGCAAAAACAACAAAAAATTTAATACGGGCGTGAAAGAACAGCGCAAATAAAAAATCTTGGGTATTCGTGGCCCAGTCTTCCATTGGTTTGAACCATCTGTAAAACGGGTCATTTTTTTCTTTAAACGGACACAGTTTTGATAGGCCCCTCAATAACCAATCGCCCCAATGTATTGGCTTTCACATCTTCGATAGTTACCCCTGGAGCCAATTCACGCAATTCAAATCCCCTTTCGGTGATATCAAACACTCCCAGCTCAGTAACAACTTTTTTTATGCACGCCAAACCGGTGATTGGAAGTGTGCATCGGCTGAGAAGTTTGCTTTCTCCGGCCTTGTTGGTGTGTTGCATTGCAACGATAATATTTTTGGCTGAGGCGACCAAATCCATGGCGCCACCCATTCCTTTGACCATTTTACCAGGAATTTTCCAATTGGCAATGTCGCCATTGTCACTCACTTCCATGGCCCCCAATACGGTCATGTCTATTTTGCCCGAACGGATCATTCCAAAACTCATTGCACCATCAAAAATACTGGCACCTTTTAACATGGTTACTGTTTGTTTCCCTGCATTTATTAAATCTGGATCTTCGTCTCCTTCGAATGGGAATGGCCCCATGCCCAACAATCCATTTTCCGATTGCAAAATGACTTCCATGCCATCAGGAATATAGTTGGCTACCAATGTTGGAATACCAATGCCTAAATTGACATAATAGCCATCGCGTAATTCTTGCGCAATCCTTTTGGCGATTCCAAACTTGTCTAACATACAGTACAAAATTACATTTTTTGCCCCATTGGCAACGACAATCCTTTCAACAATGTTTGGGCATCCAGGTTTTTGGGATTAATCGCGATAGCCCGCTTTAAATATTGTTTTGCTCCGAAAGTATTGGAAAGTTTTAGGTATAATTCGGCAAGGTATAAACAGGCATTTTCAGAATCGGGATTGAGCAATAGGGTTTTTTCGAATTGCTTTTTGGCCAATGCAAAATGCCCTTTCAGATAATGGCATACGCCCAAATTAAGATTGGCAAGTTCATGCTTGGGTTGATGGGCTAGCAACTCGGTTAAACAGGAATAAGCGGCATCTAAATCTTTGTTGCGAATTTGGGCATTGGCTTTTTCCATCGCAAAATCGCTGTTGAATGGCATTGCCTCATTTGCCCTGGTATACCAGGGTAAAGCCGATGAAAGATTTCCCATTTTGTCTTCTGATTTGGCTATTCGATAGGCGCTCCAAGCATCTAGCGCTAACCTTGATAGATCAATGCCCTGTATCAAGGATACTACAGCTTGATAATTTTGTTGGTTGTATAAATGTTGTAGTTGAACCAATGGGATTTCATTCGCTTGCGAAAACAATGCATCGGCTTTGTCTTTGTAAATGGGGAGGGATTCAAATTTTTCGAACCATGTAACATAGGCCTTGAACAGTTGAACGGGACTGGGATTCTTACTGTTTACACAATACAAGCCGGCAGAAATGGGGGCATTTTTTGCAATACGTTTGGGATAGTCTTCCAAATTTTCTTTTGATTTTAATACGCCTGTCCAGGGTCTTCGGATATAGTGGTCATGCACTGTAACATGGGGTATGTCTTTGGTATCGCTGGCAGGCATATGGCATTGCACACAGGTTTTACCCAGCCTTTGTTTGGTAGATAATAAACAATTCTCAAAATGACTTTGTTTACTTTTTGTGTGATGACAACCTGTGCAAGTTTCATTAAACTTGTCTTGATTTGTCTGGGTTACACCAAGGTGTGGATTGTGGCAGTTGATGCACGTGAAGTTGATATTGGGGTTGTATTGGTTCAAATCTCCCGTATTAGATTTTTTGAAGCACGCACTCATTTGAAATCGTTCTGCGTGGCCCGCCATGACAAATGGCGCATCACCTTGCACTTTGGGCATGTATATTTCAAAAATAGAATCTAGGTGCATTCCGGGTTTAAAGTCGGTAAACTTTTTCCCTTCTTTTAGAATATTATTTCCTTGTAAATGGCAGCGCTGACAGATGTCGACCTGAAGTTTCCAAGGCAAGCGTTTGGGATTCACAATGGTCCAATCGGTTTTGGTGCGGGTATCAATTACAATACCTGCTTGTTTTTCGGCAACATGCAATGATCCTGGCCCATGGCAACGTTCACAATCAATGCCCAATGGCAATTGCGTAAACATATTCACAGACCCTTCTTTTACCTGAGACATTCCGGTATGGCATCCCATACATTCAATATCGATTTTCCGGTTAAATCGGGTGTTTGTAACCTCATAGCCCGGTGGCAAATCCCAGATTCCCTTTTGGGTGTAAAAAGTCAATGGAGCCTGAAACAAATGGCCGCCATCTGTCCAGAAGTGGCTATTTGTATGGTGACCACTGCCAATGATATGGGTAATTTGTTCTACCCGGTTGTGAATGGTATCGGCGATTTGAAGGGAGGTTCGGGGTCTCGTTAAACGAAATTCTTGGATATAGAGTTTGTTTTTTCGCAAAAAAGGGTAGTAGTAAAGGTTATTTTTGGCATCATAAATAGGCCTTACGTTTACAAAATTCGCCTTGCTATATTTTTTTTCAGCCAAATGAAAACTTTGCCCCATTCCCGTATGAACAAATGTTTCGTGTTTGTCGGCATGGCAACCCTTGCATGCGTCTATTCCAACATAACGGGCAGAATCATTCAGATTCAAGAATGTAGAGACTGTCTCGGGTTCAGTATTCTTTGCACATTCGCTGAGTGAGAAAACTACAATCCCGAGTCCGCACAAAACAGATACTGCCATACACGCAGCGCGAGAAATCCCCAAACGGAAGCCCAATTTCATCTCCAACAAATTACGCTATATTATAGAGATTCTTCAACGGTGTTTGCTTGTAAAGGTCACAAAAGAAGTATAATAATTTCTATGGGTATTGCCATTTCGAATGTAAATTACGCAATGGGGGGGTATTTTGAGGAATCTGTAATTTGATCGGGCAGTGTAAAATCGCTACAGAAACCAATAACACATATTCTGGTAAGCGCGAATATCAACCCCAGTTATTAATGATAATAAACGCTTTTTCGGGGCATGGGCTTTTTAGAGTTTTCGCCCCAACCCCGTGTTTTCAAGTTACGGGTATGTAGGCGTCTTCAATTCAGCAATTTTAAGAGTATGTTCGGCGATCCTTGGCTGATAGAGAAGCAAACAATTTCAGTCTCCAAATTGAGACTTCCAATCCACAATACCTCCAATGAGGTTGCGAACATTGGTAAAACCCTGTTGCACCATAAACATTTTGGCAGTTCCACTTCGGGCACCCGAGCGGCAGTGAACAATAATTTCTGCATTTTTCAATTCTTCCAATTCTCCTATTCTGGAAGGCAATTCACCCAATGAAATCAAGCGTCCACCCAAATTAAATTCAGTATACTCATGCAGTTCTCGAACATCAATGAGGTTAATATTTTCTTGGTTCTCTATGCGTTTTTGTAATTCTATAACCGAAATGTCTGTGTTCATAATTTAATAAAGTGTGTAAAGCGTGGTTTTTTATTTTCATTCATTGAATGCAAAATGTAATGACCGGGTTTCAAATTTCCTACAAATATAGAATTCCCGTATGGGCATTTCATGATCAACGCGCCACTAAAATCCCAAATTTCATTTTGCAAGATGGATCCAGGATTTGTTTTTACAAAGACTATATCTTGGCATGGGTTGGGATAGACTCCCACCGTAAACTTGTCTATGGCAGCTGTAGCGAAAGCATATTCTTTGCGTTCTCCAAACAACATGCGAATCATTGGAGTGCCTTTGGCATCAATGCCTGCTTTTTCCCAGCTCCCCAATAGGTTCGAAAAAAGGTGGGGATTTCCTTGCTCTATGTTTTGAAAGCGGTAATTGTTATCATACCCAATGTTTAATACATACGGCATTTGTTGAATCCATCCCACATAATAATTCCCTTTGCTTAAAAACAGGGTTGAATCAAAAAATATGTAAGAGAAACCATTGACACTATCCATGTAAAGGGGTTTGGATACAGGAAACTCATAGAGTAATTTGTCTTGATCATCAGGACGTCCTGATGGGCTGATGGCTTTCCAAATTCGAAGTTTAAAACTTCGACCACTCACATCAACTAAACTTTGGTTGAAATAGATAGAAAGTCCGCGCAATGAATCGTCTTTGAGGGTTTTGAATTCCATGGCAAATTGCCCTTTTAGATTCCCGAGATAGGCATAATCTAAGCCGATCCCTCCTTCGGCACTGCCATCGTCATAGGCATACCAAGGCATGATTCTATGGGATTGAGAAATGGAATTGTTGTTGCTACTCGATTGGTAGGCATCGGGAGTATTGTCATTGCTTTGCGGATCCACACTGAAAATATAATTAATGTTTGGAGTGGCTGTGCTCAGCGTGTCAAACAATAAAGAGGGGTATCTCTCCGTGGTATCGCCTTTTGCATTTAGGTTTCGACTACTTGTATTGAAGAGTTTTGAGTATATTTTTTTGTTAAACTGGTTGTATATTGAGAGTTGAAACCTTGTTTGCACAGCTGTTTTTGCATTCAAATTGCGAACCAAAATTGCGGGTCCATTTCCCAATATTCCTGTTTTTGCAAATTTATAATGACCAAATGGAATGTTGTTAAAGTCCTTGAATAATCCGTACTCAACCGATGCAATTCCTACATCTTCAATGCTTATTTCTCCGGCCTTTCGATTTTTATCGATGCGCAAATAATCTATATTCCAATGGTTTAGATTCCCCGTTGCTTTGGTGTAATTCACAATCCGAAACTGAAAGTCGGGTATCAAGTAACGGTAATCTGCGATAGGAATAAAATACTCGACAAAATTGCCAACAAATCCACCGCCCACTGCCCAATTTCGAATCCAATTCCCAGTGTTGGTTTTGAAAAAAATAAGCAGTGAATCTTCCGGTTCTGGCGCATCGCCAATGCCCTGTCGCTGTACAAAAAAACTGAGATAAATTGAATCTTCG
>NSIM01000036.1 GCA_002737705.1 Flavobacteriales bacterium
TCTCGGTGAAGATGCCGAGTACCCGCACAGAACCTATGGGTTAATTAGGGGTTAAAATATGGAAAATAGGATGAAAAATAGGATGGGAAACTATGGTGAACAAATTACGGGGATGGTCACTGGGTTTATCGGATAAGATACGCTGCCACTATAGTCGAGGACGAAAAAACAAGAAAAGTTGTAGTTGAGCGATTGTTAAGGATTCAGTAAAATACACACGACAGAAAATTCTATGGCAAAGACCATTGCACAAAAAATAATCGAAAACCAATCATGAACAAGATATTTATTCAGGACGTTACATTGAGAGATGGGCAACATGCTATCAAACACCAATACAGCAAAGAAAAGCTCACCGAAATTGCGCTGGCCTTAGATGCTGCCAAAGTAGACGCCATTGAAATTGCACATGGCGATGGTTTGTCAGGTGCCAGTTTTAACTATGGGTTTGGTGCCCATACCGATTGGGAGTGGCTTGAAGGCATTGCTGGGCAGTTGAAACATGCGCGTTTAACCACCTTGCTATTGCCTGGGATTGGCACCATCGATGGGTTAAAGCGTGCCAGAGACCTGGGTGTGCAGAGTGTGCGCATTGCAACCCATTGCACGGAAGCAGATATTGCTGCCCAACATATCGAGGCAGCCAAGAAATTGGGCATGGATGTCGGGGGGTTTTTAATGATGGCGCACATGAATGAACCCAAAAAATTGGCAGAACAGGCCTTGTTGATGGAGAAATACGGGGCAGATTGCGTGTATGTAACAGACAGTGCAGGGGCTTTATTGATGAACGATGTGGTCGACCGAATCAAGGCTTTCAAGGATGTCTTAAACCCTAAAACTGAGATTGGAATTCATTGTCACCACAACCTGAGTTTGGGTGTGGCAAATACGATTGTTGCCATGGAAAATGGTGCAACCCGATTGGATGCTTCATTGGCAGGTATGGGAGCAGGTGCAGGAAATGCGCCCTTGGAAGTGTTGATTGCCGTGTTAAATCGAATGGGCGTTCTCCACAATTGCAATCTATTCGCATTAATGGATGCCGCAGATGATTTGATCCGTCCACTGCAGACCCGACCGGTTAGGGTAGATCGTGAGACATTGAGTTTGGGCTATGCGGGGGTGTATTCTAGTTTTTTATTGCATGCGGAAAGGGCTTCCAAGCAATATGGTATTGATACCCGAAGTATTTTGGAAGAGTTGGGAAAACGATCTATGGTCGGTGGACAAGAAGACATGATTGTTGACGTGGCATTGGATATGCAAAAGGCCAGATTATGAGCATATAGGCACAGTTTTTTTAAGCGTCGAAAGAATACTTATTCCAAAGATGGATTTACGCGACATGCCATTTAAATCTGAGATTTCTTTGTGAATGAATTGTAACTTCGTGGAGATTTCTAATGAAAACAGACATTCTTATTATCGGTGCGGGCATCGTAGGCCTTTCAACAGCACATCAATTATTGCGGTTAAATCCAAATGTTCGTGTTGTAATTTTAGAAAAAGAAGGGGCTGTTGCATTGCACCAGACAGGCAATAACAGTGGAGTCATTCATTCGGGTATTTATTACAAGCCAGGGAGTTTAAAGGCTGATAATTGTTTGCGGGGCTATCATATGCTCATAGAATTTTGCAAGGCCGAAGGCATTGAATATGATGTGTGTGGAAAAATTGTTGTTGCCACAAAAACAGAAGAGCTATCTGGTTTAGAGGCATTGTACCAAAGGGGTATTCTCAATGGACTGTCGGGTCTGCGTTTCTTATCCCAGGCAGAAATTACGGAATATGAGCCCCATTGTGTAGGAATAAAAGGGGTGTTTGTGCCCCAAACTGGCATCGTTGATTATAAAAAAGTGGCATTGGCTCTTGCCAATAAAATTACTTCTCATCCCAATGGGCAAATTGTTACTTCTGCCAAAATCGAGGCTATTATTGGAAATAATAACGGCGGTGTGGTTCATACAAAAACAGAACGGTATGAAGCCAAAGTAATCGTCAATTGTGCCGGCTTGTATTGCGATAAAGTTGCTGAAATGGCCGGTGAAAAGCTCAATATGCAAATCATTCCATTTCGGGGTGAATACTATAGCCTTAAACCCGAAAAAGCATTCTTGGTTAAAAATCTTATTTATCCTGTACCCGACGCAAATTTCCCTTTTTTAGGGGTTCATTTCACACGAAGAATTTCTGGAGTAATTGAAGCCGGACCCAATGCGGTTTTTGCTTTCAGACGTGAGGGGTATAAGAAATCCGACTTCCTGTGTAGCGAATTTTGGGACAGTATCCGCTTTGGGGGTTTTCGTAAAGTTGCCCTGAAATATTGGAAGATGGGATTGGGCGAATTTTACCGTTCTTATTCCAAGCCCGCTTTCACTAAAGCCTTGCAAAAATTGGTTCCTGACATTAAAGAAACTGATTTAATACCCGCCGGATCAGGGGTTAGGGCTCAAGCCTGTGATCGGGATGGTCTATTGATTGATGATTTCTATATTCAGGAATCTGAAGGATTTATTCACGTGTTAAATGCACCAAGTCCTGCTGCCACCAGCGGACTTTCTATCGGACTAGAATTGGCTGAACGCACCCTAAAAAAACTGGGTTGATGGTTTTTTTTCAAATCAAAATCGTTAATTTGTAGACTCTACTTCTGTAATCAATATTTTCCTTGCAGCGCGAACAAATCATCCCCGTTTTACTAAAATACTTGCCAAAAGGGAGTGAAGATTATGCCGCAGATTTGATGTTGGCCTATGCAATTCAATTGCGAATAAAGAATCCACGTTTAAGCAAACTGGGTGATTATAGGCCTCCAACTCCCGGAAATAGCCACCGTATTTCTATCAACCGAGACCTTAACCCATTTGCATTTTTGATTACATTTATGCACGAAGTCGCCCATCTTTTAAATTTTGAGAAATATGGACAAGGTGTTTCACCCCATGGAGTTGAATGGAAACGAGAATTTCAAATCATAAGTACCCCCATGATTCAGCAACGATTTTTGCCAGATGATATCCAATATGCACTCAATAGATACCTTAAAAATCCTAAGGCAAGCAGTTGTACCGATTCGAATTTGATTCGCGCATTGAGAAAATATGATCCCCATTCTGAATGGTTATTGGTCGAAGAAATTCAGGATGGATTGTTATTTCAAACACAAGATGGTCGCCGTTTTAAAAAATTGGAAAAAATGAGAACGCGTTATCGCTGTATCGAATTAGATACCCAAAAAATATACCTGGTACCCGGAATGATGCAATGCAAGCCTCTTATAACATAATTAAATGCGCTCATTTCCAGACTGTGGTCATTGGGATTTCTCTCATTCTTTCGGGAATTGCCAAAATGGCAACCCTTTCATTCCTGGCCACAACCAATATTTAAACCTATAATCGGTTTGGGGTCGGGCGGGTTCCCCATCCTTTTTTGATTGCGCTGCAAGAGAGAATACCATTTTACGGATTTTGGCATTCGTTCCGCAATCCGATTTTTGTGTCAAAAGCAACACCAATCTCTTTTTACAGATTATGATTATCTTCGTTTTTCAATGTACAACCACACACACAGTGCTCCCGAAAAAAACATGGGATTCCGTTTTTTTTTGGGCATACTCCTCAATATTGTTTTTGTAGGAATTGAATTCGGCTATGGATTTTCGATTGGCTCGCTTTCTTTAATTGCAGATGCATGGCATAATTTGGGCGACGTGGCAGGATTGGCAATTAGTTTGTTTGCATTCCGATTGGCAGCAAAAAAACCCTCTAAGGTGTATACCTATGGATTTTCTAAAGCAACCATCCTCGCTTCTATTTTCAATTGCATACTGCTGTATATCGCTATAGGCGGCATTGGCTGGGGGGTTTGGGAAAGATTCATGCATCCGAAAGCAACGCAAGGGAATATTGTAATTTGGGTTGCAGGCATTGGCCTAGTCATCAATACCCTCACCGCATTGCTGTTTGCAAAAAGCCATGAACTCAATTCAAGGGCAGCCTATTTGCATATGATTGCCGATGCCAGTGTAAGTTTGACGGTCTTGATAGGGGGAATTTTTATTTCCCTTACCCACAACAATTTTATAGACCCCATATTGGGCATGATTGTTTGTTTGGTTATAGTAGTTGGTACTACAAGGATTTTTCGAAAAAGTCTTCGCTTAAGTTTAGATGGGGTTCCAGAGGGTGTAGATATAGATATTGTTAAAAAACGAATAGAGTCAATACAGGGGATAGCCTGTGTAGACCATTTGCATATTTGGGCACTCAGTACCACTCGAAATGCGATGACTGCCCATATTGTTCTAGAGAATGGGCTGGGAGAAGAAAAAATTGAGAGTCTCAAACAAACTGTAAGAGAGGCTGTTGAGAGTGAACAAGTTCACCACAGTACACTTGAAACAAGCAGTTTTAAAGTATTATAAGCCCAAGAGTTCTTCTTCAGGTTTTTTCCCATCACGCATCATATCGGGATTTTCGAGGAGCTGTTTTACGCGAACCAAAAAACCCACACTTTCTCTTCCATCAATGATACGGTGATCATAGCTTAGTGCTAAAAACATAATGGGACGAATCACAATCTGACCACTCTCTACCACAGGCCGATCAATGATATTATGCATCCCTAGAATAGCACTTTGCGGTGCATTGATAATCGGTGTACTCATCATCGAGCCAAACACACCGCCATTGGTGATGGTAAATGTTCCGCCCGTCATTTCATCCAAACTAAGTTTATTTTCACGGGCTTTGCCTGCCAAACGCTTCACTTCTTGTTCGATTTGAATGAGAGAAAGACCTTCTGCATTGCGAATAACAGGAACCACTAAGCCTTTGGGGGCACTCACGGCAATGGAAATATCACAATAATCATGGTATACAATTTCATCGCCTTCGATGCTTGCATTGACAGCTTTCCATTCTCTCAGGGCAATGCATACTGCGCGGGTAAAAAAACCCATAAAACCCAATCCGATACCGTGATTTTCTTCAAAACGCTTTTTATACTGCACACGTAAATCCATAATGGGCTTCATATTAACCTCATTAAAGGTTGTTAGCATCGCAGTTTCATTTTTAACGATCACAAGCCTTCGACTCAAGGTTTTGCGTAAACTTGACATCTTTTCACGCTTGGATTCACGGGTGTTACTCAATGCAGTATTGTCCATACCGCCACCTGCAACAATTGCTTCTAATGCATCGACTTTGGAAATTCGGCCACCAGAACCTGAGCCTTTTACCGTGGAGGGATGAATTGAATATTGTTTGAGTAAGCGGGCAGCGAGCGGTGAAACCAAAGACCAATCGTCTCCAATTTCTGAAAGCGCAACAAGGGTTTCTTTTTGAATAGATACTTGCCCAATGGGTTCATTAGAGGGTGTTACAATGGGTTCAATGTGTTGTATTGTTTTGACCGAACGGGATTCAGAGACCATAGAAACAGGTCTTAATGCCTCGGGATTAATAATTGCGATTACGGAATTAACGGCAATGGTATCTCCAATTTTACCGAACAATTGTGAGAGAATTCCTGCTTTCTCGGCACAGACTTCGAAAGTGGCCTTATCACTTTCTAATTCAGCCAAGGGGGCATCCATTTCTACCCATTGTCCTTCCTTGACAAGCCAATTGGAGATAGTAACTTCACTCACTGATTCTCCCGGTGCGGGAACCCTTATTTCAATAGACATATTGCCTTAGAATAAATTTCGGGACAAAGTTAGGCATTTTTTAGCCCAGACAAACCTCTACCATACAGTTTATCTTACCCGGTGCCTGATTTAATTACACCCACAGAATTAGTATTCACAAAAATTAAATAAAACGAAATTTCAGTACTGTATCGTTGTAATTAGAAGATAATCAATTGGTTAAAAAACCAGAATCTTTTAAATGCGAATCATCATTGCTCACTGTAAATCTGTAGGGAAAAATAGATAATTTTTATTTGAATAAACCTCATGATAACAAACTGCAAATCTCGAAAAAGAAATATTGCTGAGAATAAAAGACAGTTTGTATTTAAATATTCCGACCACTTCAAGCTACATTTATAAAACCAGACCCCAACAAAATGTGTATAGTTTTCACAAAAAAAAGAAAAAAGGGTGTAGTTTTGCATAAAAATATATGAAAAAAATACCATTTTTAATGTCTTTTGTTTGTGTACTTTCTTTAATAGTATCTGGATGTATGGGATCTAAGAAAGCCTACCAAAAATCTAAACTGAGTGGTTTTGTGGGAGATCAGACCCAATTGCTCATTGATGAAAACAACATCAAAACGAATAAGGGAGACAATGGAATTGGAAAAATTGTTGAAGAAACCAAGGTAAAGGTCATTGCCATTGACGCTGACTTAACCAAGGCCAATGCAGTGATAGCAGAATTGGAGCAAAAGATGGATGTGGTTGAAGGCCTGGAAAAAGAGGTGAAAGCAGAATTTGAGCGCAGCAATGTCAGCACTGTTTTTTTTGGTTTGAACAAATCTGAATTAAATACTGCATCAATGCAAGAATTATACCGTTGGAAAATGGGCATAGACCGCAGTGCAACTGCCTATAATTTTGGAGTAGTCGTGTATTCTTCTGCCGACCAAACTGGCTCAGAGAAGGGCAATGCCGCATTGCGTGAAAAACGCGCGACGGCAGTCAATGATTTTTTGGTAAACTCTTTGGGTTTGCCAGCGGCCAAAGTTCAGATTGTTACGACTCAGCCAGCCTATACTGGAGCAAACAATCTTGATCGCCGCGTGGTGGTGGGTGTTGTTGTGAAATAGGAGCGCGGTTCATCGGGATTTTCTTGGGGTTAAAAATTCGGGATGGCTTTCATTTCTATTCTGGAATCTATCATCCTGAGTAATTTTAGGCTATCCTCATTAGGATGCCCTAAATTTTGTCCCCCTTTGATTATCTTCGTATCCGATGTTACAAGGGATGAAATCCATTATTTTTTGCGTGATGTTTTATGCAATGGTTTTTTCCAAAGTGATTGCACAAAACCCAAATATAGGCAATGTCCAATATAAGAAGAAGGCATACCAAGTTCCTGTAAAATCCAGTTCGATTGTCAAAAAACCCATTCATTCTTTGGAAAATGCGCGTCTACAATCTCCGAATTCTATCATTCAACCACTAGCGTTTTCCCAATCCAAAGAATCTACACAGTACGCCGCTTTTGTAAATCCCTTTGTCGGAACGGGGGGGCATGGACACACTTTTCCAGGTGCCGCTTGGCCTTTTGGCATGGTCCAACTATCGCCCGATACCCGCATTGATGACACTTGGGATGGTTGCGGAGGATATCATTACAGCGATTCTTTTATTTTTGGATTTTCCCATACGCATCTCAGCGGTACAGGGGTTTCAGACTATGGGGATATTTTAGTAATGCCCTTGTCGGCCAGTGGTTTGCCATCTTTTAACCCGTATGCCTACCGCAGTGAATTTTCGCATACCACTGAAAAAGCAGAAGCGGGTTACTATTCTGTATACCTAGAGAAACCCAAGGTCAAGGCCGAACTGACAGTGAGTCCCAGAATGGGTATACACCGTTATTCGTTCTACCCAGACCCTTTGCCTGGGGCACCTAAAACCGAATGCTTTACAGCACGTTTGTTGTTAGATTTAATTCACAGAGACCCTTTGGTTTCATTTAAAATCGAGCAAATAGACAACCGGAGAATCGGGGGCTGGCGCCAAAGTAAGGCATGGGCCGATAACCAATGGGTGTATTTTGCAATCGAATTTTCGCAAGATATCGACAGGGTGATTTCTTCTGCCGATGGCAAGCAAGCAATATATGAATTTGATTTTGATGAGCCTGGTGGCATCTCATCCAATCCAAAAGTGCTGGAACTTAAAGTGGGAATCTCTTTTTCGAGTGAAAAAGGAGCCCTTTTAAACCTTGTCCAAGAACAGTTTGTGCCGCATCCCGACCTGCAAGATTCTTGGTCAGTTATTGAGTCCGTTTTTGCACATTTACAATCGGGAAGCAAAGCAAAATTTGAAGATTTTCGCAGGCAAAATCAAATGGCCTGGAACACAGAATTGGGTAAAATCGAAGTTCATTCCGAAAAAGAAGCCATGGTATTCATGACACCTGAGCAGGCAAGTAAAGAAGACACCGACAAAAGAAAATTTTATACGGCCCTCTACCATTGTATGATTCACCCGAGTTTAGCGAGTGATTATGATGGTGTTTACCGTGGTCGTGATCAAAAACTCCACCGCGCTTTTCATAAAGTATATACCGTATTTTCTCTCTGGGATACCTACCGTGCCTTACATCCTTTGTTGTCAATAATAGACGAACCCCGAACCATTGATTTCATCCGTACACTATTGCTTCAATACCAGCAAGGCAAGAAATTGCCGGTTTGGGAGTTGGGGAGTTGCGAAACTGACTGTATGATTGGATACCACAGTGTGAGTGTTATCGCCGACATCATCGCCAAAGGCATTGGCAACAATGAAAAAAGCCCTGCATTTGATCAAAACCTTGCTCTGGAAGCCATGGTTCATAGTTCACGTTTAAAAGATTCTTCCTTTTTATCGGCGAAGGGATATAAACTTGGGTATATGGGCATCGAAAACACCGCAGAATCCGTGTCGAAATTACTCGAATATTCATACGACGATTGGTGTATTGCCCGTGTGGCATACCTCATGAAATATGATGATGTGGCCAAAGAGTTCTTTGAAAGAAGTGATCGCTGGAAAAATGTATTTGACACCAAAACAGGTTTTATGCGTCCCCGTGAAAATGGGGGATGGTTATCGCCCTTCGATCCAAAAGAAGTGAACAACCATTTTACAGAAGCAAATGCCTGGCAATATTCGATGTATGTGCCCCATGATATACAAAAAATGATGGCTGCGATGGGAGGGGTTAAAGCCACCGAAAACCACCTCGATTCCTTATTTGGAACAAGTTCGATCACCCGTGGACGAGAGCAGTCTGATATAAGTGGTTTGATAGGTCAGTATGCCCATGGAAACGAACCAAGCCACCACATGGCGTATCTCTATAATTATTGCAGTAAGCCCGAAAAAGGGCAAAAAATCATCGACCGCATATGCAAAGAATTTTACAAAGATACGCCGGATGGTTTGATAGGGAATGAAGACTGCGGACAGATGAGCGCCTGGTATGTAATGAGTGCAATGGGATTTTACCCGGTTTGCCCGGGCAGTAATCTTTACCAAGTCGGCTCCCCGCAACTATTCGAGATATCACTCCATCGCTCTGGAAATAGCAAGCCATTGCTTATAAGCAAAGGAGCCACTGAAGACGATTTGTCGCAGAGCGATTGGCCATGGGCAGCGCACCGAGTATTAAGCCCCTCTGCTTCGCAAATACCCTCCCGAACGCCACCGATGGCCAAGTCTTCAAAGTCTGAAAATGGGATGGTTCATCCAGAAGGCTTAAATTTGTTGATGCGGGTTCCTGCCCTAACCATCTCTCATGAAGAATTGCGGTCGGATTTCGGCATTGTGTTTAGTAAGGTCAGACCCGAAGAACGCAGTCTGATGGTATTGCGTTCTGCCAAGCAATCGATCGCTTCTGATTTTGTTGTTGCGCCTGTAATCGAAGGTGCGAGAACCTTTTTGGATTCTACGTTTATAAGAATTTATCTTCCAAAGGGAAGCAAGGGGAAATTGGAGCTACATACCTATACCCAAGGGTTAAAGGCATCCACAAAAAATACGATGCCTGATAAAAAAATACTTACTCTGGGCGATGACAATGTCTATTATGTAACGGTAAAAAACAATACTGTCTTTGAAGCACGCATCGTCGATGAAGAAATCTCGGGTGCTTTTAAAGACGAAGGACTGGGCCATAAACAAGGGATTAGCGATTGGTCACATGCTGAGTTTACCAAAAAGGAAAACGACTATGGTATTGTGTTGAATAGCCAATTTCATGTTCAATATAGTGCAGGGGGAAAGGGCGCGCTTCTAGATGGTATTCGGGGAAATACAGAGTGGCGGTCTGGTTATTGGCAAGGATATTATAACCAAGATTTTGAAGCATTGATAGATATGGGAAGTGTAAAGCCCCTGAAAGAAGTAGCTATCGGCTTTCTACAAGATTGTAGGGCTTGGATTTTAATGCCCCGCAAGATGGAAGTTTGGCTGTCTGTAGACGGTAAGATTTACTTGCCAATGGGCGAAATAGAGAATGCGGTTCCTGTTGGTGATTTGAGAACACTCTTGCAAGAGTTGGTGGTCTATTCCAAAGACAAAAAAGGCAAAATTAGGCCGGTTAAAGCCCGCTATATCAAAGTAAAAGCCACCCATTATGGAAATTTGCCAGTATGGCATCAGGGCTATCCTTCTGGGGGAAAGTCTTATATTTTTTTGGATGAAATAATGCTGCGATAATGGGAATAGAAGTTTGCGTATTCAATAGAGATGATGCCTATTTAGCCCAAGAGGCTGGGGCGATGCGCTTGGAGTTGTGTACAAATTATGCAGAGGGGGGAATTACGCCTCCAATGCAAGATTTAGAGGCATGGGCAGGATTGTCAGACCGAGAAGCATTAACGATTCCTTCTTTGGTAATGCTGCGTCCGCGTGCTGGTGATTTTATATACACCAAAAACGATAAACGATGGATCATGGATATGATACACCGCATTGGAAAATTGGGATTTCAGGGTGTTGTTGTGGGGTCATTGCTAAAAAAAGGTTCCAAAATAACGTTGGATACCCAGTTTCTAAGCACCGCCTCACTGTTGGTTCATTCATTGGGAATGGAAATGGTATTGCACCGGTGTTTTGATGAACTTTCCACACCATTTAATGCCGTATCGGAAGCCCAATTGTGTGGTGTAGACCGAATTCTCACTGCTTGGGGATCAAAGAACATGGAAACACTTAAAATGCTTCGTTGGCATGCATCTGAGATTTCTATTATACCGGGTGGAGGGATACGTTTGGCCAATATAAACCGTTACACTGATTTGGGTTTCAAAGAATTGCATACATCTTCTTTGGGAGAGGGGGGTGAATTGGATATTGCCTCACTGAAGGAAATGGTTGCTGCAATGAAAAGGATCCAGTAAGACAAGTGCAATCATCTTTTTAATTGCCTTGTGTGTTGAGTTTGGCTGTAAATGATGCTTTTACTCAATCAATCGATAAGATGGCGCGCCTTTCTAATTTCAGCAACAGTGTCTAATTTTACTGCATAGGTAAAGCCTGGTCGCAATGAGAAAGCACCAATTTCTCCCCCGATATTGATGGCAATGAATCCAATTTGGGTATTGCTCCAATCTTTCTCCCGCAGTACAAATTTTTCTTTGATGGCCACAACGGCTTTTTCACACGCTTTTTGCGGCGATGCCCCATGTCGCATTTCTTCTACCACCCGAAACGACCCCACCACCCGAATAACCTCTTCGCCTTGGCCCGTTGCTGTTACAGCGCCTACTTCGTTGTCTACATACAATCCAGAACCTATAATTGGAGAATCTCCAATGCGTCCGTGCATTTTAAATGCCATGCCACTTGTACTGCAGCCTCCCCCAAGATTTCCGGCGTTGTCCATGGCTATCATTCCAATTGTGTCGTGATTTTCGATATTGACGGCAGGGGGATAATCAGATTTTATGAGCCATTCTCTCCATTCGCGTTCAGAATCGGCAACCAACAAATTTTCCTTCTTAAAACCTTGTTCAAGGGCAAATTGCAAGGCACCCTCACCCGCGAGCATTACATGAGGGGTTTTTTCCATAATAGCGCGGGCAACTGAGATTGGATTGGCAATATGTTCTAGAAATACCACAGAGCCTATATTGCCTTTATGGTCCATAATGCAGGCGTCTAAAGTAACATGTCCATCTCGGTCGGGTCTGCCACCGAAACCCACACTGCGTTCGTTTGGGTCGTTTTCGCAAAGTCGAATTCCTTGTTCAACGGCATCCAAAACAGCGCCATCTTTTATCAATATTGTCCAAGCAGCTTCATTTGCTTTTAGTCCGAAATCCCAAGTACTTACAATCAATGGCCGATTCAGAGCCCGTTTTGGAGATTTTGATGTTGCAGGGGGAGTGGCTTTTACCTCTTTCGTGTTATTCCATGGGGTTTGACCCAAAAGGATAGAAGGAATACCCACTACAGCAGTGAGGCTAGTGAGTTGTTTGATAAATTTTCTGCGGTTTTTCATGGGTTGAAGAGGTATTTCCCCATTTCGACAGGGCTATGTGTAGGTGATAAAACACATAAAAATGCACGATAATTACCAATTCCAATCCAAGTAAATACCAAGGCCATTCTCCCATCACAAAGGGATTGTTTGCAAGGGGTTTCTGACACAAGAACATGTAATTGGCCCCCAGTATCCAATTGATGCCACCAATTATCGGCAAAACCAGTTGTGTGTATAAAAACACCTTCCACCAAGACCCTTTGCGGGGTTTATATCCCATGCGAAGACTAAGATAAACGGATCCCAAAATGATACAGCCGTGGCTAATACAATAGTCGAACAAATTGAATAGACCCTCTCCATTGGTGATTTCTGGAGTAACATAACTTTGGATAGCGCCGGCCCCCCAATAAATAAGGAATTCATAGCCAATTTGAGATCCCCTCAATATGGTATAGCCTGCCAACAGAGAAGAAAGTGAACACAATTGAAGCGGAAGACTTAATTTTAATGTCCAAATGCCTTTGTCAATTTCGTTGAGCTGTCCATACGCAAAATTGGCCAAAGCCAGAATCCCTATAAACTGCCCCATACCCATTCGAATTTTTTCTGAAACCCTCCCCGAAAAAACAAGGTACAATAAAAAAATAGTCCAAAAAACGATGTTAATTACGATATGCGTTGGAGATCCCAGAGGAATAATCCAGTGGTGACTGTTAAGATTTTCTGCCGATTTTTGGACAAGGTTGTTTGCCATGGATATCAAATCGATATGGTTAAGACCTTGCATTTACGCAAGATACCACAAATCTTGAAAAATCCATGTTATATGGGCGATGTTCGACAATCCATAGTAGACAATTTGCAGTCGCGATTTCAAAATACGGGGGGCATAAACAATGCTTTTATTTTGGCCGATAGCCTGTCTGAGGGATTCATTGTGCACGTTATTGTGGGTGAAAAAAATATACAACAAAGTGACTTCTAAAATTTGTGATTAATGTGCAGATGATGTTTTTTCGTCAAATTCAATACCTTGTTTTTTAAGCGATTTTTTAACGAAAAATGCATAATATGTTAAGTACAGAAAACATACTATTCCAATAAAAAATGAATTGTGAATTCCAATAATATCCGCCAATTTACCTTGAATTGGAGGCAAAATAGCCCCTCCTAAAATCATCATAACAAGAAATCCAGCACCTTGTGATTGATATTTACCCAATCCAGCCACAGACAATGAAAATATACATGGCCACATGATGGATAAAAATAATCCCGCTGATAAAAAGGCGTAAATACTCACATATCCTATACTCAACATTCCAATTACTGTGGAAATTGTACCCATAATTCCAAATAGTAACAATGTAAAGGCAGGTTTATCTTTTGTAATATAAAATGCAATTATTTGAACCAAAACACATAAGAAATACCATTTTAGCGGTTGAATTTCGTATCCAGCAATAAATGTAAATAATAGCACAACAAAAAAGGCAATGAATGGCATACATAATCGAAGCCATTTCTTTGTTGTTGCAGTCAAGTTCAATGCACTTACAGCGCCTGTCCAACGACCAATCATTAAACTGCCCCAATACATTGCAATAAAAGGCGCAATTTCACTTGAAGTAAACCCTCCAAAATCAGATTGCTTCAATAGTTCTCCTAAATTGCTGCCAATGGCCACCTCCACACCCACGTATATAAAAATTGCCAACATACCAAGACTCAACTGGGGATACTGCATTGCACCCCATCCCTGAGGCGATTTTTTACTCGAATTAAATGCATACAACAACCCACCCACTACAATTGCCAGTCCAAGCAATAACCAATTCAATCTGGATTTTTCCAAAGGAAGTTTCAATGGAATAATGGCATCTGTTAGCGATTGATAGGCTGTATTTTCCTTTAATTTTAGGGCAAGGTCTTTTTCTGAAATGGTCGGTATTGACGCAGCAATATTCTTTTTAATTTCAGTTTGTTTTGATTCGTATTTTGCAATTTCAATCATCTTTTGGCCTTTGTAACTACTAAAGACTGGAACAAAGCAAATGATTAGAAACGAGGCAATCACCAGCATCATACGCATGGCTTTTTTGGCTTTTTCTGGTTTTTCTTTAAATATTCCATCAGGAACTTTTTTTGAAAATCCAAACAAAGCAGCAATCAAAATAAACAACAATCCTACCGCCGCATATAAAATAATGACTTTATCTAAACCCAATGCCGCTATTTCTTCGTCTTTTATGGCAGATGCTTTGCCAAATAAACTCAGCGCCACAATCAATGGACCTATCGAGGTTCCTAAACTGTTTATTCCGCCCCCTAAGCTTATTCTGTTATTACCGGTAGATTCATCTCCCAATGATATCATGAATGGATTGGCAGATGTTTGTTGCAGTGAAAATCCCAATGCCACCACAAATAATCCCAACAACATTCCTTCAAATACATTCATGTACACAGAAACAATCATTATGACTGCACCCAATGCCGAAAATCCCAATCCATAAACAATACTTCTTTTGTAACCCCATGAGCCCACGATATCTTTATTTTCTATGGATCCAAGAAAAAAAAGGATTAAGGCGCCTAGGAAATATGCCAGGTAAAATGCGAAATCAATAAGTTGGCTCTGAAATTGATCTAGGTGAAAATAGTGCTTGCAAAAGGGTATAAAAACACTGTTGCCAGCAGCAATGAATCCCCAAAAGAAGAATACGGTTGTTAGGGTAGATAGTGCACCGTAATTCGTAGGTTGTATAGGATTTGTATTTTTATTCATGGTTTTTTATAATCAGCAAATAGACGTAAATTTTTGTGAAACTCAAAGTCAATCCAAATTTATTATTGTAACTTTTACAATAATAAATTTGGCAGTTACTTCTAAAAGTGTTGTCCTTGGTGTAGTATAATATTTTTTTGCAATTCAGTTCAAGATGCTCCAATTCTATTACCTTCGAGCTATTATTTAACAGTATTTTTTGGCCATTTACTGGAGGGAGGTATCACCCATTTCTTGGTATGGTTTTATATGGGATTTGATCTGGGCGATTGGGGATGCAAACAGTTTCAGCTATTGCACTCCAATTTTTTAAGTATAATAGGCCAAAGAAGAAGTTGGTTTACACATAAAGTATTGGCTTGTTCACCGTCTTCAAGACAAGAAATCAACAAATCGCTTTCATTTACGGTAAGCAAACCCGCGCGCTTTTTTATCTTTAAAACTTTATCGCAGTAAATTTGTTATCTTGGTAATTAATGTATGAAAAAAACAATGTGGTTGGTTGCATTATTGATCGTAATCATCGGTACATCGCTGGTTGTGGTTTCATTTAAATCGGGAGATATTGAAACCCCTGATTACAAAGTTGTAAAAACATTGGGAGATGTTGAAATAAGACAGTATCCCAAGATGGTTGTTGCCCAAACTTCTTTGACCGACCGGTCCTTTGAAAATCAAGGCAGTATCGGATTTAGAACCATTGCAGGCTACATATTTGGTGGCAATGTGGGCAGTCAAAAAATCGCGATGACAACCCCTGTTGTAATGCGCATGGACGATTCATCGACGATGTACTTTGTTATGCCCAAACAGTATGCTAAAAACGATTTGCCCAAACCCAATTCCAATAATGTTCGCATTCTAGAAGAGTCCGAAAAAACCCTCGCTGTAATTGGTTATGGCGGATTTTCATCAGATGAAAAGATTGAAAAACACCGCAAGAAACTGGAGAATATACTATTGGAAAATAATATCAACACCAAAGGAGCCTACATGTACATGGGTTACAATGCCCCTTGGGATGTGGTGAATCGCCGCAATGAGGTGGCTATTGAAGTAGTCGAATAGAGAGTCAGCAAATATCAAAATCAGCCTATCCAAACCACTGATACCACAGTTTTTTATTGAAACACTGGTCCGATTCAATTGGTCGCGTTGACTATTATGATTTTGCCCACCGAAGTGTCGGGTTTGGCACCCGTATCAGTTATTCTATTTGTTGGAACCGTCATGGCCGTTGGCTCAGCTGCAAATATTGGTAGGTATGTAGTGTAATATTAAAATACAACAGTGGCGCTCTTTATAATTGTCTTTAGTATTGTAGTGAATGGAATTGGTATTTGTTTCATGAGATATAGTTCACTTAAAAAAAATGAATATAACAGCCGAAGTACAATAAATACTTTACATAATGTTAATGTAATCAATTTACAAAATCTATAAAAATTCAAAACTAAACTTTCTTTCTTTTTAGTAGGTATTAACTTTAATTTTCAGTTTGTGAAAACATCAAAATTACCTATTTTTGCAGCCCTAAGACCTAAAAGTCATTACACAAGTAGGGTTTTGCACGTTGGTATCGTAGCTCAGTTGGTAGAGCAAAGGACTGAAAATCCTTGTGTCGACGGTTCAATTCCGCCCGATACCACTAAAAGTTTGTTTATCCACAACAATTTA
>NSIM01000037.1 GCA_002737705.1 Flavobacteriales bacterium
TTTTTGAGCCCCCTTCCCTGGTTTATCCCCCAGTTGATGCCCGATATATTTACCCCCATACTCTTTCTTTATGCTTGCTTATTCCTCTTGCGAAAAAATACAAAAGAGGCCTATTTATTTGGATGTATTACGGTATTAAGTGCCGTGATGCACAATTCCAACCTCATCATTCTAAGCCTTTTTTCAACGGGCTTATTCATTGTGTATCTCCTATGGAAACGCAAGACAACTTCCAAAAAATTCAAGGATCTGTCAACCACTAAACCACCACAATGGATGCCATTCGGCACTGCCATCAGACAATTGATGCTGCTCTCATTGCTGCCTTGGGCACTGGTTATTGGAAGCAATGTTTGGGTGGGAAATGGTTTCACCGTAAGCAAAGGCAGTCATGTGTTTTTTATAGGTAAACTATGTGAAAATGGAATCTTAAAAAAATATCTTGATGAGCATTGTGACGCAAATCCGTCTCCTCTCTGTGCATTCAAAGACAATTTGCCTGCGCATACATGGGATTTTGTTTGGGACGATGATGGCATACTCGAAAAAACAGGGGGCTGGCACCACAGCAAAGTCGAATACAATAAAATTATAGCGGGCACCTTGGCTTCGCCCAAATACCTGTTTCTTCATGTTCGAGAATCGGCAAAAGCAACTGTTCATCAACTTCTATTAACCCATGTTGGGGATGGAATCGAACGATTGGATACTGCCGGAACCTTGGCCAAGGAATTAAAGACCCAATTTCCACATGATTACCAAGGGTTCAACACAAACAATACCCAACAAAAAATGGGCTATGATTTCAATGTCTATAACCAAGTATATGATTGGTCGGCGGTCATTATTGTATGCGTTGCACTGCTTATTATTCTTGCCAATCCGAAAGAAACAGGATCGGTATTTTTTGGGGTAACATTCTTGTTTGTTCTATGCAACGCCTTTGCAACCGCCACATTTGCAAATGTTTTGTCAAGGTTAAATGCCAGGGTTATAGGGTTACTTCCGATGATGGGTTTGCTGCTGATCTTACACCATATCCTCGAACGTATCAAAAAAAGGAAAGTCAAACAGACTTAAAACCTGTCAAATCAATCTAAATAATATATGGGATACAAGTTGTGAGAATACTCGTAGTGATCGGTTTGTTTATATACCCAGTTAAGTTGAGCGTCCGGATCTTTCGCAAAAACAGGATCAGTCGCTTTTTTTCGTTCTAACGCGGCTTTTTGGTTGGGATACGCAAGGAGCCAAGTAGATGCAAGGTCTTCAAATACATAATCGCTGTAACCTTCTTTCTGCATTAAAATTCCATCAAAGAAATTCCAAGCAAAATATGAATCTGGAGCGCGTGGTTCCAATACAGCAGACAAAAAATGTGCATTTTGGGATGTTACCGCAACGATATAATCCCCTCTGTGTAATTGCATCCTTCTGACTGTGTCTCGGGTCTTCACTGCAAAATGCATATAATGCTTTTCATAAGGCTGAGAAACGGTTTTAAAGTCTTGTATATACGATATGCGCAAAGATAAAATTGTGTCAAACGGAATCGGCCGCAATCGAATGCCATTCATATTCAAACGATCAATGACTTCCCTATAGGCAAATGGCACAATATAAGCTTGGGGCAGACGAACACTGTCTGTCGACTTATAATGACTATAATATCTCACTTCTTTCGACCAAGGCTTACTTCGATCATAAAAAAGCCGAGGCGCACCCGTAACATCACTGGGCTTATACGCATGGCTGTAACCCAAAAAAGGTATCATTTCATACCGACTCTTGTCGAGTGTGAAATCGATTGCCATGATTGATCCCGGCCCCACTTCTTGGTGTGCCAGCAAGGGATTGGAGGGTTTGGATTTCGATTGAAAAAATATGCCCTGCTTGCGGGATTTCTCAAATACGCCATGCAATTCTGTACCACTGGCATTGGCAACAAATTGTTCCAAAAATGCGAGGGTTCCCAGCATCCTTTGGTTAAATGGTTTGAGCATATGTGTTTCAACCGTATAGCCAATCGTATGGTGCAATGCGGCGAATCCTGTTGCATAGCGACCGGTTTCCCAAAATGCATACAATCCACTATCAGGAACAGTTTTCATGGGGGTCACATAGGGGGCTGTAGGCCAATTGTTTTGCTTTAATCGCAGCAATAAACCCGATTCAAATTGATCCAAGACATCACGCAAAGCCGGGTGCAACTTTTCTGGACAGGTATGAAAATAGGTAAGTACATATTGGTAGTCGGCTCCATTACTGGTATGGTTGTCTACAAACAAATGGTATTGTTCGGCCACCATCAAGGAAACGAGGGCTTTTGCATTGCGGCTATCCGTTTTAATAAAATCGCGGTTCAAATCAAGATTTTGGGCATTGCCACGAAAACCATAAGCATCGGGCCCGTTCTGGTTGGCTCTTGACGTAGTATTTCTGTTTAGAGTTCCGTCCACATTGTACTGACACACCACATGAAGTTCTAAATAGGGAAGTGTCTGTTGCCAATATTGGGCAAAAAAAAGCATATCACGAAGCAACAACATTGAGGCATCTGTACCCTCAGGCTCTCCAGGATGAATATTGTTATTGATCAGTATTTTGACGGTTTTGGCAAATTCGCCAGCAGACAATGCATTGGCGGGCAGGCCCTCATCTCCGGTGCCAAAACGATCCATGCGACCCAATTTCTCACCCAATAATTTGAATACGTATATCTCCTTCCCTATATCTCCATATCCGATTGGAATCAGTTTGCAATAGGCTGGGAATGAAGACGCGAGGTTTTTATACCACCTTACACATTCGGCATAGGTGGCCGTTGATTTTCCAAGACTAATTTCAAAGGGTGTTTTAAGAGAATCAAAGAGTACTTGCATTTCTTTGCCAAGTGCTTTTCCTGGATAGCGTCGCGCGTCTTCGGCACGAGCCATCACATTACTCATCCCCATTGATATACCTGAATCAACCAAGTCATACCCCATTTTTGGGGTGTTGATTGCACTGTTACCGGAAGAAGAAACTGCAGTTTTTTCATTGCGGTTCAATCCATAATTTAATTCCTTTGGGATTTTAATAGACTTTTCTTTCGTCTGTCCATGGACCAAGCCCACCAGCAATCCAAACAATACCAATACTACTTTATTCATAAGTCTACTCAACGAATCCGATCCATGCTACGCACTTTCTCTTGGTCTTTGTTAATATCAATGATGCCCAACAATGCCAAAAATGCCATCATAACGGGCCATATAATTGGAATTCCCACATGTGAAATACAATTGCCATCACTGGATTTCATTACCATAAACCGCAAACACAGTAAACCCAACAATACCATACAAAGTGCTGCAGAAAACAAGACAACTTTTTTTTGGCGAACCCGTTTTTTGAATAAAAAAATGGCTGCGAAACCCGATCCTGTGGCAAACAAACAAGTCATGAATGCGAAGAATTCGGGAGCCCCCTTTGCATTGGAATCTTTCTGTGCACCCACCTGGGTATTCTTCAGCCCATTTGGCGGAGTTTCATTGGCAGATTCTAGATTTTTATTGCTCTGTTTTGAAGGATTCGCATAGGTATTCCAATAATGCAATTCATACGAATTTTGTTGATTTATACTGTCAAGCCAAGCATAGGTGGGATTGATCCAGAGTAACAATACCCCAATAAAAACCAATGCGAAAAGATAAAGTGTTTGTCTGCGTTGAATCATGTATTCAAACCTACCTATAAAATCTGTTTTTACAATACCCAGAACCAGAAGCTCATGCCTTATTGACAATTTTACTTGGGCTGGGTTGTTCCGCAACATGCAATACAATACGCATTGTAGTTCTTTGGTTTGGGATGCTATCCTCAACATAAATCATTCCGCTATGGTAGTCTGTAACAATCCGTTTTGCCAGTGACAAACCCAAACCCCATCCCCGTTTTTTGGTCGTAAATCCTGGTTTAAACACAGATTTCATCTGATCACGTGGAATGCCCTTGCCGTTATCGATCATGTCAATGACCACTTTGTTTTTGATTTGCTTTACCGAACAACGCAATTTCCCCTCACCAGACATGGCATCAATGCTATTTTTGATCAAATTCTCAATCACCCATTGAAACAAATTTTTATTGAGATTGCATAGAATCGGGTATCCCGACAAATTGCATTCAAACACGACACCCTTGCCAGCACGATTTTTCATATAATGAACCGATTCTTCCATCACTGCATTTAATTCGAGTGGAGTCAAGACAGGGTCACTGCCTATTTTCGAAAATCGCTCGGTAATTATCTGCAGCCTATCAATGTCTTTGCGCATCTCAAGAGCCGCATTTTCTGGCAATTTTCCTATTTTAATCATTTCAACCCAACCCATCAAACTCGATATTGGGGTACCAAATTGGTGGGCTGTCTCTTTTGCCAATCCAACCCAAATCTTATTTTGATCGTAACGGGTAGAATAAGAAAAAGCGGTATAGGATACAAGTATAAATAGCGCCACAATGCCCAGGATAAGGTATGGGTAATAACGCAATTGACTTAAAACACTGCTTTCCCCAAAATACAAACGGTCGATTTCATTTCCTGCAACGGGCACAAGAATGGGGTCATTTACAGCCTTAAATTCTTCGAGTTTTTGGAGGAGAAATTGGTCGACATTGGTTTTGCCAAGGGTTTCTATGTTAAGCGTTTGTTTGATCTTATTGTTCTCATCAACCAAAATAACCGGAATGGTGGTATTGGATTGAACAACCCGCAATTGGAATCCCAAATCGCCTTCTGTATTGGGGTCGGTAAGTATGCTTTGTGCTTCAGCCCAAATTTCGATTTTTTTCTTTTCTTCACCCGCAATTTTTATAATGAGTAACTGGCTTAAATACAATGTGACAATACCAATAATCAAGGCTATCAGCATCAGAATAATCCTGGTAAATTTTCGAGATTCGTGTACATTGTTCATGGCAGCATCCAAATAATTATTCCTGAGGTTGATGATTTACAATACACAATTCATTCCAAACAATCTTTAAATCCATCAGTACATTGTAATCACGAACATAAACCATCTTGGCATCATATTCAAATTCGGTTCCCTTGAATTGTTTACCGGCATTAAAAATCGAGGTCTTGAGATTGGGCCATTTAGTGTCCCGGATTCCAAAACCCACCCATGTTTTCAAGCCCAACAAGACAAACACACCATTCAACACCATTTTTCGGCCGGATACTAGCCACATCAATACCCAAAAAAATATCAAAACACCCAATGAAATTACGATATCAAACATGCGTTTATTTCTTCTGTGGTGCACTTGTGTAAGATTGTATATTAAATCCAGGGTAAACAATTCACCTGGTTTGGATTTAGAATCCGAACCAATAATGGTTTCGCTTTTATCGGGAGCAATTTTAACTTGGACAGACAGCGATTGAAAATCAATCATGTGGGCCATAATTATTGCTGCAGCAACATCCTTTCCACTAAAAATAACCAAATCTGGCTTGTATATCTCCAATACTTCTGGCAATTGATCCAATTGCCCAATATACCCTCTTTCCCTTTTCTTTCCAGGCCAAACCCATCCAAGTAATTCGTGGTTAACCCTTCCCAGCTTTAGCAAATTTTCAATGCGTCTATTTTCTTCATTTCCCCCCACCAAAATAACTTTTCTGCGTCCCCCATGATCAAATCGAATATTTACCATTGTGCTTGCTTGCGCAAGCATGCGGATAAAAAATACTGAAATCGCTGCCCAAACTGAGCCGAGGGCCAATATTGCCCTTGAAAATTGCAATTCTTTTGGCAAAAAACCATAGACCGCAAACAAAAAAATTGCGCCCGCAAAAACACCACGAAACAACCGTCTTCCTACAACAGGTTTATCGTAACCACCCGAAAGAAAGACAGAAACCAAAATCACCCCAATATAAACCGGAACATGGGCAGTATAAAATTCAATCGGATAATATCCCTTTACAAACTTGTGATACAATTCCCAATACTTTGCGATGCCGAAATACCCCAAAAAAATAACAATGCCGTCAAAAAGAGGAAGCCAAATTCGTTCGGCCAATCTAGAAAAAAAAGCCATTCCTGCACGCAAATAAATTGCCGATCGAATAAAGAGGGCAAACCAACCTGCCATTGAACTGGAATAATGTTTTCTGGCAAATAACACCATGGCATTGTAAAACATTTTAACATAATTGGCTGATTTTCGCTTGGTACTTTCGCCCTTGTAATGGATAATGGTGGTTCCGGAAAAGTAAATATTCTGAAATCCTGCCAATGTGATACGATAACTTAAATCGACATCTTCTCCATACATAAAATATGTTTCATCCAATAACCCAACTTTTTCTAATACAGCGGACCGAATCATCATAAATGCGCCAGCCAATACATCGACCGTATGGGTTTCATTTTCTGAAAGATATTGTAAATGATACCGGCCAAAAACCCTGGACTTGGGAAACAATGCTGATAAGCCCAACATTTTATAGAGTGCTACCCTTGGTGTGGGTAAACCCCGTTTACTTTCTGGCAAAAATTTTCCTTTCCCATCAATCATTCTCACACCCAAAGCCCCAGCTTTTTCATGTCTGTCGAAGTAGTCAAGACACCGAACCAAACTATCTTCTTGCAATACTGTATCGGGATTAAGCAACAGAATATACTCACTGCGGCTTTTCCTCATCGCCTGATTATTGGCCCGAGAAAACCCGGTATTTTCTGTATTGGCAATTAGCTTTACCCAGGGGAATTTTTCTTGAACCATCCCTACACTGCCATCAACACTATTGTTGTCGACCACCCAAACTTCGGTATCCAATTGTACAATAGCCTTTTCAACAGAAATCAATGCCTGCTCAAGAAAATGCTTTACATTAAAATTGACGATAACAATTGAGAGTTTATGGGCCATTGTTCGCAATTTCTTATTTGATATTATACTACGTATTCTGTTCGCTGGGCGATAGACCGACCCAAGGTGATTTCATCGGCATACTCAATTTCACCCCCTACAGAAATTCCCCTGGCAATACAGGTAATAATCAGTGGGCGCGATTGCAATTTTTTGGCCAAATAAAACATGGTTGTATCCCCCTCAACATTTGCACTCAATGCCATAAGAACCTCTTTGGTATTTGAATTGTCTAACCTTTCAATGAGTTTTCCAATGGTTAAATCATCGGGCCCTACGCCATCCATCGGAGACAGCAATCCACCCAAAACATGGTATTTTCCCTTGAATTGTGCGGTGGCTTCAATGGCCATTAAATCGCTAAAATCTTCCACAACACAAATCACCTCTTCGGTACGATTGGGGTTTTTGCAGACATTACATAGAACCGCATCACTCACATTATAACAGATTTCACACAACTGCAATTCTGTCTTCAGTTGAAGAATAGAATCGGCCAAATGGGCCACCTCCATTTCGGGTCGCTTAAGCAAATACATGACGAGTCGCAAAGCGGTGCGCTTGCCAATTCCCGGGAATGAAGATAGCGCCTCTACTGCCTGCTCGACAATGCCAGATGTAAACTGCATAGATTGCGAAATTACATCATAGTTCTTGGGTATTTGCGAAGATGCGTTTGGTTTAAAAAAATCATCCTAACTTTGTGGAGTATGATTATAGAAGTATTACAAGCCAAAATTCACAATGTTCGTCTGACCCAGACGGAGTTAAATTATACAGGTAGTATTACCATCGACGAAAATTTACTCGATGCTGCTGGCTTAATTGCCAATCAGAAAGTGATGGTTGTCAACAACAACAATGGAGAACGTTTTGAAACATATATTATTCGTGGCGAAAGAGACAGCGGTATTATTGGCCTAAATGGAGCAGCGGCTAGAAAAGGACAGGTTGGCGACATTCTCATTATTATGACATTTGCACATGTGGATCTTGAAGAAGCAAAAACCCATACACCCTGTAATCTGTTTCCCGACAGAAACAACAAACTGATTTGAAGGTCAACCCAAAAATAGTATCGCAAATTTTGATGATTCTTGTAGCATTGGCTGTTTTTACTGCCATTGGATATAAAATCAATTGGAAAGAAACTGCGGAATCCATTCACAATGCAAAACCTGTATGGCTATTGTCAGCAGCCATTTTGATGCTGATGGCTCATTTTTTGAGGGGTTGGCGTTGGAAAATATTACTCGAACCTACAGGATATACAATCCATATTCGCCGAACATTTTATTCCGTACTCGCTGGGTATTTCATGAATATCGCCACCGCCCGGGGTGGTGAATTTTTGCGTTGCGCATTGACATCTAAAAGTGAACAAATACCCCTTCCTATTTTGATTGGCTCTGTACTTACTGAGAGAATTGTTGATGTTCTCGTTTTGGTTTTGCTGTCTTTTTTTTGTTTGGCAATACAATTTGAAGCATTTTTTGGTTTTTTTAATGACTCTATTTTCTCCCCAATATTGCAAAATCTCCCATGGGTGGTACCCATTATTTTGGCGTCGATTTTTCTAGTGGTGTGGCTATTGAAAAAAAATAAATCAAAACAAGAAAACCACAAGGGGCAAACCACATTACTCGAAAAATTTGGCAGTGGCTTGCAAACCATTTTTAAATTGAAAAACCCCCCTGTTTTTATACTTGCATCCTTGGGAATATGGCTGGGATACTGGCTGAGTACCTATTGTATGCTTAAAAGTATCGATACAACCGCAGATTTAACCATCGCAAATGCCTTGGGTGTTTTGATATTTTCCTCTTTGGGTATCATTTTACCCATACCCGGTGGTGCAGGGGTATACTACACTATCGCCTATGGTCTTACGCTTATATACCATATTCCCGAAAGCCATGCCAATACCTTTGGCATTTTAACGGTCGCATTTAGCAACATATTGTCCATGATTTTTGGTGGCTTAGCCTATTTATTGTTGTATTTTGAAATTCAACAGCTCAAACCCATACATACAGACAATGCTGAAAGATAAGATTTGGTCGTGGGAAATGGCCCAAAAACAAAGGCATGCCATACAATTGTCTGGAAAAAAAATGGTTTTTACCAACGGCTGCTTTGATATTTTGCATGCTGGGCACATTCATTATTTATCCGAGGCTGCACAACTGGGTGATTTCCTCATTGTAGGTTTGAACAGCGACTCCAGTGTGCAATTACTCGACAAATCACCTGCAAGACCCTTGCAGAAGCAGGATTCCCGCGCAATGGTGATGGCCGCCTTGGGATTTGTGCATGCAGTGATTGTGTTTGACCAATCAAGCCCCCAAGAATTGATTGAGTGGCTCACGCCAGACATTTTGGTAAAAGGATCTGATTACACCCTTGAAACCATTGTAGGTGCCCAATGGGTGATTGATCATGGTGGAATGGTTAAAACCTTGGAATTTATACCCGGTTATTCAACCACGCTGATAGAACAAAAAATTCTTAACAGCAGACGGGAATAACACCCAACAAGAAAATGTCATTTGCAATTATCGCAATTATTGAGCGATATACCCCTTTTGAACACTTCACCGACTGATACCATTGGGTGATGTGTTGTGTTGGGGTGTTGTGGGCAGAACAATGATTCTAACGCCATTCAGAATACCTTCCGATCGAACCAAAATAGACACTCAATTATTGGGATTGTTGGAATTCTCGGCCAGAGATAGGGAAAAATATTTACGAGGAATTCGCCCCATCAATACCAATAATAACGGCATGAACTCCATTTTTATGGGCCTGATTACACTACTGTTTCAAGCATGCCCATGCAAAGCACAATGTGATTTCACGCGTTTTACAGACCCCAAACCCTTTTATGGTGATACACAATATTTTGCGATTGCAAAGGGTGTCTTGCATAGCAAAGCGCCGGCGAGTAGTCAAAAAAAAGGGTACTGCATCTATTCTCATTGCCGTTTTGATACCTTAAGCTATTTGGAAACCACCATCGGGCTAGAAATAAATCCCTCGAGCAGCAATTATATCGATATTTTTTTTGGCTGCGATTCTTTGCTCACTATTGGATGGGTATTGCGATTGGGCGATATCGATGATGGATTAAAATTATGGCAAAGAAAAAATGGCAAAGAAACCGCTGTAATTTCTGGCGCATCGGGTTATTTTAACCGCAATACAACAGCCATTAATCTAAGAATAATTCGAAAAAATCGATGTCTTATTATCCTCTACAAAGACACGGGATCCTATGATTACCAGACATTTGGATGGCTTATAGATAGCGCCCAAGACATGCATACTTATAGCGCAATTGGAATTGTTCAAACTGGATCTACGGCCGTTGGGAAACACAAATTTTTCAATTTTTATTTGGGTTTACCCCGGTATGACAACACGCCACCAGAGACCAAGTCGTTTCATTGGTTAAACGAAAAAATTGCCCAAGTTGTATTTTCAGAACCCATTACACAACCCAATCGGAATCAATTTATTTGTAATAAAAAAAGCAGTGACTCGTGTATTCGCATTTCACCAACAACCTATACACTCTTCTTTCAAGGCATCCCTTGTAACCAAAAAGTCCGTGTCGAAATTCAAAATATAACGGATACCGCGAAAAACACAAACCCACTCATGGTCAATATTTCTTTCGTTCCTTGCCAAACACCCCTATCATCTCATCAAATTATAATCAATGAAATAATGGTTGACCCCAAGCCAAGTCTTGGGTTCCTTCCCGCTTTTCCTTATATTGAATTATACAATAACAGCGATACTGCCGTCTGGCTTGACAGTTTGGTTATTTCAGATCCTTACACCAATGGTATAGTCCCCAGGCATTTGCTTCAAAGCCATGCCTATATCATCTTGTGTGCAGCGGCTGACAGCGCATTTAAATTCTTGGGCGAAAAAGCCCTTTATGTATCCAAATTTCCTTCATTTAACAACGAAGAAGACATCATAAGTCTGAAAACTGTATCCGGAAAACTGATTCATCAAGTACATTATAAGGCATATTGGCATCAATCAGACTGCACCGGCGGTGGGTATAGTTTGGAAAAAACGAATATTGATTGTGGATGCATAGAACTATTTAACTGGCATAGCAATCAGGGAATTGGAGGAAGCCCTGGGGAGGCCAATTCTGCCCCACCCAAAACCAATGACAGGGAAAAAAATCCGTATCCAACAGAACCCCCCATAAGTCGCATAGAACAATGTCAGTTTTCATCTTTAGATACCTTGGTTTTGGTTTGCAGCAATATTGTTGGAGATATTCGGCCAGTAGCGGTCGAAATTGTGTATCAAGACAACCGTAAACACAGCGCAGTATTGAGCAGATCAACGCAACAAAAGCTGTATTTTTATATCAAGCCCCCCATAGACGCAGACACACTATACAAGGTTAAAATAAGAGGTCTTACAGATTGTGCGAACAGAATCATTTGCGACACGCTATTGCCAGCAGCCTATTGCTCAAGCCTGCCCAAACCCAGCTCCATTCGATTCAACGAGGTAATGTTCAACAATTTAGATGGAGAAGAAGATTTTATTGAAATTGTCAATACGGGTACTAGGGCAGAAAATCTGCGGTCATTTCAGCTGCTATTGGAAGCACCTCTCAAACCCATTCAACGCTATTCTCTTTTCGAAAACGATTGTTATTTATATCCAAATCAGTATCTATGCATCAGCAAATTGGGCTATTCTGTGGCCAAAAAATATCGTCCATCTCACCTTTATCTATGCCCCTCAATCGCAAAATTTCCGAATCTACCAGCAAGCGAAGCAATCCTCACACTCATCCACCCAATGGTCAAAGAACCCATAGACAAAATGCACTTTAACGAAATGCAACACATGCCCTTGCTAAACAGCTTCAAAGGGGTCAGTCTAGAAAAAAACAATCCCAATTCACCAAGCGAAATAGCGGAGTTTTGGAACAGTGCTTTACAAAGCAGTGACTTTGCAACTCCTTCACAAATAAATAGTCAAGTGAGCCAAGGGCAAACACATCAAAAAAATCATGTTTTTCAATTGGAATCATCTGTAGTATTCCATAGGCCAGGAGAATATCCGTTTGTAAATATTGAATTTAAATTTTCGAAGCCAGGTTTTATAGCAAGCGTTTATCTGTATTCCATAAAGGGTAATTTAATTGCCCAATTGGCTACAAATATCCAATTGCCTCAGAATGGAAAACTACCAATAACACTGCTAACATTCAAAAATTTGCCACTTGAATCCGAAAATTACCTCCTTCATATTGATGCTTTCCATCCTGATGCTGACATTTGTAGCCAGAATTTACGGATTACCCTAGTACAACTTTAAACACAAACCATGGAGAAACTTTCAGTTAAAAAGCAACTAGAAATACTCCTAAACAAAGATTTTAGCAGTGATGAAATTTACGCATTCGGTTTTTGGATTATGCCACACCTCGACACATTCAATCCAACATATCGCATTGCAGAATTAACACGCATTTGCCAAGAACTTAAAAACAGAAAACCCATTCAATATATTTTTGAATTGGCATTTTTTGGAGATTTACATTTAAAAGTGAACCTGCATACTCTAATTCCGAGACCTGAGACAGAAGAATTATGTCAATTAATTTCACTTCATTTTAAAGACAACGATACTATTCGTGGATTGGATATTGGAACTGGATCTGGATGCATTCCCATTTATTTGCTGTGTAAACACCCGCAATGGGAATTTGATGCCATGGATATTGGCGCTGATATTCTCGACGTTGCAGAATCAAATGCCAAAAAATACGCTTTACATAATAGAATACATTTCCATGAATTGGATTTGTTTACCATGAATACGCTGCCAAAAGACATACAATTATTGGTGTCTAATCCACCCTATATCGGCATGGAAGACATGGAAACCCTAGAGGCCAATGTGCTCCACCATGAACCCCATTCCGCATTGTTCTCACCAACGCTTGATTCACTGCTTTTTTACAAAAAAATAGCCGAATTAGCAAACAATTCGGCTATCAAAAAATTGTCAATTTGGTTAGAAATTAATCAATACAAGGGAGAAGAAACACTTGCATTGTTTAAATCGATTGGTGATGCGGAATTGCTTTGCGATATGTCGGGAAATACCCGATTTCTGCATTGCGAGATTACACGCCAGTGACCCCATTAATTTTTTATTTTTTTAAACTCTTTATTCTACAAGCAGTTGAATCAAAAAAAGTATTTTCTGTTTAGGATTTTGGAGTATCAACTTTAGTTTCGGCACTGTTTTCGCTTTCACTCTCTTTGGGTATACGTTTATTGGGAGTAAAAGCATAAAACAGGGGTCCAAAAATAAACACACAAAAAAGTGTGCTGATAATTGCTGTTAGTATAATGAGATCAGTATTCACCCTAATTAATTATTTTTTTTTGCATTAAAAAAATTCAATAACCCTAAAATAGTTGGAGGCCATAATCCAATAAATATGGCTTTTTGGGGATTGTTTTCTACAATAAACAAGTATTCACTGATAAAGATACACACTACACAAACTACCAAAATTAGAAGTTCGACAACAGTAAATTTTTTCATAGTATTATTTTTTTATTTTATTTAACAACTTTCACTGCCTTCGGCTTTGGCACTTTCACTGCCTTCGGCTTAGGAGCTTTCACTGCCTTCGGCTTAGGAGCTTTCACTGCCTTTGGTTTAGGGGCTTTCACTGCTTTCGGCTTAACGGCTTTCACTGCCTTGGGCTTAACGGCTTTCACTGCTTTCGGCTTAACGGCTTTCACTGCCTTCGGTTTAACGGCTTTCACTGCCTTTGGGGCTTTCACTGCCTTCGGCTTAACGGCTTTCACTGCCTTGGGCTTAACGGATTTCACTGCCTTCGGTTTAACGGATTTCACTGCCTTCGGTTTAACGGATTTCACTGCCTTCGGTTTGCCCAATACACCAAGAACCAAAACGCTTGTATCTGCTTTGGGTTTGGCAGGTCGACCCCGCTTACCCGCAGGCTTGTCGCTGGGAGATTTTTTTTCTTTTATTTTCTTAAATAGCAGTTTAGCATTGGAAGTTTTTCTATTTTGCTTAGACTTATTTTTCCAAATAGCAATAGATTTAACATTTTTTTGTTTTAATGTAAGAAGTTCAGATGCATGCTTTTTGTGCAATTTGTCTATCCCATTTTCGAATTGAGCAGCAATTTTTTTCAAAGCATTGCTTAAAGCCAAAATTTCTTTTTCTATTAATAAAAATACATTAAACGAAATTAGATTCTTGTCTTTTTTGGTAGAAGCGATTTGATTTTTAGAACCAGGCTTACGACCCCTTTTTTTCGGAGTTGGCTCTATGACTTTGTTTTTATTTTTTCCCATTTTTTATTATTCAAAGACAAATTTAATGCTAATTATTTAATCTAAAATTATTTATTTTTACAATACTTTACCCCAATAAAAATCTATCTCCATCCGATCAATAATCTGTATTATTTTTGTAAATCCATTCTTTGTCAATACTCAATACCATATCCTCACCAGACAAGGTGAAAACCCTGGCCGCCAAAGATCTTATTCTATTAAGCCAAGAACTGCGGGCGTTTATCACAAGAACCATTCTCGATTCAGGCGGTCATTTTTCTTCAAACCTGGGAGTTATAGAGTTAACCATAGCCCTTTTTTACACCATTGATTTTAATCATGATGCCATTGTGTGGGATGTGGGTCATCAATCTTACCCTCACAAAGTATTGACAAATCGAATGTCATTGCTCAATACAATTCGCAGTTTGGGAGGTATTTCTGGATTTCCGAAGCGTGAAGAAAGTATATATGATTCTTTTGGAACAGGGCATTCAAGTACTGCCATATCTGCTGTGATGGGTATGGCCGCTGCAAGTAAACTTCACAATCATTCCAAACAGCCAACGTTTGTAGCGGTTGTGGGTGATGGTGCACTCACCGCAGGGTTGTCGTATGAAGCCCTTAATAATTTATTTGGATCTAATTTCAATGTTTTGATTATACTCAATGATAATCAAATGGGAATTGACCCCAATACCGGCGCATTGAATAACCGCTTACAAACAAATCAAACGGCTGTTAAATTGTGGTTTGAATGGTTTGGCTTGGCCTATTCAGGACCAATAGACGGACATGACTTGCCTGCTTTAATACAAGCCCTTGATGAAACTTATGCCAAACAAGGTCCACGCCTATTGCACATAAAAACAATCAAAGGAAAAGGTTACCCAGACGCCGAAAAAGAACAAACAAAATGGCACAGTGCAAACAAATTTATAAAAATTG
>NSIM01000038.1 GCA_002737705.1 Flavobacteriales bacterium
TACCCATTCTGTCTCCCCTTTCTAATTCGGCACTTTTGGCTTATAAATTTGGGTATATTAACAGCTACCAAGACAGCCAATACGGACGAATAATTCGTATCAAAATGACAGCAAGGCAAACCAGCAATGCCACACTAAATGGAGAAATACACCTTGTTGATTCCAGTTTCTGGGTTTACAAAGCCATACTAAAATTCCCCAAACACCTGATGGCCGAATACGACGAAATGACCTTAGAGCAATTCAATCGATTGGACTCAAATAACAACTTGCTCATCGATTCGCAACGATTTAAATACAAGAAACGCTTGGGTCGATCAAACACCAATGCCTTTACCAAGGTAGACTATACCAAGATAGAAATTATACCTGAATTTCCGAAAAATCACTTTGGCTTAGAAATCAGCAAAACAAGCAAAGAAGCGTATGAAAGAGATTCTTCCTATTGGGTAAATACCCGAAAACAACCCTTGAGCATTCAAGAGACCCAATTTATTTCAAAGAATGATAGTATACAACGCGTTCAAAATTCAAATGCCTACTTGGATTCAATTGAGCAAGTCATAAACCATGTGACATGGAAAAATCTGCTTCTCCTGGGTCAGGGATATAAGAATAGAAGCAAGGGACTTGAGATGGATTTTAACCCCCTTATTTCGGTATTCAATCCCTTGTTTCCAGGAGGGATGCGCATTTGTTTGTTTTCAAGACTTTCTAAAACCTATGAAAATAAAAAAGAAATCACATTTTTTGAAAACCTAAATTACGGCATCAACAACAAAGACTTGCGGGGAACAGTCTCTGCCTATCACAAGTATAATCCCTACAAAAATGCATCCATTGGTGTATCATTGGGCAGAGATTTTGGTTGGATTAATCCGAATTCTGCCGTATTTGATGTGTTGAGACGAGACAATTTCTATCTAAAAAAATACGCAACGATATACCACACACAAGAACTTTTCAATGGCCTATTTCTGAAAGTTATGGGTGAATATAGCAACAGAAAAGACATGTCTTCTTACCAATTCGATAAGCTTGGAGACAGCCTATACGAAAACAACAAACCCGCTTTTTTTACAGAAAATCGATCTTTTTTTTCGACCCTTACGCTCAGATATACCCCTTTCCAACGGTATATAAGCGAACCCAAACAAAAAATTATTTTGGGATCGGCATGGCCCACATTTTCCGTAATTTATAAACAGGCTATTCCCAGATTTTTGGGAAGCACCATACATTACACCTATTTAGAATACCGTATTGAGCAACAATTTATATGGGGTTTGTTGGGCAAATCTGAGTTGCGGGCTGTAAGCGGAAGTTTTTTAAACCACACTACTGTAAGCCCGATAGATTACAAATATCACCGACGCGGTGACAAAGGCATGTTGACAAATCCCATGGTCAATTTCCAGCAGTTAGATTCCACTTTCACCACGTTTAATCGATTTTATTCCCTTCACTTTCAGCATCATTTCAATGGCAGTTTGGTAAACAAATTGCCACTGCTAAAAAAATTAAGCCTCTACGAAAATATCGGTTTAAACCTGCTTTTGGCTCCGGAACGACGAAACCTGTTTTATTATGAAGTCTATGGCGGCATCGACAAACAATTAAAATTATGGAGAAACACCTATAAAATTGGACTTTATTACACTGTTGGATATGCCAATATTTATAAAAAACCCCTTTACGGTTTTAAAATCAATTTTGAGATTTACAACCCGTTTAAAAACACTTGGTAATGCATACAGTACAATGGTCTTGCCACCGGACTGGGCAAATTCATAATTTGGGCAATTCCCATGGCAACACATGGCTAAATTCTAATTCGTCAAACACTTTGCGTGAACGAAATTCTGCGAGCAGACAATGTGGTTTTAAAGAGGGTTGGAATGATACCAAACAATGCTAAACATAGCAAAAAAAGGAGCCACAATAAAAACCAATCTGTTCAGCACGAAACTGTGCATTCAACCCTACTCCACCCTCGAACCCCTATTTTTCTGGCCACAAAAACCCTGCGTCTGACTTACTCCACGGTTACAGATTTTGCCAAGTTTCGGGGTTGATCTACATTACATCCACGAAGTACCGCGATGTGATAACTCAACAACTGCAATGGGATGGTGTTTAAAATCGGACTCAAACATTCTAGGGTTTCGGGTATTTCAATTACATGATCGACCAATGTATCTAAACCATGGTTACCCTCTGTAACCAATGCGATTACAATGCCTTTGCGCGCTTTCACTTCCTGGATATTACTCACTACCTTTTCATAATGTTCAGAATTGGTTGCAATAACAACAACGGGCATCTCTTTGTCAATCAATGCTATTGGACCGTGTTTCATTTCAGCAGCAGGATATCCTTCGGCATGGATATAGCTAATTTCTTTTAATTTTAAGGCTCCTTCTAGCGCAACAGGGAAATTGTATCCACGTCCCAAATAAAGAAAATTGCCAACCCCATGAAACAGTTTGGCGAGCTCCAAAATTTTATCATTAAGCAAAAGTGCTTTTTCGATCTTTTGGGGTATTTTTTCTATTTCGGAATATACCGCATTGATTTGTTTGATATTCAGTGAACCACGAATCTTGGCAATGCCAATGGCAATTAATGTCAAAACCGTTATTTGTGCTGTAAATGCTTTGGTACTCGCAACCCCAATTTCGGGACCGGCATGCGTATAGGCCCCAGCATGACTCATGCGGGGTATACTACTTCCAACAACATTGCAGATACCAAAAACCGTGGCCCCTTTTCTCTTAGCCAATTCAATGGCCGCCAATGTATCTGCTGTTTCACCACTTTGTGAAATGGCCACAATCAAATCATCGGCATAGAGAACAGGATTTCGATAGCGAAACTCGGAGGCATATTCTACTTCAACTGGAATGCGCGTAAGCTCCTCAAATAGGTATTCTGCAACCAAGCCAGCATGCCAACTGGTTCCGCAACCAATTAAAATTAAACGTTTAATATCTTTGAGTTTGTCGTAATATTCTTCCAAAGATTTCATGTGCAATTCACCAGTTTTTGAATCCAATCGGCCCCGAAAACTGTCAAAAATAGAACGGGGTTGTTCAAAAATCTCTTTCAACATGAAATGTGGGTAGCCCCCTTTTTCAAGTTGGTCTAAACTCAGGGCAAGCTCTTCAACATAGGGGACCTGAATCACATTGTCAATCGATTTGATTAAGAGTTCCTTGTTTTCAACAATGGCAACTTCTCCATCATTTAAATATATTACTTGGTTTGTATATTCAACAATGGGCGTTGCATCTGAAGCGAAAAAGAATTCGCCACGTTCTTTTCCGAGGCCCAAAACCAATGGACTGCCTTTGCGAGCCGCTATCAAATGTTCGGGATTATTTCGACTTAAAATTACAATCGCATAGGCCCCATTAATTTGTTTCAAAGCAGACAGAACTGCATCTGCCAGAGGCAAATTTGTGTGATTCATAACATCCTCAATGAGGTGTATTAGAATTTCTGTATCTGTTTGACTTTGGAAACTATGGCCCCTCAATTCTAGACCTTTTTTTAATGTCACATAGTTTTCAATAATCCCATTATGGATAATGGCCAAGTCTCCGCTCTGACTGAGATGCGGGTGAGAATTGGTATCATTGGGCTCTCCATGTGTCGCCCATCGGGTATGTCCCATACCCATCGTTCCACTGATGTCCTTGCCAGCTGTTTCAGTTTCTAAATTGGATACCTTGCCCTGTTTCTTGAAAATACGCATATCGCCGTTTAACAACGCGATTCCGGCACTGTCATACCCACGGTACTCGAGGCGCTTTAGTCCCTTGATAATAATATCATATGCATTTTTGTTTCCTATGTAAGCAACGATTCCGCACATGTCTATGGATTGGGCTAATGGTGGATAAAAAATTATAGGTTAAACATCGTTTTGACTGCATGAACAGCATTGATCTCCTCCCAAGGAAACAATTTCACTTCCACAGAAATCTCCTCCTTTTTGCCCTTGTTAAACGTCTTGGTCACGGTTTCACACTTTCTGCCCATGTGTCCGTATGCGGCAGTCTCCAAATAAATGGGTGTACGCAATTTAAAACGTTGTTCTATATGGTATGGACGCAAACTAAACTCGGGCATTGTTAAGATTTTTTCTGCAATTTGACCATCGCCTAAATTTACTTTCGAAGTTCCATAGGTATCTACAAATAAACCAACAGGTTCTGCAACGCCAATTGCATAACTCACCTGAACCAAAATTTGATCGCACAATCCAGCTGCAACAAGATTCTTGGCAATGTGTCGGGTGGCATAGGCTGCACTGCGGTCTACCTTGCTGGGATCTTTTCCAGAAAAAGCGCCACCACCGTGGGCACCTCGGCCTCCATAGGTATCTACAATAATTTTTCGACCTGTTAGCCCAGTATCTCCATGAGGACCACCAATCACGAATTTTCCAGTAGGATTGATGTGGTATTTTATGTCTCCATTAAACAATTCTTGAAGATTAGGGGGTAAATTTGACTTCACCCGGGGAATCAATAAATGAACCAAATCGGCGTGTATCTTTTGTAACATCTGTTCGTCAGCAAGCTTCTGGGCTGCTTCACCAGGTATAGCTGGCTGAACAAAATCATCGTGCTGTGTGCTAATAACGATTGTGTCAATGCGCAAAGGTTTGTGGTCATCGGAATATTGAATTGTTACCTGACTTTTGGCATCGGGACGCAAATAATCGATTTGGGTTCCCTCTCTGCGCATGTCAGCCAACTCTTGTAATAGAGAATGAGCCAGCATCAAGGGCAAAGGCATAAAGGTTTCAGTTTCGTTATTGGCATAGCCAAACATCATACCTTGGTCACCTGCTCCCTGCTCTTCAGGATTACTCCGTTCTACACCTTGGTTTATATCTGGACTTTGTTCGTGAATGGCTGAAAGAACTCCACAGCTTGCAGAATCAAACATGTACTCGCTTTTGGTATAGCCAATTTTGGCAATGACCTCACGGGCAATTCTTTGCACATCAAGATAGGCAGATGATTTCACTTCTCCAGCCAACACAACTTGTCCAGTTGTAACAAGGGTTTCGCACGCTACCTTACTGCTGGCATCATAGGCCAAAAAGTGATCAATCAATGCATCTGAGATTTGATCTGCAACTTTGTCTGGATGTCCTTCTGACACCGATTCTGAGGTAAATAAATAGGCCATATTTTGAAACAGCAAATATACTAAGCCTCAGTAGTGTCCCGTTAACTTTTTTTCAATCTTTGTAGACCGCAGTAAAAACAAAGTCTGCCATCGATTTTTAGTTTTTTCGATTTGAATTTCCCAAGAATTGTGCTTAGACTGTCGTCCATCCGGAGAAAATGCAGTTGCTGATTTCAATGTGTAATTTCTCAACAGAATACGCCTCAATATTGGTTCATAGTTGTCGCCAGTACATCGGTATAAAGTAATTTCTGTATCTGGTGCATAAGCCGTTCATATTAACTCCCACGCAATCCTGCAATAACAATTCTGATCTTCTGAGCTGAATTTACGTTTGGTTCTTCGGCGGATATCCTTGATAACTGCCTGTGCATTCTTGGGTTCTTTTTCTTTTATTGTGAGCAATGTATGGGTTTAAAGTATCCCTATTCTTGAGTCACACTTGTGTCCACTTTATGCTAACGATCTACAAACTAATATCTTTTGTATAATTGCTGGGTAGAGAGGGTTGCCATTAACAATTTATGGTCACTGGGCACCTCTTCAAAACTGAAGTATTGAACCCCTTGAATGGGATTTTCAAAGAGAATATAATCAATGCGAAAGCTTGGGAAAGCCCCTTTATACGTGGTTTCTATTCCCCTTCCCGATTCAATAAATGCATCCTTCATCCCAGATGATAATTGGCGGTAACTATAACTCACCGGAACGTCGTTAAAATCACCACAAACTATCTTTGGTGATGTGCAATCGACCATGCTTTTGGTAATAAAGGCAACCTGTTTTGCCCGCTCTGTATACCCCAAACGCAGACGGGTTAAAATGCCCTTGGATCCCTCTATGTCGATCTCCTTTTGCTCACTCTGCTTGCGCATCACATCATAATCTTTTTGTGCGAAACGAAACGATTGCAGGTGAACATTGTATAGGCGTATTTTGGCATTGCGGTGTTTTTTGTCGGGCGACAAAAAAGTGAGTTCTACCCACATAGCCATATTGCCTGTTTTGCCATCAAAACGAATCGGTTGCCACCGGCCAATGGGATACTTTGAAAGAATGATCATGCCATAGGGACGATGGCTTGAAAGGGTGTAGGTTTTTGCGTATAAAAAATGGCCTTGCTTTTGTAAAAATTTTGTCACCGATTCAAGACCTCCAATTTTGCTATATACTTCCTGCAAACAAACAATATCGGGTTTCTGGGCATTCAATATTTTAAAAAATGAATCAAACTGTGTGGTTTTCTCAGTTGGAATTTCCGGCGAAGCAAATTTGTCTTGGTATAAGCCAAATAAATTCGCATTGAAACTGATGATTTTTAGGGTATTTTTTGCCTCTACCGTTCTGGGTTTAAGCTTATTCCATTGGGCATAAAGGCTCATTTGGCCGAGATTCAAAAGCAAACATGCAAGAAAAAATAGACTGCGCCATTTGAGCTGAACTGCCCAATAAATAAATGAAAAAAACGTAAGAATAAACACCGCGGGAAATGCCAATCCAATCAAGGCAGCCCACGAACTAATGAGTGGTGAAATCATTGGCACCATCCCGGAGATTAACAAAAGTAATCCTGAGACAAAACTCAAAATGAAAATGATGGTGTTTATCAATTTCATGGCTGATTGGATTGGCTGGCTTTAAACAAGGTTTCCTTTTCTTTTGGGGTGAGACTGTTGTAGCCAACCTGCGATATTTTTTCTAGCAACCGATTTACCTCCGATTCGCTGGGAGAATGATACCGATTTGGCTGGTTTTTTCTATTGGTTGTGTTGGAAATCTGATTCTTAAACGAAAATCTGGGATTTTTTCTTTTAACAAAAGAAAAAATCTGTCTGAATATTTCGACAACCCCATTGAAAATTTGTAGTATTGGTTTGGGTGTATGGCCTTTAATCGCCCATTGCGCATAGAATATTCCGAAAAAAATTCCCCCAAAATGCGCCAAATACCCCCCTAAATTATTGCCACTAAACGATCCAGAAACATCCAATACTATCTTCATTAAGCCAATCCATCGAAGCTCAATTTGAATTATACCAAACAAAAAAACACGATACCGTGGCGTAAAAATAGCTGCTGCCAATACCACAGCCGATACTCCACCTGAAGCCCCTAATAAATAGGAATTTGGATTACTAACACCGTATTGGGAAACCAAATAATACACTTGGAAAAACAATGCTCCAGCAACTCCACCCAGGATAAAGAGCCACCAAATATGGCGTTTCCCCACCAAATCCTCTAGTATTGTTCCTACAAAAAAGAGCCATAGCATATTGCCCAAAATATGCCAAAAGCCTGTATGCAAAAATATATGGGTTATCCACCCCCAGGGTTGGTATACACCCTGAATAGTTGGGGTAAACATAAACCACCGAAGAAAGTATTGAAAATTTAAATGTTCAAATATGAAAGCGGGAATAAAAACCAAAACACAAACCGAAACGATTTTCTGTACTGCCGTTTGGGAGGAGAAAAACCATCGAAATTCTGCAATTCGGCCAATGCCTTTACCTGCCATAAATTAAAGTTTTTGTTTCCAATATAAAATCAATAAAAACCCGGCTACGGCACCTCCAATATGGGCGAAATGTGCAATATTGTCTTCAGAAAAATTTCCTATACCCAAGAAAACATCTAAACCCACTATCACCGGAACCAAATATTTGGCTTTAATTGGATACGGTATAAACAAAAAAATCATTGATTCATTGGGATACAGCAAAGCAAAAGCAACCATAACGCCATAAACCGCACCCGAAGCCCCCAACATCGGGTGATATTGTTTTTGTTCGATGCCAGATGCAATGTTCGGAATAATGGTTTCAAATTCATTGTTTGTTATCCACGCTGTTTCGGAAAAATGCAATAGAATTGCACCCAAGGCCGAAATAAAAAACAATTGAATAAACCGAGTGGTTCCTATACGCGTCTCTACAACAGCTCCAAATGAGTATAAGGCAATGCCATTAAATAAAAAATGTCCAATGCCACCATGGCAAAAAATATGGGTCATTAATTGCCAAAGCTTAAAATTGGGGCTATCGGGATAATACACGCAAAACTGCTCTGTATCAAAACCTATTTTGGGTAAGGCGATTTGGGCCAAACCCATTAAAGACATGATGATGAGTAAATTCTTTAGACCAGGTGATATCTGTGGCATATTGTTTTAGGTTTTATTCTTGTTGATTTGAAATCGATCATATAATTGAGCACTGGTAATTTCAATATACACAGATTTCCCGTCGAATGTAAGACCTGTTGAGCCCAACTGAAATAGTCTGCGCAACAACTCATTCAACTCTTCTGTAGAATTACCCACTTGGGATCGTTTTACAGCATGTCGGGCCATGGACAATGCCATGCTTTGGTATTTACTCAATGTAAGATCTCCTTGGGTATGCTGGTAATCTTCCAATAACTGTTCGATAAGTGCTTGTTCGTCTCCTTGCGACAACAATGGAGGCAATCCATTCACAATGAGTGTATTGCCACCAAAATGACTGATATCAAAACCCAAATAATGCAATTCATCGATCATTTCGACAACCAAAGGGATTTGTGCAGGAGGAAATTCTACAGTGCGTGGGAATAACAATTGCTGGCTAGGGGAAGTTTGCAACTCAAGATGCTTGAGATACTCATAAAAATAAATATGTTGTTGCGCAAGCTTTTTTTCGACCACAAGTAGCTGTCCTCCTACATTGGCAACAATATATCGCTCATTCAGGGCAAAAGCCCCATTGATTTCAACATGGGTTTTAGCATCTAATGAAATAAAGGGCAGGGTGGGTTCAGACAATCTCGAAAGAATCGTGCTAGAAGTTGGGTCGATGTCTGTTTGTTCGATAGAGCCCAAAACACGCTGCCAATCCTTGCCATGAGACCGAGAATACCCCAACCCCGAACCCTGAAAAGGGGTATATGAGAGATCGCGTTTTCCCCCAATTTCAGGCAAATTTTGCTTGGTATGGTTACCCGAATTGTCGTTTGAAGGGGGACGCAATGGCTGATTAATCAGTGACTCAAAATCAGAAAAACCGGCAACATCACTGGCGGGTTGAACCACAAAATTTGACAATGACTTGCGAATGGCTGCTTTGATAAGATTGTAGATATGCTTTTCATCTTCAAACTTTACTTCTGTTTTATTGGGATGAACATTAACATCCACTTTTGAAGGATCAACCTGTAAGAAAATTACATAGCTTGGATGCGCATCATTTTCAATCAAACCCACATACGCTGACAAAACCGCATGGTGAAAATAATGGCTGCGTATAAACCTTCCATTCATAAAAAAATATTGCTCGCCGCGGGCGCGTTTTGCGATACCCGGAATGCCAACAAACCCGCGTATATCAACTATTTCCGTATCTTCCTCCACAGGCAAAAAATCGGCACCGTTTTTCTTGCCCAGTGTTTCCAATACCCTTTCTTGAATGGCTTTTGCTTTGAAATGATACACCATTTGGGAATTGTTATAATAAGAAAAATCAACCTGCGGATTTGCCATCGCTTGCCTTAGAAATTCTTCCATGATGTGCTTGGTTTCAACAGAAATTGATTTCAGAAAATTGCGTCGGGCTGGAATATTATAAAAAAGGTTGTTTAGGGTGATCGAGGTTCCGATGGGTGAGGCATCAGGTTTTTGCTCTATGACTATACTTCCTTCTATTCGAATATATTGGGCCCACTCATCTTCGGTACGGCGCGACTTCATCTCTACCTGAGAAACAGCCGCTATGGATGCCATTGCCTCGCCCCTAAACCCATAGGTTTGCAATTGAAACAAGTCCTCTACTTTTTTAATTTTAGACGTAGCATAGCGTTCCCAGCAGAGCCGAACATCCATTTCGCTCATACCCTTGCCATTGTCAATTACCTGAATGGATGTAATCCCCCCGTCACGAATCAGTAAACTGATTTTTGTCGCTCCTGCATCCAAACTATTTTCAAGTAATTCCTTTACCGCATTGGCTGGTCTTTGCACAACTTCGCCTGCAGCAATCTGGTTTGCTACTGCATCGGGCAATAATGTTATTATATTCGTCAAGAATAGTAGGAATAAAAAATCACACAAATATCACACCTACACAGCAGATTTTTCAAACAATAGTAACACCCATTTGCCACATATTTCAGTCTTAAGACATTTTAGTCTGCTTGCCCTCTGCTGCGAGTCTTGGCAATGCAATATCACCTTGTTGAAGTCCACTTAAAAGGAGTTTAGCGCCGGGCGCCAAACAGGCAGTAATGATTTCAGCCCTTTCATCGGTCAGCGCTGGCGTTAACCACGCTGCTGTTAGGAAAATAAATTGGCTCATTTTTTTACACACAACTGTAAATTACATTCTCCAAATTCTGCATTATAGCCAATGGTGAAGGGGAGTTTTGCGGGCTTTTTTGATGCGTATTCGTCAAACATAGAGGGTTGAAAATAATTCGAGAACAATTTGATGGTTCTGCTGTACTCACCCAATACTTCTGATGTAAATCCGGCCTTTCGCATACTATCCAATGGCATTCCACTATCGTCCTGGAGAATGATTTGAGACTGATTTAATACAATTTTAGTGATGTCTGAAAAATAGGGTTTATACATTAAGTAACTGGCTGCTTTCATAAAAGAAACGGCCTTTCCACGTCGTGTCAAAAAAGCCATTGTTCCGGGAGATTTGACATTTCCAGCATTGCTGATATCACGACTTATATAGACCAATTCCCGGACGGTTTTGTCATTGGATTTTGAATAGCCTATCCGCGAGCCTATGTTTTCATTAATTTTTTTGTTCGTGAAATCATTGAAATTGCCATTGCTATCAAGATTGAAATACGTAACATAATGAATATTAAAACCACTTCGGACAATATAAAAAAGCAAAGTATGAAGTGTTCCATTCATCATTTCGTGGGCAAAATCATCATCCATACTCAGGGTACGAAAAAAACCCAACTTATGAGGATAAAACATACACCTGTCTAGTGTGCTGAGATAATCTTCCATTTTAGATTCAGGAATCTGGGTATTGTCAAAAGACGATCCAACGGACTCTAATCCAATCATAATAATTGTATCACGGTTGGGAAAAAATAGATTGGCATAGAAGAAATCGCCACCAGCAAAAGGATAAATGAGGGTATTTGGGGCACCACTCCCCCCAAGATATTTTTTTTCATATACCCAATTTTCTATGGGATTTCCCACATTTTGCATCAACAACCGCCAACGCAAATCTGTTTTTGCTGCATGCAGTTTCCAAAATTCAGTCTGTTCGCAACTATCGCTACCTGTATAATGCATTCCCGAGATATAGTGTGCAAACGCATTCCAAACAGAATCAATGGGCGACTTCACTTGCACTTTTTCTTGTTTGACAGAATCTTTTTTGATTTGCCTAGTTTCAGGGCTTGAATGGCAAGATTGATACATTATCAGCCATGTGCCGTACAAAAAAAGCCAGGGTATCCTTCTCATTGGGGCGCAAATATAACATGCTTCATTCTAAGAATTGAGAATGACAACTATCTTATTAAAATACAGCAAAGAAAGGAGATTCTTTTGTTACTTTGAGGGGTGAAAATTGGCCTTTCTAGAGAACGAAAAAATCCACCAGACAAACGCGTGGCACTTTCTCCTATCCAATGCATCGCATTACAAAATCGTTATCCCAATACAAAAATACTGGTTGAATCTTCGCCTTCTCGGGCATTTAGTGATCAACAATACCGAGAAGTAGGCATTGAAGTAGTCAATGACTTGCAGGGTGCTGAAATTATTTTTAACATAAAAGAACTGCCGGCGGATGCCCTAATTCCGGGCAAAACATATTTCTTTTTTTCCCATACAATCAAAAAACAACCGTATAACCGAGAGATGTTAAAATCCATCCTCACAAAAAATATTACCCTCATTGATTACGAAATATTACAGTATGAAAATGGACAACGTGTATTGGGCTTTGGTCGTTTTGCTGGAATTGTTGGAACCTATAATGGGTTCCTTGCCTATGGGAAAAAACATGGTTTATTTACCCTAAAACCGGCCCACCAAAGTACAAATTACGCATCTCTTTTAACACAGTTACTAAAGATCAAATTGCCCAATATGCGCATTTTGGTTAGCGGAGGAGGTCGTGTTTCTCAAGGAGCTTTAGACCTTTTACGCGCGTTGCAATTACGAGAGGTCAGCCCAGAACAATTTCTTCATATGCAATACAATGAACCCATTTTTGTGCAATTAAATAGCCCAGAATTGTACATTCATCCCAGCCAAAATTCTTGGAATACCAAACATTTTTATAGCCACCACAAAGAGTATAAATCACAATTTTCTGCCTATATAAGCCACACTGATTTGTTTATAAATGGCATTTACTGGACCACTGACTTGCCACGATTATTTGAAAAATTAGATACCGCTTCGGCCCAATTTGTCCCAACTGTAATTGCTGATATTAGTTGCGATATAGACGGAAGTGTGCCAATAACCTATAAATCAACTTCGATTGAAAATCCCGTGATGGGTTGGAGCAGATCAAAGCAAGCACCTTGTGAGCCATATTCTAAAGACAGCATAGACATTATGGCCGTTGGAAACCTGCCCAATGAACTTCCACGAGATGCAAGTGAAGAGTTTGGAGAAATGCTTTTGCAATTGGTAATTCCCGCACTTTTTGAGAAAAAGTCGCGACTGCTTCTTGGTGCAACCATCTGTAAGGCAGGCAAACTGACCGATAAATACAACTATTTAAGTGATTACGTGCAATAATCTGACTGATTTTTCGGAAATTTGCGGCGATAAAAACACCATGGCAACAAACCGCACTTTTACAATGATTAAGCCCGATGCAGTAGCAAACGGCCACGCAGGAAAAATTTTGGATCATATTATTCAGTCTGGCTTTAAAATTGTTGCGTTGAAGTATACCCAACTCAGCCACGAAAAAGCGGGAGATTTTTATGACATTCACAGAGAAAGACCATTTTTTAATGCTTTGGTTGATTTTATGAGCAGCGGGCCCGTGTATGCTGCCATTGTAGAAAAAACCAATGCCATAGAAGACTTTCGATTGCTCATTGGTGCAACTGATCCACAAAAAGCAGGGGCCGGAACCATCCGCAATCTGTATGCAAAAAGTATCGATGCCAATGCCATTCACGGCAGTGACAGCGATGAAAATGCAGCCATTGAAGGCGATTTCTTTTTCCAGGCATCGGAACGATTTTAACACCCGTTTTTACCTCCAAAATATCAGACAAAAACCCATGAGAAGGTTTTTTGTCTGATATTTGCACTGTATTTATAAAATACTACATGGATTTTTTTGTAGAATACGCAACTTTATAACCCTATTTAAAAAAATACATGCAGAAACTGAATAGAAATAACGATTTACAACAATTTGAAGGCCCACAAAGTAGATTCTCTGAATTCTTTTTTGCAATTTCTGTCTTCTTTCAATTTCTGAAAGGATTTCGTTACCTTCACTTTGAGGGTCCCAGCATCTCCATTTTTGGTTCAGCCCGCTTCGGAGAAGACAATATTTATTATCAAAAAGCGAGAGAAATGGGATTTCGAGTTGCAAAAGCTGGCTTCAACGTGGTTACTGGAGGTGGTCCTGGTGTAATGGAAGCGGCCAGCAGAGGAGCAAAAGAAGCTGGTGGCCACACAATTGGAATTAATATTGAATTGCCTTTTGAACAAACACCGAATCCATATTTAGATATATGGGTAAATATTAAGTATTTCTTTGTTCGCAAAGTCCTGCTTTTTAAATACTCTGTGGGATTTGTAATCATGCCCGGAGGATTGGGTACACTCGACGAATTTTTTGAAGTATTTACGCTTGTTCAATGTGAGAAAATTCCCAAATTTCCATTGGTATTATTCGGAACAGAATACTGGTCAAAATTAATAGCGCAGCTTAAATTGATGGAAGCCAATCAAACGATTTCGGCAGAGGATCACCAGATTTATTTGATTACAGATAGTTATGATGAGGCGATGGCATTCTTATTAGATCGAATTCCTAAGAATAAAATCGATGGCAAATCCTTTAAAAGGAAATGGTGGCTGGCTGAGTGATTGTAAGCTCAAAACACCCACGAAAAAAATGCGTTCGGCATTTTACTCAGTCAATTATGTTGTTTGTCATGACAAGATTTGCATACTGAAACAAGCCATTCGATTGGTTCTTTTCCAATATTGTATTTTGCGTATCGTTTATGGTGAACCTGTGTCGCACGACCACCGCAATATACACAACGCCAATTATCTCGTTTAAGAACAACATACCGCTTACGTTTCCATGCTTCTGATGTGAGATAGTCGTTTCTATAATAGTCAATGCGTTGTTTACGTTTTATTTTAAATAGCCAACGATTAAATACAGCTACAGCTATTGCTACAATTAATATAATTAAAACCTGAAAATTCATAATGCTGTGTTGGCAAAAAATAATTTAGTTGCGGTAAGTGTGTTGAGCGCAACCATTGAATATAACGGTTTGCAGCTACCCGAAGGTGGCGATTTTTACCACTAAACCCGATACGAAGAGCCGAAGTTCAAATATAGCAAAAAGCGTCA